>JAYVHB010000063.1:0-65363 GCA_043771555.1 Flavobacterium sp. | reverse complement strand
GAATTATTAAAAGACTTTCAAAAAAATCAAAATGTCAATGAACAGCAATATAATATTTTTGATTAAATAAATTAATAATTTAACGCACCAGCACTATTTAGATAAAAAAAATAAAATTTGAATTTTTAAAGATACTTTATCATTGTTAACTTAAATTTTTTTTATGTAAAAAATAAATGCACCTTTGAACTATTGAGGATAAATTAATTAGCATGAAAAACATTTTACTAATAATGCCCTACGGAAGTGTAGGCGGAATGGAGCGTCTGGCTCTTTATCTGTATGAGTTTTATAAAAAGCAAGGTTACAATGTTAAAGCTGTAAAAATTATTAAATTAGATACTGACATAATAAGCTTTGGTGAGGATGAATATGGATTATCTTCAGTAGATTTTTATCAATTGTCTGCTCCAAAACGATTTTATTTTTATTTAAAAATCCCCTTTCTTGTAAGGAAAATTGTAAAACAAAACAAGATTGATTATTCCATTTCATTTGGAGATATGGCAAATGTTTTTAGCTCACTCACTTTTACAAACGAGTTTAAAATTGCAAGTATCCATGCCCTAAAAAGTGTTGAGTTTGTTAACAAAACATTTTTCAATAGGCTTTTTAAACTGAGTTTCAGAACTACTTATTATTTTATAGATAAAGTAATATGTATAAGTGATGCTATAAAAAAAGATTTGATTGAAAAATGCAAATTTAAATTCAAAGAGAAACTTAAAGTCATATATAATCCTCATGACATTGCAAAAATGGTAGCTTTATCTTTGATCAATTTAGAGTCAAAAGAAGAACTTGAAATTTTTAAAAAAGATGTAGTGCTTTTTTTAGGTCGATTATCAATCCAGAAATCTCCATGGCACCTTGTAAAATCTTTTAGTTTAGCATTGAAGCAAAATCCAAATACAAATTTAGTTTTTATTGGAGATGGAGATGTTGAAGTAGAAAATCATTTAATAAAATTAATTAAGCATCTAAAAATTAACAATAATGTTTTTTTTCTTGGTAGGAAATCAAATCCATATCCCTACATAAAAAAAGCCAAAATAATAGCATTATCGTCCTACTATGAAGGAACACCAAACGTCATCGTAGAAGCAATTGCTATTGAGACACCTGTCGTTACATCCAATTGCACAGACGGAATTTCTGAATTAATGAGTTTAGAAAAGTGTATTAAAAAAACAAACTATATAGAAACAGAAACAGGACTTATAACGCCTAATTTTTTCAAAGGTTATTTAGATATTCCTGTTGATTTTGATTTTATAGAAGAAGAGTATGATTTTGCAACTGCTCTTGACAAGATTTTAAATGATGAGTCATACAAAGCAGCGTTAATGCTGAATAAAACTAAATTATTAGCAAAATTTGATTTAGCGATTGTGGCAAAAAAATATTTGGACTGATTTTTTAATCATTTAAGATATTTAAAATTATAGTTTAGTTCTTTTGGTTTATAGAATTTTCAGAGAACTTTAATTGTTTTTAGCAACAAAATAAGTAGTTTTGTTTTTTATTCATCACAATTTTTTCAATTTGAATACACTCGTACCATTAGAGTTTTATAGTAACTTTTATTATTATTTTTTGATGTTTTTTGTGTTGATTTTTTATGTTCAATCAACACAATTAGATATTGAAGATTCAAAAAATTTAATTTCTAAAAACTTATTGGGTAATTTTGTTTTTATTATTGTATTGTTATATATAGGCTTGCGACCCATAAGTGGAAAATACTTCGTAGATATGGGTACCTATGCCATAACTTTCAAAGATTATGCTGAGGGTTATGACATTAATAAAGATAAAGATGTTTATTTTGAGCTTTTTACTCAATTTTGTACAAAGATAATGACTGTAGAGTTTTATTTTTTGGTTTGCGCAGCTCTTTATATTGTGCCACTATACTACGCTTCAAAAAAATTATTTAATGAGTATTGGTTTTATGGTTTTTTTATGCTCATAATTTCCATGTCATTTTGGGCTTACGGAACTAATGGGATACGAAACGGTATTGCAACTTCCTTTTTTTTATATGCTATTTCGCGAAATACTAATTTGAAAATGATTCCATTTATTATTATAGCTATAATGGCACATAAGTCATTAACAATAACTACATTAGCATACATTATTTCTAGATTTGTAAAAAACACAAAATTCATTATTTATTTTTGGTTATTTACAATACTCTTGTCACTTGCTTTTGGTGCTTTTTTTGAAGGAGTATTTCTTAATTTAGGTCTAGGTGACGAAGAACGTATAAAAGGTTATTTTGAAGATGATGAAGATTTATTAGAAGCGGTACTAAAAGTTGGTTTCCGGTGGGATTTTATTATTTATAGTGCTTCAGCAGTCTTTACGGGTTGGTATTTTATTTTCAAAAAAAATTACAAAGATGTTTTTTATACCCAATTATATAATACCTTCTTAATCACAAATGCGGTATGGATTTTAGTTATTAAGGCAAATTATTCCAACAGGTTTGCCTATTTATCTTGGTTCTTAATGGGTTTTGTAATCATTTATCCTTTAATAAAAAATAAATTTTTTGAGAATCAACACCAAGTTGTGGCCAAAATAATTGCTGCTTATTTTTTCTTAACTTTTTTATTAAATGTACTATTAGTAAAGTCATGACAAAGCTTAGTATCATTATTCCAATGTACAATGTGGCGCAATATCTTGATACTTGTATCGCATCGGTATACAATCAAGGGCTTGACGAAAACGATTTTCAGGTTATCTTTATTGATGACGAGTCGCCAGATAACAGCTTACAAGTAGCCCAAAAGCTTACATCTGAAAAAGGAAATGCTTCCATAATTTCGCAAAAAAACAAAGGTCTTGGTGGCGCCAGAAATACAGGTATTGATAATGCATCTGGTGATTATATTTTATTTTTAGATTCCGATGATTGGTATTTACCCAACGTATTGAAACCAATAATTACTTTAGCAGAAAAAAACAACCTTGACATTCTGGAGTTTGGAGCACAAGGTATTGACACGACCAATAATATTGTATACACTTTTGCCAATTCTACTAGCGGCACCATAAATAAAGGTATCGATTATTATCAAAAATACCGATATATGGATTCGGCTTGTAACAAACTCTACAACAGAAGCTTCCTCAATGAAAATAAATTGCGTTTTGAAGAAAAATTGTACATCGAAGATTACGAATTTAACACTCGAGTTTTTCTACATGCACAAAAGGTGATGGCTGTAAACACTATTGTTGCTCATTTCTTGCAAACACCAGATTCTATAACCCGAAATGTAAATCCTGAAAAAAAACAAAAAATGATTCAAGATATCATTAAGGTTATGAAAAAAATTACGTTTCTGAAATTTGAAAACAGTCATCTTGAAGCAAGCTATTTTGATCAAAAATTAAGTTTCTTGACCACAACACTGTTTTATCAATTATTCAAGAACAAGGCAAAATATTCGGAATATCTAGATTTGAAAAAACAATTGCAAAAAGAAAATCTATTTTTTGTAAAAAATACTATTTTTGACAAACAAAAGAATTTTTTCAGGATACTGTTTCTAAAAAACTTTTTTTTAATTCGCCTTCTTGCCAAGCTATAATGAGAAAAAAAATTGCCTTTATCGTAGCCACACCAATTACTGCAAATGCCTTTATGCTAAAACATTTTGAGTATTTGTCAAAAGAGTTTGACATCTATTTAATTGCCAATTTTGAAGACAATGCAACTATAGTTTTTTCAAGTAGATATGTAAAAGCAATAAAAAACATTCCAATACATCGAAGTATTACTTTATTCAAAGATATTCGAGCCTTGTTTTTATTAGTTCAATACCTCAAACAACAACAATTTGATGCCGTACATACTATAACGCCAAAAGCAGGTTTGACAGGTATTTTGGCCGCAAAAATTCTTGGAGTAAAAATTCGAACCCATATTTTTACTGGGCAAATTTGGCATACTAAAACCGGCTTGTTTAAGATTATTCTAAAAAATATAGACCGATTTATTGTTTTTTGCGCGACTAATATTCTTGTGGATGGACAATCGCAAAGACAGTTTTTGATACAAAATAAAATAATCAAAGACAGCAATTCAAGAGTTTTAGGCAAAGGCTCTATAAGTGGTGTTGATACTGATAAATTTGTTCCAAGTTTACTGCTAAAACAAAAATATCGTGACGAACTCAAGTTTACCGATGAGGTTGTTTTTCTTTTTTTAGGACGATTAAACCACGATAAAGGAATTTTAGATTTGACCAAAGCATTTTTGAAACTAAAAAATAATTATCCAAAATCAAGATTGGTGTTTGTTGGTCCAGATGAAGAGCAAATGCAAATAAAAATAATTGAATTATCACATAATGATGCTTCAATTTTATTTTACGGGGCAACAACAAAACCTCAAGAATTACTGCAATTAGCAGACGTATTTTGTCTGCCAAGTTATCGCGAAGGCTTTGGAACTAGCGTTATTGAAGCTTCATTGCTAGAAAAACCAATAATTTGTAGCGATACCTACGGACTTATGGAAACCATTATAGACAATGAAACCGGTTTGAGACATCAGGTTGCCAACGCAGAATCTATTGCAAATCAAATGGAAAAATTGATGGACGTAAACCTTCGTAACAAGATGGGTATTGCTGGTAGAAACTATGTGTTAGATCATTTTTCAGCAGAAAAAATATCCATTGAATGGCTAAAATATTATCAAGAAATTCTTAAGTAATGTACAAATATTTTATAAAACCTTTTTTTGATTTTGCTGCAGCATTTGCTGGATTGTTAATTCTATCACCAGTTTTTATATTGGTAACCGTTTTACTGTATTTTGCAAATCAAGGGAAACCATTTTTTTTTCAGTTGCGACCAGGTTTACATGGTAAGATATTCAAGATCATTAAGTTTCGAACCATGAATGAAAAAAGAGATAGTCAAGGTGTTTTATTATCTGATGCAATTCGGCTTACCACAGTTGGTATGTTTGTTCGTAAGACTTCTCTTGACGAAATTCCGCAATTGATAAATATAATAAAAGGCGACATGAGCCTTATTGGACCAAGACCATTATTGCCTAGTTATCTTGAGTTGTATAACGATTCTGAAAAACTACGTCATACAGTTCGTCCAGGAATTACAGGTCTTACAGCCGTTAAAGGAAGAAACAATATATCGTGGTTTGATAAAATGAATTTTGATATTATTTATGCCAATAAAGTAACTTTTTTGCTTGATTTGCAGATTTTTTTTATGACCATTCAGAAAATAGTAATGAGCGAAGGTGTCAATAAAGATGGTTTTTCTTCGACCGATTCCTTTGAAGAGTTCTGCGCCAAAACACCAACCAGAAATTATAAAGTATGATAGTTCCACACTGGCTTCCCGAAAATAAAAAAGCTGCCATTTGCTTTACTATTGATGATCTGCATCCTGCAAATCTAAAACAACACGGTTATGATGCTGGCGGTAACCTTAATGAAGGCGTTTTCGGTAAGGTAAATTGGTTGTTAGAAAAACATTCAAAACTTAAAGTAACACTATTTACTACTGCCGATTGGAGAGAAATTTCGCCTTTTCCGACCCGAAAAATTTTAGCAAAAATTCCAATACTTCGTGATCTGTTTTATTTAGCCAAAATTCAACCCAAAGGGACTTTTCAAATAGACACGTTTCAAGAGTTTCAAGATTTTTATTCCAACCATAAGCAAGTAGAAATTGCATTGCATGGCTTGCATCATGTGCATAAAGGTCTAAAAATTCCCGTCGAATTTCAAAACCAAACCTTGCAAGAATGTAATGTTATCATAAAGAAAATGTTGCATATTTTCGAAAATTCAAAAATTCCTTTCGCCAAAGGATTTACGCCTCCAGCTTGGAACGCTTCTGCAAATTTAATTCAAGCACTTATAGACAATAAAGTTGATTTTTTGGCTTCTGCCAGAGATATTTTGACGCCAGTATCAAAAGAAGCCAAAAACAAAATGAGTGGTTATCCAAACATTTCTATTATGTATCCTGAATATATTAATGATAAAAAAATAATACATTTGCCTTCTAATTTTCAGGCAACTAGCGATTTTAATCGCGCTTTCGAAATTATAGAAAACAACGGAATCCTTTCTATCAAAGCACATATCATGAAAAATGCTTTTGGGCATATTGCACTTGACGGAGTTGATGAAACGTATATGACCTATTTGGATAAACTTTTACAAGAAATTGAAAAAAGATATGGCGACACAATTTGGTGGACAACTATGGGCGAAATTTCGGATAGAATAAAAAACAATCACTCATGAAATCTATAGTAAATCCAGAAAATTACGAACAAGAATATTTGCAAAACCTTAATGAATGTTTTCCAAATTGGGGAAACAAAGCAACTTTTGATTGGGTTTTGAATAGAAAATTTAACGGTTTTAAACCCGATTTTTTAATATTAAAATCCGATTCTGATGAAGTGCTTGCGGGTTCTGCAATATCTTACAGGAAATTAAAATCTAGTGTGGGTACTTTTTTTCAAATTGGTATTATGACTGGCTCATGGACATTACCAATTTCTAGAGGTATGGGTTGCTTTACGGAAACTATTGGCTTGTCTGCTATGATCGTAAAAGACAAAAAGTTTGATTTTTTAACTGCTTTTGTTACCCAAAGTAATGCGAGTTACAGGCGGTTGAAAGATGCTGGATCTTTATTAATAGAAACCAACTACATCATTTCTGAGAAACTAAAAAATAATCAAATTACAAGTTCTAACATCGAAATAGTAGAAAAAAATGAGGATAATATAAAATTCATTTTCAATAAAAGAAAGTTACTTTTACAATCAAAATTACATTTCGACTATGATTTTGAAGATTTCAAAAATCAGTTTATAAACAGATTGCATCCAACAAGTATTATAAAAATTAATGATGATTTTGCAATTTTGGAAGAAACACCCAACATGTTTCAATTGCATTATTGTACATCATACAAACATAATGTGATTAGTCAAATAGTCGATTATGCAAACAGCCATAAAAAAGAAATCATCTTTTTTTCTACAGATAAAGACCATGATTTTAAAACCAATTTGGATTATAAAATTGTACCCGGTTTTTTTGCAGTTATGGATAATGAAATTTCAGAAATAAAAAATAAAACACTAATTTTTGCGTCTGAATTTGATATTCAATATGGCGATAAAATGTAACTAAATAGTTGATAATTATGAATTTATATGGAGCAAGCGGACATTGTAAAGTAGTTATTGATGCTATAAACTCGCATGATGGTGCGGACACAATTCAGGCGGTATTTGATGATAATCCTACTTCAAATTATATAGCTAATGTTCCAGTTGTTAAAGTAACATCAGAGGCATTTATTCAAAAATTAAATATTGTGATTTCTATTGGTAATAATGCAGTTAGAAAACGAATTGCAGAAGCTATTGCAGCAAATTATAAAACAATTATTCATTCTAAAGCAATTGTAGCCAAATCTGCAAAAATTAATGCAGGAACAGTAGTTTTTGCTGGAGCTATAATAAACGCAGAAGCTAGTGTAGGCGAACATTGTATTGTCAATTCAGGCGCAATTGTTGAGCATGATTGTAGTATTGGTAATTATGCACATATATCTCCAAACGCTGCTTTGGGTGGCAATGTTAGTATAGGCGAAGGCACTCATATAGGCATAGGTGCTTCGGTAATACAAGGTGTTACAATTGGCAAATGGGCAATAGTTGGAGCAGGCGCAGTAGTGATTAAAGATGTACCTGACTTTGCAACTGTCGTAGGTAATCCAGCAAAGGTTATAAAATATACTGATCAAAAAAAATAGCAATGCAAAAACGATTGTTTGATGTTTTTTTTTCTTTATTAGGTTTGTTATTGCTTGCACCATTTTTGTTTTTGTTTTGGATTGTTACAACCATAGACACAAATTCTAATGGAATGTTTACTCAAAAAAGAGTAGGACAATTTGGCACCTTATTTTCGATTTATAAATTAAAAACAATAAATGATAAAACAGCAATTATATCCAAATTTGGAAATTTTTTGCGAAAATCTAAAATTGACGAGTTGCCTCAGCTTTGGAATATTTTAACTGGCACAATGAGTTTTGTTGGTCCAAGACCCGATATAGAAGGATATTATGATAAACTTGAAGGCAATGACAGGAAAGTTTTGGACCTTAAGCCCGGATTAACAAGTCTTGCAAGTATAAAATATGTCAATGAAGAAGAAGTATTAAATCTACAAGAAAATTCAAAGGAATATAACGACGAAATTATTTTTCCAGATAAAGTAAAAATGAATTTAGAATATTATTATAATCAATCGTTTGTAGTAGATTTGCAAATAATTATCAAAACATTATTTCGATAAAAAATGAATAATCCAAAAATTTGGCTTTCCTCACCACATATGGGCGGAAACGAACAAAAATTTGTACAAGAAGCTTTCGAAACCAATTGGGTTGCGCCTCTTGGACCAAATGTTACAGGTTTTGAAAAAGATCTTGAAAAATATATTGGTAATAAAAATCATGTAACAGCACTTAGTTCTGGAACCGCAGCATTACACTTGGGGCTTATATTATTGGGAGTTAAACCCGGAGACGAAGTAATTTGCCAAAGTATGACTTTTTCGGCTTCGGCAAATCCGATTGCCTATGTAGGAGCAACTCCAATTTTTATTGATAGTGAATCTGACACCTGGAATATCTGCCCAAATGCTCTTGAAGATGCCATAAAGGATCGAATAGCAAAAGGCAAAAAGCCTAAAGTAATTATCGCAGTGCATCTATACGGTATGCCTTATAAAGTTGATGAAGTAAATGCTGTTGCCAATAAATATGAGATTCCTATTCTTGAAGATAGTGCAGAAGCTTTGGGAAGTACTTATAAAGGAAAAAATTGTGGCACTTTCGGAAACATTGCGGCATTGTCTTTTAACGGAAATAAAATCATTACAACTTCTGGCGGTGGTGCTATTGTTACAAACAATTTAGATTTTAAAAATAAAGCATTATTTCTAGCAACACAAGCTCGAGACAATGCGCCGCACTACCAACATTCTGAAATTGGCTATAACTATCGTATGAGTAATATTTGTGCTGGTATTGGACGTGGGCAAATGGAAGTACTTGACGAACGTGTAAGATTAAGAAGACAAATGAATGAGTTTTACAAAGAAATTTTTAAAAAAAATGAAGGAATAGTAGTATTTTCTGAACCGAGCTCTGATTATTTTTCAAATCACTGGTTGTCTGCAATTAGTGTTGACCCAATAAAAAATAATAATAAAACAAGAGAAGACTTGAGATTATTTCTCGAAAAAGAAAATATTGAAAGCCGTCCTTTATGGAAACCAATGCACCTGCAACCCGTTTTTAAAGATGCTCCGTATTATGGAGGACAAGTTTCAGAAAAATTATTTGACAATGGTTTGTGTTTGCCATCAGGATCAAATTTACAACCTGAAGAAAAAAGTAGAATTGAAAATATGTTAAAATTATTTTAAGATTTTTTTAAGACAAAAAAATATTTTAAGTTTACAATTCAACAAATGAATTGATTTGAACAAAACTACAAAAACATCTTTTAAAGGATTTTTTAATTTATTTTTCAAAAAAGATCCTGTTTTTGACATCAAAAAATTAGGTTACCTGCCACGATGGGTCATCTTGTTTTTGGATATGTTTATTGTTTTGTTTTCTGGAGTAATTACTTATTTCTTGTTTCAAGGACTCAAACTCAATTATATACCACCGTATTACTTGTTATTTGGATTTTTAGTTTATCTTGGAATAAACCTGTTCTCTTTTTGGTTATTTCGAACGTATTCAGGTATTATACGGCACTCCTCTTACATAGATTCTGTCAAGCTATTTGTATCGTTGTTTGCTACATTTGCTTGTATAATTTGTTTGAACTTTTTTTTGATATTGATAGATAAGTCCAAATTATTTTTAACAACAGGAATATTTATAAATACAGTTTTATCTTTTTGTTTCTTATTTTTTTATAGAATTGTTGTAAAACAAATTTTTGAACGTTTTCTTAAAGAAAAAAGTACTGTTGTAAAAATGCGAGCACTTATTTATGGATCAGATAGTAACGCAATTGCAGTAGCCAACGCACTTCGGTCTGAAAATCCAAGTCGTTTTGCAATTAGAGGATTTATAGATAAAAATAATCAAAATACCTCCAAGAGATTATTCAATTTGCCTATTCTTCCTGTCAAAAAGTCGATAACTTCTTTGATGAAACATAAAAATATTGAAGCCATTATTATAGCAGATAATAGTTTGACCAAAGATCAAAAATTGGCAATAGTTGAAGAATGTATCGAGTTTAATTTTAAAGTATTTACAATACCATTAGTTTCTGATTGGGAAGATAAAAAAGAAATTTCCAAAAAAATTAAAAACTTTGAAATTCAAGATCTTTTAGAAAGAAAACCAATAGTTTTGGATACACAATCAATATCTGATAGCGTCAAAAACAAAACGATTCTTGTTACTGGTGCAGCGGGTTCTATTGGAAGTGAAGTGGTTAGACAAGTGCTAAATTTTAATCCAGATTGTATTATACTTTTAGACCAAGCAGAAACGCCTTTGCATAGTTTGTCATTAGAGTTAATTGCTTTGAATAAAAAAGTTGAAATCCATAATGTAATTGCAGATATCCGCAATCTTGACATTTTAGATAAAGTATTTGCAACCTACAAACCTAATGTTGTTTACCATGCTGCAGCCTATAAGCATGTACCCATGATGGAAGAAAATCCATCGCAAGCAATCTTTACAAATGTAATGGGAACAAAAAATCTTGCTGATTTGTCAAACAAATATAAAGCAGAACGTTTTGTAATGATCTCTACAGATAAAGCCGTAAACCCAAGTAGCGTCATGGGTGCGAGTAAGAGAATCGCAGAAATGTATGTGCAATCCAAACATTTTAAACATCAAAAATTAAAAACCGAAAATCAAACCAAATACATAACAACCCGTTTCGGAAATGTTTTGGGTTCCAATGGATCTGTAGTTCCTTTATTTACAAAACAAATACAAGAAGGCGGGCCAATAACCATTACGCATCCAGAAATAATTCGTTATTTTATGACAATACCTGAAGCCTGTCAGCTTGTATTAGAAGCTTGTGCCATGGGTAGCGGTGGAGAAATTTATATTTTTGATATGGGCAAACCAGTAAAAATTATAGATTTGGCAAGAAAAATGATTCGACTTGCCGGTTTCAAACCAGATGAAGAAATTGAAATAAAAATTGTTGGACTTCGCCCTGGCGAAAAATTATATGAAGAATTGCTCAACGACTCTGCAAAAAATTTACTTACGCATCATGAAAAAATAATGATTGCAATAGAAGTTTGTGATGAATTTACCATATTAAGTGATGCAATTTCTGACCTAATTAAAACTGCTAAAGAATCTAACGGCGAACTTATTGTTAGCAAAATGAAATCTATTGTACCAGAATTTAAAAGTTTAAACTCTATTTTTGAATCTCTAGATATTGAAGTTAAAGATTCCTATGTGTATACAAAATAACCAACTTTATAAAAACTTTGTATATTTGTGCTTCAAATTCAATCTATGAACTCAAAAAACTATTGTTTTATTTTATTTATTGGTGTTGTATTTTTGTTTTCAAGTTGCGCCTCAAGGACTGATATTGCTTATTTGCAAAATATAGATTCAAAAAATAGTCAAGAGTCCAAAATTGATTATGAGATTAAATTGCATCCAGATGACATGCTTAGTGTCATAGTAGCAGCAGAGAATCCAGAAAGTACTGCGCCATTTAATTTACCCCAAATTCAATCCAACTATTCCATAGAAAATAATCAATCAGGAATAAAAACTTATTTAATAGACAAAGAAGGATTTATAGATTTTCCAGTTTTAGGAAGAGTACATCTTGCTGATTTGACTAGAATTCAAGCCAATAAAAAGCTAGTAGAACTTGTATCGGTTTATATTAAAAATCCAATAGTAAATATTAAAATATTAAACTATAAAATTTCTGTTTTAGGCGAAGTAAATAGACCCGGAAGTTATAATGTTGCAAGCGAGCGAATCACAATTTTAGAAGCTTTAAGCTTAGCTGGCGATTTGACCATTTTTGGCAAACGAAATAATATCATTTTGATAAGAGAAATTGATGGTCGCAAGTCCTACAATCGAATTGATATTACCAATGCAGATTTTTTAGAATCGCCTTACTATTATTTGGCTCAAAACGATATGATAATTGTAGAACCCAATAAAACAAGAGTTAACTCCTCTGCCTATGGACCAAATATTGGAATATTAATTTCGATAGTTTCATTGATTACTACAACTGCGGTTTTAATTTTTAGAAAGTAATGCAAGAAAATCAACCTTTATTAAAACAAACTACAGAAACTAATATTAATGTTAGAGAAGAAATAGAAAAATATCTAGTTTTCTGGAAATGGATCCTACTTTCATTACTTATCTCATTGGTTTTGGCTTATGTATATTTGCGTTATGCGCAACCGCAATACAAAGCATCGGCCACCATACTTGTAAAAGATGAGCGAAAAGGAACGTTGCAGTCGGAACTTTCTGCTTTTTCTGACCTAGGTTTAACTTCAGGACTTAAAAATAATGTTGATAACGAAATAGAAATTATCAAATCAAGAACCGTTATTGATAAGGCAATCAAGAAACTTGGTTTTACTACCTCGTACACAGCCAATTCTCATATAAAACATGTTGAGCTTTATAAAGATAAGCCTGTAGAATTTTTGTTTTTTAATACTTCTGAAAATTTTTATGAAAAAGACAAGCAGTTCGAATTCAAATCTATAAATACAACTAGTTTTGAATTATTCAAAAACAATCTATCACTAGGTAAGCATTTATACGGCGAAAAAATAAAGTTAAAAGACTGCAATCTAGTTGTTTACAAAAACGCTTTAAATTCTAAATACAATCAAGACATTAGCCTTACTGTAAATGTTTACAAATCCAAAAGTGTTGTACAAAATTATAGATCCAAACTTACAATTGCTCCAATTAATAAAAACTCTAGTGTTGTAGAACTTACTGTTACAGATCCAATAAAAGAAAAAGCGGAAGATTTTCTTAACGCAATTATTGAAATATACAACAAAGATGCCGTTGATGACAAAAAGTTTATTTCTGAAAAAACACAGGATTTTATTCAAGATCGATTAGAAATTATATCTGTAGAGCTTGGAGATGTAGAGCGAAATGCAGAGTTGTTCAAGAAAAATAATAATGTAACAGATATTGTTTCAGAAGGTGTTTTGTATACCCAAAATGCTGCCGAATTTGAAAAATCGTTGGTCGAGACAGAAACTCAAATTAGAGTTGTCCAATCTATGGATGATTTTATGAAACGTAAAACTTCAGATGAGCTTGTGCCAACCAATATCTTGCCAATGGATGCCAATTCATCCATGCTAATATCACAACATAATGAATTGGTTCTTCAGAAAATTAGAATCTCTAAAGATGGAACTACAAACAATCCAGTAATTAAAAACCTAGATCAAAAAATTGAAGAAACCAACAATAATATTAAAGAAAGTATCACAAGGTTAAAAACGTCTTTAAATATTAAAAAAGGTGATCTCCAAAAACAAGATAACCTTTTGCGTGGAAAAATATCCCAAATACCAACACAAGAAAGACAATTTAGAGTATTAGATAGACAGCAAAAAATTAAAGAAACACTCTATTTGTATTTACTTCAAAAAAGAGAAGAAATTGCAATATCATTGGCTGTAACGGCACCAAACTCAAAACTCATTGATAGCGCATTGGCATCAAACAATCCGGTATATCCTGTTAAAAATATTATTTATCTCATTGCTATAGCCCTTGGTTTGTTGATACCAATTGGAATTATCTATTTAATCCAAATTATGGATACCAAAATAAAATCAAGACAAGATTTAGAAGGAAAAATATCTATTCCTTTTCTTGGAGATGTTCCAAAATCAGATTCGCATACAGAAATTATTAGTACAAACAGCCGTTCTAGCTCTGCAGAAGCTATTCGAATTGTGAGAACCAACCTAGAATTCATGCTTAGTAATGTTCCAAAAGATAAAGCCAAAACTATCTTTGTCACTTCAACATTGCCCAAAGAAGGAAAAACATTTATGGCAATAAATCTTGCCAGCACCATTGCACTCTCTGGGAAAAAAGTTTTATTAATTGGGCTAGACATTAGAAATCCAAAGATTGACGATTATGTAAAACTTCCTTCAAAAGGATTGACAAATTATCTTACAAAACCAGAAGGAGATATTAAGGAATATATAATTAAACTTGATGGTTTTGATAACTTTTATGTATTACCATCGGGAATAATTCCGCCAAATCCTGTCGATTTATTAATGAATGATAAGTTAACACAACTATTTGAAGAATTAAAACTACAATACGATTATATTTTAGTCGACACAGCACCAGTTAGTTTGGTTACTGATACTTTATTGATTGCCCATAATGCGGATGTATTTGTATATGTTATGCGAGCCAATTATCTTGATAAACGATTCTTGAAAGTAGTAGAAAATTTTTATAAAGACAAAAAACTTCCAAATATGTCTTTAGTTCTAAACGATACACTTTGGGGTAAAACCTATGGATATGGCTATGGCTATGGCTATGGCTACGGCTACGGTTATGGATATGGGCAAGACGTAAAAGTAGTTGACCCTTGGTACAAAAGACTATTAAAAAAAGTTATTAAAAGGTAAAAAATTGATTTCTAGAAATTGCTTCTTCAAGCGCAAGCTTATCCTTAGTAATTATTTTTTCATAAAAAGCATTAATATGATTTTTATGGTGAACATCACTTCCTACATAATCAATCAGACCTTTTTTAAGTAATTCATCAGCTGTTTTTGCAACATCAGCTCCGTAATATCCTACACAAGACAAAAAATTTAACTGAAACAAACAACCAGATTTTTTTAACTTCAAATACTCGGCAAACGATTTGTGAAAATAAAAATACCGTTCAGGATGAGCCAATACAGGCTTATATCCAGCAATTTGAATTTCGAAAATGATATCATATAAATTAATTGGCGGATTCATGTAGGACATTTCGACCAAAACAAAATTGTCTTTGAGTGTCAACAGTTTTTCGGATTTTAATTTTTCTAAAA
The DNA here is from genome assembly GCA_043771555.1 of Flavobacterium sp. Lineage (GTDB taxonomy): Bacteria > Bacteroidota > Bacteroidia > Flavobacteriales > Flavobacteriaceae > Flavobacterium. The sequence goes on along the minus strand of JAYVHB010000063.1, from coordinate 50,163 downwards.
AAATATCATCCATAAAATATTCTGCAGCTGCTTTGAGAGGTAAATTGAGTTTGCGAAACTTAAACTCTTCTTCAGTTTTCATTAAAGCTTGATTAATTTTTTCTGAAGTGTTGGGATAAATTGAGTTCATAACATGAGGCGTAGTTATGAATTTTTTGATACCAAAATTGGCCAAACTTTTTATCAATAACTCAGTTTCATCCATAGATTTTGATCCATCATCAATACTAGGGAGTAAATGCGAGTGGATGTCAATATGATTGTCAGGAATTAAATCCTTTAAAATGGGCTTTGATTTAAAAAAGGATAGCAACTTTTGATATTTTAATAAGAAGGTCAAATGTATAAAATTAATATTCTATTTGAGTAATGATTTGCTATATTTGCTACTTAAAATAAAAATAATAATTTTGAAACAATCACTTTCAGACAATTTTCAAAATCAAGATTGGGATCTCGTTATTAAAGGGCATACCTCGCTTTTTGATCTCAATTTTGCAGATGTGTGGCGTTATCGTGATTTGTTATTTTTGTTTGTAAAACGAGATTTTGTTAGCTTTTATAAACAAACTATTCTTGGACCATTATGGTTTTTTATTCAACCTATTTTTACAACAATTGTATTTACTTTTGTTTTCGGAAACCTTGCAGGAATAAGCACCGATGGATTGCCACAACAACTTTTTTATCTCACTGGAATTACATCTTGGAATTATTTTTCGGATTGTCTCTCCAAAACAAGTACCGTTTTCAAAGACAATGCAAGCATTTTTGGTAAAGTTTATTTTCCGAGATTAATAATGCCTTTGAGTATTGTAGTGAGTAATTTGGTTCGGTTTGGCGTACAGCTGCTGCTTTTAGTAGTTATGATGTGTTATTTTGGGCTTCAAGGAGCAAATTTCCATGTAACTTATGGCATTTTCTTTTTTCCAATATTAGTACTGATGATGGCATTACTTGGGTTGGGATTGGGACTAATAATTACTGCAGTAACAACCAAATATAAAGATTTAACATTTCTAATTACTTTTGGAGTTCAGTTGCTTATGTATGGCACAACAGTAATTTATCCGCTAAGTGCTGCTCCAGAAAAATATAAAAACATTATTGAACTCAACCCAATGACTGGAATAATAGAGGCGTTTAGATTTGGTTTTTTAGGCAAAGGCGAGTTCACACTTTGGAGTATAAGCTATTCGGCAATAATTACAGTTATAGTCTTATTTTTAGGCATATTGATCTATAATAAAACTGAGAAAAACTTCGTAGACACCATTTAATGAGCGATATAGTTATAAAGGTTGAGGATTTATCAAAAGCCTACCAGATTGGACAAATTGGTACAGGCACTATCTCTCGCGATCTAGAACGTTTTTGGGCAACCAAGATTAGAGGTAAAGAAGATCCTTTCTTGAAAATTGGGGAAACCAACGATCGAAGCAAAAAAGGCGATAGCGATATTGTATGGTCACTCAAAGACATAAATTTTGACATCAATCAAGGCGATGCAGTGGGAATAATTGGTAAAAATGGAGCAGGAAAAAGTACCTTATTAAAATTACTATCTAGAGTAACAAGTCCAACAACAGGAAGTATAAAAGTAAAAGGTAGAATTGCAAGTTTGCTAGAAGTTGGAACAGGATTCCATCCAGAATTATCAGGACGAGAAAATATATATCTCAATGGTGCAATCCTCGGGATGAGAAAAAAAGAAATTACTCGCAAATTAGACGAAATTATAGATTTTTCAGGAGTAGAACGCTATATCGACACGCCTGTAAAGCGATATTCATCAGGAATGTATGTACGCTTAGCATTTGCAGTAGCAGCACATCTTGAAAGTGAAATTCTTATCGTTGATGAAGTACTAGCTGTTGGCGATGCAGAATTTCAGAAGAAATGCCTCGGTAAAATGGGCGATATAAGCAAAGGCGAAGGAAGGACGGTGTTGTTTGTGAGCCATAATATGGCGGCAGTAAAGAGTTTGTGTACTAGTGGTATTGTTTTGGAAAATGGATTAATTAGAAATACATCCAATAAAATTGAGGATATTGTAAATAATTATTATTCGGACAGTTCTCAAATTATAGGTTTGGACAAATTATACACAGATAATGATGTTCATTCTTTTAATTCAATTGTACAACTAAAATCGGTCAATATTATTATTTCATCTAATGAAACTTTCATAACAATTCACGACGAATTAGAAATAAAAATTAATTTTTCATTGTTTAACAATATTAATAATTTTAATTTAGCTATAAATTTTAAATCATTTAATGATGATATTGTAGTTTTTAGTCAAATTACTCAAGTTCTAGATATAAAAATAGGCGATTATGAATCTATTTTATTAATTCCAAAAAATTTCCTTAACAGTAAATTATATACTATTGATTTGCATTTTGTTTCGAATAATAAATCTTTGTTAACTGTCTTAAATATTATTAATTTCGAAGCCCTAGATTTTAGAGATGGATTGAATTATTATGGTGAATGGGCTGGCTATGTTAGACCAAATTTAAAGTTTAGTATTAAATGAAAGCAACTATTAAAAAAATACTCAAAAAAATCTTTTTTAAGATTGGTTACAGGTTTGGCTTTTTAAATATAGAGCAGAAAATAAATAATTCAAATGAAATAAAAGACAAAGTATTGTATAAAATAGGAAAAGTAAATATGCACAGTACCATAATTGATCAACTAATACCTCAAGCAATAACTATAGGAGAAAATTTTGTATCATCTTCGAATTCAATAATATTAGCTCATGATGCATCGTTATATAATCATATTAGAAAACATAGGATAGAAGAAGTTGTGATTGGTGATAATGTTTTTCTTGGATTTGGCGCAATAGTGCTTCCTGGTGTTAATATTGGTGACGGGGCAATTATTGGGGCTGGTTCGGTGGTAACAAAAGATGTAACACCTTATTCAATTGTAGTGGGCAATCCGGCCAAACAAATATCAACAGTTGACGAATATATTCGTAAATGTGAGGCAAGAGGAGTTTTATTTGATACACCAAAAAGTTTCGAAAAATACTATGAAAATAGTCTTGGAAAAGCTGAAATAGAAGAATTTCAGCGTGAGTATTTGAAAAAAAAAGCACTTAAACAAAATGATATTAAATAAACTCTGGATATACTTCAAAAAAAAAACAAAGTCAATAATTTTAAAATTTAAGTATATTAAAACATTTTCAAAAAATGATTTATTTATTTACGATGATATTTTTCCACATCCAATATCAGGTTTTCGTTACGAAGAATTTAAAATTTTATTAAATACATTTACAAAATCTAAAATTTTTATAAATCCGAAAGCCTATCCAGCTTTAAAAACTGAGATTAGATTTCATAAAGTTCATCTTTCGCAGTTTATTGAACAAAACCCGCGACTAATTGGAAAATTTATAAAAACTACAAAATTTATAAATATAAATTCCAAACTGTTTTATTGTGTTTTTATAAATAACATATATGATAGTATTTATTGGCTCGAAAAGTTTAAAATCCCATTTGTTTTTACGCTATACCCAGGTGGTGGTTTTCATATAAATGATGAAAATTCCGATCTGAAATTAAAAAAAGTTTTTAGTTCGCCACAATTTAGAAAAGTTATAGTAACTCAATTATTTACTAAAGAATATTTAATTCAGAAAAAATATTGTACACCCGATAAAATTGAATACATATTTGGTTGTGTAGTTCCTCAAAAATCCTTGAATAAAATAATTGAAGTCAAAGAATATTATCCAAAAAAACAAACATTTGATATTATTTTTTGTGCGGCAAAATATATGCCAAAAGGATTAGATAAAGGTTACGATTTGTTTATAGAGTTAGCAAATAGTTTAGTTGAAAAATATGATTTCATACGTTTTCACGTCGTTGGAGGATTTGATAAAGAAGATATTGAAGTTAATCAACTGGAAAATAAAATTCAATTTTATGGTTATCAAAAATTTGATGATTTATCGAATATTTATTTAAAAATGGACGTTATTATCTCGCCAAACAGACCGTTTGTTTTCGACAAAGGCGCTTTTGATGGTTTTCCGCTTGGCACAGTAATTGAAGCTGTTTTGAATGGTGTAGTAGCTATTGTTACTGATGGTTTAAACCAAAATACAGTTTTTGAAAATCAAAAAGACATTATAATCGTTGATGATAATTTATCGTTAATTGAAAATGAAATTGTAAATTTGGTTGAAAATCCAGAAATATTAAAAATTATTGCCAAAAATGGAAAAGAAAAATTTTTAAAAATATATTCAAACGATTATCAAATGAAATCAAGAATTGAAATTTTAAAAAAAGAAATAGAATCCTATAAATGATAAACGTCACCAAAACTTTTTTTCCAGAAATCGAGGAATACTATCTTCAAGTGAGACGTATTTGGAACAACCAATGGCTAACCAATCGAGGAGAACTACTAATTGAACTGGAACAAAAACTAAAAAAATATTTAAAAGTCAATCATATTTTGATTACTAACAACGGGACAGTTCCTTTACAAATTGCACTAAAGTTATTAGGAAATCAAGGCGAAATAATTACAACTCCGTTTAGTTATGTTGCAACAACAGCAGCAATTGTTTGGGAACATTGCAAACCCGTTTTTGTAGACATTCACCCAGAATACCTCACAATCGACGAAACCAAAATCGAGGCTTCAATTACAAGCAAAACTTCAGCAATTTTAGCAACACACGTTTTTGGAAATCCATGTAATGTTGATTTTATAGAATCTATAGCCAAAAAGCATAATCTAAAAGTCATTTACGATGCTGCCCATTCATTTGGTGTAACCTATAAGAAAAAGTCAATTTTTGAATATGGTGATGTTTCTACTTGTAGCTTCCATGCTACCAAACTATTTCATACAGGAGAAGGAGGCGCATTATTCGCCAAAGATCCAGATTTACAGCACCAACTTTTTTACAGCCATAATTTTGGACATAATGGACCACTCGATTTTTATGGGCTAGGTATTAATGCTAAAATATCCGAATTACAAGCAGCATTGGGATTGGCAGTTTTACCAAACATGAATTTAATTCTTTCAGAACGCAAAATTGTTGTCGATTTTTATAATCAAAATTTAGATTTTTATAATTTAAAAACTATAAGAATTCGACAAGATACCATATGGAATTATAGTTATTATCCTATAATTCTTGATTCTGAAACTAAATTGTTAAAAGTGCAAGAAATCTTAAATCAAAATCTAATTTTCCCGAGACGCTATTTTTATCCTTCTTTAAATACTTTAGATTATGTAGAAGGACTAGAAATGCCAATTTCTGAAAGTATCGCTTCGAGAGTCTTATGCTTGCCTTTATATCTAGGATTGAAAAAACAAGAATTAACCCAAATTGTAAAACTCATAAATCTAGCAGTATGTTAATAGTTGGAGCCAAAGGTTTTGCAAAAGAAGTTTTAGAAGTTTTGCTCCAAAACAACCAAACCGAAAATTTGGTTTTTTATGATGATGTAAATCATGATACATCCGAATTAATTTACAATACATTTCCAATACTAAAAAACACAGACCAAGCACAAAAATATTTTCAAGAAGTCGATTCTAATTTCTCAATTGGTATCGGAAATCCAGTTTTAAGAAATGAAATGTTTATAAAATTTCAAAACCTTGGCGGAATTTATTCTACTACAATTAGCCCAGATTCAAAAATTGGTTCTTTTAATGTCGAAATTGGCATAGGATCAAATATTTTGCAAAATGTAATTATTTCAAATTCTGTAAAAATTGGAATAGGTTGTTTGATTTATTACAATACCATAATAACCCATGATTGTCAAATTGGTAATTTTGTAGAACTATCACCAAATTCGATTATTTTAGGTAGAGCAATAGTTGGTGATTTTTCATCAATAGGAGCAAATGCAACAATTCTTCCAGATATAAAAATAGGAAAAAATGTTATCGTTGGAGCGGGAGCGGTTGTTACCAAAAACGTACCAGACAATTGTTTAGTTGTTGGAACACCAGCAATTATAAAAAAAGAATTACGGCCATTAGAATTTTGAAACTATGATTTCCAAACTAGTAGCTAGTCTTGTATTGATTACACATGTTCATTGGACTATATTAATTATGATTTTGTGGTTTATTTATTCGAAAATTTAATTTAAAACTTATTTGATTTAGATGGTTTTGCTCCAAGTTAAACACACAATAACAGTCGTAAAATTTAATGATTTATAGTTGTTTTACATATAAGAATAGAATTGAAAATAAAGCAATTAATAGGCATGAAAAGATTTATTTATAAAAATGCAACAGTAAAAAAAATTAGGCAGTTTTTTTGGTTATTGCCTTATTTTTTTTCTAGTGATAAAAAAGCAATTATTTTTTTAATTCCTTTTGGTGATATTGTTAATGGTGGTGTTATGTCAATTAACAATATTTTTAATACTTCTAAAGAAACTCAGAATGGAGCAACTGTTTTACTAGCAACAGACGTAAAATCTCATAATTTTATAAAATTCACTAAATTTAACAATAATAGTTTTGTAAATAATATTGATTTAGTATTAATTCTTCTAAAATCAAAGTTTTTTAGACACATTACAATTCATATTCCAGAATATTATTTTAATTTTTTTTTAGAAAATAATATTCAAAATTTTAAAAAATTTTATTCTCAAAATAAGTTAACTGTTAACATTTTAAATCAGAAAATAGATGAAATGCCTACTCCTGAGTCAATAAAATTTTATACTGAAAAGTATGGTGCAATTTTCACTATAACATGTGCTCACAAAAAATATTCTACAAATGTTTTCAAGGAAAAATTTAATGTACCTTATCATTTTTTATCAGTAAATCTTGATCACAATAATTATATTAAAACTGATTTCTCAAATAAAGAAAATTTAATTTTGATATCACCAGATCAACATCCTTTAAAAGAATCAATTCTTGCAATATTAAAAAAAGAATTACCTTTTTTTGAGATTATTATAATAAATAAAATGACATTTGAGGAATATAAATTATTAGTTTCGAAATCAAAATTCCAAATAACTTTTGGAGAAGGTTTAGATGGATATTTTATTGAACCTTATTTCTCTCACGGTATTGGTTTTGCAGTTTATAATGAAGAATTTTTTACACCCGAATATAAAAATCTGAATACTGTTTATGATTCTTATGAAAATTTAAAAATTAACATAGTTGAAGATATACTTCAATTATATAATAACGAAAAACTTTATAATTCAATATGGGAAATGGGCTTTAATGCTTGTTACAATGACTATAACTATGAAAAGTTCAAAAATAATTTAATAGATTATTACAATGGTAACTATAAAACTTATTTAAAATGATTTCAATTGTAATTTGCTCAATAAAAGAGGATTTTTTTATTACTCTAGAAAAAAACATTCAGGGAACAATTGGTGATGTTGCATACGAAATAATAAAAATTAACAATAATATTGAGAAACTGTCGATAACTAAAGCCTATAATTTGGGTATTGATAGATCCAAATTTAAACACTTACTTTTTATTCATGAAGACATACTGTTTCATTCCAAAAATTGGGGAAAAGTTTTGATTGATACTTTTAAAAACTCAAATGTTGGTTTAGTTGGTATTGCAGGAGCAAAGTACAAAAGCAAACAACCAAGTGCATTTTGGCATACAAATATGGAGATGCTTCATATTAATTTGATTCAACATAAAAATAATAGTTCTAATTTATTTACAAATGGTTTTGCAAACAATCAAGAAGAAGTAGCTATTTTAGATGGTGTTTTTTTAGGATTGAATAAAGAAACCAATGTTCGTTTCAATGAACAAATTTTGGGTTTTCACTGTTATGATTTAGGGATAAGTATTGATGTTTTAGAAAAAAAATATAAACTTATCGTCACAAATCAAATACTTATTGAGCATTTTTCGATAGGAAATACCGATGTCGAATTTCTTAAAGGCGTGATACAATTTCATGAATTATACAAAAATAAGTTGCCCAAATTTATAAATAAAAGTTCTAATAAATTAGAAAAAATTGCATTAAGAAAATTTTTAGAAGTTTGCCTTCAAAATCGATATATTCCTTATAGATTATGGATTCTTAATATTTTCAACAACCCTTTTCAAAAATTAAATTATAATTTACTGAAATTAGCAATTTATAAGTTACTACACAATAATGGCTAAAGTATCAATAATAATTCCAAATTACAATCACAGTGAGTTCCTAACTGATCGATTGCAAACTATTGTTAACCAAACTTATAAAGACTGGGAAGCTATTATTATTGATGACAAATCAACTGACGCTAGCGTCCAAATTATAGAAAAATTTTTAGAAGAAAACCCAATTTTCAAAATTAAACATTTTATTAAAAACACTCAAAATTCTAGAAGTGGATACTATTCTTGGAAAAAAGGTATCGAACTTGCTCAAACAGAATATATATGGATAGCAGAAACGGATGACTATTCGGATTTAACCTTTTTGGAAGAACAAATTTCTGTTTTAGAACAAAATAAAAGCGCAACGTTGAGTTTTTGTACTAGTAATTATGTAGAAAATGAAAAAATCATTTACAATTCAACAAAACGCACCAAAGATTTGAATGTTTTAGATGGTGAGAGTAACGTTTTTAATGAAAAAGTATTGATCGATAAAATGCCATTCAATACATACATTACTAACGGAAGTGCTGTTTTATTTAGAAAACCATTAAAACCAATTCCTGAAATTATTTTTAATAATAAACAAACTTCCGATTTATTTCTTTGGACTTTTTTAATTCAAAACAGCGATTTTATTTTTTTGAATAAAAAACTAAATTTTTTTAGAAGACATGAAACATCAACCACAACAATAAATAATAAAGAAAATAGAGAAAATTTATATTACGAATATGTTGCTTATCTAAATTATTTCCAATCACCTATTAAAACAATTAGAAGTGTTATATATGATTATATTCTAAATTTTGTTTTTGCAAAAGAGAACAAAAAAAGTTATTTTTATCTAGCGCCATTAAAAAAGATTGCAAGTTTAAATAGAATACAACTATATTCTATTTTATTCAAAATGTATGTTCAAGTATTAATTTCAAAAATAAATATGAAATTACATGCCTAAAGTTTCTATAATTATACCAACTTACAATCGAACCCAATATTTAGGCAAAACTTTGTCTAGCATATTTCAACAAACATTTCAAGATTTTGAAATCATTGTTATAGATGATGGATCACCAAGTGATGAGAATTTGATTCTATGCCAAACCTATAAAAAAGTTAGCTATATAAAAATCGAAAACAGCGGTGGTCCAGCAAAACCAAGAAATATTGGAATCAAACTAGCTAAAGGAAAATACATTGCTTTTATAGACGATGACGATTTGTGGTTGCCAACAAAACTAGAAAAACAAGTCGCCATTTTAGAGCAAAATTCAGATTTCGGATTAGTACATTCTTGTTGCGAGGTTATTGATGAAAACGGAATACTACAAAATCAAATTATTGGAAGACAAGAAACTCCAGACGTAAAACACGGCGATGTATCATTACGAATGATGGGGAATTGGACAGTTATGATGCCAACACCATTAGTTAGAAAAGAAGTGATAGATCAAGTAGGTTTTTTTAATGAAAATATGCCTTCTGCCGGAGAAGATATGGAGTATTGGTCAAGATGCTCATTTGAAACGAAATTTTATTATATAGATGAGAGTTTAGCTTTATATAGAATACACAAAACTAATATTTCTTCAAATTCAAAAGAATATTTAAATTTGCCACTATATTTGAAAAAAGTAGTAGACAAAGCGTTCCAAACAAAAAAAATTGATAAAAAAAATTTTTATTTACTTCTGAATAACTTGTGTAAAATGCAAATTCGATCAGTCAAAGAGAATTTGAGTAAAACCATAGGAAACTTATTTTTAATAAATAAACTATGGTTCATTGGGAAAAATAATTTTAAAATGTTGATATATGTTTTATTTTTAAAAAAAGCAACAATAGATATAATTAATAAAAATACAAACGAGTAAAAGCAAAGTGTATAAAACAAATGAGAATAGGAAGTAATCCAAATAATCATACTATACTTAATAATACAACTACATCGCATAGGATTATTATTGCTGTATACATTCCCAATAATAAAGGGTATTTTCAAGACTCTCTTATAGTTTTTAAAGTGTGTATGGAATCTTTATTAAAAACAATCAATTCAGATACTGCGATTTCCGTAATCTCAAACGGATCATCAAACGAGGTAAATGAATATATTTATGAGTTGCATAGCAACAAGAGTATTAATCGGGCTATTTTTAATTCTCAAAACATTGGTAAAGTCAATGCTTTAATTGCCGAAACACATGCGAGTTTTGAAGAATATATTACCTATTCAGATGCAGATGTTTTTTTTGACAAAGGTTGGTTAAAAAAAACTTTCGATATTTTTAAAAGTTTTCCAAAAGTAGGATTTATTTCTATGAACCCTATGCCAAGTAGTTACGGATTTGCATCTTCAGCAATTGTAGATAATATTTTTTCACTAACTAAAAAGACAAAAGCAATTAGTGATTTTTGCAAATATGATGATATTGCTCATTTTCATAAAAGTGTTGGAAGACAAGAAGATATCACAAGGAAACTTTTCGTAAACAAAGCTTTGGTTTTAGAAAAAGGGGAGGAGTCTTGCTTCATTGGAGCAGGACATTTTTGCTGTACTGTTAAAAAATATCCACTTTTAAAATATTTACCTAGCGAAAAAGCAAATACATCTGGATCGGAAAAAGATTATCTTGATATTCCTTTCGAAAAAACAGGTTTATGGAGAGTTTCTTCAACAAAAGCATACGTTTGGCATATGGGCAATGTGTTGGAAAAACAATGGGCAAACTCAAAATTAAGTTCAATTTCAGATTTTAAAGAAATAAATTTTTCTTTTAGCGCAATCAAAAATCCTAATTTTACTATTTCAAGTCTTATTCCGTACAAATTAAAAATGAAAACAGTAGCTGTATTTAAAAAATTAAAAACTTTTTAATTATGATAAAAATCATGCAACCTAAAAATCAAAATTATTTATTTATTTCGATACTGGTTTTATTATTGAGTTTCAAGTTTATTGAGTCAATGGCACATTATTATTTCAACGAAGATGACCTTTGGAGTTTAAGTCAAACATTATCAATGCCAAAAGGGAATTGGGGTTGGAGCAGATTAGCACACGAGCCTGATGGTCAAGTATATAAAAACTACTCTTATGTCATACTTTTTTATATTCCATTTAAAATTTTTGGAGTTTCTCATTTCACCTATACTTCTGCTTATTTTTTATACATTATTTTAAGCGTTTTAGGTATTTATAAAATTTTTAAAGAGTACAGCTTTCTTAAGTTTTTTTTAAGTTTGACATTAGTTTCAAGTGTGTATACCTATAATTTCAGGTTCGAGATATTAGCAATATTTTTAATAATTTTGGGTTTATTTTTCTATTTTAAAGGAAATAAAAATAGTTATATTGCACTTTTTCTATTTGCTTGGGCGGCTTTAATACATCCAGGTACTTTTGTTGCCTTGTTTTTTGTAATGGTTCATTTAATTTATTACGAAAATAAAATTTTTGAGATAAAGACGATATTAATTTACTTATCCGTATTTATCTTCTTTTGTTTGTTGCTTATAGGTTTTAATATTAATAATCTAATTGATACTATTGTAGTTAGACCCGAGCTTCAAGTGCGTTTTTTAGTTCTACGGCCAGAAAAAATTATTAAATCTTTGGCTATAACTGGTGTATTTGTATGGAGTTTTGTATTATTACTTAAAAAAACATCTTGGATTTCAATTTTAATAATTGTTTTCAATATATTTATTTATTTTTTATTCAAGAAAAGTTATTATTATCCTTACTTGATTTTGCATATTATTATTTTGTTTTATTACAACCGAGATAAAATAATTGAAATATTTAAGAATTGCAATTTTTGCAGACCTAGTCGTTTTTGAAGCATTGTTTTTTGTTTTTCCAGTTTACAAATCGATTTAAAACCCACTTTTTGGAGCTATGATGAGAAAAAATGTAGCCTTTCTTAAGTGTTTACCTGTCGATGACAATTCAAAAATATATATTGAACGTGAGCTCGTTATGGGTGTTGTCGACAATAAAAACGCAAGATTATATTTCAAAGAATATAGAAATTATTATAAAGGATCTTCCAAAATTGACTTGAAAAAAAATGATAAAATATATTTGTTTAGAGAAGACGAATTAAATGGTTTCAAATCTCAAATGGATTGTATTGTCTATCAAAAAAGCATCTAAATAAAGCAAATACACGATCCTGTTAATGGATTAATCACATTTGGTGGCAGGGCTAATGAAATAGGTTTTTCGAGAAATTATTCTAAACTAAAATATGGGCAAAACAATCGCAATTATTCCAGCTCGTGGTGGTTCAAAACGACTTCCAAACAAAAACATTTTGTCTCTGGATGGAATTCCATTATTGGCTCACAGCATCTTATATGCACAAGCTAATTCAGAAATTATTGATGATGTCTATGTAACTACTAATGACCTTGAAATTAAAAAAATAGCTTTGCAATATGGCGCAAAAGTTATCGATAGACCCGAAAATTTATCGGGCGATTTGGAACCCACAGTATCGGCCTTAAAACATGTTGTAGAGACTATTGATGAAGTTGAAAATATTATTTTGTTGCAACCAACCAACCCATTACGACCAAAAAAATTGTTAAACGAGGCTTTTGAATTATATAGTAAGAATAAATGCGAGAGCCTATTTACAGTTTCTCAAAATTATCATAAATTCGGAAAAATTCTTGACAATAAGTTCCAACCATTTAATTATGAAATTGGTCAGCGTAGTCAAGATCTCGAACCACTTTTTTTTGAAAATGGCTTGCTTTATATCACAAAAGCAAAAACAGTTTTAGAAAACAAAATTATTACAGAAGATGCATTTCCTTATCTAGTAAATCATATTTTTGCCAATGTTGATATCGACAAAAAAGACGATTTCGATTATGCCGAGTATCTTATAAAACTACAAAATCAGAATATCTAATATTTGAAATCTAATATTAAAATGAATCCATACATAACAATCGCAGGCAGAAAAATTGGACCAGATTTTCAACCACTTGTCATTGCCGAAATTGGTATCAACCACGAAGGTTCACTAGAAGTTGCCAAACAAATGGTCGATGCTGCCAAACGAGCAGGTGTAGAAGTTGTAAAACACCAAACCCACATTGTTGAAGACGAGATGAACAAGGAAGCCAAGAAAGTAATTCCTGGTAACTCGGATGTATCAATTTATGAAATCATGGAACGTTGTTCTCTTAATGAAGAGGACGAGTTCGAACTCAAAAACTATGTCGAAAGCCTCGGAATGATTTTTATATCTACGCCATTTTCCAGAGCAGCTTCCGAACGATTAAAGAAATTCGATATTCCAGCCTATAAAATAGGATCTGGCGAGTGTAATAACTATCCGCTTCTTGAGCACATTGCCAGTTTCGGAAAACCAATAATCTTGAGTACTGGAATGAACACCTTAGAATCTGTGCAAAAAGCAGTGGCCATTTTCGATAAACACAAAGTACCAGTTGCACTTTTGCATACCACAAACTTATATCCAACACCTATCCATTTAGTCCGATTTGGTGCTATGATGGAGCTACATCAAGCATTTCCTGATAAAGTTTTTGGACTTTCAGACCACACTTTAAATAACAATGCTTGTCTTGGTGCAGTAGCTCTTGGCGCAAGCATTCTCGAACGTCATTTTACTGATACCATGCAACGACAAGGTCCAGATATTGTTTGTAGCATGGACGAAAACGCAACCAAAGAATTGATTATTTCAAGTAACGAAATCTGGCAAATGCGAGGCGGCACCAAAAAACCAGCCGCTGAAGAACAAGTAACCATCGATTTTGCCTTTGCTACCGTTTGCACCATTGCCCCAATAAAAAAAGGAGAAATTTTTACAAAAGATAATATTTGGGTAAAACGACCTGGAACAGGTAAAATTCTAGCTGAAGAATTTAACGATATTCTTGGTAAAACTGCAAAAAGGCATATTGAAAATGATGAGCAATTGGATTTTTTAGATTTTGAATAAATGAAAAAAATCCTATTCCTAACAGGTACGCGAGCCGATTTTGGTAAAATAAAATCGTTGATTTCGATTCTTGAAAATAATCAAGAGTTCGAAGTTTTTGTATTTGTAACCGGCATGCATCTGCAAATAGAATACGGATATACGTTGCTAGAAATAGAACGTTGTAATTTTAAAAATATTTACACTTTTGAAAATCATACCCACGAAACTACTATGGATTTGACATTGGCAAAAACCATTCAAGGTTTGTCAGAATATGTCAAAAGCTGCACTCCAAACATGATAATTATTCATGGCGATAGAGTAGAAGCGTTGGCAGGAGCAATTGTTGGTTCGCTTAATAATATTTTGGTTGCACACATAGAAGGCGGCGAAGTTTCTGGAACCATCGACGAATTGATTCGTCATTCTACCAGCAAAATGAGTCATATTCATTTTGTTTCTAACGAATTGGCAAAAAATAGGTTGATTCAAATGGGCGAAATATCCGAATCCATATTTACCATTGGTTCACCAGATTTAGACATTATGTTTTCAGACGATTTGCCAGCATTGGAAGTTGTAAAAAAATATTACGAAATTGATTTCAATGATTTTGCAATCGTAATGTTTCATCCAGTAACTACAGAAGTAAACGAAATGCAATCTTATACTAGAGATTTTGTTAAAAGTCTTGAAAACGATTCGCATAACTACATAGTTATTTATCCAAACAACGACTTAGGAAGCCAATTTATAATTGACGAATATCAAAAACTAAAGCAAAATCCAAGATTTAGGGTTTTTTCGTCTTTACGATTCGAATATTTTTTAACCTTATTAAAAAATGCGAAATTCATTATTGGCAATAGTAGTGCAGGCATTCGAGAAGCTCCTTATTATGGTATTCCTATTATTAATATTGGAACTCGTCAACAAAACAGGTCAGTTCACGCTGATATTATTAATGTTGATTATTCTGAAAATGATATTTCAAAAGCGTTAAAAATTATTGAAAATCATAAAGTTGTTGAATCTTATAACGATTTTGGAAAAGGAAATTCATCCGATTTATTTCTTAAATCTTTAGAAAATAGCGACATTTGGCAAATTAATCATCAGAAACAATTTAAAGACATTTAAATATGATAGATAAATCAGATTTGCTTATAAAGAATTTGTTGAAAATTTTGACAATATTATTTTTTTGTATATTGACTTATTATTTCTCTTTATCTAATGAAGGAAGTGGTGACGAACAAGTCTTTTTAGATAATTTAAGTCTCATCAAAACAAAAGGTTGGTACGAAGCTATCTCCCAAAAAATCGGACTAACTTATATTATTTTAGCATATCCTTTTACTTTTTTATTTCAAGATTATATAGCACTTCGTATTGTAAATGTTTTATTATTTATTATTTTATTTTTTTATTTTACAAAAATGGGATCTATAAAAAACGAAATGTTTTATTATTATTTTTTCTTTTTTGCGGCTTCTGGCTGGTTTATGTTAGGTACAAACGACACCTTGTTTTATGTTTGTTTAGTATGCTTTTTTAATGAAGTTTATAAAATATTAGAGGACAAAGACAAAATTAATTTAACACTTATGTGGTGCTCTTTAATTATAGCTTTTTTTACAAGACAGTTAATTTATCTTTATGTTCCAATAATCTTTTTTTCGTTTTTTTTAATTTACAGGAAAAGAAATAATTTACTTAATAAAATAAAAAAGCCTATTTTGTTATTTGCTATTTGTGTGATTATTAATATACCGTCTTTGTTAAAAAACAAAAATTTTTCTTACGACAATAAAGTTCCCCCCAAAACTATAAAATCAAATTGGATACAGCGACAATATTTAGCTCAGCTAATGGTAAATAATGGAGAATTAGAAAACAAACAACATCCCAGTTGGCAAGTTACAGATGAATATTTATTAAAAAACGGCTTAAATTCTTTACCAAATTCTTTTATATCTTCGATGCTTTTCGATATTGAATCAACACTAAAAGAGTGCTTTAAAAATCTCGCAGATATAATTTTTCAGTCTATAAGGCAAACAGGATTGGTTATTCTATTTCTTTTTTCCTATTTTAGTTATTGTCTTTTCAGAAGAAAAATTACTATTAATCATTATTTGCCATTTATATCGATAGTACTTATTTTTACATTTTCAATAGTCATTTTTTCTTTTGTAGAGATGCGATGGTTAACTCCAATTTTAATAATGTCTTTGGTATATTATAGTGATTTAGAATTCAACAATAAGCTACATAAATTATTTTTGATAACAAATAATTTATTTTTTATATTAATAATTTTTTATGGTACATACAAAGTTCTAAACAAATTTTAATTTTACATTTCTCTACACTCAAATTTAATTAAATTTAAAAAAAATCATGATAACCTTCTTTTTGATAAAAAAATAATCGATACACAATGAATTTGTTACAAGTAATAAATAAAAAAATGAAGAATAAAATATTTTTTATAGATCTGTCAGTTCTGTTCTTATTAGCTTTGGTCTATTATTATATTATTTATTTTGTACCTTCAGATATTCCTACACATGCAAATTTTATAATTGGATATTTGGATGGTTCAATGGGTATGCAAACAAATTTTTTGTATTATTTATCAGTATATTGTTTGAGTTTTTTTTCAAATAATATAGATTTGTTGATTGCAACATCATTTTTCGTCTTAGTAGGTATCACATTTTTAAAATATAAATTAACCAAAAAAATTATACAACAAGAAGTTCTAAAACTTAATGGTTCAAAGGGAGTTATTCCAAGTATTTCTGCTTTAATGTTACTTTTTTGTTTTAGTCTACCATCAATATATATTTATTTTGGGAAATACTATATTATGAGCCATCCACCAACTGTATGGCACAATTCAACAACTATTTTTGCTATGCCTTTTGTAATTTTGTTGTTTTGGAAATCTTTAGAACAATTAGAAAATTATAAATCCAAAAGAGATATAACACTATTTATTTTAATAGTTTTAAATGTATTAATAAAACCTAGTTTTATATTCGTATACATAATTGCATATCCATTAATTATGTTAAGCAGTTATGGACTAAATAAAGTTTTCTTTAAAAGTTTACTTTCAATTGCTGCAGCAGGATTATTAATAATAATTGAATATTTTTTTATTTATATAAAAACAACTTCTGCTCAAGTAAATACTTCTGTAAAAATAGATTTTATGCATCTATTATATATTTCTTGTAAGCAAAATTGGTTTTACACAACAGTTTTTTTTATAAGTACATTTATTTCTAGCTTTCTATTCCCAATTATTTTTTTATATCGGAACAAGCAGCTTTTGAAAGAAAAAATGGTACAATTTGTACTCCTATGTATGTTAGTAGGATTGAGTATTAGTTACATTTTCTATGAGTCTGGTAGAAGAGAATTATCTGGTAATTTTTTATGGCAAAACTATATGTGTTCTTATTTATTATTTTTAGTATGTCTAATCCAACTAATAAAATTAATTATTATTAACAAAAATAAATATAAAATGTATATAATAGAAATAGGTTTATTTGCTTTGCATTTTGTTTCAGGAATAATATATCTATTAAAAATTGTTATAACAAAAAGTATTATTTGATTGTTTTAAAAAAAATATATAAATACTTTTTTTGTATTAAACATTATTACTAACCCAATCAATAAAAATATTTTAGCGACACTTAAAGATTTATGCAGAATTCAACACCAATAATTTCGATTGTAAGTCCTGTTTATCTGGCCGAAAAAATTCTTTACAAACTTGTTGAAGAAATTCAAAAAGTGATGATTGAAATCAATGAAACCTACGAAATAATATTGGTTGACGACAGAAGCCCAGATAATAGTTGGGAAGTTATGTGTAAACTTTCTGATCATTTTCAAGAAGTTAAAAGCATTAGACTAAGTAGAAATTTTGGGCAACATCCAGCAATTATGGCTGGATTATCTCATTCAAAAGGCGAGTGGATTGTTGTGCTTGATTGTGACTTGCAGGATCAACCCAAAGAAGTAATAAAATTATACAATAAAGCTAAAGAAGGTTACGATGTGGTTTTAGCCAAACGTAAAAATCGACAGGATAGTTTTTTTAAACGGACAACATCTTTGCTATTTTCAAAAATTTACAGCTTTTTTACAGACACTTTATATGATAGTCAAGTCGCAAATTTTGGTATTTATAATAAAAAAGTTATTCAGGCTATTTTAACTATATCTGATACAATCAAATTTTTTCCTCTTTTTGTAAAATTTGTTGGTTTTAAAACTGTTTCTATAGAAGTAGAACACGGCGAACGCGAAGAAGGTGTCTCGACTTATAATTTAAGCAAGTTATTAAGTCTAGCATTTAACACTATAATTTCTTTTTCAAACAAGCCATTAAAGCTTTTTGTAAAATTTGGATTAACAATATCGGGAATTTCATTTTTAATTGGTATTTATAATATTTATTTAGCTTTGTACAGCAAGATAGCGGTTTTGGGATATAGCTCTATTATTGTGTCTATTTGGTTTCTCTCGGGAGTGATAATTACAACTATAGGAATTACAGGCATTTATGTCGGAAAGATATTTGACCAAACTAAAAACAGACCAATATTTATCATTGATGAAATAAAATGAAAGTAAAAAAACTTCAATGGGATTCAGATTTTTTCAATAAAGCAATTGGTGAAATCACAATAGAAAATAATTGCAACAAACCAATTTTTGTAAATAACTTTGATTTAATTTATCTTAAATCTAAATCTGATTTTTATTATGAATTTGAAAACTTTATAGAAAATTTTAAAGAAATAAAAGTGATTTTCGAAAAAAAATTAACCCCTAATTTTGTATCAGAAAACCCAAATATAACAACCCTTTCAAACATAACTTTTGATAAACATACACTTTACCAATTAGCTTTTGAGAGCGGTAAGTACAGTAGGTATAAATTAGACAATAACTTCGATAGTGACGATTTTTTAAAATTGTATAAAAAATGGGTAGATAACTCAATAAACAATACTTTTGCAGATAACATATTAGTTTATCTTTTTGAAAGTGAAATAGTTGGATTCGTATCCTATAAAAAACAAAACAGTTATGCCAAAATTGGACTTATAGCTATTAACCCAAATCACCAAGGTAAAGGAATAGGACGCCAATTGATGCAAGCTCTTGAAAATGAGTTACAACAAATAGGTATAATTTTTTTGCAAATACCAACGCAATTTTCAAATGATATGGCTTGCAATTTTTATAATTCTATTGGATATAAAATAATTGAAAAACAAATAATAAAACATTTTTGGCGAATATGATTCCTTTTAACAAACCCTACCTAGCAGGTAACGAAACCAAATATATAGAAGAAGCAGTCAAATCTGGAAAAATTTCTGGCAACGGAATGTTTACAAAAAAATGTCAAGATTTTTTTGAAAAAAAATATGGTTTCAAAAAATGTTTGCTAACCACATCGTGTACAGATGCACTAGAAATGTGTGCAATTTTGGCAAATATTAAAGAAGGAGACGAAGTAATTGTGCCAAGTTTTACTTTCGTTTCTACCGCAATTGCATTTGTTAGACAAGGAGCAAAAATTATTTTTGCAGATTCTTGTTCCGACAATCCAAATATTGATGCCGACAAAATTGAAGCATTAATAACACCCAAAACTAAAGCTATTGTACCAGTACATTATGCAGGAGTAGCTTGCGATATGGATAAAATCATGTACCTCGCCACCAAATATAATTTGACAGTTATTGAAGATGCTGCACAAGCTATAGACAGTTATTATAAAGGAAAACCTCTAGGTTCGATTGGTCATATGGCAGCTTTTTCGTTTCATGAAACCAAAAATATAATCTCTGGCGAAGGAGGCATGATAGCAATAAATGATGAAAAGTACATTAACAGATCAGAAATTATTTGGGAGAAAGGAACTAATAGAGCCGAATTTTTTAGAGGAGAAGTTAATAAATACGGATGGGTAGATACAGGATCCTCTTTTCTACCTTCCGAAATTATTGCAGCTTTTTTGTGGGCACAAATAGAAAATTTGGATAAAATTCAGTCAAAAAGATTAGAACATTGGAATTCTTATTTTGAAAACTTGAAAGATTGGGCCATTGAAAAAAATGTTCAAGTAATGAAAATCCCTGACTATTCCACAAATAATGGGCATATGTTTTATCTAGTTTGTGATTCTCTAACTCAGAGAACTGCTTTAATTGACTATTTAAAGCAAAACAATATTCTTGCCGTTTTTCATTATATTAGCTTACACTCAAGCGACTATTATAATGACAAACATGATGGACGTCAATTACTTAATAGTGAAAACTTTACAAACAAATTGCTTAGACTTCCTATGTATTTTGAAATGGATGTTGCCCACATTATAAGTAAAATTATTTCATTTTAACTATATGAAAATACTTTTAATTGTTCCTGATGGAGTTGCCGTCCGAAATTATCTTTACTCGAGTTTTATTGAAGAGTTACAAAATAGAGATGCAGAAATAATGATTTATCATCAGATTTCTGACGCCGCAATTTCTGAAATCAAAAGTGTTCAGAAAAAACTAACAAACTTCCAGAAAATTCCACTTTTTATAGAAAGTCCGAAAGCTAGAATATTGAGAGAAAGCCTTTCTTATGCAAGATTACTTCGCAATAAAAAGACACTAAATAACAACACAATTATGTCTTTTTGGAATAAAAACCAAAAAGGAATGAAATTAAAATTGTTATATCGATTGTCAGAAATATTGGGTTTTTTTTTTTCAAAATCATATAAAATCATTTTAAAGTTTGAAACAATTTACACCAATTCTATTTCAAGAAGTAAAGTAATTAAAACTATTGAAAAAGATATTTCAGCCTTCAACCCAAACTTTATATTAAATCTACATCAAAGAGCACCTATTAGCGCGCCAATAATTTCGGTAGCAAATGCATTAAAAATTAAAACGGCAACCGTTATTTTCTCATGGGATAATGTTCCAAAAGCAAGACTTATATCTAGATATGATAGGTATTTTGTCTGGTCAGATTTAATGAAGACAGAATTGAAGTTACTATATCCGGAAATTGATACGAATCAAATTGAAGTTGTTGGAACACCCCAGTTTGAGTTTTATTTTAAAAAAGAATTTCATAAAGACAAAATCGATTTTTTTAACGAACACGGTTTAAACCCAAATAAAAAAACAATTTGTTTCTCCGCAAACGACCAAAATTCTCCTTACGAGTCAAATTATTTTGAAGATATTTGTGATGAGATTAGTAAAATTGATACAACCCAAAGTCCTCAAATAATTTTTAGACGAAATCCAGTAGATAAAAGCAATAGATTTGACAAAGTACTTTTAAAACACAAAAACTTAATATCAATAATAGATCCAGATTGGCGCGTTGAAAGCAATCATCCAAAGACTTTTGCTGCTATATATCCTGCTTATAATGACATTCAATTATTAGTAAATACCGTTTTGCATTGTGATTTGGTAATCAATCTTGGTAGCACCATGGCACACGACTTTTCTGTTTTAAACAAGCCTTGTCTATACTTAAATTACGACCCAGTATCAAATTCAGATTTTAAAGTAAAAGAGGTTTACGATTTTCAGCATTTTAGAAGTATGGCTGGATTAGATGCAGTTGGTTGGATAAATTCTAAAGCTGAAATTAACAGCAAAATTTTAGTAACATTAAATTTTCCGGATAAACTTGCAATGGATAGAAAAAAATGGATGCAAATTATTGTAGCACACCCTATCAATGAAAGTAGCAAAAAAATTGCAAATGAAATTAATTCTTAATACCAATAATTAAATTTATCTTTGTTACAAACAAAAAATATGCACATTTGCTTTATAACTAACGAATATCCAAAAGAAGGTTTTCCGCACGGTGGAATAGGCAGTTTTGTAAAAACAATTTCGCAGGAATTAGTTAAAAACGGTATAAAAATATCTGTAGTTGGTATTAATTATTCTTCAAAAAATGAAAATACAATAGAACATGGGATTGATATTTATAGAATTAAAGGAAATGAAACTAAAGGCTTAATTTGGCTTATAAATTCGATTAAAATAAATAATAAAATTAAGCAAATTCATGAGTCAAATCCAATTTCAATTATTGAAACTGCCGAATTAGGATTGTCATTTATTAATAAAGTGCCAAACATTAAACATATAATTCGGCTTCATGGCGGGCATCATTTTTTTGCAGAATCCGAAAATCGAAAAATTAATAAATGGAAAGGGTTTCAAGAAAAAAGATCTTTCAAAAAGGCGGATGCATTTATTGCAGTATCCAACTATGTTAAAATACATACTGAAAAATATTTAAGCTATAACTCAAAAAAAATAGCGCTAATAAGAAACCCAATAAATACTAATTTGTTTAGTCCTGTAAACTCAAAAATATCAGAAAATAAAATTGTTTTTGTTGGTACAGTTTGCGAAAAAAAAGGAATTCGACAACTAATACAAGCATTTCCGATAGTTAAAAATGAGTTTCCAAAAGCAACTTTAGATATTTACGGAAGAGATTGGTACTTTCCAGATAATAGTTCCTACATAAAAATGCTTCAAGAAACAGAACTTATTAAATTAAAAGACAATTCAAATTCCATTTGTTTCAAAGGTGCAATACCTTATGATCAAATCAAGTTTCACTACTCTGAAGCTGAAGTATGCGTTTTTCCATCACACATGGAAACCCAAGGGTTGGTTGCTCCTGAAGCAATGGCAATGGAAAAATTTGTAATTTTTACGGAGTTAGGACCAGGTCCAGAAACAATCAAAAATTATGAAACCGGCTTACTTTGTAATCCTCATGATCCTGAAGATATAGCAGAAAAAATACTTTGGGTCTTTAAAAATAAAGAAAAATCAAAAGAAATCGCGCGAAAAGCACGACTTTTCGTTTTAGAAAAATATTATTTAAACAAAATTATTCAAAAAAATATACAGTTTTATAAATCATTATCATATGAAAACAACACAAGAAATTCTTGAAACTAATATAAAACAAAAAGAATTTTACAATAACATAAAACAAAATTATTTTACCAAACTTTGGGCAAAATTTCGGAATGGAATTTTAAATAAAATACGCAAAAATATAGGTGTTCATGATCAAGCCTACAACTTGCATAAAGTTTGGTTAGGCGATTTGTCAGACAAAAAAGTGTTGGATTTAGGATGTTTTGCGGGTAATTATTTATCAATTTATTTAGCAGAAAATGCCAAACAATATATAGGTATCGATTTGAGCGATGTAGCCATAAATAAACTTAGCGAGCGACTCAAACCTTTTCCAAATGCTAAAGCTGTTGCTGTAGATTTTTTGTCAAATGAATTTTCTGAAAAAGATTTCGATGTGATTTATGCGTACGGGGTTTTACATCATTTCCCAAATATAGATATATTGATTAGTCTATTAAATGAAAAACTTGCTAAAAATGGTTCCGTAATTAGCTATGATCCAATGGAAACCAGCTGGCCTGTAAAGCTTGTTCGCATTTTATACAGACCTTTTCAATCAGACGCCGACTGGGAATGGCCTTTTACAAAAAAAACAATAATTAAATATCATAATTCCTTTAATGTAATAGAAAGAAGAGGAATATTAGGTAAATCGAAATGGATTTATTTAGTAAATTTTTTGCCAATTACTGATTCTAAAAAACAAGAAATTGGTAAAAAATGGCACCAACAGGATTGGGAAAATTCCGCCATCTCAGATGCTGCTTTGTTCAAATGCATGCATGTAACAATGAATATGCAAAAGAAATAAATGACTATTTTTGAGATTATAAATTCAGATTTTAAAAAGTATAAAAAATACGGCGGAAATTTCTTTTCCATAGTTTTTTTTACACAAGGATTTTGGGCTATTTTTCAATACCGAATTGCTCATTTTTGCTATAAAAAAATTACTATTTTTCCTTTTAATTTTATTTCAAAATTTTTAATGTTGTTTTGGCAAAAATGGATTGAAATTGTTACTGGTATTTCGATTCCTAGTTCTGCACAAATTGGACATTCTTTTTATATTGGACACTTTGGCGGAATTATTTTAAATGCAAATACTGTAATTGGGACCAATTGTAATGTGTCGCAAGGTGTAACGATTGGAATTTCTGGGCAAGACGAAAATCGTGGTGTTCCAACAATTGGAGACAATGTATATATTGGTGTAAATTCTGTAATAGCAGGAAAAATAAATATAGGAAACAATGTTCTAGTTGGTTCTTGCTCTCTTGTAACAACTACAGTAGAAGATAATTTGGTAGTGCTAGGAGTTCCAGCCAATATAGTTTCTCAAAAAGGATCTAAAGGATATATTTAATGAAATTACTAATCATTTCTAATGCTCCAATAATTAAAAAAGGAAACAATTGGTTTGCATACAGCCCCTATGTCAAAGAAATGGAAATTTGGACTAAATATGCCGATCATGTTGCTTTTTGTTGCCCTAATTGGGAAAATGATAATGGATTATTGATTAGTCAAATACCATTCAAAATTTCAAAAATATTTTTACTCTCAGATTTTAATATCAAATCTTTTAAAGCAGTTTTGTATGCTTTTTTTCAAATTACATACAACTTTCGTATAATTGTAAAAGCCATGTTTTGGGCAGATCATATTCATTTACGATGTCCAGGAAATGTTGGATTAATAGCCTCAATTGCTCAACTATTTTTTCCATTTAAGGTAAAAACTGCTAAATATGCGGGCAATTGGGATCCAAATGCAAAAATACCTTTAAGCTATAAACTGCAAAAAAAAATACTTTCTAATACTTTTTTAACCAAAAAAATACAGGTTTTGGTATATGGACAATGGGAAAATCAAACTGCTAATATAAAATCGTTTTTTACAGCAAGCTATTCTGATGCTGATAAAATCGAAATTCAAAAAAAAGAGTTAACAGAAAAAATAAAAATTATTTTCGTTGGTACTTTATCATCAGGAAAAAGACCTTTATATGCTATCCAACTTGTCCAAAACTTATTGAAAACAAATTATAATATTGAGTTTTCTTTGTTTGGAGAAGGAAAAGAAAGAGAAAATTTAGAAAAATTTATAGCTCATAATTCACTACAAAAAAATGTATTTTTGTTAGGCAATCAAACTTCAGATATAATTAAAAAAATGTATCAGGAAAGTCATTTTATGTTATTACCTTCTAAGAGTGAAGGCTGGCCAAAAGTAGTGGCAGAGTCTATGTTTTGGGGCTGTGTTCCCATTTCTACTGCGATTTCGTGTGTTCCAAATATGTTAGATTTTGGTAACAGGGGTTTATTATTAGATCTTGATTTGAAAAATGATGCCAATAAAATTTCAGAGTTAATTCAAAATAAAACTCTTTATCAACAAATGATTGAAAATGGCTCACAATGGTCAAGAAATTATACTTTAGACTATTTTGAACAAGAAATAAAACTACTTTTACAAGAATGAGAGTTTTACAGCTTATAGATTCATTAAACCCCGGTGGCGCAGAGCGAATGGCAGTTAATTATGCCAATTCGCTTTCAAAATCTATAGAGTATAGTGGTATTGTTGTATCTCGAACAGAAGGAAAACTAAAAAATAAAGTTACTAATCTAAATGATTACTTTTTTTTGAACAAAAAACACACCTTCGATATAAGGTCAATTTTATTGTTTAAAAAGATTATTAAAGACAATAAAATTGATGTTATTCATTCTCATGGCACCTCCTTTTTTTTAGCTTTTTTAGTAAAGTTGGTTTATTTCAAAGTTAAGGTTGTACAACATGAACATTATGGTAATCGAGCAAATCAATCTTTTCTCCAGAATATACCGCTACTTTTTTGTTGTTGTTTTTATAATAAAATACTTGTTGTTAATTATCAAATCGAAAAATGGTTTCATAAATATGGGTATAAAAATGCTGTTTTTATACCAAATTTTGCTGTACTAGAGGATGATAATACTGAAAAAACTATCTTGAAAGGCGAGATTGGAAAACGAATTATCTGTTTGGCTAATCTTAAAAACCCTAAAAATCATCAAGTATTATTAACTGCTTTTTTTAGATCTGGGATTAAAAATCAAGGATGGAGTGTTCACCTTGTGGGTAAAAATTATAATGATTATTATTATAACGAATTAGTAGCATATGCAAAAGAAAATTATATTTATGATAGTATTCATTTTTATGATTTAAAAAAAGATATAAAAAATATTCTTTCACAAGGAACAATTGGTGTTTTGTGTTCTTTAAATGAAGGGTTTCCTGTTACGCTTTTAGAATATGGAGTAACAAATTTGCCAGTAGTAGCTTCAAACGTTGGATTTTGTCCTGAGATTATTAAACATGAAAAAACGGGTTTGTTGTTTAATCCAGAAAATGTTGATGATCTTGTTTTGCAGCTCAAAGAACTAACAACAAAAGAAAGTATAAGAGAAAATTTTTCAAAAAATTTGTTCCAAAAAATAGAAATGAACTATTCTGAAAGTATAGTTTTAAAACAAATCAAAGACATTTATAAAAATCTTTTGTTGTGAAAATAAATCAACTAACATATTTAAAATTAATAGTTTTTCATATTCTTATCGCAGGAATAATATTTACTATTCCAGTTTTTTCCAAATTACTTGGTGTTTTAATTTTTATTATTGGTTTATTGGTTGTGGTTTATAAACAAAATAAAAATAATGAAGTTTTATATGTAGCTGGATATATGATGGGGTCAGAAGTATTATTACGAATGACAAATGGAAATTTTATACATGAGTTTGGAAAGTATGGAGTTACTTTTTTTATGCTTACAGGGATGTATTATTCAAAATTTTCAAAAAAAAGTTTTATTTATTTTTTATTTTTTTTTCTGCTAATGCCGGGGATTTTTGTTTCAACATTGACACTCAATTTAAGTTCGGATTTCAGAAAAGTTATGTTGTTCTATTTGTCTGGTCCAATATGTTTATGCTTTTCAGCTATTTATTGCTTTGGGCGAAAAATTACATACAAAGAACTTAACAATCTTCTTTTATTTATTGCATTACCTATTTTATCTACTGTTAGCTATGCTTTTTTATATGCTCCAAGCATAAAGGCAGTTGTAACAGGTACATCTTCAAATTTTGAGGCATCTGGTGGTTTTGGACCTAATCAAGTATCTACAATTTTTGGTTTAGGTTTTTTTATTTTTTTTACAAGATTACTCTTGATTTCTGATACTAAAAAGTATGTAGTCTTAAATACTTTTTTAACAATTTTTATTGCCTACAGGGCGATTGTGACTTTTTCTCGAGGTGGGGTTTTAACTGGAATTGTCATGATAGGAGTTTTGGTTTTTTTATTGTATTGGTATTCAATAAAGAATTCACGAGTTAAGCTGTTAGCTATACTTTTTGGTGCTTTTATTTTAAGTATTGGACTTTGGAGTTATAGTGCTTCGCAAACTTCAGGAATGATTGAAAAACGCTATGCCAATCAAGATGGTCGAGGTAGAGTAAAAACGGATAGGCTCGGTGGTCGTGAAGAACTTATCGAAACTGAAATGAAAATGTTTCTTCAAAATCCACTCTTAGGTGTTGGAATTGGTAAAAACGAGCAATATCGATATGATTGGACAGGTATTCATGCCGCTTCTCACAATGAAATTACACGTCTACTTGCCGAACATGGTTTTTTAGGTATCATTATGTTGTTAATTTTATTTATTACACCTTTATCATTGTTCTACCAAAATAAGCAAAATATTTATCTTTTGTCCTTCTTTGCATTTTGGCTTTTTACCATAAATCATGCTGCGATGCGACTTGCAGCACCCGGATTTATCTATGCACTTTCTTTACTTAAAGTTTCTATTGATGAAAAATAATTTTTTTTATTAATAAATAACTGTACTTTGCAATGACCAAACGTTTGTAATGCAAAACAAAAAGAAAATACATTTCGAAATTTCTGAACGCAAAATTCTCCTTAGAGTTTTTGATGTATTGTTTGTTTTTGCATTCATTTTTTTAATGGATTTTTTCTTTGAGATCGAATATTTTGACTCCTTCTTCTTGAATTTTAATTATATAATTGTACTCGGTTTTTATATCAATATTATCGGAACCGTTTTCGAGATGTATGATTTACAAGTTGCTAGCAAACAGTTTCAAGTTTTACAAAGTATACTACTCACAGCTTCAACAACCGTTTTATTATTCTTACTAACTCCAGTATTTACTCCGCTTTTGCCAAAAAACAGGTTGCAAATAATCTCTTTTTACTTTGTGGTTTTAGGCGCATTATATCTTTGGCGGTATTTGTATGTAGCTTTTTTAGCATCAGACAGGTTTTTAAAAAATGCCATTCTTATCTGCGATAAAGACCAGTTGGAAGCGCTTGTTAGCGGTATTGAAAAAGCTGATCCACATTACAAAATTTTAGGTTATGTAAATTCTGATATTCAAAATCACGAATCAAATCTCAAAATTAATTTTATTCAAAATATAGAAAAAGACGCCATTCGTGAATTTGTTGCTCAAAACTCAATTTCAGAAATTGTGATTGCTTCTCAAAAAACTGACGGAATAACTTCAAATTTATATGCATCACTTATTCACCTTCTAGAAAAAGGATTCATTATTAGAGAATATACTCAAGTTTACGAAAGCATCACGCAAAGTATTCCAGTTCAATACATCGCCAAAGATTTTTACAGGTATTTTCCCTTTAGCCGAAGCAATCAAAATCATTTGTATCTCGTCGTGGTGCGATTTCTCGAAATAATTACTTCGTTATTTGGACTTTTAGTAGGAGTTGGTATTTTGCCTTTAATTCTGCTAGGAAACTTGATTGGCAATCGCGGAAAACTGTTTTACACTCAAAAACGAGTAGGTCAGAATGGCAATGTTTTTAAAATCTTGAAACTTCGCACCATGATAAAAAATGCCGAAAAAAATGGTGCTGTTTTTAGTCAGAAAAACGACTCAAGGATTACAGCTTTTGGTAAGTTTCTAAGAAAATCCCGTCTTGATGAAGTGCCACAATTTGTAAATGTGCTCAAAGGCGAAATGGCTATTATTGGACCTCGACCAGAACGCCCCGTTTTTGTAAAAGAAATTGCCCAAATCATGCCGTTTTACGAAACAAGACACGTCATAAAACCAGGATTAACAGGCTGGGCACAAGTAAATTATTCCTACGGTGCCACTATTAATGATAGTTTAATGAAGTTGCAATACGACTTGTATTACATCAAGCACCGAAGTATTTTTCTGGATATTAACATCGTTTTTAAAACCTTAAGTACGATTATTTTTTATCGAGGTCAGTAGCTTTTTGATCGAAATTTCGGATCGAATTAATAAAATAGATGTAGCCAAAATAAATGGTAAAACCAATAAAAAATGAGGTTTTGAAATGACAATTACTGAATAAACTCCAAACGAAATCAAACAGATTACGACCAATACACTTCTAAATTTACATGTATTTAAAAATGCTAGTAGCAATAATAAAGGATTGAATAATAAAGCATTATAATTCCATAAAAGCTCTTCATGCAAGGAATAAAATCCAACTAGGCAAAAGAAAATACCAATAATTCCCATAATTGTAAAATACAAATTAGTAATTTTATTGAAATTCAAAATTACCATAAGTAGGAGCAAAGCACTAACAAAATAAATACTATCTAGAAAATTAAAATCTATTTTAGGCTTGTTTGCCTTAACGATCGTATCGGTACTTGAAACCAATTTTTGGTCATTAATACTACATTTTGCAAGACTAGTAAATAACTCTATTGGTAAAAATAATTTTTCTGCTTCTCTATCTACTTTTTCGCCAAAAATGATACTAATTCCAAATTTATAATAAAAATAATTTTCAAAATATGGATGCAATACTTCCCGATAAGTAAGTTGGCTGCTATCAACTTTTTGTACAATTTCAGAACCTAAAATCAAGTTTATTTTGTCCAAAATCATTGTAGTACAATTTCTATCAATAAATTTGTAAGTATAAAATTTTTCTGTGCCTTGTAACGAACTGTTTAAAAGTTCAAATAATTGTTGTTTTTGAGTTGGACTCAATAGTAAAGTTTGTTCCAAAACTTCACGTTGCTCAAACTGGTATTCCAATATAAACTCTTGATAGGTTGTCGTTGCAACAAAATATTGCAAATCGCCTTTTATAAATTTGAGATAGAAATTACCTTCGTTAAAGTCAAACATTCCGTAGTTATAAACCACGTCAAGATCGCGTTCATAGTCGTTAATTCGTATAGCCGTATGACCAAAAGTAGAGTACAATTGATTTCCGCTGCCGCAGGTTAAAACGCTAATTTTACATTTATCAGAAAGCGGAATACTTTGAGAAAAGACAAATAAAAAACTGAGAAGTAAGAGAAAAAAAAATATTTTTTTTAACATAAAAATTTAGTTTTAACTCCCTTCCCTTTGGGAAGGGTTGGGGATGGGCTTCTCCCTTCCCTTTGGGAAGGGTTGGGGATGGGCTTCTCCCTTCCCTTTGGGAAGGGTTGGGGATGGGCTTCTCCCTTCCTTTTGGGAAGGGTTGGGGATGGGCTTTATCTTCTAAAAATATCTAGATCGACTTTCAACGAAAAAACATTCGAATATAATGCCGCACTTTGGTTGCCAATATCTGTCAATGCATAATCTACCTGAATGCCTTTGTATTTAAATCCTAATCCCAAGTTAGGTTGAAAACCTATTTTTGAACCTCCATCCAACTGGGTTACTTTCTGAAAATTACCGAAACCTGTACGCAGAAAAACCATATCCATGTAACCGCCTTCAAAACCTATTGCTGGATCAATACTCACAACGTCGGTAGCAACAATATCATTGGTTTTGGTAAACTGCATGTTCAAGTTGGCTGCTGCCAAAAGACTCATATCGTTATGAAATTCGTATTTTTTTGACATTCCGAGTTGTGCTTTTGGTGCCGTAATTTCAGTACTTTCTGGCAAATCTTGGTTCTGTCCCGGAATGGTGTTTTTGATGGTGTTAAACTCGTCTTCATCAATATTCCAAATATTATAAGTTGTTGTGATATCGCGAACCATCAATCCGAAATTCCAATTATTACGTTCAAATTGAACACCTGCATCAAAACCAAAACCCCACGAATTGGCAAATTTTCCAATAATTCGTCGAATAACTTTGGCATTCACTCCATACTGAAATCCTTCGATTCGCATTTTTCTGGCATACGAAAAAGTAACACCATAATCTGCTGTCGAAAATTTACTAATCCTATTATAATCAATATTTCCTTGATTGTCAATTAATTGTGTTGTATTTAAAATATCATCAACACCAAAACGTATCATAGAAATTCCCCATGCCGATTCCGAATCTATAGGTTTTGCAAAAGCAGCATAATCGTATTGCGCAATATTGGCAAAATAACTGGCGTGCATCAAACCCAATTGACTGTCTTCTAGATGAATTAATCCTGCAGGATTCCAGTAGCCCGAATTGACATTATTAGTATGAGCAACCGAAGTATTTGACATGCCAAGCGAAGCTGCATCAACACCAATATTCAGAAATTCGTTGGAATATTTTCTAATTGTTTGTGCTTTGATGTTACTGAAAGCAAATAATAGCAATAAAAACAGGTATTTTTTCAAGTAATTTTATTTTTTACAAATATCATATAAAAATCTATAATAAAAACGCACTTGGCTGCAACTTATTGTATTAAATTTGCGAAGTTTCTATAAATTTTTTCAAGATGAATGTAAAAAAACATATCCCGAATCTAATTACGCTTGCCAATCTTTTTTGTGGATGCATTGCAATTATTTTTGTATCCAGATTAGATTTTGAGAAAGCTTTTTTCTTTGTTTGTTTCGGAATTTTTCTTGATTTTTTTGATGGTTTTTTTGCCAGATTATTCAAAGTTTCAAGTCCACTTGGCTTGCAACTCGACTCGTTAGCAGATATGGTTACAAGCGGCTTGGTTCCTGGATTTACCATGTTTCAGCTTTTTCAAATGACAGAATACGATTCGGAAGTAATAAATAAATTGTCCGTTTTCGGGTTTATAATTACGCTCGGTGCGTGTTACCGATTGGCAAATTTTAATATCGATACGCGACAGACCAACTCTTTTATTGGGTTGCCAACGCCAGCAAACGCTTTGTTTATTATGAGTTTGCCATTAATTATTATTGATGACAAATTAGAAGTATTGACGTTGGTGTTAACAAATCATTGGTTTTTGGTTGTCATTACCTTGTTGAGTGCTTTTATTATGAACGCCGAAATACCGCTGTTTTCATTAAAATTCAAATCAAAAAATGTGAAAGACAATTTACTTCAAATTATATTTCTGACGATATCAATTTTATTATTGCTTATTTTTAAGTTTTTTGGAGTGGCACTTGTCATACTTTTTTATGTTTTATTGTCGGTTGTGATGAATATTTTTTCGAAGAATACCATTTCTAAATAATGAAAAAGCCGATTGCTGTTCGCAAAAGAAGTACTTCAAAAACTAAGAAAAAATCGAATGTAGGCATAAGAATAATTGTGCTTTTTAGTTTTTTTGCTTCTTTAGCTTTTGGAATTTACCATTATCGAAATGCAATTTTATACTATTTTAGTTTCAAAACCAACAAAACCGTAAAAGTCGATAAAGTGGCTCAGGCCAGAAATAATCAGGTTTTGAACAATCATAAAGATAAAGTTTTTGGAATTGATGTGTCTGAATATCAAGGCGAAATAGATTGGGAAGAATCCGATTCGATCGAAAATTTCAAAATAGAATTTGTATTTGTTCGCGCCACTTGCGGCATGGATAAAGTGGATTTCAAATTTAAAGAAAACTGGAAGCAAGTTCGAAAACAGAAACTAATTCGAGGCGCTTATCATTACTACCGACCTAACGAAAACTCCATTGCTCAAGCCAAATTTTTTATCAGAAATGTAAAATTACAAAAAGGCGATTTGCCACCAGTACTGGATATTGAGCAATTGCCAGAAAACCAACCTGTAGATAGTCTAAAAGTAGGTTTGCACCGTTGGTTGGATTTTGTTGAAGCCCATTACAAAGTAAAACCCATAATTTATACTGGCGAAAGTTATTATAAAGATTTCCTGAAAGATGAGTTTGCCGATTATACGTTTTGGGTTGCCAACTATAATTTTTGGGTAGAAAAAATTAAAGACGACTGGCTTTTTTGGCAACTTTCAGAAAAAGGTTTCGTGAACGGAATTTATGAAAATGTAGACATTAATATTTATAATGGAAGTCCAAAAATGCTAAAATATTTGACAATAAATTAATGATTTCTGAACAGAAACAAAGCTCCAAAAATGAATGCCAAAAAGGTTACTAAAACCATAATTGATTTGGTATTCGCAAAATTAACGGTCCAACCCATTTCTTTATAATATTTTCTTGGAAAAATACGTTTGTCTTCAGGATTATAATAAACATTAAAGCCGTATTTCCAGTTTTTTGGATCTTTTCTCCAAATTTCGATTTGTTCTTTAGAAGGATTTTCCATAATTTATTTTCTTAAAAATATAAATAGTAAAGCAAATATTGGAGCTTGTAGTAATAAAATAAACCCGATAATTGATTTTTTATTAGCAAAATTTATTGTACACCCAACTTCTTGATATCTTTTTGGAGGAAACATTCTAGAATCGTCTTTGTTAAAATAAAAAATACCGCATTTCCAATATGATTCATTTCTGAACCATTCTTCTTGTTGCACTTTTGATGGATTTTCCATAAATTTCGTATATCATTTTTCTTTTCATCTCTTATCTTTTTGTCTAAAAACTAAAACTCCAACTTCTTCTTCCGGAGCTCAAAATTCTGACCCAAATAAACCCTACGCACCATTTCGTCTTCCACCAATTCTTCGGGTTTGCCAGCTTTAAGAATGCCGCCTTCAAACATCAAATAGGTTTTGTCAGTAATTGCCAAAGTTTCTTGTACGTTGTGATCGGTAATAAGAATTCCGATATTTTTATTTTTGAGTTGCGCAACAATACGTTGAATGTCTTCTACCGCAACAGGATCTACACCTGCAAAAGGTTCGTCGAGCAAGATAAATTTTGGGTCGGTTGCTAAGCAACGCGCAATTTCTGTTCGTCGACGCTCGCCACCAGACAATAAATCACCACGATTGGTGCGAATGTGCTGCAAACTAAATTCATCAATCAAACTTTCCATTTTGGCTTCTTGCTCGGCTTTGGATAGTTTGGTAAGTTGTAAAACGCTCAATATATTATCTTCGATACTCAACTTTCTAAAAACTGAAGCTTCTTGTGCCAAATATCCAATGCCGTTTTGAGCACGTTTGTACATAGGATATTCGGTAATGTTCATATCATCAAGATAAATATTACCCGAATTTGGTTTTACCAATCCAACAATCATATAAAAGGAAGTGGTTTTTCCTGCTCCGTTTGGGCCTAATAAACCAACAATTTCCCCTTGATTTACTTCAACAGAAATTCCTTTAACTACACTACGACCTTTATAGGTTTTTATTAAATTTTCGGCTCTTAATTTCATATTTCGACAGTCGTATTTATAAATTATTTAGACAATTAGACTTTTAGGTAGTTAGATTTTTTTACAAATCAACGAATTAATAATTATTTTCATGTTATAAACGACAGCTATAAATTGACTTCTTTGGCGATTTCCCAATTGTATCCGCCACTTTCATTTCCTTCTCCGTCCCAACCTTTATATACAATTATTTTATTTCCTTTTTGTATTACATAAAAAAAATCTCCAGAACCTGCCCACCAAGTCATGATGGAACTAATTGCGTTTTTTGGAAATATAGCACTAGTATTAGCTGTTTTTGCTGCTTCGCCTTCTACTTTTGCAATTTCATATTGTGTTTCGTTTATACTTAATGTTATTATAGAATTTGGCGGTTTTCCTAAAGAATCCATTTCAGATATTAAAATAGAAGATAGTTTGATATCCGCTTTTTTAATTTCTTCTATTTCAGTTTTAAGTATTCCATTTTTTTGACTTTTAATTTCTTTTTTACAATGAATCATTGTTATTGAAATAATTATTAAAAGTACTAATTTTTTTATTTTCATAAAATCTATTTTTAGTAAGATTAACTTTCTGCTTCAAGTGCTTCCCAAAATTCGTAGGCACGTCGTAAATGTGGCACTACAATTGTTCCGCCGACTAAGGTGGCAATTCCCATGGTTTCCATCATTTCTTCTTTGGTAACGCCAAGTTTGTAGCTTGTTTCTAGATGGTATTTCACACAATCATCGCAGCGCAAAACAGCCGAAGCCACTAGCCCGAGTAACTCTTTGGTTTTCATATCTAGCGCACCTTCTGCGTAGGCATTGGTGTCGAGATTAAAAATTCGTTTTACAATTTTATTATTGTCTGCCAATAATTTTCCGTTCATTTTCGAACGATAATCATTAAATTCGGTTACGATATTACTCATTTTTTATTTGTTTTTTGACTACATATGCCGAGATATAAATACTTACCTCATACAAAATTAATAACGGAATGGATACAATTACTTGACTAACAACATCTGGTGGTGTGACAATGGCTGCCAAAATCAAGACGATAACAATGGCATAGCGTCTGTATTTTCTCAGAAAATCGGGTGTTACTAATCCTAATTTGGTTAAGAAATACATGATTATAGGCAACTCGAAAAACAAACCACAAGAAATAACCGATGTTTTAATCAAGCTAATATAGGATTGGATGTTGAAGTCGTTTTTTATTTCGGGACTTACCGTAAAAGTGGCAAAAAAGTTAATCGACATGGGTACAATAACATAATAGCCAAACAAAACACCTAAGAAAAACAAAAATGACGAAACAAATATAAATGATTTGGCATTTTTTTGCTCGTTTTCATACAAAGCGGGTTTTATAAATTTCCAAAATTCCCATAAAATATAAGGAAATCCAACAATAAATCCGATCGATATGCAAGTCCAAACCAATAACGAAACTTGACCTTCTACATCGGTATTTTGGATTACAAATGGCAATTCGGTTACACAAATATTCTCGGCAACTCCCAAATTATTTGATAAATCACAAAAAAAGCGATAAGTAATAAAGTTTGGGTTTTTTGGACCAAAAATAATTACGTTAAAAATATAATCACTAAAAAAGAACGCTATTATGGCACAAATTACAACAGCAATTGAACTTCGTACAAGTAACCATCGTAGCTCTTCAAGATGGTCTAGAAATGACATTTCTGATAAATTTTTCTTTGCCATTATACAATTCCTTCTTTTAAAATATCATGCAAATGCAATACACCTTTATAATGATCTCCGTCCAAAACTACAAGTTGTGTTATTGAAAAATCCTCCAAAATGTTGAAAGCATCAATAACCATATCCTTGTATTGTATCGTTTTCGGATTTTTGGTCATAATGTCTTTGGCAACCAAATCTGTAAACGAATCTCGCTCGTTAAGCATACGTCGTATATCTCCGTCGGTTATGATGCCTATGATTTTTTCGTTTTCGATAACGGCCGTAACACCCAATCGTTTTTCAGAAATTTCGAAAATAACTTTTTTAATATTCGTCTCAGGCGCAACCATCGGTTTATGAGATTGATCGAGCATATCGGCAACACGCAATAACAATTTTTTTCCTAAAGCACCACCTGGATGGTATTTGGCAAAATCGTGAGCCGTAAAATTATTGATAGTCATAAGGCAAACCGCGAGCGCATCGCCCATAACGAGTTGTGCCGTTGTGCTATTGGTTGGAGCTAGATTGTTAGGACACGATTCTGCATCTATAGTTGTATTTAAAACACAATCTGAATTTTTTGCTAAAAAGGAAGTTAAATTTCCCGTAATTGCTATCAAAAAATTTCCAAAATGGTTTATGATAGGTACAAGTACTTTAATCTCTGGACTGTTGCCGCTTTTGGATATACAAATAACAACATCCTCGTTTTGAATCATGCCCAAATCGCCATGAATCGCTTCAGAAGCATGTAAAAAAAGCGATGGCGTACCTGTAGAATTCATTGTAGCCACAATTTTTTGAGCAATAATGGCACTTTTTCCAATGCCTGTAACAACCAATCGTCCTTTGCTTTTTGAGATCGTATTTATTGCATTTTCAAAATTATCATCCAATAAATCAGTGAGTTTTGCTATGGAAGCACTTTGAGATAAGATGGCAGTTTTTGCGGTTTGAAGAATGGATTCTTTTGTATTCAAAACAGATAGTTTAAAAAAAATTTGTGAGTAATAAAGAAAGTTGTATCTTTATAATGTGCAAATTTAATTAAAATACATTTACCATAGAATGAATTTAAACGAAATTGATATCCATAAGGAACTAAAAAAATATTTTGGTTTCAACCAATTTAAAGGTTTACAAGAGCAAGTTATCAAAAGTATTTTGTCCAAAACAAATACCTTCGTCATTATGCCCACTGGTGGCGGTAAATCGCTGTGTTACCAATTGCCAGCTTTAATTCAAGAAGGTACCGCAATTGTTGTTTCGCCTTTAATTGCTTTGATGAAAAATCAGGTCGATGCCATTAGAAGTATTTCTTCACAAGACGGTATTGCTCATGTTTTGAATTCGTCATTAACCAAAACCGAAATTAATCAAGTAAAAAGTGATATTTCGTCTGGTTTAACAAAATTGTTATATGTGGCACCAGAATCGTTAGCCAAAGAAGAATATGTAGCTTTTTTACAAAGTGTTCCTATTTCTTTTATTGCAATTGATGAAGCACATTGTATTTCTGAATGGGGACATGACTTTAGACCCGAATACAGAAACCTTAAAAATATTATCAAACTTCTTGGCGATGTTCCTGTTATAGGTTTGACCGCCACGGCGACTCCAAAAGTACAAGAAGATATCCTCAAAAATTTGGATATGTCAGATGCTAAAACGTTTAAAGCATCGTTCAATAGACCTAATTTATACTACGAAGTTCGTACAAAAACTACCAATATTGAAGGAGATATTATTCGATTTATAAAACAACATAAAGGAAAATCGGGTATTATTTATTGCTTATCTCGTAAAAAAGTTGAGGCAATTGCCGAAGTACTGCAAGTAAACGGAATATCTGCGGTACCTTACCATGCTGGGCTAGATGCCAAAACTAGAGCCAAACACCAAGACATGTTTTTGATGGAAGATGTCAATGTTGTGGTGGCGACAATCGCCTTCGGAATGGGAATCGACAAGCCCGATGTTCGGTTTGTAATCCATCATGACATCCCGAAATCGCTCGAAAGTTACTACCAAGAAACGGGTCGTGGTGGTCGTGATGGCGGCGAAGGACATTGTTTGGCGTATTACTCGTATAAAGACGTCGAAAAACTCGAAAAATTTATGTCGGGCAAGCCTGTTGCTGAACAAGAAATAGGTTTTGCATTGCTTCAAGAAGTAGTGGCGTATGCCGAAACATCGATTTCACGACGTAAATTTCTATTGCATTATTTCGGGGAAGAATTTGATGGTGAAACTGGCGATGGAGCCGATATGGACGATAATGTTCGCAATCCAAAATCGAAAGTTGAAGCCCAAAAACAAGTTGTCAAACTTCTTGAAGTTGTACGAGATACAAAACATTTATACAAATCCAAAGAAGTGATTTATACACTCATCGGTCGTGTCAACGCCATGATCAAAGCGCATCGGACAGATACGCAAGATTTTTTTGGTACAGGTTCAGGTTTTGAAGAGCGTTATTGGATGGCATTGATTCGTCAAGTTTTGGTAGACGGAATGTTATCCAAAGATATTGAAACCTACGGAATCATAAAAATTACTCAAAAAGGATTGGATTTCATCAAAAATCCACATTCTTTTATGATGTCAGAAGATCATGAATATAATGAAACCGAAGACGATGCGATAGTAACGGCCTCAAAATCATCAGGTACAGCCGACGAAGCCTTGATGGCAATGTTGCGTGACTTGCGTAAAAAAGTCGCCAAAAAAGTGGGTGTGCCGCCGTTTGTGGTTTTTCAAGACCCGTCGCTAGAAGATATGGCCTTGAAATACCCAATTACGCAAGACGAAATGATAAATATTCATGGCGTTGGCGAAGGAAAAGCAAAGAAATATGGCAAGGAATTTCTCGAGCTTATCAATAGATATGTAGAAGAAAACGATATTATTCGTCCCGACGATTTGGTCGTAAAATCTACTGGTGCTAACTCTGCCAATAAATTGTATATTATTCAAAATATAGATCGAAAACTTTCATTAGAAGATATTGCCAAAGCCAAAGGCATGAAAATGGAGGATTTGATTAAAGAAATGGAGCAAATCGTATATTCTGGCACGAAACTCAATATAAAATATTGGGTAGACGAAATGCTAGACGACGACCAGCAAGAAGAAATTCATGATTATTTTATGGAATCTGAAACAGATAATATTGAAAAAGCTTTGAAAGAATTTGATGGCGATTATGATATTAATGAACTCCGATTGGTTCGAATTAAGTTTATAAGTGAAGTGGCGAATTAAGGAGAAATTCCAATTTTTTAAATTCCAAATTCCATTACTCTCATAAAATAATAATTACAAGAATTACGGTTTTGGTATTATTTCTTAATTTTTTAGTTTTTAAGTTTGAATAAATAAGTGCTCAGTTTACAGCTAACTTACAAATTACTAACCTATTAAAAATAGCCTCTATATTTTTCTCTTCTTTTGTGTTTTTGTCAAAGCACAATCGCCCTATTCTAATTATACGGTTTCAAAACTAA
This sequence comes from Flavobacterium sp., assembly GCA_043771555.1. Taxonomy (GTDB): domain Bacteria; phylum Bacteroidota; class Bacteroidia; order Flavobacteriales; family Flavobacteriaceae; genus Flavobacterium. Next base: position 10,218 of record JAYVHB010000063.1, on the reverse strand, counting down.
CGCCAGACGACGGCTTGTCGCAAGGCTCAAATTACTTCAAGTATGAGGATTCACAAGGGTTTATGTGGCTTACTTGCAACGATGCACTCAATCGATATGATGGCAAAACAGTAAAAGTTTACAACCTAGATAAGTATTTTGACAAATGCCCAAACTTGCAACAAGGTTATGGTTTTACTGAAGATAATGAAGGAAATATCTATATTGGTAGTGTTCGTGGCTTGTACTTCTATAACCGTAAAAAAGATACATTTTCACTTCAAAAAATCTTCATTAATAAAACAGATGAAATTGCCATGCCAATTGGCTATCGAGATGGTAAGGTTTGGTGTTTTAATAAGCAATTCCAATTAGCCACTTTCGATATTAAAACCAAAAAAGTAACTCTAGTAACAAAGCTAAAGCTAAAACCACTGAAGTCGATTCATATCTACGAAATGAGCGATAATATTTTTTATTTTCATTATCCTTTTATCGATAATCAAGGGAAATTGTGGTTAATAACCGATGACCAAATTACAAGTTTTGACCCAAAAACCAACAAAAGCGAATATCCGTTGCTAACTCTTTTTGAGAAACAGAATGCTACTATTTTTTCAAGCTGTTATGACAGTTCAAGCAATTCGATATTTTTAGGAACCAAAAAAGGATTATTTCAATATAATCTTACCGATAATAAATTCTCAGAAATTAAAAATAAGGGTAAAGGTTTTGTGCTCATTTTGTGCGTAGCTGTTAGTCAAAAAATGCTCGCCTTTCGGACTGAATATGAAGTATTTTTTCAAAACAGAAACACAAAAGAAGTTATAAATTTATCAGTTAACGCTACAAATAATTACAACCGTACTTTCGGCTATACATTTGATAAAAGTGGTCGATTTTGGTGCGGGGATGACGGAAAAGGTCAATTGATATTCAACTTCAATAACAAGTTACTTCCAAAAATTCCCGACGAAACTACAACTTTCAATTATTTCAACCTTTCTGGAGTTACCCGTTTTGCACAACTTTCGGAAAATGAAATTGTTATTCCAAACATCATTCAACAAAAAAGTATCTTGGTTGTTTTTGATTTGAAAACAAAAAAAATGACCGATATTCCTTTTGAATATAGAAATCTTGGAAGTTTAGGAAACTACGCTTGTGTTTCTGATCCTAAAAGAAAAGGAATTTGGTTTTTTACTCAAAAAAGAAAAGGAAAGGATTTACTTTTAAATATTTCGTTTTTAAATCAAGAAAAAAAAATCAGCAATTATACATTAGAAAACAGCTTGAGCGAAAAAGGCGATATACAAGACATACAAATTCTGCCTAACGGAAAATTAATGTGTGCCTTTACCAATGGTTTGTATTGGTTAAATCCCGAAAAGAGGATTTTAAAAAAAATAGAAACAGCTATTCAAAGTAATTTTTTCAAAATAAATATTCTTGACCAAAACTATATCGCAGTAAGTTGCATCAACAGCGATATGGCTTTATATCAACTTCAAAAAGATAACTCACTGAAATTTGTAAGATCTATTTTGCCGAAAATTCAATCGTTTTACATGCAAAAAGATACCAACCGAGATCGATATTGGATTGGAACCAATCAAGGATTGTATCTTTTGGATAAAAATTTTGAAATTACCAATAAGTTTGATGCCAATGCTGGCTTGGCAGGAACTTATATTTATGGGTTATTACTTGATAATGACGGCAATATTTTTTGTAGCCATCAACGGGGTTTGAGTAGTATTTATGCCTACACGTTTCAGATTACCAATTATGACAAAAGTGATGGCATACAAGATTGGGATTTTAATAATCGTGCTTATTATAAAGCACTTGATGGTACGTTATTTTTTGGCGGTGTTTCAGGTTTTAATTATTTTAAACCGCCAGTTATTCCGGTTTCATATTACAAACCCGAGGTGTATATTGATGCCATTTTAGTAAACAGCAAAGCTTTATTGTTGGGTGTAAATCCAAATTATATTCAAAAATTGAATTTGAATTATAATCAAAACAATATTACTATAAAAGCGTTAGTCAAAGATTTAGCAAATGCCAACGGCTCGCAACTTATTTATAAGATTAAAGATGTAGATAAAAAATCAAATCGATTGGCAAATGGAGCGACTATTAATTTCAATAATTTGGCTCCAAATGAGTACACCGTTCAGTTTGGCTATTATGATAAATTTGCTAATAAAGAAGTGTATCAAAAAATGATGTTTATCGTAATATCTGCTCCATTTTATTATAAAGTTTGGTTTTGGAGTTTGATAGGTTTTGCCGTCGCTTCTTTCGGTTTTTGGTTGTACAATAAACGAAAATTTGACAAGCAACAACGGGCGTTTCAACAACAATTGGCACTAGAACAACAACGATCAAAAATTACGGCCGATTTGCATGATGAGATAGGTTCTTCTTTAAGTTCTTTGCAAATAAATAGTTCGGTGGCGAGTTTTTTGGTCGAAAATAATCCTGCAGAAGCACAAAAAATTCTTGCAAAAATTGAAGAACAATCCGAACATTTGTCTGATAAAATTGGCGATATTATTTGGAGTATGAAACCCGGAAAAGAAGAATTTTTAACCTTAACATCAAGAATTAAAAATTTTGCAAACGATATTTTAGGTGCGACCGATATTAATTATAAAATAAATATTGATAAAAAAATTGATATAATAATTACCGATATTTCTACACGAAAAAATATAGTTTTGTTTATTAAAGAAGCTATAAATAATGCAGCAAAATATAGCAAAGCCGAAAGCTTATTGGTCAGTTTGTCTGTTTTTGAAAATCAAGTCATAATAGAAATTTCCGACAACGGAATTGGTTTTGATTCCAATTTAACAAAAGGGAATGGTCTGGGAAATATGCAAAAACGAGTCGAAGAGCTAAAAGGACAATTTTTAATCACTTCAAAGAAAAATTTAGGCACTACCATAAAAGCGACCTTTTCTATTGTACCATAATTAAGGGACAAATTTAAACGGTAATAAAAAATATCTTTGTGCTATGGCAATACGCGTTTTTATATATGATGATAGTAACGAACGACGAGACAGTCTCAAAGCATTGTTGCAATTTAACGACCAGCTTCAGTTTGTGGGCGAAGCCATGAATTGTGCTACTGTAAATAAAGATATAGAAACCTATTATCCAGATGTTGTGTTAATGGACATTAATATGCCTGAAGTAGACGGTATAGAAGGTCTCAAACAAATAAAACTGCAACATCCAGAAGTAAAAGTATTGATGCAAACAGCCTTTGACGATTCGGACAAGATTTTTACTTGCATTGCAAACGGTGCCAATGGGTATATCCTCAAGAAAGACAAGCCGCAGCGCATCCTCCAAGCCATTGAAGAAGTACATCAAGGCGGTGCTGTCATGAATCCAGGTATTGCTCAAAAAGTACTGGATTATTTCAAACCCAAAGAAGTGAATAATCCCTTAACTGTCAAAGAAACCCAAGTTTTGATATTACTATCTGATGGTTTGTCCTACAAGATGGTAGCAGACAAAATGGGAGTAAGTTATGCTACCGTGAATACCTACGGCAAACGCATTTACGAAAAACTACATATTTCTTCGCTTGGCGAAGCTATTGCGTATTACTACAAAAATTTGAAGCAATAAAAAATGTAATTTAATAAATTTCCGCAGTTTCTCCCTCTCTTTTAATATAATTAAGTTAAGGGAAAAGCTTCAGTTTTGTCATTCCGACGCAGGAGGAATCTCATATATTACTCACATTATGCGATTTCTCCCGTTGGTCGAAATGACAAAAGAACCTTAACTTAATTATATAGCCCTCTCCTTTTGTGAGGTTGGGGCGAGGAAACATAAAATTTCCCCTTTTCTCAATTTTCCCTTGTCACTTGATTAAGGGATTTTTTGTGTTAAAATAATTTTAAAATTTGTAATAAGAATTTATATCAAGATTGTTAGTTAACAAAATGAAGACTTTATTGATATAGATTTATAACTTTTAAAATATAAAATATGAAAAATAAAATAATGTTTATAGCAATACTTCTATTTGTGTTTTTATATAAAACACATGCACAGGAAGCTATTGTTGCTTCTGGTGGTGAAGCAAGTAGTAGCGGCGGAAAAGCAAGTTACTCGATTGGTCAGGTTTTATATACAACAAACATCGGTACAAACGGTTCGGTAGCACAAGGAGTGCAACAACCATTTGAAATTTCTGTTTTGCTTGGTATTGATAATCAAGATATTAATTTAGGATTGACCGTATATCCAAACCCAACAACTAATTTATTAACCTTAAATGTAAGTAATACAGAACTCTCAAACTTTAATTTTCAATTAAGCGATATGACTGGAAAATTAATTGAATCTAGAAAAATAAGAAATAGTACCGAAAGCATTGGTATGGAAGATTTACCAAAATCAATTTATTTTTTAAAATTAACGAACAATAACAAGGAAGTAAAAACATTTAAAATCATTAAAAATTAGAAATTATGAAACTAAAATTATTTTTAATCCTAATTTGGATAGTAGTATCGGTGAGCGCTTTTGCACAAGCTCCACAAAAAATGAGTTATCAGGCAGTAATTAGAAATTCTAGTGGAGCATTGGTAACATCTACAACAGTTGGAATGCGTATAAGCATATTACAAGACTCTGAATCTGGATCTTCTGTCTATACAGAAACGCAAATTACATCAACAAATTCTAATGGATTAGTAAGCATACAAATTGGTACAGGAACAGTTGTTTCTGGAATATTTTCATCAATTAATTGGGGTTTAGGAACATATTACATTAAAACTGAAACAGATTTAACAGGTGGGTCAAGTTATTCAATTGTTGGTGTAAACCAGTTAATGAGTGTTCCATATGCTTTATTTTCTGCTTCAGGTAATTCTGGACCAGTTGGACCAATCGGAAAATCAGTTTCCTTAAGAACTACTGTCGAACCTCCAGGAAACAATTGTCCAGCAGGAGGAAATAAAATACAATTTGGTACTGACATCAACGGAAATAATATTTTAGATGATTCGGAAATTAATACTGAATTGACAAAATATGTTTGCAACGGAACACAAGGCGAAGCGGGAATTAAAATTAGTTTAAGAACTGCTGTTGAACCTCCAGGAAACAATTGTCCTGCAGGAGGAAATAAAATACAATTTGGGAACGACACCAACGGAAATAATATACTAGATGATTCGGAAATTAATACTGAATTGACAAAATATGTTTGTAATGGAGCTCAAGCTCCGACTGGAAATTCGATAGGCGATATGCAATATTGGAATGGAACCAATTGGATAATAATTCCTTCTGGCACAGTTGGACAAACCCTAAGGATTAATGCTTTAGGTGTCCCTCAATGGCAAAACTAAATTGCTAATATATTTACTAAAAAATATATAAAAATTTGTTGATGAATTATAAAGAAGTATTAAATTTTATTGATTAAAAAGTTTAAGGTAAAATATTAATTTATGGCAAGTTTATAATCTTTAAATTTTAAATTAAGCGATATCACTGGAAAATTAATTGAAACTAGAAAAATAAGAAATAGTTCCGAAAGCATTGGTATGGAAGACTTACCAAAATCAATTTGTCTTTTAAAAATAACGAACTATAACAAGGAAGTAAAAACATTTAAAATCATTAAAAAATAGAAATTATGAAACTAAAATTATTTTCAATCCTAATTGGGATAGTAGTATCGGCGAGCGTTTTTGCACAAGCACCACCAAAAATGAGCTTTCAGGCTGTAATTAGAAATTCTAGTGATGCATTGGTAGCTAGTTCATCAGTTTCTATTCGTGTAAGTGTATTGACAGGATCAGTCACTGGACCAAGTGTATATGTAGAAACGCATACTGGCACTACAAACGCAAACGGTTTATTAAGTTTAATAATTGGTGATGGGACTTTAGTTTCTGGAAGTATTAGTTTGATTAATTTGGCTTCGGGTACTTATTTTTGAAAACGGAGATCGACCCAACGGGCGGCACAAGTTATACCATAAATGGTACATCGCAACTTTTGAGTGTACCTTACTCCATTTATGCCAACAAAGCTGGTAACGGATTGTCTCCTGGAGTTACACTTGGCGATATGCAATATTGGAACGGAACTTCATGGGTGCTTTTGTCAGCTGGTTCTACAGGGCAAACGTTAAAAGTAAATAGTTCCAATATTCCAACATGGCAAACCGAAAGCAATTTTGGAGGGAAAACATATATAATAATTAGTGGAGCGATTACAGATGCGCAAGCTGCTACAAAATTATCCGCAGAATTAGGACCAAATACACAATTTATTTGGATTGAAAACACAACGGCTTTAACAACTTTAGACTTGAGCGGAGCAACAAATTTACTTGAATTAAAAATTACTTCAAACAATGCATTAATCAATGTTAATTTGAATAATTTGACATTTATTAATAAAGAATTTAAATGTGAGTTTAATCCGCAATTAAACTCGATTCCGATGCCTAATCTTGTAAGTCTCGAGGCGTTTAATTTAGTGAGTAATAGCGTATTAACTTCTTTATCTTTCCCTGTTTTGACAATAATAAGTGGTGCCTTTAATTGTAACAGCAATCCATTATTAAACAATCTTGCTTTTCCAGTTTTGACAACAGCAACTTATTTTAGTGTATTCAATAATACGGTATTAAACGCTATATCATTTCCACTACTTAATTCAGCGATTAATGTATTTATTGGAAATTCAAACCTCACGAACCTATCAATGCCATTGTATGTGTTGGGAGGTTTACAGTGTAATGGCAACCCCAACTTAATTTCCATATCATTACCATTATATCAATCTGGAACTTTTAATTGCACTTTTAACCTAAGCTTGACATCTTTATCATTGCCATCATACTTATCTGGTATCTTTATTTGTCAATATACAAGTTTAACATCTTTATTACTCCCATTATATTCGTCTGGAAGTGTTAATTGTAATTCAAATTCAAGTTTAAGTACTATTTCATTTCCTTCTCTAGAAAGTACTAATTTTGTTTTTAGTTTACAGAGCAATGCGTTACCAACTACAGTGATCAATTCATTTTTAGTACAATTATCATCAATTATTTCAGGAATAGCACCAGCTACTACTTTAAGATTTAATAGTCAAGTGCCACCTGCACCTCCAACTGGATCTGGCTTAACAGCTAAAGCATCATTATTAGCTGCTGGTTTTACTGTACTAACTGACTAGGTTTCATTTTAGTTGACACTTTTTCAGGAATACAACTCTGATAAGAATCTACTTAAAGTGCGGGTTTATATTCAGAAAATTATTAAGTAATAATTTTATTTTATTATTTTACCAAAATCCCAACTAAATTTCGGAATTTTTTTATTCATAAACTTCCCCACGATGAGGTTTCAACGCATCACGCACTTGTATCATATTTTCTTCAGCAACAACCAGAAAAGCTATTGCATGCAACTCATTGATAATTTCAAAACCAGTGATATTGATTTCAAATTTTTCACTAATTATATATTCCTTCAAATGTTTTTCATGATGTTCGGCAGTTTTTGCAGCTACTTCACCTCGAAAGTCCCAAATTAGTTTTATTTTTCTTGACATGTAAATTTATTTTTTTATTTTTTTTTGAAATTATAGTTGCCTAATTTATAGTGTTTTAAAATATTTTTTTATATTTGTAGAAACAAACAAATTTTTATCATGAAACAAAAATACACACTTTTAATAGCAATGATACTTTTTTCTTTTAAAGGAGTTTCACAAAGTTATACTGTAGCACCTATTCCATATCAGCAATATACGGGGAGTTTACCAATTAGTTCTACTATTGATGATGTTTATTCCAATATAATTATCATGCCCTTTTCTTTCGTGTTTTATGGAAATACTTATAATCAAATTGTTGTAAGTACCAATGGTTTTATAGATTTTCGAACTTCAAGCGCTGGAGGATTTTCTCCGTGGAATCTTGCTGTTATGACAATTCCAAATATTGCATTTCCTGTAAAAAATTCAATTCTTGGAGCTTTTCACGATATGGATAATAGAAATGCTCAAGGTACTATTTCTTACGGAGTTTCAGGCAATGCGCCCTATCGTAAGTTTGTTGTGTTTTTTTATAACAACTCTTATTTTAATAATGAAACAACAAAAAGTACTTTTCAAATGATATTGAATGAGACTACTAATATAGTTGATGTACAACTTATTGATAAACAACTTTCTACTAATTGGCAAGGCGGAAGATGTGTTACAGGATTAATCAATCTTACAGGAGATCAAGGTATCGCTGCGCCAAACCGAAACACAAGTGCTTGGTCAGCTTACCACGAAGGATGGCGTTTCAAACCACAAACTACTGTCTCAAGTACTTACAGTTTCATAAAATGCGATGAAAATCTTGACGGTTTCGAAACCTATGATTTAACAGTCGTGAACAATGATCTAAATGCTTCCTTAGCATTTTATCCAACGCAAGCCGATGCACTTGCCATGACAAATCAACTATCTTCAACAAGCTACACTAATAGTACTCCCAACACTCAAACTATCTATGCACGAGTTTTAGGAACAACCTTAATATATGACATAATCCTAAGCATGGTCGATTGTAGTATCGATTTTGACAACGATACTGTACCAACAGCCACCGAAGATTTGAATGCCGACACCAACCTCGCCAATGACGATACCGATGCTGATGATCTTGCTAATTTTAACGATAATGACGACGATGGCGATTTGGTACTCACAAACCTAGAATATGTTTTCCCAAGAAATTCCACATTATTAGACTCAGATAACGACGGAATACTAAATTATATTGATAACGATGACGACGGCGATGGCGTATTAACCATCAATGAAGACGCCAACGGAAACAATAATCCCAACGACGACGATGCCGATAACGACGGAATCCCAAATTATCTCGAAAATAGCTCACTATCCAATCAAGATTTTGCTACCCAAAACAACATTTCAATTTATCCAAATCCAACATCAGACATCCTGAATATAGATAATAAAACTTCAGAGGCGATAACCAATGTTTTCATCTATTCTAGCAAAGGCGATTTGGTAAAAACTGCCAAAACCAATACAATTTCAGTATACGATTTGCAAAACGGCGTTTATTTCGTAAAAATCCAAATGAACAAAACCGTACTCAACTATAAATTTGTAAAAAACTAAAATCATTTCTTGAGCGACCAAACGTGCTATACGTTTCAAGTCCTCGCCCAAAAATCTATTTTTGCTAAACAATAAAGGAGCTTCCGTTGGTCGCTCTTTTTTGTTTGCAAAAATTAGATTTTTCAGGCTCCGGGCTTTCCACTGCTATCACGGTCGCGGGTTTTAAGTAAAAAGTTAATGGATCTTCTTTATTTAAATTACTAATAAGTATAAATTTTAAACTCCACGAATATAATTTTGTATCCTAAACGCTGTCAAATAATAAAAATAGGCACAAATTATTATTCTAAACAGAAATTTGCAACAAAAAAAATCCCGTTCAGAACTTGAACGGGACCTAAAACTTAAAAATAAAAGTTTATTTTTTTACTATTTTATAAGTACTAACATCGTTTCCATCTCTAACTTTCAAAAAATAAACTCCAGAAGGTTTTTCAGAAATATCTAATGTACGATCGCCAGATAGCATTTTTTGTGACACAATTACTTGACCAAGATTATTGTATACCTCAATATTCAAATCACTTGCTAATTTCAAATTAAACAATCCAGAACTAGGATTCGGATACAATTCAATAGCAATTTTGTTTGCAAAGCTATTTGTAGCCAAGCCTGTAATTACAGTACAAGTACTTACTGGAGCAACGCAACCATTAAGTGTTACCAATACGGCATAGCTTCCATCTACAATAGGCGAATAACTTTGAGAAGTTGCGCCAGATATTTGCGCATTAGCATTGTTACAGTCAACCCATTGGTAGGTAGCACCAACTTCAGTTGCAGTGATAACGTTAGCTGCAACAGTAGTTACATTACTTACAGAATTAACTACAATTGTCATCGTAGCCGTACTCAAACATTGCCCTGCAACAGGTGTTGGAGTAAACGTGTATGTTGTAGTTGCCGTGGCATTAATTGCTGGCGACCAAGTTCCGTTTAAAGGAACTGCATTAGTCGATGCTGTTGGTAATGCTGCAAGAGCATCGCCAAGACAAATAGGAGCAACTTGCGCAAAAGTTGGCACAATAT
>JAYVHB010000062.1:0-48777 GCA_043771555.1 Flavobacterium sp. | reverse complement strand
ACTTTCAAATCAAATCAAAAAATCAAAGAACGTCAATAAACCTAATAAAATCAATGCGTAACAAACAAAATTATAAAGTTAACGCACCAACACTATTATCTAAACATAAATTAAATTTAAAATAAATGTTAAAAATGTTATATTTGAAACAATAATTAGAAATACATTTCAAAAACTTCAAGTTTTATAATTTAATAATATTAACAAAGTGATACTCATATGATACTAAACAAACTCAAACAAATAAGAAAAGCTGAAAATTTTCATCCTGGATTCATTGGTTTTTTTATTAATGCAAATTTTTTGATTAGAAAAAATCTTAGAAAAGCAATTCTTACAAATGCTAATTTATTAACAGGTTCTTTACTAGACTTTGGTTGTGGGACAAAACCTTACAAAGATTTTTTTACTGGTGTTTCTGAATATATAGGTGTTGATTATAAAATTGAAGGAAGAGAAGAAGCTCAAAAAGAAGTTGATGTTTTTTATGATGGAAAAACAATTCCATTTGAAGATGAAAAATTTGATTCAATATTATGTACAGAAGTTTTGGAGCATGTTTTCAATTTAGATGAATTATTATTAGAGTTCAATAGAGTTTTAAAGATTGGAGGCAAAGCAATAACAACTACACCATTTATGTGGGAAGAACATGAGATGCCATACGACTATGCAAGATATACTACTCCAGCTTTAAAGTTTTTGTACGAAAAGAATGGTTTTGAAATAGTTAATAACTACAAAATAGGAAATCATATTCATGTAATTGCAACCTTTTGTTCAAGATATTTAGTCAATAAGTTGCCGTTTAGAACTTTATTTAGATATATTATTTTGTCATTCACTATTTTTTATTTCAATTTATTAGGTTCGATTTTTGGATATATACTTCCAGAAGATCAAACTGTATACTTTAACAATATATTTATAATAAGAAAGATAAAAAATGTTTAGTTAGAAGTTATTTCTATAAACAAATTGTGCCATTGGCTAGCTATTTTTTCTGGAAGAAAACGTGTTACATTGTTTTTGGCAGAGTTTCCAAGATTTTTTCTTAATTCTTGGTTTTCAATAAGGATCATGATTTTTTTGGCGAACATTTGAACATCACCATTATTAACTAAAAACCCATCTTGATTATCAGTAATAATGTCTTTTGGTCCACAAGGACAATCAAATGAAACGCAAGGTAATCCACATGCCATTGCTTCTATTAATACCATTCCAAAACCTTCAAATCTAGAAGATAAAGCATAGATGGAAGCTTCAAGGTATTTTTGTTCAATATTTTTGACAGGATCATAAAAATGAACTGTTTTATTGATATCTAATTTATTTGCAAGTAAATCAAGAGCAAGGTTTGAATCTTTTTTTCCGTAAATTTCGAGATGCCAATCTGAATGTTTTTTATTAATTATTTTCCATGCTTGCAATAATAAATCAAATCCTTTTTGATAATTATGTCGCCCAACGGCTATTATTTTTTTATTACAAAGAAGTGCTTTTTCTTGAGGATAAAAAGATAATGGATTGGATATTACAACCATATTATTGGTTTTCCATTCCGTTTTGTTATCATTAGTCAATACAACAAAACGATTAAATTTTTTTGCTAATTGATTCATTAATGAAAACTTTAGGGATACTTTAATTTTTGATATTAAACTACCATTAGAAATCAATTCAACATTTTTAGAAACATGCCTTTCATAAATAGTTTTACATGAAATAGGATTTATTATAGGAAGAAAAAAACCTTTCAAACCATCATCACATACCAAAATGATATCAGGTTGTACTTTTTTTATAACTTGACGAATACCATATATATATTGCTTCAAATATTGAAAAGAGGAACCAAAAACCTTAATGTCATGTAGAATTACTTTTGGGCTAAATTCATAAAAAATAGCAGCATCGTTATGGTTGAGTACCAAAATATGAATTTCATAGTCAAACTGATCAGCAAGATATTTTGTTTTAATAGATAAAACCCGCTCTAGTCCAGCTGATCCAGATATGCCATTAGTTATATATAAAAGTTTCAATATTATAAATTTTCAATGAAACGTCTACACTTTTCTTTCAAAGGATTGGCAATAGCATGATGACGTTCTAGGTTTTTGACCATTGTGTCCATCTTAATCTTACCTTCTAATGGAAAATTAGCTGTAAAATTACCTGTTTTTGTATCTACATCTATTCTGTTAAATAAATCTAATATTCCGTCAAATCTACAAGAATCAACAAAACTATCAAACCCGTTAATAAAAATAACTGGTGTACCCATTGCAAGACAAGGTAATGCACAGTGAATTCTGGAGGTAATTACAAGTTTTGCTTTTGCGTATTTATGTAATAAGTCTTCTGCCATCTCAAATTTTTGTTCATGCGAATATTTTTTAGCAGGAGGTTCTTGATTAATATGTATAGCATTTTTAAGAACTTCAGAGTCTATAAAATTGGATACATGACTTTTCTTTTTCCATAATTGAAAAATAGTTCCATTTTGTATACTTCGTAAAAAGCGTTTGTAATCGTAGGTTACTTTTTCAATTGTTGGGTAACTGTAAAGCGGGTCGACTATGTAAATATTTTCTGTTCGTAATGAGTCATCAACTTTATAGGAATCTAATGTTAAAGTCAAACAACCCGAAAAATAAGCGTCTATTCCTTTTGCCTTGAGTGTATCTACCGAAAATTGATCTCGACACCCAATTGGTTCGTGATTTTTTAGATAGGCAATACCTTTCTCGGACAGCATAGACGGTGCAGCAGTATTATTTATATGAAATGAAACAAACAAAGGAGTTATTTTATTGTTTGGAACCCAGTTTTTGGTATTGAAAGTAAACCACCCATTTAAAATCATTTTTATTGGAGCACCATCATAATTTGCCATTTTTTCTCTATGAACTAAGTAATCTACTTTTGGCAAAAATTGTTTGGCAGCTAGACTTTGTATGTTATCACCAACATTAAAAACCTGCTTGTTTTCTGCATACTTTAGGAGTCCGAATTTCATAACTATTATATTTTAATTTTAATTACTGTGTCTAATTTTAAGATAGTATTTTAATAAAACTGGAAACTTATTTTGAATTTTATGTTTTATTCTTAATAAACCAGAGGTTTTTATTGGGCCTTTTTTTATATTCGAATCAATGAGTTGACTTACATTTAGAAGTTTATTTTGTTCTAAAAATTTATTTTGAAAGACATGAAAATCTTTATTTTGTTTTATTTTTTCGTTTATTTCCCACCAAAAATATTGGGCGCCTTTTGAACCAAAACCTGAAGCAAATTTATTTAGAACGGAATCATAAACTGAAGAATTAACTTCAAAACCAAAATCAAGTGGATTCCCTTTTGACAAAATAATGCCGAGTATTGTACGGTAACATTTTTCGCACTTTGAACAATTTATTCCATTATTTAGCTCAGAATAACACACTCTAAGGTTTAGATTCCCTTGAATTTTAGATACGAAAGAAACAATTTGTTCTACTTTTTGTTGCCTTTTTAATTCGTATCCGTCATGATTAATTTTAGTTTTAGCCCACTGTATAGCATTATCAATTTGTGGAGTAGATCCCCAAGCTATTTCTATATTATCAGTGTAGGAAGATGCAATGTAAATAGTGGAATATCCATTTATTATAGACAAAGGAGCTAGAATTCCGTTGAGGGCTAAACCGTGTTGCACTTTTCCCCACCAACCTAAATCATTAAGAAGCAAATCTACCTTGTAGGTGTAAAAAGTTCTTAAATTGGACTCTATATAAAATTTACTGTTTTTATTTAAAAGTCTCTCATTTTCATTAAGAGAAACTACAGTGTTCCATTGTTTTTTGTCTTCAATTCTTACATCGGCTCCGAGTATTGTAATCAAATCTAAATTTAAATGAACGTTTCTAAAATAGGTAGCGTAAGCATCTACACCTCCGCTGAAAAGCATCGCACTTTTATTTGCTTCAACATTATTTTCAATTAGTTTATTATAAAAAATTTTAACTTTTTTTTCTCTTATTGAAGGGTAACTTTTTTCGAATTCTAATTTTAAATTGTCAAGTGAATTATAAAACACCATGTCGATTTCGTCAACATAAATATCGAAACCAACAAACCAAGCAATAGTTAAAATGTTAGACAATAACGGTATAACTAAAATACTTTCATTTATTTTTGAAATATCTTGATCATAATAGTTTACATAAAACGATTCTGATTTATTAAAATATTTAGAGATGTCATTATCATAAGTGTATTGATAATTAACTGTACTTCTTGAGATTGAAATTTTATTAACCTTAAACATTATTTTTTTTTATTAATAAACTTAATAGTTAATACTGACAAAAATAGGTTTTTTTCTTCCTTATTAATTCCAAATTTAAACATTGCTAATGAAAAAATACTAAAATATATCAAAATTTTTAAAACTAAATTCAACCAATTATTGCCTGGAATATAGTTTATGAAAAAACCTATTGCTAATGTTATTATAAACACTAGTAACAACCCAGAGGTTAATTCTTTGAAAAATCTAAAAATTTGTAGTTTAATAATATTGTTAAAATAAAAATTCATTACTATTTGTGATAAAATCCAACCTGAAGTTGCACCTAAAACAATTCCTAGACTTCCATAAAATTGATGAAGGAATACTCCTGAAAAAGTTCCTAACGTTATTAGAGACAAATACACTTTTGCTTTAAATGAAAATTTACTTTTTGCTTCCAGAATTGAATTAGCGAAAGATTGCACTTGTGGTATAGTGTAACCAACCATTACTATAATTGCAATTGCCCATGAATCATTGTAGGTATTCCCTACCCATAATAGTATAAATTGTTTTCCAAAAAGTAAAAAACCACCAAATATTAGAAGTAAAATCATAAATGAAAATCTTCCTATTTTAATCATCATTGTGGTTAATTCTTCATGAGTTGCGTTAAGTACTGTCATCTTGGTTGCCATAGGTAAAAACACTCCGGAAATTGCAGAGGAAAATGCCCCGTAATAGGTTCCTAACATAATACCAACTCCATAAATGGCTACTGAAGTTGTTGAAGAAATAACTCCCAAAATAACTTGACCAGCCGTCCATTGAAATTGACCAACAATTGCAAAAATAAATATCCAAATAGAATAAAGAAAAATTTGTTTAATAAGTTTTACATCGTAGGTATGTTGTTTAATAACTACTTTTAACTTTAAAAAAACATAAAACATAGTGATAATTATGACTAATATATTCAAAATAGTATCCAAAATCACAATAGCTATAGACTTGCCACCAAAAAAAAGCAATCCAACAACAAGAATTGATCTTGACAAATATTTGATAATGTTTACGGTTCTAGGAAACACAAATTGCTCATAACCTGAGCAAATTGCAGTAAATGCTCCTCCTGGAAGTGTTATTGCTAAATTAAAAATCAAAATTTTAAACATTGATTTTGCTGTCTCTAATTCAGTAAAAGTTAATTTATTAAAAACTAGTCCCAGGTTATAAAAAAGAAAAACACCTATTAATAAAATAATTAAAGAAATCAATCCATAAATTGATAGCGTTGTTGCTAGAAAATTTTCTTCACCTGTTTTATCTTTCTCTGCACGAAATTTTGATACGAAACGAATAACTGTATTGTTAAGACCAAAATCCAAAATACTAATATAAGCAATTAAAGATCCAATTAGAGTATACAATCCAAATTCTGAGTCACCTAAGTTTTTAATTATAAAAGGAGTTAACAGCAAACCTATACCATTTGTTAAAATTATGGTTATATACGATAAAATAGCTCCTTTTTTTAGTTGACTCATTAAAATAATTATTTATACTGCTTTTCATAATACTTGGCATATTCACCAGAAGTAACATTAGTTAGCCAAGTTTCGTTGTTCAAAAACCAATCGATGGTTCTTTCTAAACCCTGCTCGAAGGTTACAGAAGGTTTCCAACCCAATTCTTTATTAATTTTTGAGGCATCAATAGCATAACGCAAATCATGACCTGGACGGTCTTTTACATACGTTATTAATTGTTCCGATTCTCCTGAAGTTCTGCCAAGTTTTGTGTCCATAATAGAACACAGCAATTTTACCAAATCGATATTTTGCCATTCGTTAAAGCCTCCAATATTGTAAGTTTCATGGTTTTTGCCTTCATGAAAAACCAAATCAATAGCCACGGCATGATCTTCCACAAAAAGCCAGTCGCGGGTATATTTTCCGTCACCATAAACTGGCAAAGGTTTGTTGGTAATAATATTGTTTATGAAAAGCGGAATCAATTTTTCGGGAAAATGATTTGGTCCATAATTATTGGAGCAATTAGTTATAACGTATGGTAATTCGTAGGTTTCGCCGTAGGCTCGCACAAAATGGTCGGAACTGGCTTTAGAGGCCGAATAGGGAGAATTAGGGTCGTAAGCAGTGGTTTCTGTAAACAAACCTTCTGCGCCAAGCGAGCCATAAACCTCATCTGTTGATACATGATAGAAACGTTTGCCTTCTCTATTATCGTTCCAAATTGTTTTGGAGGCGTTAAGTAAATTCATAGTCCCAAAAACATTCGTTTTTACAAACGATAATGGATCGGTTATGGATCGATCCACATGCGACTCGGCAGCTAAGTGAATTACGCCGTCAAATTGATTGTCTATAAAAAATGTATTAATGAAATTCTCATCGGTAATATCGCCTTTTACAAAAGTATAATTTGAAGCTTTTTCTATATCAGAAATGTTTTCTAAATTTCCTGCATAAGTCAATGCATCTAAATTAAAAATTTGATAATTTGGATACTTCGTGACAAATCGTCTTAGAACATGTGATCCAATAAATCCTGCTCCGCCTGTTATTAAAATTTTTTTCATTTTTTTATAAATTTCCGTCAACTTGAATTTTCAAAACTCCTTTTACATCATAGATAATGGCATTTCCTTTTTTTAGTATTTCGAAATCTAAATCAAGAAATTCTCTATGCGAAACTCCAAGAACAATTGCATCAAATTTATTTTTAGGAACTGAAATTGTGGTTTCTAATTTATATTCGTGATAAACTTCTTTTGGATTTGCCCAAGGATCATAGATTGTTATTTTTATCCCATATTCCGAAAGCGATTTTATAACATCTACAATTTTTGTATTTCGTACATCGGGACAATTTTCTTTAAAAGTTATTCCAAGAATCAGTATTTCTGCATCATTAATGATAATTCCTTTTTTGATCATCAATTTAACAATTTGAGAAGCAACATATTCGCCCATGCTGTCATTAAGTCGTCTTCCAGCCAATATTATTTCGGGATGATAACCCATTTCTTGTGCTTTTTGAGCCAAATAGTAAGGATCTACACCTATGCAATGTCCGCCAACAAGTCCAGGTTTAAAAGGCAAAAAATTCCATTTGGTACCAGCAGCCTCCAAAACATCTTGGGTATTGATATCAAGAAGATTAAAAATTTTAGCCAATTCGTTTACAAAAGCAATATTGATGTCGCGTTGCGAATTTTCGATAACTTTTGCTGCTTCGGCAACTTTAATGGTTGGAGCGAGATGTGTTCCTGCTGTGATTACCGATTTGTATAAATCATTGACTTTTATACCAATTTCTGGCGTAGAGCCTGATGTAACCTTAAGAATTTTTTCGATGGTATGTTCTTTATCGCCAGGATTTATTCGCTCAGGCGAATAGCCTGCAAAGAAATCTACATTAAATTCTAATCCACTTATTTTTTCTAAAACGGGTACACATTCTTCTTCAGTAACGCCAGGATAAACTGTAGATTCATAAATAACAATATCTCCTTTTTTAAGCACTTTTCCAACGGTTTCGCTGGATTTATACAAGGGTGTCAAATCTGGTCTATTATTAATATCTACTGGTGTTGGTACCGTAACGATATAATAATTGCATTGTTTTATATCGTCAAGATTATTGGTACAATAAAGCCCAGTTTGATTAGAAACTTCTGAAATCAAAACTGATTTTAATACGTTTTCTGCTATTTCGCGGGTTTTATCAAATCCAGATTTCAATTCGCTAATTCGTTCCAGATTGATATCAAATCCAACTACTGAATATTTTGTAGCAAAAAGCCTTGCTAGCGGTAAGCCAACATATCCAAGACCAATAACTGCAATTTTGACACTCATTTTAATTTTAATTTAAGATCCAATTCCTTGGTAAATGAAACCTATTTTTTCTAATTTATTTTTGTCTAATAAATTTCGTCCATCAAAAACAAATGCAGGCTTTTGCATGTTATCAAAGATTTTTTTCCAATCATAACTTTTAAATTCTTCCCACTCAGTTAAAACTGCTATTGCGTGGGCGTCTTTGCAAGCATCAGTAGCATTTTCGAAATTCTCAACATATCGTTTGTTCATTTCAGAAGATCTAGTTTCGAGATAATCAAGATCTGCTAACACTTTTTTGCCAGAAACTTTAGGATCATAAACTGCAATTGTTGCTTGCTCGTTTATCAAATCATCAGCAACGTAAATTGCTGCAGATTCTCGAGTATCATTAGTATCTTTCTTGAAAGCCCAGCCCAAAAATGCTATTTTTTTTCCGGAAACAGTATTGTATAAAGTTTGCACAATATTTTTTGAAAAACGTCTTTTTTGATGGTCGTTCATGATGATAACTTGTTCCCAATAATCGGCAACTTCGTTCAACCCGAAAGATTTACAAATATAAACTAGATTTAGTATGTCTTTCTGGAAACAGGAACCTCCAAAACCTACAGAAGCACTTAAAAATTTAGATCCTATTCGGCTATCCATTCCAATAGCTTTTGCTACTTCAGTAACATTTGCTCCTGTTTTTTCACATAATTCTGATAAGGCATTTATTGACGAAACACGTTGTGCCAAATAAGCATTTGCAGTAAGTTTTGATAATTCAGACGACCAAAGATTGGTGGTCAAAATATTCTCTTTAGCCACCCAATTGGCATAAACTTCTACTAACGAATTGATTGCGGCAATTCCTTCTAGAGTTTGCTCGCCACCAATGAGTACTCGATCTGGTTTTAATAAATCTTGAACCGCTGTTCCTTCTGCAAGAAACTCGGGGTTTGAAAGTATCTGAAATTGAACTCCATTTCCGGTATTGTCTAGAATACTTTTTATAGCCTCAGCAGTTCTTACAGGCAAAGTAGATTTTTCGATTACAATTTTATCAGATTTGGAAACCGAAGCAATTTGTCGGGCACAAAGTTCAATATATTTTAAGTCGGCTGCCATTCCTTTTCCAGAACCATACGTTTTAGTAGGTGTATTTACAGAAATAAATATGGCTTGAGCTTCATCGATTGCTTTTTCAACTTCTGTAGAAAAGAAAAGATTTCTTCCTCTGGCTTCGGCAACAATAGCTGGCAATCCTGGTTCATATATCGGAATATTTTCTACATTAGGATCATTCCAAGCTGCAATTCGTTCTTCATTTAAGTCAACTACTGTAACTTGAATGTGTGGACACTTTTGAGCAATTATTGCCATAGTTGGTCCGCCAACATAACCAGCACCAATGCAACAAATTTTTGTAATTTTCATTTTTATTCTTTTACTTTAAATTGTTCCAATACCACTTTACGGCTATTTTAAGTCCATCTTGCATTGAAAATTGTGGATTATAATTTAATAATTCTTTTGCTTTATTGATACTTGCTAGCGAGTGCGGAATATCTCCTACTCTATTTTCGCCAAATACTATCGGAACATTTGCAATTTCTGAATCAAATTCAGATAAATATTCTTTTAAATATTTTACCAAATCGTTTAAGGTATTTCGATCTCCGCAAGCCGTATTATAAACCGTGTTGATAGCTTCTGACTTTTGCGTTGAAATTGCCAATTCATTCATTTGAATTACATTATCAATATAGGTAAAATCTCTTGAATAATTGCCGTCGCCATTAATAACGGGACTTTGATGTTTCATGAATTGCATTACAAATTTCGGAATAACTGCTGCATAAGCTCCATTTGGGTCTTGTTTTCGTCCAAAAACATTAAAATAACGCAAACCAATAGTTTCTAATCCGTATGTTTTTGAAAATATTTCTGCATATAATTCATTAACATATTTTGTAATTGCATAGGGCGAAAGCGGTTTTCCTATTATTGCTTCTACTTTTGGCAAGGCTTCTGAATCGCCGTATGTAGAAGAACTTGCCGCATAAATAAATCGTTTCACTTTGGCATCTCTAGAGGCTACTAACATGTTAAGAAACCCAGAAACATTAACATCATTAGTCGTTACTGGATCTGCAATTGATCTAGGAACCGATCCTAAAGCGGCTTGATGCAAAACATAATCAACACCTTCAACAGCATTTGTACAAACTTCGATATCACGAATATCGCCTTCTATAAATTTGAAATTTTTATTTTCTAAAAATGATTCAATATTATGACGATGACCTGTTGAAAAATTATCCAAACAAATTACTTTATCGCCTTTTGACAAAAAATATTCGCATAAATTAGAACCAATAAATCCTGCTCCGCCTGTAATTAAAATAGTCATTTTAACTAGATTTGGTTTTAAAAATGGTGCTAATTTTATTTGAAATAGACTTAAAAAAATTTCTTTTTTCTTCTAGTTTTTCTTCATAAGTACCGTAGCCATATCCATATCCGTAACCGTAAGCAGTTCCGTATTTGGCTTTATTTTCAAAGCCATTAAGTACAATACTCACATTGCTCAACTCACCTCGTTTTACCATGTTGTTTACGAGACTTGGCATTCCTTTTTTGGTTACATTCTGACGCATAACATAAATAACAATATCAGCATAAGTTGCCAACTCTACAGCATCTGTAACTAAACCAATTGGTGGTGTATCTAGTATAATGTAATCATATTTGGTTTTCAACTCGTCTATAAGTTCTCGCATTGCATCGCTCATTATAAGTTCTGAGGGATTTGGGGGAATTGGTCCAGAAGTAATTACATCTAGATGCGGAATTTTAGTTTTATTGGTAATCTCGTCTAGACTTTTTTGACCTATGAGGTAATTAACAATTCCAATTTCATTTTTTAGTTCAAAATCATTAAATAATTTTGGTTTCCGAAGATCTAAACCAACGATTACAGTTTTCTTTTCGCTTAATGCGAAAACGGTTGCAATATTTATAGAACAAAACGTTTTTCCTTCGCCACTTATGGTTGACGTAAGCATTAGCGTTTTGGTACCCGATAGATTTTGCTTTTTATATAAAAACTGAAGTGAGGATCGAATTGCACGAAAGGATTCTGAAAGTGCCGATTTTGGCTTGTCATAAACCGCTAGGTATGATTTTGAGGTATGCACACCAACAACACCAATTAAGGGTATAGATGTTAACTTTGCCAAATCTTCGGCGTTTTGAATGGAATTATTAAATGCGAAAAGTATAATAATTATCAATAACGGAATTAAAAAGCCCATGAGCAATGCTATTACATAATTTACATCTGTTTTTGGCCCAATCAAACCGCCACCAATGTCTTTTGCGGAATCTATAAACTGAATGTCTGATAAATTTGCAGCTTTAACAATGGCTGCTTCACTCCTTTTTTGCAAATAGGTTTGATAGATATTATCGCTCAAATTATATTTTCGCATGATACGAATAAGCTCTTGTTTTTCTTCTGGCAACCTACTAATATTTTTTTCAGAAACGTTTATTTTATTATTTATTTGATTGTAAGAAAATTGAATAGCAGACTTTGCAGCATTTATATTTTCAAGCAAAATTCGCTTAACGGCATTAATTTCATTATCAATATTATTAAGCATTACCTCACTTTTAACCATATATTCTATCTCAGACCGTTTTACTGAAAGTGCTATAAGGTTTGATACATTTGACATGATATTAGGATCATCTATACCTGCAACCGATGGGGCTGGAAGTTTTGAATAATCTTTACTGTTTTTTAAATAATTGGCTAACAAATTATAGTAATTAATTTTTCTGTTAATCAAGTCTTTCTCTACATCAAGGCTAAGCATTTGCTCTTGATAGCTTTTTCCGCCTTCTTCTATTTCTAAAATATTTTTGTTTTTACTAAAACTTTTTAAATCGCCGTTAGCTTCTTTAAGCTTATCTTCCATTATTGCTAATGTCGTGTCAATATAAGCAATGGTGTTTTCGGCAAATAAGTTTTTTTGAGCCAATTGATTTTTTATCAATATTTCGACTGTTTGATTAAGATAATCAACAATTCTGGATTTATTGTTGCCAGCTAATGATAGTTTTAAAATAGAAGGTGCTTTTTCATCTACTTCTACATTAATACCTCTGTAACCTGTAACTGTGCCATTAAAATCATTAAATACAACTTTAAATTCTTGACCTACAAATCCATTTTGGTTGTTTTTTATTACTAGTTTCCAATTTACAAAAGGCAAACTAACTTCTTCTCCAACCTTAAATTTTCTTGAAAATAATTCTGGTGTTACTCGAGCTGTTCCCGAAATACTTTTTTCGTAATTATAAACAGGCACATCTGTTGTTGTAAATTCGTTTTCCAGAATATACTCTGTGTTTGAAACAAATTTCACGCTAAGTGGAACTCCAATAATTACTGGTCTGCTTTTGTCAATAATTACTTCAAACGGACAACTACCATAAACACTTTGTGTAAAATATTTTTTTTCTTGAAGATAATCAATATAAAAATTGAGCTTGTCAACAACAACTTCATTGTGTGATCTTGATTTTAAAGTAGAAGCGATTGAGGAAACTTTATCAGAGGTTCCGCCCCAATTGAAAACCAAACTTGTAGTTGATGTAAACAAAGGGTTATCTTCCTCGCTTACTCCAATTGTAGTTTCAAGTTGGTAGATTTTTTGTTTTCTAACATTAATTTGATAAGCTATAAACAAACACAATAAAATAGATACAATAAACCACCGCCAATAGCCTGATGCTTTTAGTAAAAATTCTTTAAAGTCAAAACTATTTTGATTTTCAAAAAAATTA
The DNA here is from genome assembly GCA_043771555.1 of Flavobacterium sp. GTDB lineage: Bacteria > Bacteroidota > Bacteroidia > Flavobacteriales > Flavobacteriaceae > Flavobacterium. Next base: position 35,787 of record JAYVHB010000062.1, on the reverse strand, counting down.
AAATCCTTTATATCTAACATTTCTTATTTCTTTAATAATAAAAAAGTTGTAGTAACCAATGACAATATAGTTATTATTGTGCTTAATGATTCTATTCCTGTTTTACCAGTTCCCCACGTTTTTTGTTTCAGTGGTTTGATATAAACATAATCATTAGGTTGTAAATAAAAATAAGGCGATTGAAGTGCTTTATAATCTGTCAAGTCTATAGCAAAAGTTTCAACTCCTTGCGGAAATTGTCTTATAATTACCACATCTTTACGGTTGCCTACAACAGAAATATCGCCTGCATTGGCAATCGCCTCTAGAATTGAGACTTTATCTTGATTCAAACTTTTTGTTCCTGGCGAATTGATTTCACCATTTATTGTATATCGAAAGCCCGCTAGTTTTACATTTACAAAAATACCAGCTTCTTTCTTGAAATGATCTTGCAATAATTGCTTTTCTATTTTCTGACGTACTTCGTCTGTAGTCATAGCAAGCACGTTTACCTCTCCAAGTATTGGCATTCTAATATTGCCATGATCGTCTATAGAATAGCCCGTAAAATATAAAGATTGCTCACTAACGCCTTGGCCTGATGAAGAACTCGTATTAAATATTTCTACCAACTTAGCATCCATTGCAGATATAGTAATACTCAAAACATCACTAACTTGCAATCTATAAGGTTTGGTTGCAGCTATAGCAACAGGTGCGTTGGTAAAATTTTCTTTTTTCTGTAGATAAATTAAATCTTTAGAAGGCACACAAGATGTAATAAGTATCGAAATAAAAAAAAGTATATATATTTTCTTATCGTTCATTCTAGAATAAAATTAGCAAACAAAGATAGTTTTTCAAATTTAAATACAAAAAAAGTAAGATATAATATTGTTTAAAAATTTTTGAGCGAATTTTCAAATGGAACACGTTGCAAAATGCTTCTTCCTAAGGTTACTTCATCGGCATATTCTAATTCGTCGCCAACAGCAATTCCTCTGGCAATTGTCGAGGTTTTTATATCACAATTTGCGATTTGTTTGAAGATATAAAAATTGGTGGTATCGCCTTCCATGGTGGAGCTTAAGGCAAAAATTACCTCGTCTACAGTGCCAAGTTTTACTTTTTCGACCAATGTAGCAATATTCAATTGACTTGGTCCTACGCCATCTATTGGCGAAATTTTGCCACCCAAAACATGATAAATGCCTCTATACTGCCGCGTATTTTCGATAGCCATAACATCGCGGACATCTTCAACAACACAAATAATTTTATGTTCTCGGGACTTGTTTGAGCAAATTTCGCAAATTTCGACATCAGAAATATTATGGCAGTTGCCGCATAAATTAATCTCGTCTCGCATGGTAGTTAAGGCTTGCGACAAGAAATGGGTTTGCTCAGCAGGTTGCCGAAGCAGGTGTAAAACGAGTCGCAACGCCGTTCTTTTTCCAATTCCAGGTAATTGGGCCATTTCGTTAACTGCTTTTTCTAGTAATTTTGATGAAAAATCCATTTTGCAAAAGTATGAAAATAGATCTTTCATAAACAATCCTAATCGATAACTTAGAAGTACCTTTTTTAAAAATATTTATTTATATTTGTATTAAAATAGACTCAAAATTGAAGTTAGTTGTTGTATTTATTTATTTATTAGTTTTTGAAATTGGTTTTTCTCAACCATACAAACCTTTATTAGATAATACAAATCAATGGAATTTTACAACCTGTAATTTTGGCTGCACTTCTGATGCTTATTATACCAATGGCGATACTATTGTGGCTGGTTTAAACTACAAAATTCTAGATGGTTTTCATTACATATCAAGAACTTTTTTACTAAGAGAAGAAATAAACAATAAGAAAGTTTTTCTTGCAAAAATAAATCCGACGACTGTTTCAGAAAGGATTCTATATGATTTTTCGCTAACCGAAGGAGCCGTTTTTACAATGAATAATGTTTTATCACCATTTCCTTCCAATGGTGGTGAGTTTGTATTGGATTCTATAAGGTCAAAGCCTTTATTAAATAATGTATACTTCAAACATTTCTTTTTTTCTCCCATTGCTACAAATGAAACAGCAAATTATAATGTGGTATGGATTGAAGGACTTGGGTCGAAATCATTAATAAATGCACCTGGCGGAAATGAAGATATTAATGGTGTAGGAGCATTAACTTGTTTTTTTAAAAATCAAGAATTGGTGTATTCAAACCTTCAATCAAATCAAATTTGTACCTATTTGGAATTAAAAACAGAAAAACAGAAACAATTAGTTGATAAAATAAAAATTTATTCGTTACCCGAAAAAAATAAGTTTTCGTTTTTGAATTCAGAATTTATTTCCAAAATAACTATTTATGATTGCTTTGGTAAAAACTTGAATTACCTTTTTGAGAATAAGAATCAATTTAAGTTTATCGATCTAAGCAATAATTCAAAAGGAATCTATTTTGTTAATGTATTGGATTCATTAAATAAAAAAACAACTTTTAAAGTACTAGTCCAATAATTTAGCTTACAATTTAAAAACCTATACATGACGCCTTTCGCAATCCTTACATTAATAATTATATATTTCGGCTTACTTTTTATAATTTCTTATGTAGTAAGCGGAAAAGACTCGGGCAACGAAGCTTTTTTTAAGGCCAATAAAAACTCCAAATGGTACTTGGTTGCTTTCGGGATGATAGGCACGGCACTTTCTGGCGTTACGTTTATTTCGGTTCCTGGCGAAGTTGGAAATCCCGAAACGCAGTTCAAATATTTTCAGTTTGTAATAGGCAACGCTATTGGCTTTATTGTTATTGCAACCGTTTTATTACCGTTGTATTATCGTATGAATCTAACCTCTATTTATGGATATATTGAGCAGCGACTGGGCAAAATTAGTTATAAAACGGCAGCAACTATATTCTTAATTAGTCGCACTATTGGTTCCTCTTTCCGTTTGTATTTGGTCGTGATTGTCTTGCAACGTTATGTGTTCGATTTTTACAACATTCCTTTTGCAGTAACGGTTTTTGCCTCGTTGGCATTGATTTTTGCCTATACCTATCGTGGCGGACTGAAAACGATTATTATAACAGATACGCTGCAAACTTTCTTCTTGGTGACTTCGGTTTTTATGACTATTTATTTTATTTGCGACAGTCTTGAGCTTGGTTTTGTTGAAGCTTTCGAAACCGTAAAAAACAGTAATTATTCCAAAATATTTTTCTTTGATGATTTCCTGAAAGGCACTTATTTTTGGAAACAAATTCTTGGTGGAATGTTTGTAACGATAGCTATGGTTGGTCTCGACCAAGATTTGATGCAAAAAAACTTGAGTTGCAAGAACATTGGAGAAGCCCAAAAAAACATGTTTACTTTCACTGGAATTTTTATCATTATCAATATCTTTTTCTTGAGCGTTGGTGCGTTGCTCTATATATATGCAGAGAAATTCAATATTGCTATTCCACTAGATTTGGTAACAGGCAAACCGCGAACAGACTTGTTGTTTCCAGAAATTGCTTTCCATCATCTTACTTTGATTCCAGCAATTGTCTTTTTGTTGGGATTAACCGCTGCTACTTTTGCCACGACCGATTCCGCTTTAACCGCCTTAACCACCTCATTTTGTGTCGATTTTTTGGGAATGGACAAAAAAATTGAAAATACAAATTCTGAAAATACAAATTCCAAAGAAGAAATAAAAAATAGAAACAAACAATTAGTAAAAAAAAGACATCTTGTTCACATTGGATTTTCTGCCTTGATGTTTGTTGTAATTATAATTTTTAATTCGATAAATGATAGTTCAGTGGTAAGTATGATTTTCAAAATTGCATCCTATACTTATGGACCATTATTAGGTCTTTATGCTTTTGGATTATTTATGAAATCAAAAACTGTCAAAGACAAATTGGTACCTGTTGTATGTATTATTTCGCCAGCTATTTGTTTTTTTATCAGTAAAAATGCAAGTGCTATTTTCGGAAGTTATATTCTTGACGCCGAGTTGATCATCCTTAACGGAATAATTACTTTTTTAGGTTTGTTATTGATAAGTAAACCAGCTGTAAATGAAACTAGATTTTAAAAAAGCCTTCCCTTTGGGAAGGTTGGATGGGATTAATACTGATTTGTCGCTAACAAAACCAACGTGCACGCCACCTCAACTTTTATTTTATTAAGTTCCAAAAGCTGATAAAACTCAGGGTTTTCAGTCCCAGGATTAAAAATAACACGTTTTGGTTTCGCTTCAAGAATATAATTATAATAATCACGTTGTCGTAGCGCATTGAGATATAAAGTTACTGTATTTACTTTGGATAACGGAATGGCTTTGGTATAAATTTTTACGCCTGCAACTTCGCCTGTATTTTGACCAATAGCCAATACCGAATGTCCTTTTTCAACAAGCATTGAGATGGCTTTAAAAGCATATTTTTCGGGTTTGGCAGAAGCACCAAGAACAACAGTTTTCTTATTTTTCATGAAGCAAAAGTACAAAAAATCGTGGTTTGTGGCACAAAATTAACTTTAGGTTATTTATAATTTTATCTTTGTAACAAATTGTTCTCGTACTTTTACAACAAAACTATGGAAGTATTCGGATTACTATTAGCAGCTTTATTCTCTGTGTTGAATCCTATTGGAACCGTACCTATTTTTGTGGGATTAACGCAAGATTATACCAAAGCCGAACGATCGCGAGTATCGTTACTCACAGGATTTAATGTTTTTGTGATTCTCATAATTTCGTTTTTTATTGGGCAATATGTGTTGCAGTTTTTCGGGATTACGATTTCGGCGTTGCGCATTGCTGGCGGAATTATTATCGCAAGTTCGGGTTTTTCATTATTAAATGGTAAGTTCAATAAAAATAAAGGTATTAGCAAGCAAGTAGAAGAAGACATTCAGTCGCGCAACGATATTGCGCTCACGCCACTCGCTATGCCTATGTTGGCTGGGCCAGGATCGATATCGTTATTAATTGCTTTTTACGAAGAGCATAAAACCACCGAAGAAATTATTTTCTCGGTTTTAGCGATACTGTCCGTTTCAATTTTAATTTTTTTAATTTTACGAAGTGCACACTATTTGGCAAAAATTTTAGGAAGTTCGGGCATTGTAGCCATTTCTCGAATCATTGGTTTCTTGACCATTGCTATAGGGATTCAGTATATTATTAGTTCGGTGTTGAGTATTGTGCGAGGGATTTAGAAAATGGCAGATACTAACTACTCTAGTAGACAGTCTTGAAGCAAAATAGTAATCAATCGTAATATAACTCATAGAAATAAAAAATCATTCTTTAATAAATCGTTCGGTTTTAGTTCCTATTGTAGAATTCATTTTAAGGAAGTAATTACCAGATTTTAAACTTGAAACATCAATATTATTGTTATTTATTTTATCAGATGAGTTAAATACCAATTGACCAAGTGTGTTGTAAATAGCTACTGAAACAATTTTTAATTTTGCGTTGATGTTTAAAGTTGAACTAGCAGGATTTGGGAATAAAGTAATTTCTGGTTCCATATCAAAATAAGAGGAAGATAAAGTACAAGCAGCATCTACAACGCAGTTTGTATAACCATAACTGTTAACTATATTTTGAACTAACGGAATTTTACTTTCGTCTGTGCAGATATAGAATAAATTTGGATTGTTACCAAATGACAAAAAATCATTAGTAGCAGTAAGTCCATTATACGCAACGTTTTTTAAATATAACGTTGATAAATTATTATAACTACATTGAATTTGATTTAATTGAATTTGACCATTCAAATTTAGAGTTGTCAAGTTATTTTCTGCAATATTGATAAATTGCAAACTAGTTAAATTACTTAAATCTATTTCTGTAATTTGATTCTGAAGACAATCTATCTTTTCAATATTATTTGTTCCAGTGAAATCTATTGTTGTTAACTCGTTACCGAAACAAGAAAATAATTTTAAACCGTTTAAGCCCGTAATATTTAAGTTGGCCAAATCGTTACCATTGCAAAAAATACTTTCAACTATTGAAGCCGATGAAAAGTCGACCGAAGTAAGATTATTAAACGAACAATCTATTGTTTTTAAATTAGTATTATTATTAAATAATAAAGTAGATAATTGGTTATTTTGACATCTTAGCCAAATCAAGTTACTAATATTTGATACATCTAAAGATGTAAGATAGTTGACATCACACCATAAAAATACGGCAGATGTAGCAGTTAGGCTATTTATTAGATTATCACCGCAATAAAGTGTAATTAAATTGATAGCATCAGATGAATCTATTGTAGTAATATCATTGCCTCCACAGTCTAAATTCTCCAAACTGGTTAGTCCTGTAAGATTTAATGATTGTAAATTATTATTTTTACAATACAGTTCTTTTAAGTTTGTTAAACCAGCCACGGTTAAACTCTGAATACCAGTATTATTACATTCAATTCTTTCTAAATTTACAAGTCCAGTAAAATCAAGAAAAACCGTTGGACTTGGGTTTACATCACCAGCTAATCTATATTTACGAAGGTTTTGAAAATTAGATATTCCAGTGAAATCATTTATAGGAAACATGATATTATTTGTTCTTATTTCATAAACCAGTAAAGCTTCTGAAACTTCAATTTCTCCATCGTTATTTATGTCAACTTTTATAGAGCTGCCATTAACGTCTTTGGCTATACTGCTTGTGTTGGTTACACTTGAGCTAACTAATCGACTTTTAAAGCTACTATCAGGAAAATTAATTACTTGAGCATTTATTTGGTTTAGTAGAAGTATGAATAATGTGAGTAATGTGTTTTTCATGATGCGTTTTTTTAGAGATATATTTTTTTTTGATTTAACGTAATAAAAATAATTAGTTTATGTACATCGTTATACTTATACATGTAATTTAAAATAATTACGAACGACCATTAATTTTTAATTCATAATACTTAGTAGTTGTTATATTAATTTTAATATTCCAATAACATTTTCCTCCGTCAGAAATATCAACCATTTTATTTTTCCAATCAAAAGGTATTGGATTATTATCTTTATCATAATCAGTAAATAGTTCACACATTGAGTTGATATAAATTATTTTTTCTCGTTTATCATTAATATAACATAAATATTGTCTGTAACTTTTTCTTAACTCGGATATTTTTTTTGTTTTCAAAAAGTAAAATTTATTTTCATTGATTGCCTCATTTAATAATTCATCAACTTTATTCAAATCTATCTGATTTGGTTTCCATAAAATAAAATCTTTACCTGTTACCCATTTTATAAATTTAACATCTTGAATTAAAGTCATTTTCTTATCCAAAGAATAATTGGATTTTTGTCCAGAACAACTCGTTAATGCTAGAAAGGGAACTAAATAAAAAAAGAGTATATTAAAATTTGCTTTTATTTTTTTCATATCCAGTCTGAATTTTTTATTCATACTTCGTAGAGCGGGTATACCTATACTTGTAACTAAGTGAACAACATTACAAATACTATTTTTAAAATAAATAAGCAAACAAACAATAAAACTACATAATTTGAAATTATAAAAGTATACTTAATCTTATTTTTATTCGAAATATTAAATATCGAAAGAACTAAACAAAGCAAAAAACATGGATCAAATACTTTAAAGTTTAATTTACTCAGAAATATTCTATTAATATCACTATCTATAAAATTTGGAAGAACATAAATTACCAAGCATATTATAAATGATATAACATTTATTAAACTTAAAAAATTATAATTAACTTTCATATTTTAGAATTTAAATCCGTTTTTAATTGCTCTTTGATCAGAAGAGCTATCTGTAAAATTTTCATTTTTTTCTGAACCGAGTTTTGTTTCAATAAAGTTAAATTGACTAAACTTCATCCAATTGCCCCACATAAAATTTCCCGCATCAAACCAATTATAAATTGTAGATTGATTTCCAAATCGAAAATAGGCTGATGTCTCGTCATATCCTGTATATGTATTTGGTAGTTCCCTTTTATTAAAGTTATAATTATCCAAAACACTATGAGTAAAATCTGCCTTATTAGAGTTATGAGAATTTTCGGCAGCGAATTTATATGCTTTATATTTATATGATAAATTAAATGTTGAACTAAATAATATATTGTTAATTAAAGGTTCCAAACCTCCTTTTATTATAAATTTGTTAAGCTCAGTTTTATTGATGGTAAAAAAGACTAAATCACCGATATTAAATTCTTTGCCTTGCATGTGAGAATCTTTATCATTAATATCATTAAAAAATAATTCTTTGCCATTCTCATCGAAGAATTTATTTGGTTTACCATTTTCAACCTTATGTGTAACTTTACCATTTGACCCTACTGTTATATCATCTGGTGGCGTTTCACTACTACTTTGTCTTTCAGATCGGGGAATATACCTACCATTTTCGCTTGTTTTTCGTCCTTTTTCATCGCATGTAGCACAACTATCACCACCACTTGGGTCAGCCCAAAAAACAGGATTGTTGTCAAAAGAATTATAAGGTGACATGTTATGATGAACAACTGGATCTAGCACAACCCATCTCGCTATTGCTGGATCATATTGACGCATATCCATTGAGTACATGTTAAGCCCCAACTCATCCTGCCATTCTTTACCGTTGTACTTATACTGATACTTCGCATTCAAACTATTTGAAACAGGCTCAATAACTGGTCCGCGTAACTTCATGATTTGTACATTATACATCGTATGCTTCAACCCAAACGGATAATAATGGTTTTCTTCTAGTCGTGCAGCAAGATTAGTTGTTTCATCTTTGGTATAACTCATTCGTATATTTCCCAAATGATCGGTATAATTAAATACATATTTATACACATTAGTATCAAAGTTTACATAGCCCTCGGTATGTGGGAAATATTGTAAGGTACTAACGGTAGTAGTACTTGGCTTGTTATACTGGTAACCACCCAAATAATCGGTAATATTTGTTGTAGTTCCTTGTGATACTGTTTTTTGCACTTTTTGTCCTAAAGCATTGTAAAGGTAATTAATTTTTTTTGTCGCCGTAAAAATTATTTCGGTGGGCAAGTTTAAGTGGTTGTATTTTATATTGGTTGTTATTGTTTTATTACGGTCTGTAAGCATATTCCCATTATCATCATAGGTATAATCTGGCAATGTTGTGGTATTAGCATTGGTGTATACACCATCTTTAAAACCAAGTAATCCGTTATTATTGGAGTTCTCTTTTACCCATTGCAAGCGGTTACCTGCATCGTAACTATAAGTCAAATCGTCTATGGGCAGAGGCATTGTTTGCGCATCAAAGTCGCCATTGCGTTGCAAAGCCATGATATTACCGTTTTTGTCATACCGCATGCTTTCGTTATACATGTTGGTTACGGCTACCGTGGTAAATGGTTTTTGATATATGGCAGCTCGTAGACGATTTATATCATCATAAAAATAGCCATACTTACGTAGCACATTATCGCCCGAGGTACGCCAATAAGTCTCGGCAATATTACCATTAAAGAGTGCTTTGCCGGTATAACCGCTTTCGTTTTGTATGGTGTTATAATTTATTTTAAAAGCAAACAAATCGAGCGGTTCGCCAGTTATAGTAAGCGGGTTGGTGTTGCTGGCATCATTCCAACCCGTTTTGTTTATTTCAGACAGCCAGCCCCGTATGTTGTAGCTGTAGTCTATTTTTTGTAAAGGCAAGGCGCTAGTGTTTCCCACTTTTTTGCTTATCAGTTGCCCAAGCTCGTCGTAGGTGTTTTCGGCAATGAGTTGCTCGGGTAGCGCATTACCATCAGGTTTGTTGATCACTTGGGTATGGCTCAACAAGCGGTCTTGATCGCTATAGCTAAAGTTGTCTTGTACTTGTAGGGGTAGCAAGGTATCGGCAGTGGCAAGCCGTTTGTGTTTGGTAATGGTGTAGTTAACACGCCCTGTCATTTCCTCCATTTGGGTATCTACTTGGGTGTAGCCACCAAGGAAGTTATTGCTAAAATTACGAATAGGGCGTGCTTTTTTGTCATACAAAATATAACTTTTTTCGGCTTTATATAAAGTTGAGGTTTCGCAAACCCGCACCCAACTTAGCGTAAGTAATCCCTTGGGCAAAGTGCCTGCGGTATTGTTGTAATATACTGGCAAGGTGGTACTTGAAGTAAAGCTTATAATGGGAACAAAAACCAAATTGCTAGTATAATTGTCGTAATAGTTAATCGTGAGTACATGGTACGTTGTAGTACTTGCTGGGAATGCCACATTAGTATAATTGAAGGCAACAGTATTTACTGGTGGACTTGCAGTTGCTGTTTTGGTTTCGCTAAAAGTGGTATCAGTATTTCGTAAATCTTGAAGTGTTTTTCGTCCCGCAGCGGTTACCGTTGAGCTAGGCATCCAGCCCGTGAGTATAGGTCGGTTAAAAACATCATATTTGGTAATCATCCAACCCGTGTTACCAACAATATTAATATCACTAAAAGGCGACAAGGCAGGCCCTGTAGCAATCACGCGATCTAGCTTGTCATACACGATAAACTCCCATTGCTTGCCAGGCAGTTTTTTCTCGACCAAGCGGTTGCGGTAGTCGTATTTGTATTGGTAACATAAATCTGATAAAACAGTTGCAGTAATAGCAATGTTTGTGTCAACTTTTGGCGGAAGCACAAACGTGAGGTTGCCGTATTGATCGTACACATAATAAGTATCATGCCGTTCGAGTATATTTCCTGTATTTACGGTGCTATAGGTGCGTTTGAGTACTACAAGTCCTTCTTTGTCTTTAAACTCTACCGTCGATCCGTTGTTTTCAGTTGGTACGGCGGCGGTATTTTCGTCGTAAGTGATGGTTTTGTAGAGTTGGTTAATTGGATATGCTGTAGAAGTTAATGTTAAAGGAATATCAAACAATTCTTTACTTGCAACCCAGCTTGTGCTTACTACAAAGTTTCTAACACCATCATTGGCAGTATTTGTGGTATACTCAAATTTTATTTCGTGACCTGAACCTTTAGCCCAACTACTGGTAGTGCCGGGTGCCGCTTGTTTCATGATTCTATTCATGGGCGACGACTCTAAAACCTTTTCGCTAAAGGGATCTTGTCCTGAATAAGAATGATAACCCAAAACACCTGTTGCGGTTAATGCGTCTGTTTTATAATTTTGCGAAGCAGCACTAGTGGAAACATAAGGCAAATAGTCTTTTACCTGACGACCAAAGCCATCATACTCGATAGGTGTTACAATGTCTTTGCCTGAGGCAGATTGCTTGTGTGCCATTTGCTGTATAGGACGACCAAGCCCGTCGTAATAACTAACTTGAATTGTTGCATTTGCAGGAAGACTCGTATCAACACTGCCTAAAGAAGTTGGTTTTTTATAAGTGGTAGTTTTTACATAATTTTGATCTTGACTTTGTGCACAAACCAAAAAAGGAAATAAAACAAATAGAAGAATAGTTTTTTTCATGTTTTTAGTTTTTATAATGATACTCGTTTTCTGAAAGTTTGTTGCCGTTTTTATCTTTTACTTCTTTTAGGCGTCCTAATTCATCATAAAAATAATATTGTACATCCCCTTTTGGGTCTGTACTGCTAGTTACACCAATTATTGGATTGTAGGTGTAAGTGGTTATTTGTGCCTCTGGGAAATCAGTTCTCAATCCATTGAGTTCATTAATCAGGTCTTGCTCATTGGTTGGGGTAATGATTTTATTAGTTTTTGTTTTTATGGCATTTATTCGGGTAGCACTAATCGCAACTAGGTCAGAATATTTAATACCTGATAATTTAGCAACAGGGTACCTATCATTATAACCAAAAATATAACTTTCGTAACTATTTGTTGTATTTATTGCACCATTATAAACTATTGATTCGTTTAGGTTTCCGTCACTAGTTTCTGCAGAATTATAGTTATATTTTATTCTGGTTTCTAAAGGGCGATTCTCTTTAGCTGCTTTTACTTCGTTAACGTTATTAACTAACATATTGTTTCTAAAACCATAGTCTCCATAGACATATTCTTTTTCAAAAAGTTTATTTTCTGTATTATTTTGGATTCTAAAAGAAATTTCTTTTGAAATTTTTTCAGGATTGCAGTTAAAATTTGTGTCATATATAAATTGTGTTTTTATACCATCTGCTATAGAGAATGGATAAGTCGCTGCAATTGATTTAACGTTAATTTTATTTTCTAACAAATTACAATTGTTATAGGTATATCTTTCTTCCTCTGCAATTGAATTTAAGATCTGATTTGTAAAGGTAGTTCTTGTTTTTTTACTTAAAACGGCTCTATCGTCAATGTCATAATACGACCATTTTTCTCTATTTGCATAATTACCAACTGTTCCTGAATTTCCGTATTGCGATATATTTGAATTAGTATGATTGCACAAGGCTGGATATCCACTATTATTACTAAAATCAATTTGCAATACTGGACACAGATTAAGCGTTGGACTTAGAAAACCAAGAAGTCTTAATTTCTCATCAAGTACTGTCATTGTTTCAGGAGATGCGCTACACTTGTACCAGACTTTTATGTGATCTATATGATTATAATCTGTTACAGCAGATATCCCTCCAAAATGTTTGTAATCATTCAAGCCACTTTGATTGTAATTATAATCATAATTAATTTCTGATAATTTAACATTGTCATTATTATAAAAAGCAGTGTGATACTCTTTGCCCATTAATGATTTTCTTTTGTATGATTTTACACCTTCTTCTGTTATTAACCCAGTAGGTGTTGTGTTATATGTAAAACTGTGACTTATATAACCATTATTAATTCCATTATTTTCATCAATTTCAAATACATTACTATATTGAACATGCGGAGAGTTTTCAATTCCAGATGAATATCGTATAATGTTTAACTGTTCGTAGGTTGATGTTGGGCAGCTGATTCCTCCCATATTTGGCACAATAGACCTAACATAATAATACTGCGATTTTTGAGCTATTCCCTCAGCTTTTTTTCCTGATGATATTGTACTATTAATTTGAGTTTTATATTGGTATTTTTTTGAGTTTTGAATTAAAGTTGTATGATCATAGCTATTTATCCTATTTATCCTAAACCCCGGTATTTTATCAGAAAATGGGTATACTACAACTTCTTTATAAATTCTTAAATGAGATTCAGTAGGAGGACTTGACGAATTTAACAAACCGTCACCTCCCGGCGGTCCGCCACCACTTTCATTTTCTTTTCCCCAAACGGTTACCTGATATTGTCCTGCAATTAAGGAGATAGTTTGATTTTGGGGCACCGTGTAACCACTTACTCCACTTGTTGCTTGACCCGGAACCGTACTTAAATTTATAGTTTCTTTTAATTGCGGATTAGCACATTGTGGTATTATTGATAATGGATTATTGATATCTGTAAAGGAAGGTTGATTGGTAGTACTTTGTGCAATATTATTACTTTGATCCATATTATCATTGCAAATAGGTCTATCAATTAACCATATTGCATTGCCATGACATTTAATTTTATATACTCCAGATTCTGGTATAGTGACTAACATAGTATTTACTCCCGTTACAAAGTCACCCAACATAGATGAACTTATGCTCAAATATCTGTCGTTATAAGGTATAAAATTACTTCTAATATTCACATAACTAATTTCTTGATTTATTGGTGTTGGAGTGTCCGCATCATGTTGTTCGTATATAAATTCAGTATACCCTTTCGAAGGATAAATAATTTTTTTTAAAGTCCCCGAAGTTGCAAAATTTAAAATTGATTCTCGATTTGCGCCATCTAAAGGATCAACACCAGCAATCATGGCTCCTATCAATGATGTATTCCCAGTTTGACCATTATATAAGCCTAATTGATCTTGAGCAAAAGAATTTTTAGGAGGAAGCGGGTTCTCTTCATGATATTCAAAACCATAAACTTGATTATCTATTGATACTTCATTACTAGCAATAATAAAATTAGATAACTTTAATCTTTGGTTTAGAATTGAAGCTTGGCTACCGCCAAAGTAGCCATGATTAAATGTTATGCTTTTGAGAACAGGGCTAGTATAAACTCCGTTTTGTGAATCATGATTATATTTGTAAACATTTAACTTATCAAGTGCATTTCCTATGCTATTTGTAAAATTTATATCCGTTCTAGCTTTAAAGGAAAAATCGACCATAATACTATTATTTAATTTTATTTGACTTAAACACTTTTGAGTATTTCTAAATTCGCCATCATAATTATTTGTTATACCTGTAATTGACATATTTTGAAGATGATTTTTAAAATTTCGTCCTGTTTGTGATTTAACAAAAGGAACATTATTAGACCATGCGTATGAATTATATGTAAAGTCAAATACATCAAAACCATTTTTTGAAACTACTTTGGTAAGCATCCAAGAAGAAATTGAAGTAATCATACCACTTGCACATGGTATGCTTCCATCGTCACTTACGCCTGTTGTAGTTGTAGTTTCATAAACATTATCAAAAAAATATTTATTTCCAACTTCATCAGAAATAATCCACGAGTTTTCATTTTTTTCAACTATTAAATTTGGATTTACGATAGTATGTGGCACTCCTTGAGGATCAATAAAAATATAATCGTTAAGCCCTAAAACATTTAAACTATAAATATCATATAGTAAATCTTTACAATTATTTTTCATGCTTTTTAATAATTCATGATATTGTATTAATTCTAAATTGCTGTAAAAAGAGCTTTGAAAATTGTTAAATATCACTTCAAAATCAGTTTCAATGGTTTCATTATTGAAGGGACTTGTAAGTAAATTATCATCAGGTAATCCATTTACAATTCTTGTTATTCTTCCGCCTACTTTCAAATTCCAACCAAGCCCAACAATTGAGGCATTATCTATCACTTTTATTCCAGTTGCATCGTATGTTAATGATAACGGTACTTCAAATTCTTTGCCCTTTATAACCTGCAATGGCAACTCTATATTTGTCGAACCAGAAAACATATCTACTGGAATGTCGCCATATTTTTCAAAAGCAGCAGCTTCTGGGCTTTTTGGAAAATTAATTCTGTTTAGTAATTCAGAATTTATATTCAAAGGAGCGTAACCTGTACCAATTGGATTCGTTCCGTCTTGTGAAAAAACAATGTAAAAATTACTAATTACAAATATTAAAATAAGGTAAAATTTCGTATTTTTTATTGACTTCATAATTATTTTAATTTCTATTCAACGTTTTAATCACCTTAACTCCATCATTCCCTTTATTGGTTTTTATATTCACAATATAAATTCCTTCGGGGTAACTACTCAAGTCAATGGGGACGGTGCGGCTTTTTATCTCAAATTGCTGCAACACATGACCGGCAAGATCTGCAACAGTTGCTGTACCACTTTCATAGTCATAGCCCACAATAATATTGGTGTATGCAGTTGCTGGGTTAGGCATAGCTTCAATACTAACTTTAACTACTTGTTTTTTGTCTTTGTCTCGTAGTTTCACCACCCAAAAATCACTACTACCAAACGCTTTCTTTTGGTCTCCAGTGCTAGGTTTGCCTTGCTTTTCGCTCATCGCATTGGCTAGTCCGTCAAGAGCACTTGCTCCATTCTCCCCTCCTTTGGAGGGGTCGGGGGAGGATAGGCTTGGGAGCTTTACACCACCCGTTGGGCTGTTTAACCCATATTGTAGAGAAGCATCTTTATCACTTCCTAACGCATCGTTTATTTTGTTGCTTGCCTTAGTCATTTTGTCGTTGATGTCTTTGTTGATATCGCTTTGTACGTCACCAATAGCTTGGTTCACTTCATTGCTTACATTTTGCAATTGCTTATTCTGAGTTTGTTGTAAGGTAATGCCATCGCTTACTCCCTTTCCTTTGGGAAGGGCTGGGGATGAGCTTACTACAGGGAGGCTAGTCCCCGCCAACAAATACCCACCATCTCTAGTTTCAATTACTTTTTTTAATAAATCCTCGCCATCACTCCCCACAGCTTGCCGCCAAAGTTCTTCGCCTTTTTCTGTCGTCTTAATAGCTACATAATCCCCCATACCTTTAACTACTCCCTTCCCTTTGGGAAGGGTTGGGGATGGGCTAAATCCCCCCAACAACAAAGTAGCATCCTTATTTTCCACCAACGAGCTCAACACATCAACTTGACCAATATCATAGGTCTCTTGCCACAAAATTTCGCCTTCTTGCCCGAGTTTCAAAACCCAAAAATCAGTGCCTTTAATAGATTTTGTTCCTGTTCCCCCTTCGGGGGTTAGGGGGCTGTTCGAGTTGCCTCCTACCACATAATTTCCATCCAAGGTTTGGTGCACTATGTAAAGTTGATCGTCTTGGTTTCCACCAATGGTTTTTTGCCATTGTTCATTGCCGTCTCTATCAATTTTTATAACCCAAAAATCCCCAATCCCAATGTTATCGTCTTTTTTTGGTATCGCATCAGTTCCCTTCCCTTTGGGGAGGGTTAGGGATGGGCTATTGCTATAACCACCTACAATATAACCACCATCATTAGTAGCTTCTATACTTCGCAGCTCGTCTTCATAGATACCGCCGTATGTTTTTTGCCAAACAATTTTCCCTTTGTTATCAAGCTTTACCAACCAATAATCCATATTCCCAAAGGCTTCTGATTTTTTCTCTCCATACAATTTCAATTCTTCTGGGTCTAGCCCCCCTCCTTTGGAGGGGCTGGGGGAGGATGAACTACCACCCAAAATATACCCACCATCTTTAGTCGGACAAATACTTTTTAGTTTTTCTTGGCTCATGCCACCAATGGTTTTTTGCCATTCTTCGGTACCCGAAGCATCGAGCTTGATAATCCAAAAATCATCGCCACCTCTACAGGCCTCCTTCTTATCCGAATTTCGCTCCCCTCCTTTGGAGGGGCTGGGGGAGGATTCCCCTTCTTCTGAGGGGCTGGAGGAGGCCGAAACCCCCGCCAACACAAACCCACCATCGGGCGTTAGCCGTACACTTTGCAAAAAATCATTGCCAGAGCCACCAAAACTCTTTTGCCAATCCAGATCGCCGTTTTCTTTCATTTTCCAAATCCAATAATCCAAATCACCATGACCAGCTTGGGTTTTATTTCCTGTTTTTTCAGACAAAGTACTTCCTGCCAAAATAAAACCATAATCGGGCGTGGCAATCACATCCATCAAATAATCGGCATGTTTGCCACCCAATGTTTTTTCCCAAAGGATATCTTGGGCGTAAGTTAGCGTTGCAATAAAAAAGAATAATAAAAAAAGTGGTGATTGTTTCATAACATAAAAGTTAAAATTCTGTTTGCTAAAATTAGAAATACTTTTGTAAGAAAAAAAATGTTCAGCAACTTATTTTTAAAAGTTAATTATAAATACTTAGATAATTGTCGTTTTCTAAATGTTTTCAGTTAGGTAAAATTCTTACAATAAAAAAAACAGACAGTAAAAAAACTCCTAATGCGCTACCAAAAGGAGTTAATAAAACACAACATTTTTCAAATCAACTGCAAACTGAGACTGTAAACCGTGACTGAAAACTGTGACTGAAAACTGCGACTGCAAACTGTGACTGTAAACTACAAAACTTCCATCACATGCAACACATTATACTCTTCATTCTTCAACGAATACTGCACGCCATTTACTTCTTGATAAAACGAAACCATCAACAAATACACTTTTGTACCAACTGCAGTAGGCACAGGTGCTGGAGTAAGCGTAGGATTGGAAGCTGTAAAATTGATAGGTAAGTTTTCAATGGCACTATAACCAATTTCAGAAATACTAGTCGCAAAATCAACCGCCAAATAAGCGCATTGCAAACTAAAATGGGTTGCCCCTTGTGGAAAATGCAATTGCTCTCCAGGGATTAAGTTTGTAAATTTTACAACACCATCTGCTGTATCCAACAAGTACGGTGCAAATAGCACACTTTTCAATGGTGCGTTAGCATTAAAATCAAAACCTTTAAGTACCAATTTTCCTTCGGCAGTAGCAATACCAAGTGCCACATTACGCAAACCTCTAGCAGAACTACTATCTAAATTTTTAATCTGAGACATCACTTTCAATAACCGACTAGACAGCTGACTATCTTTTGCCCGAAAAACCATGGTACTTGCCGCCAACCGCAATATTTTTCCTGCATTGGCAGCGTGTCCAAATTCGCTACCATTTTCTCGCGTACGCACAAAGTTAGGGTCATTCGCAATACGTTCTTTACTCACGCCGCCTTTTCGTCGTACATAATTTACACCATCTTTTTTGTAAAAGGTTAAATCTTCAACCGTGCCTTCAATTTTCAAAATTCCTGTTGCTTTTGCCATAATAAATAAAATTTAAAAGTTACTAATACCTACAAAGCGTAGCAATTTCATAAATCGTATGTACCCATTTCCGTTTGTGTAACAAATTGCCGATTTTGCATAAAATTGCCGGCCATATTAAAAAAAAAGCAAATATCAACTTAGAAAAAAAATAAACAAAAATTATTAAACTCACACCTCTATGATTTTCTAAGATAAAGTGAAACGCCTTTAAACTCCACAAAAATCTATGAATCTATGTGTTTTAAAAACAAACTATTGATAACGAATAAAAGTAATCTGTGAAATTTGTGATAAAAAAATAACAAATATTCTATAAAATCTATTAAAAAGTGAAGCTTTCTTTTTTATAGTTTAAACATCTATGAATCTATATGTTTTAAAAACAAACTATTGATAACGAATAAAAGTAATCTGTGAAATTTGTGATAAAAAAAATAACATATATTCTATAAAATCTATCAAAAAGCGAAGCTTTCTTTTTTATAGTTTAAACATCTATGAATCTATGTGTTAAAAAAAAACTATTAATAACGAAAAAAGTAATCTGTGAAATTTGTGATAAAAAAATAACATATATTCTATAAAATCTATCAAAAAGCGAAGCTTTCTTTTTTATAGTTTAAACATCTATGAATCTATGTGTTTAAAAAAACTAAAATATAAAGCTCTATAAACAGATAAATAAATGTTAATTTTTATTTTTCAAAATAATAAAACAACAATCCCAAACGTTAAAAAAGTACCTACAATCCTTACAAGGTATCAAAGGCATATCAAAGGCATGGTAAAGGCATGGATAGTGGGAGCAAAAAGCAAGTAAAGTATCAAATAACCCAAAAGTCAAAAAAGCTACCCATGGAAAGACTTTGTATCTGCCCAAAAGACATCGAAATTGTCCTAGGCAAAAGCGAACGCCAAGCGCGTAACATCCTTAACAAAATAAAAATAGCAGTATCCAAACAAAAACACCAGTCTGTTACAATAAACGAATTTTGCGAGTACCAAAGTCTCAAAATAATTGAAGTAAAAGCACTTTTGAAGATTAAGTAAATAAAAAAAACAACCTAAGAAAAAAATAAATACCTTTAGTAAAAATTCATAGGCTTATGAAAATTTTACTCACTGGTGCCAACGGCTATGTTGGACGCAGGCTATTGCCAGAATTGTTAGAGCAAGGTCACGAAATTGTATGCTGCGTACGCAACAAAGCCCGCTTAGGTCTCGATGCCACAACACTGGCTAAAGTATCGGTTTGGGAAGTCGATTTCTTGACAGAACCATCATTTGAAAACCTTCCTGAAGGTATTGATGTGGCGTATTATCTCATTCACTCCATGTCAAGTTCTACCGTAGATTTTGATCGAATGGAGGCTCAATCGGCGCATCATTTTAATACCTACATGAATCATTTGCAGGTAAAACAAGTGATTTATTTGAGTGGTATTGTCAACGAAAAAGTACTGTCCAAACACCTCGAATCTCGCAAAAAAGTAGAAACGATATTGTATCAAGGAAATGCAAACACAACGGTATTGCGTGCTGGAATTATTGTAGGTTCGGGCAGTTCGTCGTTTGAAATTATTAGAGATTTGTGCGAGAAACTTCCTGTAATGATTACACCAAAATGGGTGTTGACCAAGTCGCAACCAATTGCTATTCGGGATGTTTTAAAATACCTAATTGGTGTGCTCCATAAGCCTGAATGCTATAATCAATCGTTTGATATTGGTGGACCAAACGTGATAACCTACAAACAAATGATGCAGTTGTATGCCAAAACGCGAGGCATAAAATTGGCTATTTTTACGATTCCGATTTTTACACCAAAATTGTCTTCCTACTGGTTGTATTTTGTAACTTCAACAAGTTTTAAGCTGGCAGCCAACCTTGTAGACAGCATGAATATGGAAGTGGTTTGCGCTGATAACCGACTGCAACGCATGTTGGAAATAAAACCCATTTCGTATGTAGATGCAATAAAACTAGCATTTAAGAAAATTGAGCAAAACTTGGTTATTTCGAGCTGGAAAGACAGTTTGGCAAGCAGCCGCTTTAAACAAGATTTGTCGGGTTATATTCAAGTGCCAACTTATGGATGTTTGAAAGATGTGAAGAAAATAAAAATCCTGAATTCCGAAAAAGTTTTGGACAATATTTGGCGTATTGGCGGCGATAACGGTTGGTATTATGGTACTTGGCTATGGAAATTGCGAGGTTTTATTGACAAGCTGGTTGGTGGCGTTGGTATGCGTCGTGGACGTACCAGTCCTACACACTTGGACGATGGCGATTCGCTCGATTTTTGGAGGGTTTTGTTAGCGCATCGTGACGAAAAACGGTTACTTTTGTTTGCCGAAATGCGCGTTCCGGGTGAAGCTTGGCTAGAGTTTCGGATTGACGAAAACAATATTTTACATCAAATTGCAACTTTTAGACCTAGAGGAATTGCAGGAAGATTGTATTGGTATGTCATGATTCCGTTTCATTTTTTTATCTTTGACGGCATGATAAAAAACATTGCAAACATAAAATAATCTTTTCATGAAAAAACTACTACTCGCATTATTGATTTCTTTAAATATAATTTCTTGCAAATCAGTACAAAACGGAACTACAGTTTCTAAAAGTCAGTCCAATCTTGACGAATTGGTTGCTTGTATGCAAGGCAATTATTCGTCGGGAAAACAATCCAAAAAAGACACGACTTATTTTAATATTTCATTACGAATGGTGCCAATTTGGAAAGACAAAGGCAATTATTTGTATGTAGAACAAGCGTTATTCAATAAACAAGAAAAACCATATCGAGTTCGAATTTACAAAGTTTCGCAATTGTCTGAAAACGAATTTATAAGTGAAATTCATACCTTAAAAAACGAAAAAGAATGGATTGGCAAATGGAAAACTCCAGAAGCATTTGATAAGTTGAGTGAAAAAGAGATTGAACTCAAACAAGGTTGTGGTGTGAAGTTAACAAGAACCGACAAAAATAAATTTGCAGGTTCGACTGGAAATAAAACCTGTCCAAGCGAACTTCGTGGTGCTAGCTACGCTTCCTCGAAAGTTACGGTTACCGAAAACGAAATTCTATCTTGGGATCAAGGTTTTGATAAAGCAGACAAGCAAGTTTGGGGTGCCGAAAAAGGCGGTTATGTGTTTGTGAAATACTAAACATATCAAATTTCAAAATAAAAATTCCAAACCCCAATATTGAATTGGAGTTTGGAATTTTTTATAACTTCGACAAGCTCAGTTTGACAAAAGAATTAATTTCTTGGCAAGAAAATTTCAGCCATCATGCATCGTGCGCTTCCGCCGCCACAAGCTTCAATAGTGTCGAGACTTGAGCTTAGTATTGTAATATGCTCTTCGAGTTGTGCCACTTGTTTTTTGGTTAAGCTTTTATGCGCTGAAGCACTCATAATCAAGTAACGACGCTCGTCTAACCCAACCAATTCAAGCATATTTCCTGCAAAGTTATTCATCTGATCTTCCGTAATCAAAACAATCTCTTTTTCGTCAGCTTTCAAACTATCCAAAACCATTTTTCGTTCTTTTTTGTCATCGATACAATCGGCGCAAATTACGGCAAAAGTATCGCCAATGCACATCATGACGTTGGTATGGTAAATTAGTTTTCGTTCGCCGTTTATAGTTTGGAAAGCTTGAAAAATCATTGGATTCATATCAAAATCTTCGCAGAATTCTATAAACAATTCTTCGTCAGCTCTCGGCGAAAGCGCGCAATAGGCTTTTCCGTTTTCTCGATCTAAAACGATACTTCCAGTGCCTTCCAGATAAAATCCATCTTCTTCAGCCGAAGTATAATCCATAATGCCGTCATTGATTACGAAACCTTTACCTTCCAAAACATCCAAAATTTCTTCGCGACGTTCCTGACGACGATTTTCGGCAAACATTGGGTATAAAACTACATCGCCATTTTCATGAAACGAGATCCAATTGTTTGGAAAAATCGAATCGGGCGTGCTTGGCTCAAGTGTATCATCAATAACAGTTACATCGATGCCAACCATACGAAGTTTGTTTACAAACATATCAAACTCTTCTTGAGCTTTTGCGTTTACGGTTTCTGGCGAAAGTCCGTCAAGTACTTTTTGGTAATAATTATTAACGGCAGTTTGCTCGTTCATTCGAAACGCCACTGGGCGAATCATAAGTATGGAGTTTGTAGTTTGGTTCATATCTTTGTTATGAGTTGTGGGTTTTGAGTTGTGAGTTTATGAGTTTTGATTAGAAAATTAATTTTTCCAATTTTCTTCTACATATTTTATAAAGTTAAATAGTTTTCCGCCTAGTTCTTCGTAATTAATTATTAGATTATTTTCGAAACTATTAGGATACAACTTGGATAATTTTTCAATATGATTTATAGTTTCTAGACAACTTGAGTGAGAATAAACTAAAAACTTTATAAAATCAGCTTTATATCGTCTACGTCCATAACCTTCAACTATATTAGAAACTATACTGTCAGACGATCTTCTAACTTGGCTTCCTAATTCATAAAGTTCGTGTTTGGGCAGTTTGAGTGAACAAGGATGAACAACATAAAATAGTTCTAAACTTATTTTATAAACATCCAAATCTTTATAACTTTTCATTACTATCGTGCTTTAAATTTTGAAAACTCACAACTCAAAACCCACAACTCAAAACCTTATTAACGGCAAAGTTGAACATCTAAGCAATCCTTCTTGTTTGGCGATTTCAGTATACGGAATTTCTTCTACAATAAAGTTGTTTTCGCGCAACCAATTATTCAATCGTGTAAAGTTTTTTTCTGAAACAACCACATTTTCATCTATCGAAAAAATATTCGAATTCATATGATACATTTCGTCGCGAGTAATATGAAACAGGTTTTCTTTCCCGAAAAGGTTTACCAAATAGACATAATCAGCTTCTTCTCGAAAACCACTTTTATAGATTATCGCTTTGCCTTGACCAACAGGCTGAAAACAACAATCGAGATGTAAGGCATTATCTCGAGCTTCTATTTTTGACTTTACAAGGTCAAATTCTTTTACAATTTTGTTCGGAAATAAATTCTTGATATAGTCAACTCCTGCCATATTAGTACGAGCAGTAATGTATTCTTTATAATCAGAACCTTTGTAAGTTCCTATAAATATATGTTCATTGTGTAACATCACATCGCCACCTTCTATATGGACTTCTGCTGGTGGACGAACCACTTTTGATGGATTTATCTGATCGATAATGTACTGAATGGCATCCAACTCACGCTCACGATCTTCAAGTATATTGGCTTTTATAAACACATCTTCAATTACAAAACCAATATCTCTAGAAAAAATTTGATTATAGTTTTCGATCATTTCTGGTCGATATACAGTAACTTTATATTTTTTAAAAACTTGGTTGAACGCTTCCATTTCGGCAATCATAGCAGCTTCAGTTGGATAGGTTCCTGCCAGAATATGCTCCAACGATTTGGGATCATATGCTTCATCTGCAGTTGGCGTAGGTCCATTATTAATAGCAGATCCTAACACAACAGCTTGTAATCTTGAATATTCGTTTTTAATATTTAATTGTAACATAAAATGAGCTTTTGGCTTCTGGCAAATATATATAAGCTTGCTCGATAAAGCTAAAATTTGATAAAAATTTATTTTACATAAATAAAAAGGTTTAATTTTAACCAAAGAATAAAAACAAAACTTATTTTTGTCACAATTAGAAATAGCATGTCTGATTTAAAAAATAAAATAAGCAGTATTCTGGATGACTCTTTAAAATCTAGAATTAATGATATCAAGCACAGTATAAGTTTAGCTTACAAAGCTTTAGACTTGTGTTCGGAATTTTCTTTGGACGACATGAAAGCCGAGTGTTATTCGAAACTTTCCCTTTATCACATGATTGAGGGCAAATACGATCTTTCATTTAATTTTGCCCAAAAAAGCCTTCTCCTTTTCGAAAAATTTAATAACGAAAAAGGGATTGCTGATGTAAAATTTAACATTGCAAGTTTCTATTATAAAACCAACAACTTTCAGCTGGGAGTAGTTTATCTGGTAGATTCGCTAATCATTTATAAAAAAAACAACGATTATTACAATATCTCAAGATGTGAAAAATCGCTAGGAACTGTTTATGCGTTTACTGGTGATGATGTCAAAGCAATTCAAGCCAATAAAAATGCCATTAAAGCTGCAAAAAAAGTTAATGATTTGAATTTAATTTCAAATGCTTACAATAACCTTTCTGGCATTTATATCAAAAATGACCAAATCGATTTGGGAATGAAAATTATTCAGGAATCGATTGAAATGAAACAAAAGACCAAAGATACTCGCGGTCTTGCGTTTGCAATTTATGGTCGCGGTAAAGTCTTTTTGAAACAAAAAAAATATGCTGAAGCCGAAAAAGACTTTCTGGAAGCAATTGCTATTCATAACAAAATAGGTGAATTTTTTGGTTTGGCGATGGCTTATAACAAATTAGGAAAACTTTATTTTGAAACAAATAAAACCAAACAAGCTAAAAAGCAAGCCGAGTTGTCGATCAATATTTGCAATTTTTATAGTATTTCAATTACAAAAATAAAAGTACTTTATTTGTTTTATTCCATTTATAAATCTGAAAATAATTTACCTGAATCCTTGCGATATCTAGAACTTTATATAAACGAAAAAGAAACCGTATTTAATGCTCAAAACTTTAAAGTTATAGAGAATTATGATTTACTTGTTCGAATGCAGGCCATGCAAAAAGAAGCCGAATTTCAGCAAGAGAAAACCAAAATTATAGCCAAAAGTAACAAAACAGAGCAAGCGGCACGCATACGTCAAGAATTTTTGTCGACTATGAGTCATGAAATAAGAACGCCTCTAAATGCAGTAACTACTATTGCTACCATGTTGAGCGAAAACTCTCATGTCGAAGATAAAGTATTGGTCGATTCGCTTAAATTTTCGTCCAATCATTTAATGCAAATTATTAATGACATACTTGATTTTACCAAACTTGATTTGGGCAAAATGAGTTTGGACTTGCAGTCTTGTAAAATAAAGTTTTATCTCGAAAATTTCTGGAATACTTATCAAATTCAAGCACACGAAAAAGGAATCGAATTCAAATTAAAATTAGATCCTTTATTATTTGATTATTACTTAATAGACCAAACCAAGATTACTCAAATTTTGGCTAACTTAGTAACCAATGCTATAAAGTTTACTGATATTGGTGCCGTAAAATTGGAAGTAAAAATCACCAAACAATCTAAAGGTTTTGATACAATCTTATTCAAAATATCTGATACAGGAGTTGGTATCGAAAAGGAAAATTTAAAACAAGTTTTCGAAAGTTTCTCTCAATTAAAAAGCGGCATCACCCGAAAAAAAGACGGTACAGGGTTGGGATTATCTATTTCTAAAAAACTAATAGAACTTCATGAAAGTGAAATCGAGATACAAAGTATTTTTGGCAAAGGATCTATTTTTTCATTTGAATTGAAACTGAAAAAATCGAAAAATTTTGAAATTAACGATCAAGAAAATTTCAAAAATAACATGGATGGAATAAAAGTACTTCTTGCAGAAGACAACGCTATTAATGCCATGATTGCAAAAAAATTACTTTCCAATTGGGGCATCATTACAGATCACGCCATTAATGGTCTTGTTGCTACCGAAAAATCTAAACTTCAAAAGTATGATTACATCCTTATGGATATTCACATGCCTGTTTTAGATGGATATCAAGCAGCCAAAAATATCAGAATGGTAGATAATATAAACCATATAACTCCTATTTTTGGATTAACAGCAGATGTTGCCGCCAAAGACAATAGCGATTACAATCACTTTTTTAATGGATTTCTTTTAAAACCATTAGAAATTGAAAAGTTAAAATTAGCCTTACATTCCAAATAAAAATGCTTCAATTTCTTGAAGCATTTTTGAGTTTATTTACCTTTTCTCGACTGCTTTGAAATCTCGCAATGGATGACCCGTATAAACTTGTCTTGGTCTTCCGATAGGCTCTTTATTTTCTCGCATTTCTTTCCATTGTGCTATCCAACCTGGAAGACGACCAATAGCAAAAAGTACGGTAAACATATCTGTCGGAATCCCTAAAGCACGATATATAATTCCCGAATAAAAATCTACATTTGGATATAGTTTTCTAGATACAAAATACTCATCAACAAGCGCTGCTTCTTCTAGTTTTTTTGCAATTGCAAGAATTGGATCATTTACTCCCAACTCTTTTAAAACTTCGTCGGCAGCTTTTTTGATTATTTTGGCTCTTGGATCGAAGTTTTTATAAACACGATGCCCAAAGCCCATCAATCTAAATTCGTCATTTTTGTCTTTGGCCTTAGCCAAATATTTGTCGGCATCGCCACCATCTTTTTGGATGTCTTCCAACATTTCTAATACTGCTTGATTGGCACCACCATGAAGTGGCCCCCAAAGTGCAGAAACTCCAGCGGAGATTGAAGCAAACAGTCCTGCATGAGACGATCCTACCATTCGTACGGTAGATGTAGAGCAGTTTTGTTCATGATCTGCATGAAGTATAAATAATTTGTCCAGCGCATCAACAATAACTTTATTGGCTGTATAAGGCCCAGTAGGCAACTTGAACATGAGTTGCATGAAGTTTTCTACATAACCAATGGTGTTGTCATAATAATTTAATGGGAAACCCATGCTTTTTCTATACGTCCAAGAAGCAAGCACCAAGAATTTACCCATGGTTTTACAAATGGCTTCATACATGTCTTTTTCGTTTTCGACATTTACCGTTTTCGGGTTGAAAGCCGTTAAAGCACTTGTCAACGCTGATAAAACACCCATTGGATGGGCAGTTTTAGGAAACCCATCAATGATGTTTTTCATCTCTTCGTTGACCAAGGTATATTTACGGATATTGTTTTCAAAATCTGATAATTGCGATTTGGTAGGCAACTCACCGAAGATAACTAAATACGACACTTCAAGAAAATCGGCTTTGTCTGCCAAGTCTTCTATCGAGTAGCCTCTATAACGAAGAATTCCTTCTTCGCCGTCAAGAAAAGTAATTTCAGATTTACAAACTCCTGAGTTTTTATACCCAGGATCCATAGTTATTAATCCTGAAAGATCTCTTAGTTTACTAATATCTACTGCGGTTTCGTTTTCGCTTCCTGTAAGTGTTGGAAGTTCGTATTTTTGTCCATCAAATTCTAAAATTGCTGTTTTCGACATGGTGTTTATGGTGTTCTTTATAAATGAATCAATTTTACAAATGTATGACTTTTGAACTAATATAAAAAATTTTGATGTTAGGTTTTCTGTAAATTACTGTTAAGAAACTTTTTTTTAACCACCGCAGATTCGCAGATTTGAAAAAAACAATATTTTATTTCTCATGACAGTTTAAAAAAAAATATTTATAAAACATTAAAGGCATTGAAGTGCATTAAAGTCATCACTTACAACAAAAAAAAAGCCCTTTCGAGTTCGTCGAAAGGGCTTTTTATAAAGTTATAATAACTAGTCTTTAACAATACGAATTACTTTTTCGCCATTAGTTGATGTTACTCTAATATAATACACACCATCAAGTTTGGTAGAAACATCAAGGCTTGAACTCGGGTCGTTAACTGTTTGGGTTTCCATAACTTGATTGTTGGCATCGAGCATCGCTACAGTGAGTATTGTAGAGTCGCATGAAACAGTAACGTTATACTCGGCAGGAATTGGATAGGCTTTTATAGATGCATCTATGTTGGTCGACAAGCCATCGCTGAAAAGTGTTTGCTCAACATTAGTATATTTGGTTATCGCAGAATTATCCATTTTTACGGTTGCCGATACATTTACGATAGCATTATCTGGCAAATCGCTCTTGGTTTTTATTTTAAATAATACAGCACCATGACCGCCAGGTCCGCCTAATCCTCCTTTACGGAAACTTACGGTTGCCACATCACCATTTACATACAGTTGTGCTGGCTCTTGTAAGTTTGGGTTAACGCTTTGCAAGGAGCTTGATACCACTTGCAGCGAACTTAAATCGAACTTGGAGGCATCAAAAACTGTTTTTACATCAATGTCGTTGGCGATAACATTGCTTGAGTTTTCAAAATCAATCTTGTAATACAAATAATCGCCAATTTTGGTATTTGGGACTTTGTTTCCTGTTTCGCAGGAGATGCGATTTCCAGTTTGTGCCAAAGCACTGGTTGTTGCCATGCACAATGCAAAGGCTGTTGCAGAAGTAAGTAAAAATTTTTTCATTATAAATATAGGTTTTAATTGGTTAATTATTTACCAATATTATTAATTATTAATTATTAATTATTAATTATTAATTATTAATTATTAACAAATAATTAACTAAAATAAAAATATATTTTTATTTTTAGTGCTTATTTATTGCGTATATACTATTAAAATAAGACTATTTTAAGAATTATTCGCAACAGCTATCAGTAATTTTGTTAAACAAAAAAAACCACCAACCGCAGTTTTAATGCTGCAGTTGGTGGCTTTAATAAAAAAAAATTAGTTACTCTTTCACGACGCGAACTACTTTACTGCCTTTGTTAGAAGTTATTTTTAAGAAATAAACACCCGCAGCTTTGTTGGCAATATCAATACTGTAGTTGGTTGCATTGTCCAGATTGGTTTGCAACAACCGCCCAGCAGCATCATACACTTGCACTGAAGTAATGTTGTAATCTCCCGTAACTTTTATAATAGATGTTGCAGGATTTGGATACACCACGATACTTGCATCTACAGCCGTTTGGTTTACGCTAAGATTTTGGAACGTGGTTACTTCATTGTTAGTAACCAATGGAGCGTCATAATCGAAGGTTATTTTTACACTATTATTTACAGAGCTGCCTGTTGGCAAATCGCTCTTGGTTTTTATTTTGAGTAATACACCTCCAGAACCATTCGGATTTCCAGACAATCCTCCTTTACGGAAACTGTAGGTCGCTTTGTTGTCTTTTATATCCAAAATTGCAGGTTGCAAATCAATCGGATCGTTTGGATTATTATCATAAATACTATCCAAAGTACTCCCAATAATCTCCAAACTACCAATATCAAATAGAAGTGGGTTAAAAGTATTTTCAATAATGATATCATTTACAGCTTGTAGCTCCTGATTTTCAAAATTGATCATGTAGTGCAAATAGTTTCCTAGAGCAGTATCTGACAAAACAGCATCTTCCAAACAAATAATACTATTGGCCGCAGGATCTTGAGTTTGAGAAATGACACAATTATTATCAGTATTAGTATCGCCTGCAAGTAGAATATTAGCTTGAAAATCTATTTGTTGACCAGTACTGGTATTGTCATTAAAAAACAATTTGAAACTTCTGCTTTCAAAAGGTGCTAGATTAGTTAATACCCAATTGCTAACGTTTGTATTTACTACATCTAGAGCAACGCCTATTAGAGAAGGTGGCGGAATAAACCCTAAACTTGCATCAAACCCAATAGTCATATTATTGGAAGAAACCATCTGATTACCTTTATTTTTTAAAGTAACCAGATACGCTCTTTTATCAACTAAGCTTGTTGTTAATGGTGCAATCATCATCTCCACATCTACCAAAGGTGATGTAGAACTCGTTAAAGAAAAGTTTCCTATAAAAGTATTGTTTTGTGCGTTTGCAAAACTCCCTGATAAAGAAGTGCTAACATAAGCATTCGGATTTTCAAATAACGGTGTTATAGTAAAATTACCTGTTTGTGTAGTATAGAACCGATAATTGCCCACTTCATTAGTAGTCGTAAATAATACTTCGCCACCAATAGTAAATTTTAGTTTACAAAAACTTTGTGGCAATTGCCCATTTACAGTCAAATTTCCTTTTACAGTGTTGTAATTACCGCCAGGAGTGTCTGTACATAAAGAATTTAGCTGACATGATGAGGACGCTAGATTTATTGTGTTTTGCAAAATTGCAATATTAGTATTGGTTTCATTTAAACAAATATATCGTAAACCTCCTGTAGAAAGTAAAAGTGGATTAATGCTATTAGGAATCCCAAAATTAATCGGGTTATTTCCGTTTTTAGCAAGCAATACCTTAAGACCGGTACATCCTGACAAATCAACATTGTTAAGGCTTGTTAGGGTATTAAAATCTAAAATTGTCAAATCTGAATTTCCTGAAAGGTCAATTTGAATTATTGAGGTACAACCTGTTAACCCAATACTTGTTAGTGAAGTATTATAACAATACAAAGAAATCAAACTTGTAAAATTTTGCAAATTTAATGATGTAAATGTATTATTAGACCCATTTAATTGCTTCAACATACTTGTAATGTTAGGAAGTGCTATTGTAGAAACACTACAGTTATTGAAGTATAACTCTTCTAAATTATTCAGATTTGAGATGTCAATATTTATGAGACCATTATTGTAAGAACAATTTAAAACTCTAAGATTTGTAAAGTTTTCTATTCCTTGTAATGATGTTAGTTGGCTATTTGAGATTTGTAAATTACAAACAGCCAAAGCTTCATCATCACTAATAAAAGTATCATTGTTGGAATCTATCATGATTGCATTTCCAGCACAATCTTTTGCTATTCCATTA
Source organism: Flavobacterium sp. (assembly GCA_043771555.1). Lineage (GTDB taxonomy): Bacteria > Bacteroidota > Bacteroidia > Flavobacteriales > Flavobacteriaceae > Flavobacterium. Next base: position 4,898 of record JAYVHB010000062.1, on the reverse strand, counting down.
GAATCATTAGATGCCATTAACTTTGTTCTCAACGATTCTGAAATAGTAAACGCATCTTGCGCTTGCGAAAAACTTGTCACAAATAGTAACAATAGTAGGATTTTTTTCATAATGTTTTATTTTTAAGATTAGGTAAATTGGGGTTTTAATAGGTTGTTGTTTGTTTGAGCAAGACATCTTGCAATTGCTCACGCTTGCGCTGCGATATAGGAAGCTGGTTATTGTCTGCCATGACCAAAACACCTTCTTTTTTGATGTAGGATTTTACAAAAATAAGGTTTATAAGGTGTGATTGGTGTATCCTAACAAAACCATGTTCAGTGAGTAGCTCCTCGTACTCTTTAAGCGTTTTGGAAATCAAGATGGGTTTTCTATTCTGTATAAAAAACTTGGTATAATTATCGTCGCTTTCGCAGCGAATAATATCCGAAATTTCTATGAGATGAATTCCGTCTGAGTTTGACAAAGCAATTCGCTTGAAGTTATCGGCTTTTTTGCGGATATTTTCTAAAAGCAGATCAATATTAGAATAATCGTTGTCTTTGTTATGCACCAATCTTATTTTATCTACTACTTTCTCCAGCTCCTCTGGCCCAACGGGTTTGAGTAAAAAATCGAGTGCGCTAAAACGAAATGCCTTGATAGCGTATTGCTCGTAGGCCGTTATAAAAACCACATGTGAGTTGATCTTGCCGTAGGTTGCTGTAAATTGTTCTAGAAGATCAAAACCCGTACCGTCGTTCATTTGGATATCCAAGAAAATTACTAACGGATCTGTTCGCATAATGACCTCAATACCTGAAGCTACACTATCGCCCTCGCCCACAATCTTGATGTCGGGTGCATAAAGCGAAAGCAGTCCTTTCATGCCAATTCGCAAGTTTACATCATCGTCTATAATTACTGCTGTTATCATTTATTTGTTATTAGTTTGCAGGTTATTAGTTTAAGGTACGGTATTCGTTTTTTTAATTTAAATATAGCAAAGGTAAACAAAGTACCACTTTAGTGCCTAATATCTCACCATTTTTGTTCATTTCTTCTATTGTTACTGTCGATTTTTGTGTAGTAGCTGTTTCCAACATTTCCAATCGCTTGCGAGTAATATCTAGAGCCATCGACTTGTGCATCGAAACCAAATTGGCTTTCAAAGCCTTCGATTTATTTATACCAACACCGTTATCGGTTATAGTACATTTCAAGGTTTGGTTTTCTAGTATAAAATCAACCTGTATTTTGCCTGTATTGACTTTCGGGTTCATGCCATGAATAATGGCATTTTCTACAAATGGTTGTAATAATAGTGGTGGCAACGCCACATCGTCCTCTATTTCTTTACATTTTGTAATCTTGAATTGAAAACTATTATTAAACCGAAGTTGCTCCAGCTCCAGATAGTTTTGCAGACTTTCTAGTTCTTTATCTATAGGTATCAAATTTTCTTTGGAATACTCGAGTGTCAAACGCATGAGTTTTGAAAACTTTGCTAGGTACTTGATGGCGGCATCGGTGCTGTTTTGTACAATAAAACTCGATATCGACCCCAAACAATTGAAGATGAAGTGCGGATTCATTTGCAAGTGCAGTGCTTTTTGCTCGTAGATTGCTAATTCTTTTTCTAGCGTTAGGGTTTTTTTGAGCTGGGTGCGGTTATACATCAAAAACGCAATCCCAGAAGCAAACAATGCCAACAATACCGAGTACAATATTTTCCATTTCTGTGATTTTGCTTCTTCTGCAAATACAATATCGCGTTTCATTTGCGCTTCTTTCTGCAACATTTCTTTACGATCAAAATCGAAGTTGAGTTCGGCTCGAATGGAGTTTTTTATAGTTTCTTCGTTTGTAATGCTGTCTTTGGCGACGCTATATAATTTATAATGTTTTAAAGCTTCTTTTAAATTGCCTTTTTTTTCATAAATTTTACTCAAATTTTCTTCTCCATCTTTAATAAATGAGAAAATACTTAGTTCTCTTGAAATTATAAGAGATTTATTTGTTGTAAATAAAGCCAAATCAAATTTATTCTGTTTTAAATAAACTGAACCAAGTTTCATTAAAGAGTTTGCAACACCAAATTTATTATCAATGCTCTCAAATATTTGAGTCGCATTTTTACAATATTTCATTGCTTCATCCAATTGGTTCTTTTTGGAATAATATGTAGCGAAATTATTAAACAAATCTCCTAATCCACGCGGATTAGGATATGTATCAAAATACTTTTCAGATTTATTAAAATACTCTAAAGCTTTTGGATAATTTTTTTGATTAAAATAAACTAAGCCAATATTTGAAGTGAAAGTTCCTAATGCATCGTTTGGAGTTTTTTCTTGTATTTTCAGACATTTTTCGTAATAAACAATGGCTTTAAATAATTCATCTTGAGTATTGTACACTACTCCTAAATTATTATATATCCGTGCTAATTTTTCTTGATTTTTAGTAACTTCATAAATCTTCAAGGCTTTAAAGTTGTATTGTAAGGCCTTTGCATAATTGCTTTGTTCCATAAACACAAGCCCGATACTACCGTAGGCTCTGGCAAGTCCGTCTTGTATTGCTTTTTTGGTGGTTGGCGTGCTTTTTTCTAGTTCGTTCTCAAAAACGGCTTGCTCTTTGGAGAAAAAATCTAAGGCTACGACATAATTTCCCAAAATGATATTGGCATTACCCAAATGATGGTAGGCATTACCAACTTCTATAGTATTACCAATTTTTTTAGACAAAACCAACGCTTTATTGGCATAAACCAACATCATTTTTGGGTCGCTGGTCTTGTAGGCATCTGCAATGTTATTAAGTGTTTTTGTATTTTCAATATCTAAAGTAGATTTTTTCAAAACAAGCAACATACTGTCTATAGCTTGCTGTTGCGCAGAAGTGCACATAGCAAGAAAAAGGCAGCAGTATAAAAGTAGTTTTGTCATCTTGATGAATTACAAAACAAATGTAAACAAAGTACTTTATAAACAATACCAAAATTAGAATTCGCTGGCTTTGATTGAGAATTCGATTTTTTTACCCATCCAACCTTCCAAAAGGGAAGGTTTTTTACCCATCCAACCTTCCCAAAGTGGAAGACTTTTAAAAAAGAAACCCTTTCAGAGTAAAATTCTGAAAGGGTTAAATATTCTCAAAAGATTAGTTCTTACCCAACTAATCGAAAACTAAAAACTGCTATTGTTTAAAAGCCTTCATCGCAGGAAAATAGGCTGTATCTCCCAATTCTTCTTCAATTCTAAGCAACTGATTGTATTTTGCCATACGATCACTTCGAGAAGCCGAACCCGTTTTTATTTGTCCGCAATTCAACGCTACTGCTAAGTCGGCAATAGTGTTGTCTTCGGTTTCGCCAGAACGGTGCGACATAACCGAAGTGTACCCAGCTCTGTGCGCCATGTTTACGGCAGCAATCGTTTCTGTTAACGTACCTATTTGGTTCACTTTTACCAAAATTGAATTCCCAATTCCTTCGTTAATTCCACGACCCAAACGTTCTACATTCGTCACAAACAAATCGTCTCCAACAAGTTGCGTTTTAGTTCCGATTTTTTCGGTAAGCAATTTCCAGCCTTTCCAGTCGTCTTCATACATTCCGTCTTCAATCGAAATAATTGGGTATTTAGTTGCTAATTCAGTCAAATAATCCACTTGCTCTTCAGAAGTTCTGATTTTTCCAGTTGTACCCTCAAATTTCGAATAATCATATTTTCCATCTACATAAAACTCCGATGCGGCGCAATCCAAGGCAACCATCACTTCATCGCCAAATTTATAACCAGCATTGGTAACCGCAAGTTTTATAGTATCAAGCGCATCTTCGGTTCCACCAGCAAGATTAGGTGCAAAACCACCTTCATCACCAACAGCCGTAGACAAACCACGATCGTGCAAAACTTTCTTCAAATTATGAAAAATCTCAGTACCTATTTGCATCGCATGCGTAAACGAAGTTGCTTTTACAGGCATAATCATAAATTCCTGGAACGCTATTGGCGCATCCGAATGACTTCCTCCATTAATAATATTCATCATAGGCACAGGAAGCGTATTAGCCGAAACGCCACCAATATAGCGGTACAATGGCAGTCCCAACTCGTTTGCTGCTGCTTTTGCTGCCGCCAACGAAACTCCCAAAATAGCATTAGCACCTAGATTGGATTTATTTGGGGTTCCGTCTAGATCAATCATCATTTTATCTATCAAATTTTGTTCAAAAACCGAAGTTCCTAGTAGTTCTTCAGCGATTTTTGTATTCACATTTTCAACTGCTTTTAAGACTCCTTTTCCTAAATACAATTTTCCTCCATCACGAAGTTCCATAGCTTCATGCTCGCCTGTAGAAGCACCGGATGGCACAGCAGCACGACCCATAACACCATTTTCTGTAACAACATCTACTTCAATTGTTGGATTTCCTCTCGAATCAAATATCTGACGTGCGTGAACTTTAATAATTATGCTCATTTTTCTAATTTTAAATATTGATTTACAAATATATTCTATCTTTTAGAATCCTTTTCCAAAAAATCCAAATATTATTAACGATAACGTTTTAGATACTTTTTTTGAAGCTATTTCCAACCCTTCATTACAATCTCTCGTGACCCGCACTTTTTTTCTAAGCCAGTAAAGGAGCTTCCGTTGGTCGCTCTTTACCGTCAAGAAAAAATAGTGCGGTGCTACTCGAGGATTTCCATTGCGACTTGGGCTAGGGAGTATCGTCGCTAGCAACATTTATCCCAAAAAAAATCCCTTCATTGCTGAAAGGATTTCTATTTTTATGTTTCAAAAACTACATCTTAGTTATAATAAATTCAGATCGTCTATTTTCTTGGTGTTGTTCTTCCGTACAAGTGGATTCGTTAGTTGGCTCACAAGGACAGTTATTTACC
>JAYVHB010000061.1:0-20885 GCA_043771555.1 Flavobacterium sp. | reverse complement strand
TAGAGACGCGATTCATCGCGTCTTTTTAGTAAACGAAAAGACGCGATAAATCGCATCTGTACAAAATAATAACATGAAAATATTAGTAACAGGAGGTTTAGGTTTTATCGGTTCGCACACCGTGGTCGAATTGCAAAATCAGGGTTTTGAAGTTATCGTTATCGACAATCTTTCGAATACATCATTGAATGTTTTAGACGGAATTGCCAATATTACGGGAATAAATACGGCATTCGAAAATTTAGATTTGCGTGAGAAAGAAAAAGTGCAGGATTTCTTCAAAAGACACAATGATATTTCTGGCGTGATACATTTTGCGGCTTCAAAAGCCGTTGGCGAAAGCGTTGGAAATCCGTTATTGTATTACGAAAACAACATCAATACTTTAGTTTATTTGCTTCAGGAATTGCAAAAAAAACCCGAAGCCAATTTTATTTTCAGTTCGTCTTGCACGGTTTACGGTCAAGCCGAAAAAATGCCAATTACCGAAAATGCTTCGATACAACCAGCAGCTTCACCTTATGGAAACACCAAGCAAATAGGCGAAGAAATTATTACTGATGTTTCAAAAGTTACCAATTTAAATGCAATTTTACTACGTTATTTCAATCCAATTGGTTCGCATCCAAGTGCCGAAATTGGCGAATTACCGCTTGGAGTACCTCAAAATTTGGTGCCGTTTATTACGCAAACTGGTATCGGAATGCGTGAAAAATTATCTGTTTATGGCGACGATTATCCTACGCCAGACGGAACTGCAATTCGCGATTATATTCATGTAGTCGATTTGGCAAAAGCACATGTTATTGCAATGCAACGCCTTTTGAAAAAACAAAATCTTGAAAAAGTAGAAACTTTTAATTTGGGAACAGGAACAGGAAGTTCGGTTCTAGAAGTGATTACCGCTTTCGAAAAAGTTTCAGGAGTCAAATTGAATTATCAAATAGTGGGTCGCCGCGATGGCGATATTACGTCGGCGTATGCCAATACCGACAAGGCAAACAACGTATTAGGTTGGAAAGCGCAATCAACCTTAGAAGACAGCTTGGCGAGCGCTTGGAAATGGGAAAAGAAGATTAGACAGTAGATTTCAGAATGCAGTTTTCTAAAAATAAAAAAAATCCGAAAAAAAATAATTTTTCGGATTTTTTTGATTTTAAAAGTTTATTTCTTTGCAGCTTCTTGTACTTTTTTGGCGCCTTTTTCAACTTCGGCAGCCCCTTTTGCGATGAGAACTTTTGCTTTTTCGCCAACCTTAGACGAATCTAATACTTTTTTTGCTTTTACTTTTGCCGAATCTGCGGCTTGTTTCAAATCGGCACTTACGGCTTTGGTCGCTTCTTTTACTTTTTCGTTAGTTTCTTGTTTGCAGGAAATGAGAAGTGTTGCAAATGCTGTGATAAAGAGAATTTTTTTCATGATTTTATTATTTAGAAACATGTTCTTTTGTTTCAGACTCTGTTGTTTGAGTTTCTGTTTGCTTTTTTCCAGTTTTAAGATCAAAAGTAGTTATTGTTGTTTTCTTTATTTCTTTTTTAAAATCATCATTAATATAAATTAATATTGATGTAACACCCATTACTGCTACAAGTAAGCCGAAAATTAACCAGAGTAAAAAATTACTTTTTCCTTTTATTAATTCTTTTGCGTTAGATGTAAATAATAATTTCAATGATGCTACAAAAAAGAATAATACAATTCCAAAAACTAACATAAATGCTAATACCGCACCTACACTATACTTCATCAATTCAGGTAATACATTTACATTTGCAAGAATAAATGTTATAAATGAAGCATACAATCCAATCACTGTAATTATACTATACTGTTGGTCTTTAATATCCTTTTCTAATTTTTCGTATATTACTTTTGGTGTAAACGAATAAAAAATATTTTCTTTTAATTTCAATTTATCCCAATATAGCTCACACTCAGAAGATAAATATTCGTAATTAGACGGAAGTATATATTGACTATCTATAAAAGTATTATCACTTAAATGACATTCATCTAATTCTAGATAAAGCGGCATTATTTTGTTATTCTTACAAATTTTTATATTATATTTTAAATTATTAATTTCTTCAAAAGAGGTTTTAAAAAGATCTTGTAAGAGTGTGAAATAATCATCCTTTTCATTATTTAATTCTTTAGGATTATTTGTATATATAATTTCAATCAGTTCTATTTTCTTTTCAATATATATTTTGCTTAAAATACAGTTAGGGAAATAATCGTTTGGATTAGGTAATGTAGATTGATAGCTATTATCTATAAAATTATTGCAATTTTTTAAATTTTCAAAATCAAATTTTGATCCTAATGATTTTAATCTCTGATTACATTCTAATTTAAATTTACAGTTAATTATTAAGTAATAAATAGTTTTGAACGGAATGATGTTTTGGTCATTTATTGCTATTTTCTCTAAAAAGAATTTTTTTAAATTTTCTAGACTTGAAACAGTTTCTTTAAATTCAAACTCATTATAATCTATTTTTCGTTTAACAGATTTAATAAATAAATGTGAACTTTCAATTGTTAAAGTTTTAGAGTTAAATAATTCATTAATTTTAATGTTTTTTTGATAAATTTCTTTGTTTTCTTTTTCTGAATATTGGATATTTATTTTTTCAATAATTTCAAATGGAATATTTTTTTCTAATTCTTCAAAAGTTAAATTATCATCATTAAAAAATGAATACTGAGTTTTTTCATCTGTTTTTTGAAGTCTCCTAAATATTTTGTATAATAGAATCGAACATTTATATCTTGTCTTTGAAATAAATGTTTCTAAAGAAATATTAATTTTATCTAATTTATGATATATTTCAGAAAGTAAAACAATTGTTTCTTCATCAACACAATAACCCTCGTCCAACTCTGCTAGCTTTATATTTGCAACGAACAACCAATGAAAAGAATCATTTATTGTCAAAGTGTCTTTTTTTAGAAAAGTTGTTTTGCTAAAGACATCTTCGTAATCAAAATGATAAACTTTAGTAGAATAATCGCCTTTTAATCTATTAGAAACATAGACGTTTAGATATTGATAATGAGACAAACAATCCCAAGCTAATTGATATCTTTCATTAATAAATCTATTAATCTCGCCATTATTGTTATAAATTGTATCATAGGCTAGATTAAGATCTTCTAATAAACTTTCAATTTTTAGAAATAAAATTTGTATTGTAAAATTCTCCTTCAAATATTGAATAAAATAAATTATCTCTAAAGGGTATAAAACCAGAAAGTGTCTCAATGACACTTTCAGATATATTAATATTATTTATTCTATTCATTTACAAAAAATTATACAATATCCTTTTCTAATTGATCAACTAATGACAAGTAAAAGGGGAAAGAAATTATATGTTTTTGAAATTGATTTACTATAGCAACATCATTTAGCATTTCAAATTTTCTAGTTTCAATTTCTTCGAGAAGGAATTCAAATGCGTCATTATTCATTGAAAGTTTACGTAATGAAATAGAATTTAGACTTGAAAACTCTTCTATCCTTCTTTCCTTCAAAAATCTTATTGAATAATCTATAGCTTCCTTAATTTGGATACTTAAGCTAATAAATTCATTGTTATCAAAGTTGAATATTAGTTTTGACTTTTCAAACTCCAAATTCAAATCATTTGAATTTAATAAAACAAAATTTTGGTCTATAATACTTCCAATCATAACACCATTAACTTTATTTTTAACATCTGGGAAAAATGAATTTTTAAAAACACCTTCCATTAGTTGCTCTTTTTTTCCATTTGCAATAGTTACAACAAATGGCAACAACAAACATTTCGCAAGTGAAAAATTATTATTTTGATCAAAAAAAACTTTGTCGTCAGTTTTTTTTGAATTTATCAATAAAAAATCTTGCGCTACTTTATAAATGATGTATCTAATTGCAAGAATTCTTTCGTTCATATTAAGTGATTTTAAGGGTGCAAAAGTAATCTTTTTTTCAAATTTACAATAAAATTTCAATAAAAAAAGTTATTGCTTTAATATTTAACGTTAGTTTGTTTTAAAAATTAATGTTCAAAAGATATGCCATAATTAAGTCGATGCTGTTTCAACAGTATTATCAATTTTTCCGACCAATCCTACTAAAACTTTTCCTGGACCAACTTCGGTAAATAAAGTCGCGCCATCTTTTATCATTTGTTGTACGGATTGAGTCCAACGAACAGGCGCAGTTAGTTGAATAATTAAGTTTTTCTTAATTTCAGAAGGATCAGAAATAGCACTTGCCGTCACGTTTTGATACACTGGACAAGATGGTTTTGAAAAAGTAGTTGCTTCGATAGCTGCGGCCAATTCCTCGCGAGCAGGCTCCATCATAGGCGAATGGAAAGCACCACCAACTGGCAAAATCAAAGCGCGTTTGGCTCCAGCTTCTTTCATTTTTTCGCAAGCCAACTCTACTGCCGAATACTCGCCAGAAATAACCAATTGTCCCGGACAATTATAGTTTGCAGCAACAACTACTCCATCGATAGAAGCACAGATATCTTCCACAATTTTATCATCAAGATTCAAAACAGCCGCCATTGTGGAAGGAGCAATTTCGCAAGCTTTTTGCATTGCCAAAGCACGTTTTGATACTAATTTTAAACCATCTTCAAAAGACAGTGCACCATTAGCAACTAATGCTGAAAATTCGCCCAAAGAATGTCCAGCAACCATTTCGGGCTTGAAATCTTCTAAAGTTTTGGCCAAAATAACCGAATGTAAAAAAACGGCTGGTTGGGTAACTTTGGTTTCTTTCAATTCTTCGGCGGAACCTTCGAACATAATATCTGTGATTCGAAAACCTAGAATTTCATTGGCCTTTTCGAACAGTTCTTTGGCAAGTTTTGAGTTTTCGTATAGCTCTTTTCCCATTCCAGAAAATTGTGCGCCTTGACCCGGAAAAATATATGCTTTCATTTTATTTAGAAGTTTAGATTGATAACAAAAATAGGTTTTTTTTGAAATTAATAATTTATTTCCATCGGAATTTCCATGACTAAAAAACTAGCTCTAGAAACTGCAGAAATTTCAAAACTTCCCGTATTCCATATTCCGAAACCATCACGAGTTGCTATTTCTTGTCCATTAATAGCAATAGTTCCTGAAATTACAAAAACATAAACACCATTTCCTTGTTTTTTTAAACTGTATTTTTTTGAAAAATCTTTTTCAAAATCACTCCAATAAAACCAAGCATCTTGATGTATCCAAACGCCGTCATCATCTGGATTTGGTGAAAGAATTTGCAAGAAATTATTTTTTTGATCTGCCGTCTTTAAGGTTATTTGTTGGTATCTCGGCGTTACATCACGTTTGTTTGGAAAAAGCCATATTTGAAACAGTTTGGTTTGCAAATTTGCATTTGGGTTAAACTCACTATGCTGGATTCCGGTTCCTGCGCTCATTACTTGTATATCGCCTGTTTTGATGGTTTCGGCATTGCCCATATTGTCTTTATGTGCCAAATCGCCTTCGAGCGGAATGGTAATAATTTCCATATTGTCGTGCGCGTGCATACCAAAACCCATTCCGGCTGCAATGGTATCATCGTTCAGCACTCGTAAAACTCCAAAATTATTGCGTTCAGGATTTTGCCAATTGGCGAAACTAAAACTGTGATAAGCGTTTAGCCAACCGTGATTGGCATTACCTCTGGTGTTTGCTTTGTGGAGAACTGATTTATGTGTAAGCATCATTTTGACGGTTGTGTAGTTTGCGTGAGGGATTATAGTGAAAATCCTTTTGTGCAGCGAAGCGGAGCAAAAGATTGTAGCGAAAAGCCCGACCTCTGGAGCTTGCGGAAGAAGGTCACGCCCATATTATATTATTGTAGTACTTCTTTAATTCTTCGCATCGCCTCGGTCAATAAATCTTCGCTTGTTGCATACGAAAATCGAATACAGTTTGGGTTTCCGAAAGCGTCGCCCGTTACGGTTGCAACATTGGCTTCAGACAACAAATACATCGAGAAATCGTCGGCATTGTTGATTAAAGTTCCGCGTAAGGTTTTACCAAAATAGGAAGAAACATCTGGAAAAACATAAAAAGCACCTTCTGGAACATTAATTTTTATTCCTGGGATTTCTTTCAATAGTCCTACAACCAAGTCGCGACGGCTTTTGAAGGCGGCTACCATTTGGTGCAGCACTTTTGGATCGGCTTCAACGGCAGTTATGGTGGCTCGTTGCGCTATTGAGTTGGCGCCTGATGTTACTTGACCTTGCATTTTGGTACAGGCTTTTGCAATAAACTCAGGTGCTCCAATGTAGCCAATTCGCCAGCCTGTCATGGCAAATGCTTTGGCAACGCCGTTTACTGTTATTGTACGGTCGAACATTCCTGGAATGGATGCCATGCTGCAAAAAGTGCCCGAAAAATTGATGTGTTCGTATATTTCGTCGGCAACGATAAAAATGTTTGGATGTTTTTCGAGCACTTTGGCAATGGCTGTAAATTCGTCTCGATTATAAACCGATCCGCTTGGGTTGCATGGCGAACTGTACCAAATCATTTTGGTTTTCGGGGTAATTGCTGCTTCGAGTTGTGCAGCAGTCATCTTAAAATCGGCTTCGATTGTAGTTGGAACTTCTACTGGGATTCCTCCAGAAAGTTTAACAATTTCTGAATAGGAAACCCAGTATGGTGCTGGCAAAATAACCTCATCGCCATCGTTGAGCAAACATTGTGCTACATTGTATAAGGATTGTTTTGCTCCCGTTGAAACTACAATTTGTGAGGGTTTGTAAACAAGATTATTGTCTCGTTTGAATTTTCTACAAATGGCTTCTTTCAGTTCGAGATAGCCTTCAACGGGTGTGTATTGCGAATAGTTTTGGTCGATGGCTGTTTTGGCAGCTTCTTTTATAAAATCGGGTGTATTGAAGTCGGGCTCGCCAAGACTTAAACTAATAATGTCTTTTCCTTGCGCTTTCAATTCTCTGGCTAAAGCTGCCATAGCAAGGGTTTGCGAAGTTGAAAGGTTATTGATTCTGTCAGAAAGAAGGTGTTCCATTTTATTATTATTATTTGAAGTAAAGATATATTTTAAATGATTTTAAAACAAAAAAAAGAGGAGTTTTAGGCTCCTCTTGTTTTTTATGCTGCAATCATTGGTTTTTGCCCCAAATCTTTCAAATGTTTGAAATGAGCAATTACAGCACTTGTCATGGTTTCGTATTCAAAATAAGGAAGGTCGCATTCGGCAGCGGTTTCTTTAACGATTTTTGCAATTTTACCATAGTGAATATGGCTTATGTGTGGAAACAAATGGTGCTCTACTTGGTGGTTCAATCCGCCAGTATACCAATTCACGAACCAGCTTCTTGGTGCAAAATTTACAGTTGTAAATAATTGGTGTATTGCCCAAGTATTGTCAATTTCGTTAGCTTCGTCTGGATGTGGGTTTGTAGTATCATCAGTAATGTGTGCCAATTGAAAAACCACACTCAATATAAGACCTGCAATATAATGCATCGCAAAAAATCCAATCAATACTTTCCACCAAAGTACTCCAAAAATCATTGGCATAGCAATCCAAACTGTAAAATATATAATTTTTGTTATCGCTAAAGTTGTCCATAAAAAAGTAGGACTTTTTTTATCACCATACGATAAATCTCTTTTAAGGTATCCATTCATTTGTTTAAAATCGGTTGTAAAACACCAATTAAATGTCAACAAACCATACAAAAATAAAGAGTAATAATGCTGAAAAGCATGGAATCGTTCCCATTTGGCTTCTTTTGTAAAACGAATAACACGACCCGCATCAAGGTCTTCATCATGACCAGGAATATTAGTGTAGGTATGGTGCAAAACATTATGCTGCACTTGCCAATTGTAAACATTTCCGGCGAGAATATAGATACTTCCACCCATAATATTATTTATCCAAGGTTTGTTAGAATACGATCCGTGGTTGCCATCATGCATTACGTTCATTCCGATTCCTGCCATTCCAACTCCAATTATCAACGAAAGTAAAATGAACAATCCAAAATGAATTTCTGGAGTAGATACTATAATAATGTATGGTGCTGTAAATAGCGTGAAAAGGATGATAGTTTTGAGGTGTAACTTCCAGTTTCCTGTTTTGGAAATATTATTTTCTTTGAAATAATTGTTTACTCTTGAGTTCAAGGTTCTAAAAAATTTAAGAGAATCTTGTTTAGCAAACGTAGGTAGTGTAGTATTCATAAAATATGATATAATTGACAAAAGTAATTAATAAAATTTTTCAATATGCAAATTTGAGTTAAATATATCAACAGTAAAGTATTACTTTTGTTAAAAATTATAAAAATGGACGAAATTATCAAACATTTTCCTGATTTGACTGACCTTCAACATAATCAATTTCGAAAATTGAAAGAATTGTATGAAGATTGGAACGCAAAAATAAATGTAATTTCAAGAAAAGATATTGATCAATTATATACCAAACACGTTTTGCACTCATTGGCTATTGCCAAAATTCAGAAATTTGAATCTGGAACCTATGTTTTGGATATTGGCACTGGCGGAGGTTTTCCTGGAATTCCGTTAGCGATACTATTCCCAGAAACGCGATTTTATTTGATAGATGTTATCCTTAAAAAAATAAATGTTGTAAAAGCTGTTGCTGAATCTTTAGAACTCAAAAACGTAAAAGCCGAACAACTTCGTGCCGAAAATGTAAAAGGCGATTATGATTTTATAGTAAGTCGTGCTGTGACCAACATGCCCGATTTTGTATCTTGGATTAAAGACAAAATAAAAAAAACCAACAAACACGAACTCAAAAACGGAATTTTATATCTTAAAGGTGGCGACTTGACTGAAGAATTAAAAGATTTTCCGAAAGCAAAAGAATACAATATTTCAGAATTTTTTGATGATGAATTTTTCGAAACTAAAAAAGTGGTGCATTTGCCTTTAAAATTTAAAGCATAAAAAAAATTTAGAAATTATTTCAAATCAGACCATAATTTATGGGTCATTTCGAATTTGGTTTCATCAGTTCCATGCATTCCAACTGCAACCCAACCAAGCTTTTTATAAAATTTTTCGGCAAAGGTGTTTTGTTCTGTTCCGAGCCAAATTGTTTCTTTAGTTTGGTCAAAATACCAAGTCATCATCAAATCATGAAGTTTACGACCGATTCCTTTTTTTTCAAAATCAGGATGTACAAATAATGCCCAAACATTTCGTTGCAATAATCCAACAATCGAAAATCCAACAATCTGATTGTCAATTTCGCAAACCCAACCTTTGCCGTTTTTAGTTATATAATCAATGTTATCTTGCTTAGTAACCAGTGCTGGATTAGCCAATATATTTTCATTAACAGCCATTCTGACAATCATATAATTGTCAATATCTTCAATTAGTGCTTTTCTGAAAATCATATGGTATTAAAACAGTTATTCCTTAACCAATTTCTTTACAGAATTTCCAAATTCTGAAGTAATATTTACTAAATAAATTCCTTTAGACAAATCATTAATATCTATAGTTGAAGTTGCGTTTTTTGTTTCCAAAACAATTCTTCCGTTGGTATCAGCAATAGAAATAGCGTTAATCGGCAGATTATTTTTATTGTCTATTGTTATAAAATTTGAAGCAGGATTTGGAACAATGAAAATCGAGTTTTTTACTTCAAATTTAGTAGAAGATAAATTAGTAAATTGAGTAAAGCAAGAGTTATTATTCATATCATATTCATAAAAACTTCCTGAAGGTTGAATTCCATTACATTTTATAGATAAACTAGAATAATCTGTTACAAGACATTCTAATTGTATATTGTTTACCAAGTTAAAATTAAACAAATTAACATCCCAATAGCGACCAACATTGTTCCAATTTCCAGATGACACTATTGCATCTACAATAGTTAATCCACTAATGTTAGAAAAATAGACTATTCCTCCGCAAGCGTCTGAAAAGTTATTGTTTTTTAAAACGTAGTTTAAATATATAGTAGCCCCATTATAGAGATTCGAAATTACTGGAGTGCATTGTACTTCTATATCAGTAGAGATATCCCAATTATAATTAGCAGCTGGGGAAGCTTGAAAAGTATTTGGATCATTTGTTGTAGTTGTTAACTGTGCAACAAATAAATAGCTACAATTACAAAAACTAATCATATTATAAATGGCAGTCATAGTTATTGTTTGTCCATTTTCAACACTACCAATAGTCCATACATTATTTGCAAATGAACCAACAGGTACATTGGATGAAACATAGTTAAAACAAGAAATACTTGACAAAGTAACCGCAACGTTTTCTGCAGTATCTGGACCATTGTTATGTACAGTAATTGTAATCGTTTCATTATTTCCTATGGTAGTGTAGTTGCCATAACAGCTCACACTAGTATCAGCATTTTGAGCACATACATAACTTGAAAAAAATAAAAATAAGATAAAAATTTTCATTTCTAAAAAATTATTTAATTAATATATATTTTAAACACCATCGTAGCTTTACTAGTATTTTTGAAATATAAATAATAATGCTTTGTAACCTTTTTAATTTAATTTATTTCTTGATTTTATTTATATGGAGAAGTTTTTTACTTTCATTTGGTTTAAACATTAATTCTTAATCAATTTCTTAATAATTTTTCCTTTTTCTGAAGTAATATTTACTAAATAAACTCCTTTAGACAAATCATTAATATCTATAGTTAAAGTTGCGTTTTTTGTTTCCAAAACAATTCTTCCGTTTGTATCAGCAATAGAAATAGCGTTAATCGGCAGATTATTTTTATTGTCTATTGTTATAAAATTTGAAGCAGGATTTGGATAAACTCCAATAGCATTTGCAACAAAATCATTACTTTCGATGCCTAACGTTAAAGCACTTGTAAAAACTTGGGCTTGATTGGTTGTAGTTGGTTCACCCACTAATGGAACATTTACTGAAAATGTTGTGTCTCTAAAAAACGGTTCCGTTACACTACCATTAACTACATAATAAGTATACGAGGTTTGTGTAACCGTGCCAATCGGACCAAAAAACGGAATAGATAAATTTATGTTTTGCGCTAGTTTGATTCTGTATACCGTTTTTACAATTGGATCAAATCCTACCACGCCAAGGTTTAATGTTCCGTAGGAATCATAATCTGTTTTTGCAGTTCCTGTAAAAGTGCCAGAAGTTGTGCCGTTGGTAAATGTTCCTGCTGTAATATCATTGTTTGTGTATCCAAAATTTAAAGGAAAAGTTCCTATTAAGGCATTGTTTGAAGTGTAATTCAGAATTACACCATTGGCATCAAACCCTGTTAAGGAAAATACATTTCCGGCGGTCAACTTATTATAAATTTTGGCAATATTACTTGGGCTTGGTGCCGCTGTAGTAGTAACATGCACGCTTGTAGAACCCGGAAAAGTAGTAACTTCTGCTGCTGTTGGAGCAATATTAACTTCACTGGAAGTTCCGTTAGTTGGGATAGCATTAAAAGTCCAAACTGCGTTGGCTCCCATCGTAGTATGACTCAATGGTGTTGGCGGATTGAGATTGGTATAATTATAATCTACAGTGCCAAAAAATGAAGTTACTGGCACTTGCGCAGTAACCAATGCTATTGTAAAAAAAGTAAGAATAAGTAAAGTTTTTTTCATAATAAAAGTTTTAATTTTAATCAAATGTATAAAAAAAAGTTCAAACTTGTGTGTTTGAACTTTATATGTTAATTTTATTTTAATTTTTTATTCACCCAAAAACGGATACCTGTAATTTTCTGGCGTTACAAAAGTTTCTTTGATGGTTCTTGGCGAACACCAACGCAACAAGTTTTGCATAGAACCCGCTTTGTCATTGGTTCCCGAAGCACGAGCGCCACCAAACGGTTGCATGCCAACAACGGCTCCTGTAGGTTTGTCGTTGATGTAAAAGTTTCCAGCGCAATTCTGTAAAGCAACCGTAGCTTCTTCAATGGCATAACGATCTTGACTGAAAACCGCTCCTGTCAAAGCATACTCCGACGTTTGATCTACCAACTTCAAAGTTTCTGCCCAGTTGTTGTCTTCATATACATAAATTGTCATCACGGGTCCAAAAAGCTCGGTTTCCATGGTGGCATATTTTGGATTAGTCGTAACAATAACCGTTGGCTCGATAAAATATCCTTTTGACTTGTCGTAGTTGCCGCCAACAATAATTTCGGCATCGCTATCTTTTTTGGCTTGATCGATATATTTTGCCAATTTATCGAAAGAAGCTTCATGTATAACGGCCGTGATGAAATTACCGAAATCTTCGGGCGAACCCATTTTGAAGGATTTTACGTCTTTTATCAATTCGGTTTTCACATCGCTCCACAAACTTTTCGGAATATATGCTCTCGATGCTGCCGAGCATTTTTGACCTTGAAACTCGAACGCACCACGAGCAATACCTGTAACTACTTGTTTTACATTGGCTGAAGGATGAGCGATGATAAAATCTTTTCCGCCTGTTTCGCCTACAATTCGTGGATAGGTTTTATAAGTATGAATGTTGTTTCCTATTTTTTTCCAAATTTCTTTGAAAATAAAGGTCGATCCTGTATAGTGTATTCCTGCAAAATCTGGACTTGCAAAAACCACATCCGAAATCATCGCCGCATCACCAAAAACCACATTAATTACACCGTCTGGAACGCCAGCTTCTTTGAAAACATCTATAATTATTTTGGCCGAAAAAACTTGATGATCGCTTGGTTTCCAAACTACAACGTTGCCCATAAGTGCGGCACTTGCTGGCAAATTAGCAGCAATTGCTGTAAAGTTGAAAGGCGTAACGGCATATACAAATCCTTCAAGTGGACGGTATTCCACCCGATTCCAAACATCTGAAATTGAAGCTGGCTGATCTTGGTAGATTTGAGTCATGAATTCCACATTATAACGTAAAAAGTCGATCAGCTCACACGATGCGTCAATCTCCGCCTGAAAAATAGTTTTGGATTGTGCAATCATTGTTGCGGCATTGATTCTGGCTCTGTATGGTCCAGCAATCAATTCGGCTGCTTTGAGGAAGATTGCTGCCCGTTGCTCCCATGCCATTGAAGCCCATTTGGTTCTTGAATCAAGGCAGTTTGCTATGGCTTTTTCTACATGTGCTTTTTCGCAAAGATGATAAGTACCTACAACGTGTTGGTGATCGTGTGGCGCGGTCATGTTTCGCGTGTTGTCTGTTCGAATTTCTTCAGAGCCGATGTATAATGGCACATCGATGGTTTCGTTCCACATTATTTTATAGGCTGCCAAAACACTTGCTTTTTCGGGCGAGTTGGGCGCGTACGATTTTACGGGTTCGTTGACGGCTTTGGGTATATTGAAAAATCCTTTTAACATTTTTGTTGTTTTAAGTTGATGATGCGAAAATACGAAGTTAAGTTCTTTTTTAAAACATTAAAGGAATTTAAGTTCATTAAAGTTTGGATTTTGTCTTGAAGTTTTAAACTTTGACAAAGCTATTTTTCTTTTACTTTATCAAAAAATCGAAATAGGCTGGAATCCTGAATTTTTCTTTTTTGGTGGATTGATAAACAATCACGAGCAAGCGCTCTTTACTTTTATAATCTGCAAAAAGACTCACGAATGTGGTAATGGTATCGTTGTTTTCTTTTTGATATTGGGCAAGTTTACCTTTCCAAGATTGTTTGAGGAGTTTTATTTTTATATCTTGGTTTTTGAGTTCGGTTACTTTTTTTTCTTTGATTTTGTCTTTTAATGTTCCGAGTAGCATATTTCTAACCATTTCTGGCGGTGCATCGCACCAAACAAGTCCGTTTTTGCCATATTTAAGGCTGTTGAGTTGTCCTTGTTTGACCTCGCAATTATTATTTACGAGAAACTCGGTGCCAAAAAAATCGATTTTCTTGGTTTGTGCTGTGGCGAAAAATGGAATCAGAAAAAGGAAATAGAGTATTTTCATTGGTTTTTGTAATTAAAATAAAAAGAAATTATTTTTAAACATTTAAGAAATTTAAGTTCATTAAAGTTTTGAGTTATTTTATCAAAAAATCGAAATAAGTTGGAATTCTAAAAGGTTCTTGAGATATTGTTTTATAACCAATAATGATCATTTTTTCGGTATTTTTATAATCCCCGAATAATATTATGAAATTAGTAATGGTATCATTTCCTGTTTTTTTGTATTGAGACATTTTGCCGTTCCAAGATTGTTTTAATAATTTTACTTAATATCTTCACTTTTAATTTCTTTTACTTTTTTTCCTGTAATTGCTTTTTTCATCATAGAAATCATAGTGCCTCTTATAAGTTTTGGTGGTGCATCAGTCCAAATTAAAGCATTTTTTTCGTATTTTAATGAACCCAATCCATCACCTGGCTTATAAACACAATTATTATTTACAAGAAACTCGGTGCCAAAAAAATCTATTTTCTTGGTTTGTGCTATGGCGAAAAACGGAATCAGAAAAAGGAAATAGACTAGTTTCATATTATTGCTTTTATTTTCAAATATAGAAAAAATATCTTTCGAAGCCAAATGCCCTAGCCTAGACAGTAATGAAACTCCTTTTGCTAAAGAATTGTATTTTTTGTGGCTGCAAAAAAGCGACCGCAGGAAGCTCTTTTTGTGGCTTACAAAAAAACAATTGTTGGCAAAAGAGTGCAATGAATGGCGAGATTGGCTCCTGAAAAAAATTAATTTAAGGCAAATGGTGCGCTCAACCTAAAAGCTGGCACTACAACCCGAAAGTTGCGTGTTGTAGTAAAGTTGACCATATTGAAGTAACCCGACATGGCACCGTGAGGCGAGTTGAGCAAACATCCAGAGCTGTATACATGTACTTCGCCGGGTTTAAGTACTGGTTTTTTGCCTATTACGCCTTCGCCATCTACGGTTTCTAGATAATTGAGCGAGTCGAAAATATCCCAATGGCGCGTAATGAGTTGTACAGAATCTTTACTATTGTTTTCGATGGTAATCTCGTAGGTAAAGGCAAAATGGAGTTTGTGATTCTTGAAGTAAGTGCCTTCAAAAGTCGTTAAAACTGATATTTTTATGCCTTGCGTTATTTGCGTTACCATTACGATTTTTAATTATAAAGCCAAATTTATAAATTTTTTGAATTCAAATCAATATTTGGATGTTATTTTTATGCTAATTCGTTATATCGACGCTCGTAGCGATGCCTTTTCCTATGATTCTGTCATAGCGTTGGTTGTTGGCTCGGTA
Organism: Flavobacterium sp.; assembly: GCA_043771555.1. Taxonomy (GTDB): domain Bacteria; phylum Bacteroidota; class Bacteroidia; order Flavobacteriales; family Flavobacteriaceae; genus Flavobacterium. The sequence goes on along the minus strand of JAYVHB010000061.1, from coordinate 5,672 downwards.
ATACACGAGGGTAAAATAGTTGTTTTCGGTTTGGTAATAATTGCCATCAATGGCATTTTCATGATCGATTTTTCCTATTTTATCTGCTATTATATATTGATAATTGGTAAACCCTTGCTTAATCATAATGGCTTTTTCATATAAACCGTTGTCTTTGTTATAAACCATTTTATCTTCATCTGTAAAGCTGTAATTATTAAACATGCCGTTAATATAAATATCGTTTTTGTCATAATACGCTGGTGCCGAAAGCGAGAAGAATACCCAAGTATAATCGGCTTCGACCTCGTTTTGCTCGGCATCAATATTGCGAATAATGTAGTTGCCATTTACATCAGGAAAAAAAGTGTAAGGATTTTTACCGCGAGCGTTGTGCGTGTACAAATACGAGTTGTATACGCCACCTTTGGAGTCAATGCGAGCTACTGTGTTGTTGGCACTTCGCACGTTTTTGGTGTCGAGATTCATAAACTCATTGCCCGCCCAAAACTGGGTTTCTTTGTCATATTTATAAATCAAGTCATTTCCAATGGTGTACATTGGTTTTATATTGGTTATTCCTTCGTTGATTTGCCCGTTCTGAAACAGCAAAACCTTAACATTTTTGAGCGGATTTTGAAACGTAATGTCTTTGGAACGAATAGCAAAATCAAGGTTTTGTTTGTACTCAATGTCCTTTACATTTCGGGCGCGCTTAATTTGCATGGGCACTTGAACCAAATCTTCAAAAAGGATAAATTTTCTAGAAAAAACAACTTCTTTATCTTCGTTTACAATCTTAAGCATGTAATTACCACTAACCAAAAAATTAGTGTTTCGGTTCGGGAACGTTAGGCTGTAATGTGAGTAAAGTTGTAAGGTGTTAAACGAGTTGGTGTATTGCTGAATCCTGATATCATCAAATCCCTGAAGGTATTCGGCCATAGCCAGATCCGACTTTTTCCAGTCATAATCGCAATGCGTAAGCTGGTAATAATAGTTGGCCTCGTTTCCAAAAAGATCATCAAACTGAAACTCAAAGCCATCCCCAAGTCTAATAACTGGAATGGCATTTTGACGGTTTTGCACAAACGAAACCGTTTTAATATTAAAGGGCGGCACTACTTCTTTTTCTACTTGTGACAAAACTGACAAAGAAAAAAACAAGTAAATAATAGCTATAAATAAACGCTTGAACATACTATTTAATTTTTAGAATTGTAAAGATAACGAATTTGTATATAAAAAAGTGTGCCAAAAAATTTCACAAGTTTTCTTTGGGCGTTTCCCTTCGGGTCGGGTCTTTCGCTATATCTTTGTTTCCGCTGGCGCTACAACAAAGGATGCCGCTGCAGCCCCTAACGCAAGATTATAGCAACCAGAATTATTTATAACAAACAGGTAAGATTTCGCCTTTGGCAAGGCAATATTTTTCGACCAATTTGGCATCTAGCTTTGCGGTATAATCTTCTTCAACAACCTTAAAACCAATACTTCGTAGTTTATCAAAATAATCGCGACCATAAACCCGAACGTGATCGTATTGTCCGAAAATTTTGGCACGCTCTTTTTGGTCCACAATGGTATCGTCAGCAAAAGTAGTAGCTCTTGACAAATCTTGCGGAATTTGTAAAATTGCCATACCGCCAGGTTTCAAAACTCTATAAAGTTCTTGCATTGCCTTTTTATCGTCTGGAATATGCTCTAACACATGATTACAAAAAATCATATCGTAGGCGTTGTCCTCAAAAGGCAAATTGCAAATGTCTGCTTTTACATCTGCTAGTGGCGAAAGTAAATCGGTAGTGGTATAATCAAGATTTTTTTGGTTTCTGAAAATTTTATAAAACGCTTGCTCTGGCGCAAAATGCAACAAACTCTTTTTGGTCTTAGCAGTAAAAAAATCGGTTTCCCGTTGCAAATACAACCACAAAAGTCTGTGCCTTTCCAAGGATAAAGTACTTGGCGACAGTACGTTATTGCGCTGATTACCATAACCATACGGCAAAAACATCCTGAAACTTTGTCCGTCAATAGGGTCTGTAAACTTGTCGCCACTTAGCAAAAAAGCCAAAATAGGTCGCGCAACATAACTCAACCTAATTAGTAATGGTCTTGGAATGGTATTAAGAATAAACTTGAAGATTTTTTTCATTACAATAACTCCTATTTGATCTGTTTGTTTTAACAATATCTTTTAGCCACGAATACACGAATTTATATTTTTTAAAATCAGATTAATGCTAAATTGAGGATGAAAAAAATTCGCGTATTCGTGGCATTTTTTATTGAACACAACAAATTCTTTTTATTAGATTTCAAAAATACGTTCTATATATGAGATTCAAAATTTAATCGGCAAAAATATTATGCGAGTCGGCAAAATCCAAAATTTCAGATTTGGAGCCGTATTTCACAATTTCGTCGATGCCTTTTTCGAGTCGAAGTGCTGTGGTATATTTTCGGCTAATAGCCAAAAACCTTCCGTGCAACGACATTTTGAAGAAGAATTTTCCGCCTTGTGACTTGGTTTTTTCAAACTCGCAATCCTGAAGGTTTTGTTTTATAAACTCAATATCTTCAGTACATTCAAACTTTAGTTCGTAGGCAATACTTGTATAAATGGTTTTGCCTTTACGCGAAGTAAACTCATATTTGTATTGATCGTCAAGTCGTTTACTTATTACAAATGCGCCCATAGATTAAATTCCAAATTTTAAAAAAACAAATTCAATTTCAATTGCAAAAATCAACTTCAATTTCAAAAAATTCGTTACTTATACGTTCAAAATCTATTTCAAAATCTCAATCAAACATATAAAATTACTAAAACGTTAAGAAATTTATGTAAAACTCTTAATGAAACTTAATCTCTTACTATTTTGAAAATTGAACACATAAAAAAAAGCTGTTTCGAAAAATCAAAACAGCTTTTGTACTCGGGACGGGACTTGAACCCGTACGACCATTACAGTCACTGGATTTTAAGTCCAGCGTGTCTACCAATTTCACCACCCAAGCATAATTCTTAAATTGTTTGTTACTAATTTTTAGAAAAAATTAAATAAAGACAAACCGCCCAAGCAAAACAAAAATCAAACAACTTGCCTGACTTAATATTTTGAGCGAAAAACGGGGCTCGAACCCGCGACCTCGACCTTGGCAAGGTCGCGCTCTACCAACTGAGCTATTTTCGCAAATGTTATAAGAACGTACAATAATTGCTTATTGAGGTGGCAAATTTAATACAATAATTTGTTTTCGCAAGGGTTTTTAGCAAAAAAACGAAGAAATGACATAAGCAATTGATTTATAGATTTTTATAAAAATAGACTTCCTCATTGCCTCATTTTATATTAACTTGTAATGCTTCAAAAAAATACAAAAACTTAAATAGTACTTAACTAAACTTTAGTAAAAAAACCGTGCCGCTTTCTAGACTGCTTTTCACAGAAATCTCGCAATCTATTGCATTTGCCAAATCACGAATGAGGTGCAATCCCAAACCTGTTTTTATACCTACAACTTGCGAATCATCGTACAAAGCCTTAAATTGGTCTTCAGTTGCTCCAGCACCATTATCGGTAATTGATAAGAAGTTTTGGTTGTTTTCTTGAAATGCTTTCCAAATAATTTGACCACTATAATCAGGTTTTACCTTTGATATCGCTTTTATGGCGTTGCCTGTTAGATTCCTGATAATCGTTTTTAGGTAATTTTCGTCGGTATAAATTTGCAGCTGATTTGGATTTTCAAAGATGATTTTCACATTTTCTTCGCTTGCAAAATGATTTTTTGTCTCATTAAAAATAGATTGAATTTCAATTTTTTCGAGCTTTGGCTTGAAATTTTGCATTTGACCTTTGCTCCACAACAAAATATCTTCCATGGATGTTAATAAATTTTCGGCTCCAGCAATGGTTTTATTTTGCAATCGTTGCTTACTTTCTTGGTCAAGAATTTCTGGATTTTCTTTTTGAAGATGCAAAAAATGAATCATGTTGGTTACTGGACTTTTCAAATCATGGTTCAGGATATTAAAAAATTGTAGCTTGGTTTTATTGGCTTGATCTAAGTTTTGATTTAAAGTTTCTAGTTTTTTATTTATTTTTTTTCGGTTTTGATTTTGATAAAATAAAGATAATCCCAAAATTCCCAAAATTCCAATACCCAAAATATAAATCCATTTTTGTTTTTCTCTGGTTTCAAGCAACAAGTTATTTATTTTTAGTTTGTTGCTTTGCAATTCAATTTCCTTGCGAATATTGGTAAGTTGTTTGTACTGAAACTTTTTTTCGGCTTGTTCAAATTTTAAATCCGATTCGGTTTTCAAAAAATTCAAATTTATCAAATCCCGCTGGCTATTGCTTTGCCGTATTTCAGAAGCATTTAAGGCCAATTGAAGTTTTTGCTGATTAAGTTTCTCGAATGAAAGTATTTCTTGAACTTTATACTTTTCTTCTTTGGTATCAAATTCATATTGGATTTCTAACCTGGATATTTGTTTTTTGGTGTTTTCGTTTTCTAAATCATCTTTTATGGCAATATATTTTTTGTAATTGGCGTAAGCGCTATCGTTTTTATTTAGTTGTTCATAAATGGTTTTCAAATCTTTGAAGGTTTCTTTTTGAATTTCTAAATCTTTTAAATCTTGGGCAATTTTATTGGCTTTTTGGGCAAATTTTAAAGCATTTTCATACTCTTTTTGTTGTAAATAATAGTTTGCAATGCCTTGATAGTTTAGGGCAATTCCTTTATCATATTTTAATTTTTCATTTATTTTTAATGCTTTATTATAAAACTCAAAAGCTTTTTCGGCTTGATTAGTTTCTTGATAAACGCTGGCTATATGACCGTTTTCGCGAGCAATGCCCGATTCGCTTTTAATTTCAAGGTTTTTTGCCAATGCTCTTTCATAAATTTCTAAAGCCTTTACAAAATCTTTTTTATCAAAATAAGTATTCCCAAGATTGCCCAGACTGGCTGCAATGCCTATTTGGTTATTGATTTTAGAATGATATTCGATAGCTTTTTCAAAATAATTAATTGCTTTATCGCTATTTTTCATTTCGGCATAAATCACGCCCATATTGGTAGATGTTGTTGCAATAATATCATTTCTGTTTTCTTTTTCGGCAATGCGAATGGCTTTTTGCAAATAGCTCAATGCATCTGGATATTTAAAAAGTTGGTGGTTTATAACGCCAAGATTACTCAAGTTGGCCATAATATTGGACTGGTCTTTACTTTCTTGAGCAATAAGTAATGATTTATTAAAAAATACTTCGGCATCTTTTAGTTTGCGCGTAGCAAAATAAAATACACCTTGCAATCGATAGGCTGTTGCCAAGCCTTTTTTATAGTTTGTTTTTTGAGAAAGTTCAGCTGCTTTTTCGGCATATTCTAACATTTTTGGTAAGTTGGGATTCACACCAAAATTTAACCCTGCGATTTTGATTAGTAAATCAACTTTGGCATTTTCATTTTTAGTTTTTGGCAATTCAATAAGTAAAGAATCAATTACAGCTTGACCCACTTTTTTTTGAGAAAAAGTCCCAAGTGTAAAAAAAAGTAACAAGTAAATTAATTTTTTCATAATAGTGTTGGTGCGTTAACTTTATAATTTTGTTTGTTACGCATTGATTTTATTAGGTTTATTGACGTTCTTTGATTTTTTGATTTGATTTGAAAGT
>JAYVHB010000060.1:0-2748 GCA_043771555.1 Flavobacterium sp. | reverse complement strand
GACCACGACCAGGATTTGATGCAACCTATCAATTAACATACAAAAACAAAGGCAATCAAGTGCTTTCTGGAAATGTAAATCTCGCTTTTAATGATGCTGTTTTAGATTTTGTAGTTGCAAATCCTGCAGTTTCTGCTCAATCGTTGAATACTTTGAGTTGGAGTTATAGCAACCTTTTACCTTTTGAAAGTAGAACCATCCATTTTACCTTGAATGTCAACTCACCTCAAGAAATTCCTGCGGTAAATATTGGTGATTTTTTGAGTTTTTCGGCTTCTATCGACCCAATTTCTGGTGATGAAACTGTAAACGACAATACTTTTGCTTTAACACAAACCGTTTTTGGTTCGTATGATCCAAACGATAAAACGTGTTTGGAAGGCAACACGATTGTTCCGGAACGCATTGGAGAATATTTGCATTATTTGATTCGTTTTCAGAATTCTGGAACGGCTGCTGCAGAAAATATTGTTGTGAAAGACATTATTGACACCACAAAATTTGATGTTACTTCGTTGCAACTTACTTCTGCTTCTCACGATTATAAAACCAAAATCACGGGTAATAAAGTCGAATTTATTTTCGAAAATATCAATCTTCCTGCCGAAATAGATAACGAAGCGGCAAGTCACGGTTTTGTAGCTTTCAAAATCAAAACCAAAAACAATTTAACCGCAGGAAACTCGGTTTCGAACAAAGCCGATATTTATTTTGATTATAATTTCCCGATTACGACCAATGAAGCCACGACCACTTTTGCCACTCTTGGTGTGAACCAAATCGAAAACAAATCGGTGGCAGTTTTCCCAAATCCGGTAAATGATATTTTGACCATTACCTCAAAAGGAAACCTAACTTCTATTCAATTGCTGGATGTTCAAGGTCGATTAATCGCTACTTATTTAGAAAGTGAAGAAAAAGCCACCATCAATTTGAGCGATAAAGCTTCTGGTGTTTATTTTGTGAAAATCTTCACCGAAAATGGTGTGAAGTTGGAAAAAATTGTAAAAAAATAAAATAAAAAATTTAAATCAATACATTATGAAAAATCTTTACGCCGCTTTAGTCCTTGTTTTTTGCTCTTTTGTTAGCAATGCTCAGATTGTGAACATTCCTGACCCTGTATTTAAAAATCTTTTAGTTAATACAAACTGTACAGATAATGACGGAGGTATTTGGACGATTAATGACGACGTTGACATCAACAACGATGGCGAGATTCAACTCAACGAAGCACTAGCAGTTAAGGTCCTTGAATTTGACAATGCTAGCAATTACGATTTATCTGGCATAGAGGCATTTTCAAATCTTGAAGTTATCTATTTCGTCAATTTTTCTTTTGAAAATTTAGACTTGAGTGGAGTTCCGTCCCTAAAAGGATTATTAATGCATTCAGGAACGATAGGTGCACTAAATGTTTCTGGCTTGGTCAATTTAGAATTACTAAATTCTGCTTTTTGCAATTTCCCTACAACAGACTGGTCAAGTCTTACATCTTTGGAAAAATTCGAGATTTGGGAAGGTTCTATTCCTTCACTTGATTTGTCGAATCTTCCAAACTTGAAAGAAATATTTATGGCAGGTGGGCCAACTGCGGCAATGGCGACGATAAATCTGACCGGAGTGGAGAGTCTTGAAAAATTAAGCTGTGGTGTTTTTGGTTTAACAAGTATCGATTTAAGCAGCAATATCAATTTAACTGAATTATATTGTGGTAGAAATCAATTGACCACATTGGATTTATCTCACAATCCTAATTTAACTATTTTTGACTGCTCTTCAAATCAATTAACCACATTAGATTTATCTCACAATAACAATTTATTAAGTTTGGGGTTCAGTAATAACCTGTTCACTTCAATAAATATCTCTAATTTGACGCAACTTACCTCTATATACTGCGGTGACAATCAATTAACAACCCTAGATATTACCGTTTGCCCGCAACTCATGGATTTGTACTGTTATAACAATCAGTTAACTACACTTGATCTTTCAAATGCATCTCATCTCGCTGTTTTATCCTGTGGCGGAAATCAATTAACCTCATTAAACACTACCAATCTTCTTGCATTGAGACGGGTTGGTGTCTCCAACAATTTATTTACAACGCTTGACCTAAGCTATAGTTTGGCACAATCCTGGTATGATTTAAACTTTTCGAACAATCCAAACCTAACCTATCTCAATCTTAAAAATGGAGCTGGTTTCTGGTTTCATCAATCCGACTCATTTAACGTTACAAACTGTCCCAATCTGCAATATATATGCGCAGACGAAAGAAACTTTCAAGAAATACTTGCCAACACTCAGGCTCAAGTTACCTCGTATTGCAGTTTTACACCTAGTGGTATTTTCAATACAATTTCCGGAACACTTTCTTATGACATGAATAATAATGGTTGTGATGTAAGCGATACTTTTTCTTTTAACAATAGAATGAAAATAAACGATGCATCAAATATATTTGGCGCAACCTATACCAACACTTCCGGCAACTACAATTTCTTCACTCAAGCAGGAAACTTTAACATCACTCCAGAGTTTGAAAATCCTTATTTTACAGTTTCTCCTTCTTCTGCAACAATTACTTTTGCAGATAGCAACAACAATACGCAAACTCAAAATTTCTGTGTGACTCCAAATGGAGTTCATAATGATGTAGAAGTTTCGGTTTTGCCAGTGCAACGACCACGACCAGGATTTGATGCCACGTATCAAATGGTGTATAAAAACAAAGGCAATCAA
>JAYVHB010000059.1:0-60437 GCA_043771555.1 Flavobacterium sp. | reverse complement strand
CAACTAACTCTAATGGCAATATCAATGTCATCACAAAAACGTTTTACGAAAGTGATGGTACTATTTCACAGAGAAGAAGATTTCTTTATGAGTATTATTAACGATAATGTTACTGAGGAACTGAGTTTTTGTACTCTTTCAGGGTACAAAAATTCTTGAAAATAAAAAGTAAGAGAAGTAATCCTTTACGCAATCTTCAATAAATAGATAGTCTATCTTCTAATTGAAAACCTCAAACTTCTCCCCATCAAAACTCGCAAACACCATACTCGGATGCGAATCCTGATGAAACATATTTCCATCAGCATCAATCGCGATGGCACCGGCAAATCCGTCGTAAGGTAATAATTCATCAAAAGTTTTGGCGAAGGAATCTTTCAAAGTAAATCCATCAGTAACACGCGTCACTATCTTAGCTGCCGTCGCATTACTGACGATATCTTCGCCCACGCCTGTCAAACTCACCCCGCAAAATTCATTGACATAATTTCCAGCCACCGTTGCGGAATCAGAAACCCGTCCAGGAATTTCAAATCCCTTACCACCTGTTGATGTTGCAACAGCTAATTTACCATTTGCATCTAAGGCCACACAACCCACGGTTCCCAATCCAGCCGATTCGAGTTTGGCTTCATATTCAGCACGTCGCTGTGGAATTTCTGTAGAGAATTTTTCAAATCCGTGTTGACGTGCAAAATTCGTCGCGCCACTTCCTCCCAATATACGATCGTCAACGCCCATCAAAACTTCAGCGACTTGAATCGGATTTTTGACTTCCTCAATATTAATCACGCCACTCATTTTCTGAGTTTCGCCATCCATAATGGCTGCCGACATTCGGATTTTGCCGTCACTTTGAATTTGAGAACCAATACCAGCATTAAATAATTGGTCGTCTTCGAGTTGCGAAACGGCATAAACCACAGTTTCCAGGGCCGAATGTGTTTTAAGAAATTCATACGAAGCTTTCACAATTCGCAATAACGCTTTTTGCTTGGCTACTTTTGTCTCATGATTAGTAGAAGATTCGGAGAAAAAACCACCATGGATAATGATTCTCATATCAAAATTGGAATTTGGAATTTAAATTTTGGATTTTAAACTAAACGTACTGCGAACTTTTTATGGTCATTTTAAAAGTATCCAAATCAAAGGTATCGTTCATACTCAAAACATGCGTTACGAGATGATTTATAGAAATAGGATGTCCCAATTCAACCTGTGTTAGATTCGTATCTTTTATCTCACGACCATCAACAAGAATAACCAATCCAGAGCCAATTGCTTCCATTTTATTATTGGTAATCAATAATCCTGTATCTTCTCCAAGCCCAATTCCGAGTGTTTTTGGGTTCCCAACAACCGCCTGAAACAATCGACCAATGCGACCACGTTGTACGAAATGAGTATCAATCACAACACCATCTATTAAACCTAATCCTGAAGTGATTTTTACTTCGCCTTTCAACAATGCTTCTGAGCTGCTTCCTTGATAAATCATATTATTACTTGCTGCAGCGGCTCCTGCCGAAGTTCCTGCATATATAAAATCTTCGTTGGTATACTTCTCTAGTAATAAATCATGAAACGGAGTTCCGCCCAAAATTGACGTCAACCGCAATTGATCGCCACCAGTAAACATAACCACATCGGCCTCTTTTAGTCGTGCTAAAACTTCGGGTTCCATAGCTTGTTCGCGGCGTTCAATATTTAGAACATCTACATTATTTGCTCCCAAATAACTCAAAGCTTTTACATATTCTGGACCAATTTCTTTTGGGATTTTGGATGCCGTAGTAATAACTTCAATGCGTGATTGCTCTTTATACCTAGATTCTTCAATAATTCGTTTTAAAATGCCTGCTTCAAAAAAATTAAGATTTTTTGCTGCATTTTTATCCAAATCAGTTTCGGTGAAACTACCTTTGTCTACTGCTCCGCCTATAATGATTAATTTACCTTGTACTTTCATTTTGTAAAAATAAAAAAATAACGAAAAGTTCCTACTGAAAACCAATATTTATTCGAACAAATTGGTGTTGATATCTCATAAAAAAACTACAAGTTTTTGGGCTTGTAGTTTTCAAGAAAAATATAAAGTGGGATTATATTTATTCGGATTTTACTTTTATTGGAAGTGTGTATAAAGTACGTACTTTTTGTCCGTCTTTAATTCCTGGTTTCCAGTTGGTTTTTAGCGATTTAAGTACCCGAATTGCTTCTGCTCCCATTCCGAAACCTGGATTGCGTAAGGCTCGTATGTCGGTCATTTTACCATCTTTTTCGATCACAAATGATACATAAACGGTAATTACTGTTCCGCTTTCAAGCTCTGGCTTTTCAAAATTGTTGCCTACATATTCGTAGAATTTTGAAATTCCGCCTGGAAATTCTGGCATCACATCCAACGTAGCTGGAGTTTCTGGGCTCGAAGTTGGAATTGTTGCTAGTACAGAACTAGGAATTACTTCTGGGTTTTTTCCTGTTCCTGAATTGTCTGAAGGTATGCCGCCAACAACTCCATTATCGGATGGATTTGGATTGGATTTTGGATCGTCATTGTTTTTGATTTCGTCTGGCTTGTCGTCAGCTTTAACGACAACAACATTATCGGTCAAATCTTTTTTGGTGATATCGTCTTTGATATCGGACTTTGGTGGCGATATTGGCGCAACAATTGGCGCTACCTTTGGCGGATAGACAAAATCGGTTAACGTAATTGGAATTGAAGGAGTATTTTCAATTAAAGGCTCTCTTCTTCCAAAAGAACTTAAAAAAATTAATAATCCAGAAATGGTACAAAGAAAGGCTACAGCATAAAAAAATGCTGTTACGGTGGTTTTTGGATTTTCTTGACGCAATTGGTAGGCGCCATACGCTTGATTTTTGTTTTCAAAAACAAGATCAATCCATTTTTTTTCGAAGATACTAACGTTTGACATAATTGGGTAATTTAATTGGTTAGGTATCTTTTTACATAAGCTTACTTTTATTTTATTTTTTTAAAACACATAGAATTTGAGAAAAATGCTTTTGAATAGAAAAATTAAGGCATTTTATTTAAGATAGATAAACTACATTATTGCTATAAAATGACATTAATGTTTTTTTTTAATCTTTATCTTAAAAATCCTGATTATTACATTTCTCATTTATTAATAACGCTTTATTATATGAAGTATTGCCCAAATGTTAAAAAAAATACAAGACGTTTACCTTTTAACCCTGATAGAAGGGAAAATCCTTGTATCGTTTTTTTTCAAAACGATACAAGATTTGGAATGATAGCAGGAAATTCGTTTCGGATAAAGCCCTACTGATTTGTTCCTGAAAAAAAATTAGGATTTGATTATTTCTGCCAATAATTTTTTGGCGCGAAGTAGTTTGATTTTGACGTTGCTAAGCGGTTCGTCGAGCTGTTCTGCAATTTCTTGATAGGTCATTTCTTGAAAATATCGCAACTGAATAACTTCTTGATAATGTGGTTTCAACGCTTTGATGAACTGCAATAATTGCGAAAGATTTTGTTCGTTAATTAACTCGTCTTCTGCGGATGGTGTTGTGTCGGCGACGCGATAGGCTTGCTGGTTTTCGTCGTCGGTTATTTCTACAAAAAGTGATGATTTTTTCTTTCGGAGAAGGTCAATGTGCACATTTTTGGCAATCGCTATCAACCAAGTATTAAACTGAAATTCGGCATTATAAGTTGCTAATTTGTCAAATGCTTTGGAGAAAGTTTCGATGGTAATGTCTTCGGCATCGGTCTCGTTTTCAGTACGTTTGAGCATAAAACCGTATACTTCGTTCCAGTAATAATCGAGCAAAAATGTAAACGCTACTTGGTCACCCGTTTTTGCTTTTTCAATGTAAGGGTTTATTTCCAATGTACGGGTTTTGAGAAAATATTGGTTACAAAAACGTTGATTTGTGTTGCAATTAACGAAATCTCGAAAAGTGGAAACCAATACATTACGTCTTTTTCATTGAGTTTTGAAGCTGCATATCCAAGAGATAACCAAGCAAACAAATATCGGAAACCGACTAAACTTGCTACAATAATCCATTGGTATTGAAAGGCTAGCAAAATTGGTGCCAATACAAAAAAGAGTAGTTGGGTTAGGAAAAAAACTGCCAATTGAAACTTATCGAAAAACTTGTAATGTTTGGCAGTCGATACATGACGTCGTTTTTGTTTGAACCATTTTTTGAACTTGGTTTTCGGCTTGGAATAGGTAAAACTTTCTCGGTCGAAAGCTATGGCACAATTGGCTTTGTTTGCAGCTTGATTGATGAACAAATCGTCATCGCCCGAACGAATTTTCATGTGATCCATAAACCCACGAACATTAAAAAATTCTGATTTTTTGTATGCCAAATTTCGACCAACGCCCATGTACGGTTTTCCGATTTTTGCCCAAGAAAAATATTGTGTTGCCGATAGTAATGTTTCGAAACGGATTAGTTTATTTAGAAATGAACCAGGTATTTTCTCGTAAGCTCCATAACCCAAGACAATTGTTTTTTCTTTTGTAAATTGCGAAGTCATTTGCGAAATCCAATCCTTTGATGTTGGGTAACAATCGGCATCGGTAAAAAGCATATATTCGTGTTTACTCGCTTTAATACCCATGGTTAAAGCAAATTTTTTGTTGCCCCAAAAGGCTTCATTATTTTCGACTTTAACGAGTTTTATTTTGGTCCCGAAGTCTCGGGATTGTTTCTCGAATGCTTCAAAAATATCTAGTGTTTCGTCACTTGAAGCATCGTCGATCAGAACAATCTCGTAGTCTGGATAGTTTTGTTCTAATAATATTGGAATAAGTTTTTTGACGTTTTCTTGTTCGTTTTTGGCACAAACTAAAACAGAAATTGGAATGTTTTTGGCAACAGATTCATGCTTTTTGGCAAAAGAAAATTTTCCGAAAACTAGGATATAATATAAAAACTGGATTGCAATAACTGCAATAAAAACAAAGAATAAAATCTGAAAAATGTCCATCAAAAAACTTTTATAAAGCGATGCGAAAGTACGAAAATCAATGTGATTTTTTGGATTTGAATCTAGGATTTTTTAACAATTAAGAAATTGGGCATTTTTTCATTTCGGAAGCTACTGCTTTTGCATTTGAATCTTCTAATTTTTCAAGTTCAGCAATAATATTAGAATGATTTTTGGCATCTCGATTTTGAGATAATTTTTTGGTAGCTTCTATAGACGTAATTTCGATTTCGAAAGCAAGAATTCCTCGCGCTTGTCGCATGGTTTTAGCAGATAAATCTTCAACTCGAATTGGGTTTTTCGAGATTATTTCATATTTATCAGTCAATTTTTTTAAAGACAAAATGGCTTCGTCAAGATTCAAAATTTTTATTTTTCCGTAAACATGAACGGCGAGATAGTTCCAAGTAGGCACATTTTCGTGGTCGTACCAAGAAGATGAAATATAGGAATGTGCTCCCGAAAAAACGACTAAAACTTCTGAATCGTTCATCAAACTTTTGCTCTGTGGATTTTCTAGCGCAATATGACCAACCAAAATTTCTTTTCCTGCAACATTTACATCCAAATATAATGGAATATGGGTTGCCCAAGGTTTGCCATTGGTTTGATTGATGAGAATACCGAAGCCATTATCAGAAATAAACTGTTTGATTTCGGCTTGATTTTCGTTTTTGTAAATATCTGGAGTGTACATAGGATTTTAGATTGAAGATTAACGATTGAATATTTTTACTATTTCGGATTTGAAATTTTGTAAATCAAACCTTCATTATCGTCAAAAAGAAATGATTTATAGAAAATTAAACCTAACTTTTCTAAAACGCGAATAGAAGATAGATTTTCTGACATGGCGCGACCAACTATCGCTTTTAGGTTAAATTTTTGAAAGCCATATTCTATTGAAGCTTTCGCAGCTTCGGTAGCAAAACCTTCATTCCAAAAACGTTTATGAAAGCGAAAACCAACATCGACTTCGTTTATTTCTGGAGAAAATTTCAAGCCACACCAACCTAAAAATTGAGAATCGGATTTTCGAATGACAGCCCATCTTCCAAAACCATATTTTTGATAGTGATTGTAATTTTTGATAAAATTATCGACTTCTATAATACTTGTAAATGCTTTGTCGCCAGTATATTGAATAACATCAGGATCCAAATTCAAATCAAATAAATGTTGTGCATCCAAATTTGAAAATTCTCTTAAAAACAAACGATCGGTTTCTAGAATTTTCATGATTTTGGCATTTTAGATTACATTAACTTCAGCTTCAATTGAAATTCCATAGTTATCGAAAACAGTTTTTTGCACCAATTTAGATAACTCTAAAATTTCGCTTCCTGTTGCATTTCCGTGATTGACCAAAACCAACGCCTGATTTTTATGTACGCCAGCATCGCCTTTTCTGAAACCTTTTAGACCGGATTGTTCAATGAGCCAACCTGCGGGAACTTTGACTTGGGTTGCGGTAATTTCATAAAACTTCATCTCAGGAAATTTTGCATGAATTGGTTCGAACTCTTCTCGAGAAATTATAGGATTTTTGAAAAAGCTTCCACTATTTCCCAACACTTTCGGATCGGGCAATTTGCTTTGTCGTATCGCTATAACAGCATCTGAAACATTTTTTAAGATTGGGTTTTGAATATTTTTTTTGGCTAATTCTGCTTGAATATCGCCATAGGAAACTGAGATTTTATGGTTGCGTTTTGTTAATTTGAAAACGACTGAAGTAATTATGTATTGGTCTTTCAACTCTTGTTTGAAAATACTTTCGCGATAGCCGAAATTGCAATCTTGATTTGAAAAAACTCTAGTTTCTTGATTAGCAATTGCTATTGCCGAACAAGAAATCATCGTATCTTTGATTTCGGTTCCGTAAGCTCCAATATTCTGAACTGGTGTTGTGCCTACATTTCCAGGAATTAATGACATATTTTCGAGTCCACCAAAATCCTGATCGATACACCAAAGCACAAATTCGTGCCAGTTTTCGCCAGCCTGAATTTCGACCCAAACACAATCATCGTCTTGTTTGATGATTTTTTTTCCTTTCAAATCAACATGAATAACCAGCGCATCAACATCTTGCGTCAAGAGCATATTGCTTCCGCCACCCAAAATAAATTTTTCGGAATCTTGATTTTCTTTCAAAATTGTTTTCAAATCGGCAACCGAATGTACCGCCATAAAACGATTGGCTTTGGCTTCGATTCCAAAAGTGTTGTATTTTTTTAAAGAAAAATTGGTTTGAATAGTCATGTATTTTGTTTTAACTATTAGAAGAAAAGGTATCTACATAATTTTTCTTCCAAATATACATCATAAATAAAGGCAAAACATAAGGCAAAAATGTCATGTCGCCTTTCTGGATACTGGTAACAAGTTTTGAAGTATTTATATTTTCGAGATAAGGCATTTCAAAAATTGAACTGGTTTTGAAATTTTCAAACTCATCAATAAGAGCTGGATTTTTAGTAAGATAATCTCCCCAAGGAGAGCTTAAACCTACTTTTTTAAAATTTAAAATTGCATCTGGAAGCCTGCTTTTCATTGCTTGTTTCAAAACATATTTTCCTTTCTTTCCTTGAAAAAGCCATTCGTCATCTAGCGTTCCTAAACCCGAAATTAGTCGTTGGTCAAGAAACGGCTCACGACATTCTATAGAAGCTCCCATAGTACAGCGATCATTTCGATCTAGCAAGGAACACATATAAGTATGCTGATCAAAGTACAAGGCTTGTCGCTGCAAACTATTAGGATACAACGCTTTTGCTTCTTCATAAATTTGTCTTCGGTACTTGTTTTCGGGTTGGTTTTTTATTCCAAAATTTTGAAAAATATCGTCAGGATAAAAATTAGAACCATTGTACATAATCAATTCTGATTCCTCTTTAATTTTTGAATAGCGAATTAATTTCTCAAAACGAGGCTTTTTGGTAAAATTTGTAAATCTACCTAAAGTACCTAAAGCATGTAATAAGCTTATATTTTTGAGTGCTTTATAGCGTACATAACCACCCATGAGTTCGTCTGCTCCTTCTCCAGAAAGTAGCACTTTTACTTTAGAATTTGCAAGCTCCGATATCGCCAATAAATGCGGTTCGTTCATGTGCATTAAAGGTTCGTCATGTATATAAGTAGCTTGCAATAATTTATCAAAAAGTGCTTGTTTGTCTAATTGAATTGTATTGAAATTGTATTCATACTTTTCTGTTAACATTTTAGCAAGATGCGACTCATCATGTTCTTTTTCTTTAAATCCTATGTTAAAAGTTTCAATATTTTTAAAATTCTGATCCTTCAAAGATGCAAGAATAGAAGACGAATCCAAACCGCCACTTAAAAGCACACCAACAGGAACATCACTTACCATTCGGAGTTTTACCGATTCGTCAAAAGTATTTCGGAACCATTCTTTTGGATTTATAATTTTCGAATGGTTTTCAATTTCAGATTTTAAATTCCACCATTTTAAATGATTTATTTTACCCGAATATTCAATTTCTAACGAATGTCCTGGTAAGATTTTCTTAACGTTTTGATATAAGGTATTTTCGCCAGCAACAAAACGATTAAAAATATATTCTTCCATGCCGTCTTGGGCAATATTTAATGGTACACCAGCTGTAAATAAAGCTTTTTGCTCTGAAGCAAAATAGAAAGTTTCGTTATAAAAAGAGTAATAAAGTGGTTTAACGCCCATTCGATCTCTAACGGAAGTCAGTTTTTTTTCGAATTTATCCCAAATGACAAAAGCAAACATTCCGTTGAGACGATTGAGCATTTGAAGTCCATACATTTGAAATAAAATCAATAATACTTCGGTATCTGATCCTGTTTTTATCTCAAATCCATTTGCTTTTATTTCAGAATAAAAATCTTTGTAGTTATAAATTTCGCCATTATAAACCATGACAAAACGACCATTAGCTGAAAAAAATGGTTGATGACCCGCTTCTGAAACATCAATTATTGATAGACGGCGTTGCCCGAAACCAATATTATTTTCTATAAAAATACCAGCATCGTCAGGACCGCGATGTTGCAATGAATCCCTCATTTTTGTTAAAAGGTGTTCATCTACTTTTCGTTGCGATTGCAAGTGTACTATTCCGTTAATTCCGCACATTACGAATTGGTTTTTAAATTAATTAATTCGTGATATTTTTCGGAAATTATCTTCATATTAGTAGCGTAGTTGGCATTTTTTTGTACAAAAATTTTATTTTGAAGTATAGCTTTTTTACGGAAGTCAGCGTTTTGGTATGCCCAAAGAATTTCGTCAGCAAGAAGTTGAAAATTATTAACCTCAATAAGTTGTCCGTTTTCTCGGTGCTTGATCCAAGCTTGATTTCCTGCAATGTCAGTAACAATTGGGTAACAACCGCTGGCCATAGCTTCAAACAATGAAGAAGAAACGCCTTCGGTAGTTGGCATACTGATATAAATATTTGATTTTTGAAGTAAAGCAGGCAATTCGCTATTTGGAATTCTTCCCGTAAAAATTACTTTGTCCTCGATGTTTAGTTTTTTTGATAATTCTTGTAAAATTCTATTTTGATTTCCGTCGCCAACAATGGTAAGTTTAAAGTCAATATTTTGTTTATTCAAACTAGAAAAAGCTTTTAAAATAATCGCATGACTGTATTCTGGAAACAAAGACCGAGTTACGATTGCCTCAATTTTTGTTTCTGATGCAGTATTCTCATTTTCAAACTGAAGCATATTGATACCTTTTGGCAGTATCATTACTTTGGACATATTAACATTATGTTTTCGCATAGAAACTGCCATAACTTCGCCCCAAGCATGTATCAAATCAGCCTGTTTATAAGCCTGTTTTTGAATAAATTTTTTGAAATAATATGTTGTTTCATTTTTTGGCCACAAATCAGTAATTCCTTGTTGTGCAATTGCAATAGGTTTTACACCACAAATTGCTGCCAAAAAACCATAGCTAGTTGATCTCTCTGCAATAACCATATCAGGTTTTTGGGTTCGTATTATTTTTTTTATTACGAAAATGCAACAAAAAAATTCTACTAATCGCAATAGACGTTTATAAATTCCTTTTCCAGATTTTTTTAATTCCCAAGTAATGATTTCAAAGTTTCCAAACTCCCTCAATCCTTCCATCCAAGTGATGGCATCGGCTCGATGGGTTTCGCCAAGAAATAATATTTTCTTTTTATTATTCATTGGTTTCTAGAGCTCGCTTCAAAAATTTGTTTAAAGGTTGTAGCGCAATAAGTTTTTTAGAAATTAGATCGGCAAAATTTTCTTTCGAAAAAGCAGCGTCATCAATTTGTTGTGTTGCCGTGAAACTTTTAAGTTTTAAAAATTCAATTGCTGGATGATTAGGATCAAAACCTTTGGGTGCATTTTTCAAAACAGTATTTTCATCATAATCAAGCACAGAAAATTCTTTTACGAAATTTTTTTCTTGTACAATTTTAACTAGATCTTCATGAAAAAATTCTATTTCTTTTCGAATCGTTTTTAAATCATTAGGCTCTGGATACCATATACCGCCTGCTATAAACGACTTTCCTTTTTCGAAATGAATGTAATAACCAGGACTATTTTTTCTGTTTTTGTTGGTTGTCATCCAAACACCAATATTGGTTTTATAAGGATCTTTATTTTTAGAAAAACGAATGTCTCTATTGATTCTAAATGTACAATTTTTGATTTCTAAATTTTCTAGCGATTTGTCCAATGGTTTCATGGAATCGAGAAGTAAGGCAATGTATGCATGATATTCTTTTTTGAATATTTCATACCGTTTTTTGTGAGCATGCATCCATTCGGTAGCATTATTTGCTTTCAAATCGTCGATAAACTGGATTGCCTCTTGTGATAACATTATTTTATAGTTGCCATTTTGTTAGTTTTCCAATCAGAAATTCCTCCATCCAATTCAATTATCTGTTTAAAACCCAATTCATGAAGCTTGATTGCTGCTTTTTTGCTTCTTCCTCCAGCTTGACAATATACATATACTGGTTTTGTTTTGTCAAGTTTTTGGACATTTGGCTCAAAACCTTCACTATTCAAATTTATATTAATAGATTTCTCTATATGCGAATCTGCATATTCTGCTGGCGATCTTACATCAACCAATTGAACGTTTTGTTCTGTATTGATAAGTTTAGAAAATTGTTTGACGTCTATGCTTTGAAATTTGTCGGAGTTTTGACCCAAACAACTTGCAAAAAAAAGACCAATAAAGAGAAAGTAGTAGATTGAATTTTTCATGAGTTAGTTCTATTTCTATACAAACGTACAAAATTATTTTATTTACAAATTAAAAATTTTATACGACTGATGCGTTGATTTTACAATATTCTCTGTTCGTTCAGAATGTGTGTCAGATATAAACAACTGTCCAAAGTCGTTGTTATTGACCATCATCACGATTTTGCCAACACGGCTTTCATCCAATTTATCAAAAATATCATCCAATAAAAGCAATGGTTTTTCGCCCGATTGTTTTTTTACAAATTCAAATTGTGCGAGTTTTAGTGCAATTAAAAATGATTTCTGTTGGCCTTGCGATCCAAATTTTTTGATTGGATACGAATCAATTTCAAATGACAAATCGTCTTTATGAATTCCGACTGAAGTATAATGTAAAGCGCGGTCTTTATTGATGCTTTCTTGAAGTAGAACATTCAATCTATTAGTAAAAAGATGACTTTCATAGACAATTTGTACTGTCTCTGATGCATTAGAAATAATTTGATAATGCCTATTAAAAATAGGAACAAATGCTTCTAAAAACGCTTTTCTTTTTTCGAAAATATGTTGCCCCAAATCGTCCAGTTGCGCATTGTATATAAATAAGGTATCGGTTTCGAAAACTTGATTTAAAGCAAAATATTTAAGAAGTGCATTTCGCTGGCTTACCACTTTTTGATAGCGTATAAGTTGTTGTAAATAAGTTGCGTCCAATTGCGAAATCACACTGTCAACGAACTTTCGTCGGGTTTCACTTCCTTCAATAATCAGGTCATTATCGGCTGGCGAAATAATAACTAATGGAATAAAACCAATATGATCTGAAAATTTATCATAGACTTTATTGTTGCGTTTCAGGATTTTTTTATTGCCTTTTTTGAAACTACAAACTATTTGCTCCACTCGTTCTTGTTTTTCGAATTCACCATCAATAACAAAAAAATCTTCGCTGTGCTTGATGTTTTGAACCGATAATGGATTAAAATAACTTTTTCCGTAAGCCAAATGATAGATGGCGTCCAAAATATTGGTTTTCCCTACTCCGTTTTTGCCTACAAAACAGTTAATCTTGGTGTCAAAATCGAAATTTGCTTCCGAAAAATTTTTATAATTGAATAAAGAAACACTTTTTAGAAACATGGTAAGGCTTGCTGATGCTGAGAAAAAGACTGTTTTTGAGTTCTTTTTTCTTTGAGGGTGCAAATTATTCAAAAATATCGATAAAAAGGACTTTTTATATTGAATAAAAATTTTATTTTTGCGCACACTAAATTAATTCCAAAAAATGGCTACTTATAATAAAAGAGGATACAAAACACCGAAAGAAAAAGAAGAAAAATCAAATCTTGATACCAATTATATTGAAGAAACTCCAAATGTTGACGAAAAAGATAGCGCAACAGCAGGAGTTTTTAATACTCTTGACGAAACCGCTAATAAAACAGAAGCTTGGGTAGAAAAAAATCAAAAAATGATTTTCGGAATTGTGGGCGCAATTGCCTTGCTAACTGTTGGTTATTTATTGTATCAAAATTTTGTTGCAGAACCGAACCAAGATAAAGGTGCCGAAGCCCTTTTTGCGGCTCAACAAAACTTTCAGAAAGCGACAGACGGCGATACAGCAAAAGATTCGTTGTACAATCTTTCTCTAAAAGGATCTGGAAAAGAAAAAGGATTTATAGCTATTGCAAATGAATTTTCTGGAACAGATGCAGGAAATCTTGCCAACTATTATGCTGGAATAGCCTACTTGAATACTGGAAAAAATACAGAAGCCATCTCCTATCTTGAAAAATTTTCTTCTAAAGATGCTATTTTAAGCACCTTAACTCAAGGCGCAATTGGCGATGCTTATTCACAACAAAACAAAGCAAAAACGGCTTTAGAATATTATTTGAAAGCAGCAGAAATGAACAAAAATGAGTTGACAACACCTCGCTTTTTATTGAAAGCAGCTCAAGTAGAATTGTCTTTAAATAATAAAGCAGATGCATTGAAGCATTTGACAGAAATTAAAGAAAAATACGAAAATGCTCCAGAAGCGCAAAGTATTGATGCTTTGATTGGTATGGCGCAATAGATAGTTTACAGTAGCAGTTTTTAGTTATCACTGTGACTGCATACTGTGACTGAATACTAAAAAAAAACATGGCAACAGCTAACAAAAATTTATCAAACTACGATAAAAATAAAATCCCAAATGCGAAAGATTTTCGGTTTGGGATTCTTGTTTCAGAGTGGAACGATACCATTACCGAAGGTCTATACAAAGGAGTTATTGAAGCACTAACCGATTGTGGTGCTTTGCACAAAAACATCATTAGATGGAATGTTCCAGGAAGTTTTGAATTGGTTTATGGTGCCAAAAAAATGATAGAAACGCAAAAACCAGATGTTGTAATAACTATTGGTAGCGTCATTAAAGGCGACACAATGCATTTTGAATTTGTATGTGATGGCGTTACGCAAGGCATAAAAGATTTGAATGTTTTGAGCGACGTTCCAGTTATTTTTTGTGTATTGACAGACAATAACGAGCAACAATCTATAGACAGAAGTGGCGGTATTCATGGCAATAAAGGTACAGAAGCTGCAATTGCAGCCATAAAAATGGCTTTTTTGCGGCAAGAAGCCAACCGAAATCTTTCGTTTATAGGAGAAAAATTATTGGTTGGAAAGCAACTTCAAATTGATACTTCTTTGAACCTAAAATCATGATTGATTTACGAGTTGGGTTA
Source organism: Flavobacterium sp. (assembly GCA_043771555.1). Lineage (GTDB taxonomy): Bacteria > Bacteroidota > Bacteroidia > Flavobacteriales > Flavobacteriaceae > Flavobacterium. The sequence goes on along the minus strand of JAYVHB010000059.1, from coordinate 46,454 downwards.
GGGATAGCAATGGAAATCCTTTGATGTGCGAAGCGCAACCAAAGATTGTAATGTATAGCCCGACCGCCAAAGCGGGAACCCCAAAAAAAATAAAATCACTTTCTAAAACTTACAGTAACGAGTAGGTTTTTTGCTTTTGTGAAAGTATTAACTTTGAAAACGATGCAATTTTTCTTAAATTTGTGAATTGTGAGTTTACTCTTTAATTTGAAATTTTAACAATTTAATATATATAGTGTCCAGCATCATTCAACTTCTACCCGATCACGTTGCCAACCAAATTGCTGCTGGCGAAGTAGTGCAACGACCTGCATCTGTAGTAAAAGAATTGCTAGAAAATGCTGTAGATGCTAAGGCAACCGACATCAAATTGATTATTAAAGATGCCGGAAAATCATTGGTGCAAGTTATTGATAATGGGCTCGGCATGAATATGACTGATGCCAGAATGTGTTTTGAGCGTCATGCTACTTCCAAAATTAGACAAGCCGAAGATTTATTTTCTTTGCATACCAAAGGTTTTCGAGGAGAAGCACTCGCATCTATTGCAGCAATTGCTCATGTGGAACTCAAAACCAAACAAGATCAAGACGAATTGGGTACTCATATTGTTATTGAAGGAAGCAAATTTGTATCGCAAGATGTGGCGGTTTTGCCAAAAGGAACTTCGTTTTCGGTCAAAAATTTGTTTTTTAATATTCCGGCAAGACGCAATTTCTTAAAATCGGATACGGTGGAATACCGCCATATTCTGGACGAATTTATAAGAGTAGCCTTGGCGCATCCAAACATTCATTTTACTTTTTTTCATAACGGAAGCGACATGTATAATTTGCCACAAAGCAATATTAGACAACGTATTGTTGCGATTTTTGCAGGAAAAACAAACGAAAAATTAGTTCCTGTTGCAGAAGAAACTGATATGATAACTATTCAAGGATTTGTGGGCAAACCTGAATTTGCAAAACGTACTCGAGCCGAACAATTTTTTTTTGTTAACGATCGTTACATCAAAAGTGGTTATTTGCATCATGCTATCATGACGGCTTACGAAGGAATTTTGCCTACTGGTGCGCAACCAAGTTATTTTTTGTACCTCAATGTGCCACCAAACACTATTGATATTAATATTCATCCTACCAAAACAGAAATTAAATTTGATGATGAGCAATCGCTTTATGCCATATTGCGGTCGACTATAAAACACAGTTTGGGTCAGTTTAATGTCACACCTGTATTGGATTTTGATAGAGATGCAGGACTTGATATTCCGTATAATTATCAAAATAAAGAGCAAGTTACTCCAACTATTCAGGTTGATAAAGGGTTTAATCCGTTTGTAAATACGGATCCGAATAAGCATTTTGCAACCAACACCAACAGGTATAAGAAAACCGAAATTACCAATTGGGAAAGTTTATATGTTGGTTTAAAAAGTGATGCTGATATTATTGAAAATACCGAAGTAGAATTTGAAACAGAAAATATTACGGCATCATTATTTGATGATAATGATGTTGAAAAACAAGGTAACCGAACGTATCAAATACATCGAAAATATATTGTAAACCCAATAAAATCTGGAATGGTAATTGTGGATCAAAATAGAGCCCACCAAAGGGTTTTGTATGAGCAGTTTTTAACAAATATAACCGTCCAGCAAGCAAGTAGTCAGCAATTATTGTTTCCGATTCATCTTTATTTTTCGACTTCAGAAATGGAACTGCTCCAGGAGTTAAAACACTCTTTGGTAACTACAGGTTTTGTTTTTGATGTACTAGAAGCCGATCATCTTACCTTATCTGGAATTCCGGTTAATATTACCGAAACAGAAGTGTCAAAAGTTTTGGAAGCACTCTTAAGCGATTTGGAAGGCGGAATACCTTCAACCAATTATAGTCAAAATGATACTATTGCCAAATCGATGGCAAAAAGTTTGGCTGTAAAAACAGGCAACTATTTAACTCAAAAAGAACAAGAAAATCTTGTAAACGGGCTTTTTGCTTGCAAAGATCCAAACGTTTCGCCCAATCAAAAACCTACTTTTATCACGATGCGTGTAGAAGATTTAGACCGAAAATTTAGCTTATGATGACTATAACGCCAACTGTCAAGCAGTTATTGATTATTAATGTTTTGTTTTTTATTGGATCGCAATATCTTGGTGAAATAACCTATAACTATTTTGCACTTTTCTCGTTTGAAAGTCCAAATTTCAAGATTTACCAATTACTAACACACATGTTTATGCACGGAAGTATCTCGCATATTGCCTTCAACATGTTTGCATTGTATTCTTTTGGATCTACACTAGAAAGTTTTTGGGGAAGTAAAAAATTTCTGTTTTTCTATATTTCATGTGGTCTAGGAGCTGCCGTTATAAATAATCTTGTCAATCAATACTTTTTGTTAGATATAATTTCCGTCGCAGTTGGCGCATCTGGTGCTATCTACGGGTTATTGGTCGCTTTTGCTTTTATGTTTCCTAGTGCCGAATTGGCTATGATGTTTATTCCAGTTCCAATAAAAGCTAAATATTTTGTACCAGGAATTATCGCTATCGATCTATTTTTGGGTTTAAAAGGAAGTTCTATTTTTAGTGGCGGCACAGGAGTTGCACATTTTGCTCACATAGGTGGTGCATTAGTAGGTTTCTTGATGATGTGGTATTGGAAAAAAAATCAATTTGATAAAAACCGTTGGGATAAATAATACAATATGAATAACATACTTGACGATTTAAAACTCCAATTTAAAATGGGCGATGTGACCACCAAAATTATCTTTTGGAACGTGGCGTTGTTTGCTATTCCAGGAATTATTTTTGCCTTGCTATCGCTTTTTAATGTAAATATTGATTATTTGGAATATGTAAGTTTATCATCACTTCCTAAAGATTTGTTATGGAAACCGTGGTCGGTAATAAGTTATTCTTTTTTTCATGCTGGATTTCTTCATATTATTTTCAATATGCTGATGCTTAATTTTATAGGCAAATTATTTACTACTTTTTTTTCTCAAAAACAATTGCTCAATTTATATCTTGTTAGCGGTATTTTTGCTGGATTACTTTATATTATTAGCTACATGATTTTTCCAGCATTATCAAGAACCGATGCCAATCTTGTGGGAGCATCTGGAGCCGTCATGGCAGTTTTGGTAGCTACAGCGACCTTCCAACCTATGATGGAAATACGACTTATTTTAATAGGGAATGTAAAATTAATATACTTCGTATTGGTAATTATTGTTATTGATTTGATCCAGCTACCAATGAGCAACACTGGCGGACATATAGCGCATATAGGCGGTGCTTTTTTTGGTTATTTGTACATAAAACAAATTCAGAATGGCAACGATATAACCGCTTGGTTTGAAAAAATAGTTTCCTTTTTTGCAGTTTTATTCGGAAAAAGAAAAACAACTCCGTTCAAAAAAGTACATAAAACGTATGCACCACGTCAAGAAAAAACAGTTTCAAAAATTATTACAAAAGATAAAACGCAACAACAAATAGATGAAATATTAGACAGAATAAGCAAATCTGGCTATGATAGTTTGTCCAAAGAGGATAAAGATTTTTTATTTCGAGCTGGGAAATGAGTATTAAGCTGGAAGTTTGCAGAATTTAGTAGGCAGATAGAAATCAGATTTTAGAAAAAAAGTAAAATTATATATAGTTGAAATTGAGTTTTGAAATTGAATTTTGAAATTGTAATTGATTTTTTAAAGTGAAAATTTATGAGATTAACCCGAAATCTTTCTAGATTTAATAAAGTATTGTTTTTTTTCAATATAGTATTGACTGTAGTGACTTTTCTTGCCTATGTGTTGCCATTTTTGGCTCCAAAAATATTTCCACTTTTGTCAGTAGTAACCTTAGTTTTGCCTTTATTTTTGGTACTCAATGGACTTTTCTTTTTATATTGGTTACTGCAACTAAAAAAGCAGATAATCATTTCTGGATTGGTACTACTCATCGGAATAACTTTTGTAAACAAATTTTATAAATTTTCATCAATAAATGAGCCAATTACTGAAAATGATTTTGTGGTAATGAGTTATAACGTTCGCTTGCTTAATCTTTTTAAATGGATTGATAATGAAAGTGTTCCGTACCGAATTGAAGTATTTATAAAAGATAAAAATCCCGATATATTGTGTCTTCAAGAATTTTCTAAAGCCGCAAAAATTGATCTTAAACTTTATCCGTATAAATTTGTTTACACACAAGGCAAAAAGATAAAGTCGGCACAGGCTATTTTCTCTAAATTTCCGATAATAAATGAAGGCAACTTGAAGTTTCCAAAATCTGATAATAATGCGATTTATGCCGATATCAAAAAAGGAAAAGACATTATTCGCGTTTATAATATGCATCTCGAATCGATTAAGATTTCGCCAGATGTGAATGAAATTTCTGAAAATATAGACGAAATAAATCAACAAAAATCAGAAGCACTTTTCAAACGAATCAGCAAGGCTTTTACCAAACAACAGCAACAAGCAGAAATTATTAAGGAACACAAAACCAATTGTAAATATCCTATAATTATATGTGGCGACATGAACAATAGTGCCTTCTCGTATGTTTACCGCAGTATTCGTGGATCACTCAAAGATGCTTTTGAAGAAGCTGGCGCAGGATTTGGCAAAACCTATAACTTCAAGCAGTATCCAGCCCGAATTGACTATATATTTGCTGACCAATCCATGAAAATAAAAAGCTTCGAAAGTTTTTCGGAGTTTTTAAACTCAGATCATTTTCCTATTATGACGAGGTTGTCTATTGAAGAATAACTATAATTTTTGTTGCTTCAAATACTCCAACGCAAATTTTCCTTCATTAAAAATCAAGTCCAACACCGAAAGATTGTTTATAAAACCGTGCTTGTTAGCAAAAACTTGAGGATAAGTTTCAAATTTGGACGCATCTTTTTTTCCGTTAGCCAAAAAACGATAATCAACAACATTAGGAACTTCAGCAAAATATTCGACTGTTTTTGAAAATTGAAATGAAGTTCTTATAAATCGACTTATAAGCTCCATCGATTCTAGATTTAAATCCATCAAGAAAGTATGTTTTTTATGGAAAATTGGTCGCAATTCGTCTTCAAAATATTCAAAAAAAGGCGAACTTCTGTAGGCAGCTTCCAACGATTTGAAATGTTGTTTCTGCCAGTCAAAATCGTTTTCAATACGCACATCTTTGGTTTTCTGATGCGGATTTGAAGCATGTTTTACAGGAATATTGAGCAACTGGATTCCGTTAGGGCTATAAACATACATCCTATTGCGGTTGGTTTGCTTCTGGAAATTATCATCCATTTCTAAAGTTACAGCACCCAATTGTGTCATGGCAGCATAATGACTTATAGACGGGAAATAGGTTGGCATAAAAAGCCCACCCAACCCTCCCAAAGGGAGGGCTTGCGAAATTTTGTATTTAGAATCAATACTATCCATCTTAAAAAAGCCCTCCCTTTGGGAGGGTTGGGTGGGCTTAATTTACGCTTTTCTTTTTTTCCAGAAATATTCACCAACAAAATACAATGCCAACAATCCTAAAAAGTACTTGAAATACGAACTAGGTTGGCCCTGACCGCTCACGAAAGTAAACATTCTGTCCCAACGAATACTCCAGTTTCTGAAACCTTGATTAATGCCATCGATGCTCAACCAAATAAAAACAGGCTTTCCAACCACATGATCTTGAGGCGTGTATCCAAAATATCTAGCGTCGAGCGAGTTGTGACGGTTGTCGCCCATCATCCAATAATAATCTTGTTTGAAAGTATAGGTTGTGGCTACTTTGTCATTAATGTAAATATCATTACCCACAACATTAAGTTTGTTGCCTTCATAATCGTTGATAATAATTTTATAAAACGGAAGCGTTTCTTTGTTCAACTTTACTGTTTTTCCGGCTTGAGGAATATAAATAGGTCCATAATTATCAGCGTTCCAATTGCGAATTGGCGACGCTTTTTTATCCATAAAATCAGGGAAAATTCCGTCTTCGGCACTTTTTCTAATGTTTCGAGTTACAGAAGTTATACCCGGAATTTTCTTCAATCGTGCTGCATTTTCAAAAGTCAAAGCACTAAAAACTAAGGTATCTCTTCGTTCTGAAATGAAACCAGCACGATCAGTAATGTCATATTCCTTAAGGATATATTCAAAATCAATTGGCGTTTTTCCGTCATAACCAACCGAATAAGAATATTGCGGCTTTGCTCGTTCTGGCAAAATCAATTCTTTACCGTTAATAAAAATAATTCCGTCTTTGATTTGCAAACTATCGCCAGCAATACCCACACAACGTTTTACATAATTGGTTTTCTTGTCTCGTGGTTTTTCAACACGAATTGGCGAAGGTTGGTACATGTGATCGAGTGTGTCGCGTGGCCAATTGAACACAACAATATCGTTGTTTTCAATTTTTTCGAAACCTGGAAAACGGAAATAAGGCAGTTGCGGCTTCGGCAAATAAGACAACCTTTTCAAGAGAGGAATCGAATCATGAACCATCGGCAATGCCACTTCTGTTGATGGTACTCGTGGTCCATAATTGAGTTTACTCACAAAAAGAAAATCGCCAACAAGCAATGATTTTTCTAATGATGATGACGGAATTGTAAAAGGCTGCATTACATAGGTGTGTACCAAAGTAGCAACAACTACGGCAAATGCTACGGAACCAAAAAAATCTCCAACTTGTGTTGTTGGAGTCAAATCTCGATCAACAATATGTTTTAGTGGCTGAGTATAATTGACGTAATAGATATAAAATCCAAAAGTAGCAACGCCTAAAATAGTATCTAAAGTAGAGTTTTTGCCAACACTCCGTAAGGTTTCTATCCAAACAACTGGCAACATTATTAGGTTGATAACTGGCGTAAACAAGATTACCGTCCACCATGTTGGACGGTTTATGATTTTCATCAAAATAATGGTGCTATAAATTGGAATTCCAGCTTCCCAAGCTTTCCGACCCGCGGCAACATAAATTTTCCAAGTTCCAAGAAAATGTATAATTTGAAAAACAAGAAATAGAACAAACCATTGATATAGAGACATATGATATTAAATTTTAAATATTTGAATTTTAAATATTCTGATTACTAGAAATTGATTTTTTGATATTGAATTTGACATTGTTATTGAAAAATTGTTACAAAATTAAGAAAAAATTATATTTCTAAATTTAAAACATCTTTCATCGTGAAAACTCCTTTTTTGCCATAAATCCATTCGGCGGCAATAACTGCTCCATACGCAAAACCTTCTCGACTGTGCGCCGTATGTGTAATCTCGATGGCATCTACCAACGAATCGTAAATTACTGAATGTGTTCCGGGAACGTTTTCCGTGCGTTGGGCATCGATATAAATTTCTGATGGTTTTGGATTTTCATTTAAAGTCCAACTCGTGTAGTTCGAATTTTTTATAATTCCGTTTGCCAAACTTATAGCGGTTCCGCTTGGTGCATCTAGTTTTTGGGTATGATGAATTTCTTCTATTTCTACTTCATACTGTGAAAATTTGGACATCATTTTGGCTAATTTTTCGTTCAAATCAAAAAATAAATTTACCCCTAAACTAAAGTTGGATGCATATATAAAAGCGCCATTTTTTTGGATACAAAGTTCCGCCATTTCAGGATAATGTTCTGTCCAGCCTGTTGTACCAGAAATTACTGGAATTCCATTCTCTAAACATTCTTTAATGTTCGCAACAGCAACCGTTGGCAAACTAAAATCTATAGCAACATCAGCATCTAGTAAACCATCAAAGCTTGTTGCACTTGATTTTCGAAGTACAATTTCATGTCCTCGTTGCATTAGAATTTTTTCTATGGCAATTCCCATTTTTCCGTAACCAAGTAAAGCAATTTTCATCAGAAACGGTAGTTTAGGGTTAATCCAACATTTTGTTGGTTGCTAGTAAAATCATTTGGAATAATTTCTGGTCGAACAGATAAGTTATCGTTGACATTAAATTGTTTTAAATGCGCATCAACATTGGCATCAATGATGTTTAATACATACATTCCGATGGTTACAAGAAGCCCAATATCGCGAGCTCGCTGGTATCCTCGTTGCGCGTTTATTAATGTTTCGGGTGTGTATTTGTCATAAATACTGCCATCGGTAACTCCCAAAAGTCGGCGTTTGTAGGCGTCACGAACCAAATCGTATTTGTTATCGTTCCACACATAAATGGCAACTCCTGTTCCGATTGCGCCATACACGATGGGAATTTTCCAATATTTTTTGTTGTAAGCTTGTCCTAATCCTGGCAAAATAGCCGAATAAAAAGCAGCTTTTGCTGGGGCTAACGGATTGATTAGGTTGCTAGTTGATTTCAGTGTGTCTTTGATAACGAGGTTATCCACTTTTGGCACTTGAGAAAAAACAAAGTTTGTTCCTATTTGGAAAAAAAAGAATCCTATGACAAATTGCCTAATCACTAACCTTTGATAAGTTTGATGATACGATTGAAGTCTTCTTTGGAATGAAAAGGTATCGAAATAGATCCTTTTCCGTTTCCTGCCACTTTCAGCGCTACTTTGGCACCAAAATAGGACGAAATTGCCACTTGTTCTTCTTCTGCTATTTCGAAAGTTGGTGTTTTTTGTGATTTTTGTGCCGATGGTTTGAGGCTTTCCTGATAATTTTTTACCAAAGCCTCTGTTTCACGAACCGAAAGATTTTGCAATACTATTTTATGATAAATATCCGATTGAACATCATGATTCTCAACATTGATAATGGCACGACCATGACCCATTGTGATAAAACCATCACGAATTCCAGTTTGGATAATTGGATCTAGCTTCAATAATCGCAAATAATTGGCAATCGTAGATCGCTTCTTGCCTACTCGTTCACTCATTTGCTCTTGCGTGAGTTGAATTTCGTCAATAAGTCTTTGATAAGAAAGTGCAATTTCTATAGGATCAAGGTCATGGCGTTGGATGTTTTCTACCAATGCCATTACTAACGATTCGTTGTCGTTGGCGATTCGGATGTAAGCTGGAACTACCTCTAATCCTGCAATTCTTGAGGCTCGAAGTCGTCGCTCGCCTGATATTAATTGAAATTTATTAAAGTCGAGCTTTCGAACCGTAATAGGCTGGATAACTCCTAATTCTCTTATGGAAGAAGCCAATTGATTGAGTGCTTCTTCGTCGAAATGGCTTCTTGGCTGAAACGGATTTATCTCAATAACATCCAACTCTAGCTCGATAATATTTCCTACAACTTTGTCGGCATTTTTATCGTCCATAGACTTGATATCGTTGCTAGGATCTTTGAGAAGTGCTGATAATCCTCTGCCTAATGCTTGCTTTTTTACTGCTTGTGCCATAAACTCCTAACTGTTTTTCTTTATAATTTCTTGAGCCAAATTGAGATAATTGGTTGCTCCTTTGCTAGTTGCATCAAAATTAATGATGCTTTCGCCAAAACTTGGTGCTTCGCTCAACTTAACGTTGCGTTGTATTATGGTTTCAAAAACCATATCGCTGAAGTGTTTTTGTACTTCTTCGACTACTTGATTGGACAATCGCAAACGCGAATCAAACATGGTTAATAATAATCCTTCAATATCGAGATTGGCATTATGAATTTTCTGAACACTTTTTATAGTATTGAGTAGTTTGCCCAATCCTTCGAGAGCAAAATACTCACATTGTATAGGAATCACGACCGAATCGGCTGCTGTTAAGGCATTTAATGTTAATAAACCTAACGATGGAGCGCAATCTATAAGTATGTAATCGTAGTCGTCTTTAATGCTTTCTAGGGCTTGCTTGAGCATGTACTCGCGGTTGTCTTTGTCTACCAACTCAATTTCTATAGCTACAAGATCAATATGCGCCGGAATCACATCTACGTTGGGCGAGGATGATTTTACAATGGCTTCTTTGGGTGTATTGCTGTGTTCTAAAATTTGATAGGTTCCTATAGCAACACTCTCTACATCAATGCCCAAACCAGAGCTTGCATTGGCTTGCGGATCGGCATCTATCAAAAGGACTTTTTTCTCCAAAACTCCCAACGAAGCGGCAAGATTTATGGAGGTTGTGGTCTTGCCAACACCGCCTTTTTGATTCGCAATTGCTATAATTTTGCCCATGTAGTTCGTGAAATTTTGATTGACAAAAATACAATTATAAATGGTTTATTCAAGTCTATTTTGTTAACAATTTATAAAAAGTAAACAGTCGCAGTCTCAGTTTGCAGTGATAGAAATAATTATATCAAAAGAAAACTGAAAACTGCGACTGTGACTGAAAACTTAATTATTTATTGCCTTTGTTTTTAATCATAGCTTCAAGCTGATCCCACATTGCTGACGGAATTGCCTCCAGAATATTGAATTGTCCCGCGCCTTGCAACCACTCGCCACCGTCAATAGTTACAACTTCGCCATTGATGTATGCTGAAAAATCGGAAACCAAATAGGCTGCTAGATTGGCCAATTCTTGATGGTCACCAACACGCTTGAGCGGTACTTTTTTGGCCATATCAAACTTGGCAGCAAGATCGCCGGGCAATAGCCTGTCCCAAGCACCTTTGGTAGGAAATGGTCCCGGAGCTATTGCGTTCATGCGGATGCCGTACTTTGCCCACTCGACCGCTAGGCTTCTGGTCATGGCGAGAACGCCAGCTTTTGCCGTAGCACTTGGCACAACATAGGCAGAGCCTGTCCATGCATAAGTGGTTACTATATTAAGTACAACTTTGTCTATTTGTTTGGTATCTATCCAATGTTTTCCGAAGGCTAAGGTGCAATTTTTGGAACCTTTTAGTACGATATCTATTACGGTATCGAAGGCGTTTGCCGATAATCTTTCGGTTGGAGAAATAAAATTTCCTGCGGCATTATTGAGCAAAACATCGACTTGACCAAAAGTTGTAATAACTTCTGCAAGCATGGCTTCTACTTGGTCATAATGACGCACATCACATTGGATAGCAAGACATTTTCCTCCGTTTTGGATTGTAAGTTCGGCGGCTGTTTTTTGTAGTTTTTCGAGATCGCGTGAGGTTATGGCTACATTGGCTCCAAGTTCTAGAAAATATTGGGTCATGGCTTTGCCTAAACCGCTACCACCACCAGTAACGACAATTACTTTGTCCTTGAGGGCATCGTCACGGAGCATTTTTGCTGAAAAGTTCATAGTTTATAATTTTCTGTAAAGATATCGAAATTATTATTTTAAAAAATTTTGTTAAAACAAATATTATTCGGTATTTAGTGAACTATTAAAAACCTTATATGAAGTATTTTTATTTTGTGTTGATTTTATTTTTCAATGCAAGTTTATTCGCCCAAATTAAAATTTCTGGTACTATTGAAAGCAAGGATAAAACACCAATAGAATTTGCGGAAATTGTATTGATTGCTAAAGATTCGACTTTTTTGAAAAGTGAAGTTACTGATGATAAAAACTCCTTTTTAATAGAAACCGAAAAAGGTTGGTTCAAACTTCAAATTAGGCAATTGGATAAAGTAATTTATTCTAAGGATTTTGATTTGGAAACTGATTTGAACTTGGGAGTTATTACAATTGACAACAATAACCAACTGCAAGCTGTTACTGTTGTTGGGAAGAAAAAATTGATAGAACGCAAAGTAGATCGATTGGTTTTTAATATCGAAAACTCCATAAGCGGCGTTGGCTCTGATGCGTTGGAAGCCTTGAAAATAACTCCTGGTTTGAAAGTTCAAAATGAAACGATCTCGATGATTGGCAAAAGTAAATTGGCTGTTATGGTCGATGACAAAATTATTCAATTAGACGAAGAAAATTTGGCTAATTATCTAAAATCGATTCCGTCGGAAAGTATCAAAACTATTGAAGTAATCACGACGCCACCAGCCAAATATGAAGCAGCAGGCAATAGTGGCTTGGTAAATATTGTACTGAAAAAAGCCAAGAAAAATTCGTGGAATGCTTTAGTAAGCACAACGTACTTACAGCGACGTTTTGCCACTGGATTGAGTTCGGCTAGTTTTAACTATAATAAAAATAAGCTAAGTTTTTCCACGGCTGTTTCCTATGCCAAAGGCAAAAAATATTTGGATCAAGACGATTATGCTTATTTTAATGATGGTTTGTGGTACACCTTATCGCCAATAACTTTTGGCAATAATCGTAAAAATATTAAAGTAAGCTTGGATTATGAACTTACAAAAAATTGGACAATTGGCGGGCAAGGATTTTATAACAAACTCATTCAAAGCAGAAGAATATCGCCCTATACGCCCGTTTATGATTATGCAACAAACGAGATAAAACGTTACCTGAATAGCAAAGCTACAGAGGATATGCTTCCAGCAATAAGTACGATAAACGTTTATAATACTTTCAAATTAGACACTATTGGAAAAAAAATAACAGTAGATTTTGATTATTTCAAATTTAATACTTCCGATAAAAAAACGTATGTTGGCGAATCTATTATTGAAAATCCTTATTCCAAAAAATACTTTGAAGGCATTAACGATAACAACCAAAATATTAAAAATGTTTCGGGTAAAATTGACATAGAATTTCCTGTAAAATGGGCAAGCTTCTCCTTTGGCGGAAAAATTTCTAACTCCAAATCGGCAAATATAATTTCGAGTTTCAATTCGGGATTGGTTGCAAATCCTGTGGGAAGTTTTGCGTTAGTTGACAATAAATTTGAATATGAAGAAAATGTAGAAGCGGGTTATTTGTCATTTAATAAAAAAATAAATACCAAGTGGGAAACGCAATTTGGACTCCGTATGGAAGCCACGCAAACCAAATCCTTTGCAGAAACCACCAATGATTTAGTGAAAAACGATTATACGAAAATTTTTCCGACAGCCTATATTTCGTATACCAAAAATGCAAATACTACCTGTACCTTAAGTTATAGTAAGCGCATTGAACGACCCGATTTTGATGCCTTAAATCCCAATAGATATTACTTAAATCCGTTTCAGTTTATAGAAGGGAACTCGCTTTTACAACCTTCATTGGTGGATAATCTGGAAGTGACTTTTACCTATAAATCTCTAGAAAGCAAACTTTTTTACAGCGACGAAAAAAACAAATTTTCACAAGCACCAATTGCCGATCCAAACTCGAAGATTATCAATTTTACCAATAAAAACTTTATAAACGCGCAACGTTTTGGGCTATCCGAAAATTATATGTTCCAAAAATTTGCTTGGTGGACGAGTAATAATGCTTTCGATATTAGTTATGTAATTGCCGAATCGTTATTGACGGAAACGGCTCGATATAAATATGGAATAAACTCCAGAATTTCGACCAACAATGATTTTATATTGAATAAATCCAAAACGGTACTTTTTAATGCTTCGTATTGGTATTTATTTCCCGAAGTTGACGGGATTTATAATAACAAAGCCCAAAGCTCGTTATCGCTGGCAATGCAGTTTTTACTATTGGACAAAAACTTGAGACTTTCCATAAAAGGTTCCGATTTGTTTCGGAAAGAAATCTCGTCTGTAACATCAGTCGTTAATGGAATTCGTCAAGATGGAATTTATTACTATGACTCGCAAGCACTTAACCTAACAGCAAGTTACAAATTTGGGAACAAAAAAATTAAAGTCGAGCAAAGAGAAACTGGAAATGAGGACGAGAAAGGTAGGGTTGGGAATTAATCTAAAAAAAAAAATCCACAATCAGTATTTATCATACGATTGTTGTTCTCTAGATTGTTTTTCCATTATTAGTGTTATAGGTGATTCTTGTATATTAAAAACTACCTTATTATCTTTTTCTCTAACAAATATTTTAGCGCTGTTAAATTTGTTTTTTTTATTACCAATACCAATTTCTAAATGCTCCGGATCAAAAATCCAATTTGAACCAGAAAACATTTGCATAAAAATAATCATTGCTTTAGATTTTCCAGTTGAACTAAATTCAAAAAAACCATCTTGTCTAAAATAAAATCTTGAAGATTTAAAATCATCAAAAAAATCTACTAGATCCTTATTTGAAGTTGAATCATAATTAATTACTTCAATTACTTTCCAAGAACCAATTAATTGACTTTCAGAAAAATTTTGAGAAAATACAATATTAAAAAAAAGTCCAACAAAAAGAAATACACAAAATATTTTCATAAACAGAAAATTTAAAAAATTATTGATTAATAGAAAATAATATAAGAAAAATATTAAAAATCTATCTCTAGTTTTAGATTACTCCTCCATTTCAAAAAAAACTGGCTCGATCATGATATTTGCAGCAAGAGATTCCACTCGTTCCGTTAAGGTGTTGCAAAAGAAAACCCGTTGCGTTTTCTCAATACTTTGCGATAACCTAAGGATAACGGCATCCATGCGGAGTCGCATTAAAATTTCGGCATCGTCTACAATAAACATTTTTACGGTATTGATATTGAAACCTGCCGAGGAAAAAAGTGCGTTGATTCGGGTTGGTGTTCCTATGAGTACGTCCAAGCCCATAGAAATAACATTTTTATCATAATCGATATCGCCTTTGTCATGCACTCCCAAAATACTCAAATCGGTATAAGTGCCCAATTTGAGGAAAAGTTCTTCCATTTCGAGTACTTTTTCTTTGTCTTGCACAAGGATTAAGGCTCGTGTGCTTTCGCCTTTTGTTTTTTCTAGTCGCTGGATAACGTTGAGTACAATTGTAGTAGATTTTCCTGTTTTTTCGCTAGATTGTATCACAGCATCGCCGCCACTTTTGATGGTTGCAAAGGTTTCTTCTTGCATTTCATTGGCTTCGGTTAAGCCGTTTTCTATGAGTGCGCTTTGGAGGTTTTCGTTTATTTTTTTTAGTTTCATAATTTTTTAGCCACAAATTTCACAAATTATCACAAATTACTTTATTCTATGCTGATGGCTTTTTTTTAAAACACATAGATTCATAGCTATTATGACATAAAAAAGAAAGCTTTGCTTTTGGATAGATTTTATAGGTGATTGATATTTTTATTTTTTCCACGAACTTCAAAAAATATTTTATTCTATGCTGCTGTTTTTTTTTAAACACATAGATTCATAGACATTAAACTTTTAATAAGAAAGCTTCGCTTTTGGATAGAATATTTAGATCGATAATTTGGAATTTGGAATTTTTTTATTGGAATTTTTATAAATTTATTTTGAAGCAAACATCTTGACATCAGTTTCAGAAATTTCGTTGCCGCCCAAGATGATTAAACGTTCTACGACGTTGCGCAGTTCGCGGATGTTTCCTGTCCAATCATACTCTTGCAACAACTTTATGGCTGTTTTTGAAAATGATTTTTGAGGAATGCGTTGCTCTTCGGAAATTTTTATGGCAAAATGCTCCAACAATAATGGGATATCGTCTCTACGATCGTTTAGAGCTGGAACTTTTATCAGTATTACGGCCAATCGATGGTACAAATCTTCACGGAAACGACCTTCGGCAATTTCTTTTTTGAGGTCTTTGTTGGTCGCAGCTACAACGCGCACATTGACTTTGATGTCTTTGTCGGCTCCTACTCGTTGTATCAAACTTTCCTGTAAGGCTCGCAGTACTTTGGCTTGCGCCGAAAGGCTCATATCGCCTATTTCGTCGAGGAAAATGGTTCCGCCATCGGCAGCTTCAAACTTACCAGCACGGTCTTTTACGGCCGATGTAAACGCGCCTTTAATATGTCCAAATAATTCACTTTCTATAAGTTCTGAAGGTATTGCGGCACAATTGACTTCAATTATCGGGAAGTTGCTACGTTCGCTTTTTTCGTGTAATTGATGCGCTACCAATTCTTTTCCGGTGCCGTTTGGTCCAGTAATGAGCACACGAGCATCGGTTTTAGCGACTTTCTCGACAATATCTTTGATGTGATTGATTGGTTCTGAATTGCCAATCATCTCGTATTTTTTACTAACTATTTTCTTGAGAATTTTGTTTTCGACAACCAATTGCTTACGGTCGAGCGCATTGCGGACTGTATTAAGTAATCGATTGAGATCTGGCGGTTTTGAGATATAATCGAAAGCTCCGAGTCGCATGGTTTGTATGGCGGTTTCCATATCGCCATGACCAGATATCATGACCATTGGGATTTCGGGTTTTATTTTTTTAACAGCTTCGAGCAATTCGACGCCATCCATTTTTGGCATTTTGATGTCGCAAAGTACAAGATCGTAGTCGTTTGCTTTTATTTTTTCGAAGGCTTGCAATCCATCTTCGGCTTCTTCTACTTGATAGCTAGCACTTTCTTCAGTTAGGATTTTGGTGAGTACACGACGAATTGCTGGCTCGTCTTCGATGATTAATATTTTTGACATAGAAATTTATTAAAACGCAAAGTTCGCAAAGTTTTTTTGCAAAGTACGCAAAAAATCAATAATGTTACTCACTAGCCCCGATAGAAGGGAAAATCCTTTTTAAAAAATTGATTTTTCTTCAATTTTTTAAAAAGATTTGGAATGATAGCGGGATTAGCTCCAAAAAAAAACGCCTCAATTTCTTGAAGCGTTGTTAGTTTATTTTACCAAATTTATTTCTACTCGACGGTTTTTATTTTTACCGTCAACTGTTGCATTAGAGGTTATTGGTTGCGTTGATCCATATCCTGTTGCGGTTAGTCTTGAAGGGCTTATGCCTTTGGTAATAAAATAGTTCATAACAGTATTGGCTCGTTCCTGCGATAGTTTGAGGTTGTTTTCGGGTTTTCCAGAACTATCGGTATGTCCTTCTACTTTGAAATTGGATGTTGGAAACTCGTTTAATACCAAAACTATATTGTCAAGACTTGTATTGGATTCTGGTTTTAAAGTCGCTTTTCCAGTATCAAAAAGTATTGTTTTTGAGAAATCATTGATTTTTTTGATTATTTCGTCTTTTATAACGGGTACTTCAACTACTTTTTTGATTTCTTCTGGACAACCGTTATTGGCCAAAACTCCAAAAGTTAAAGGACATTTGTCAATATTATCTGTTAATCCGTCTTTGTCAGAATCGCCCCAAGGACAACCATTATTGTTGCTATCTCCAACAACTTCTGGACATTTGTCCACATTATCTAGTACGGTATCTTTGTCTAAATCGCCCCAAGGACAACCCGAATTGGCTTTGTCGCCAGCTACATTTGGACATTTGTCTTCGTTGTCTATAATTGAATCGCTATCGGAATCTTTCCATGGGCAACCTTTGTTTTCGATTGGACCAGCAACTTCTGGACAATCATCTTTTCGGTTTTTGATACCGTCAAAATCTCTATCTTTCAACTTGCCTTGATAAATAGGAATTTTCAATCCAATGTGTCCATCTAATGCTTGGGTTTTTCCAATTAATCCAGAAATTACAGTTCCTGAACCCACAAATAATGGACCTGCTCTAAAACCAAAACCTGCCTGAAATCCTGAATATTTTAAGTAATTCATTGGCAAGTAGGCACTAAACCATTTTACTTCAAATCGTGGAGTTAGACCAACATTATTGGTAATATAAGCCGCATTTGTAGCAGTGTTTTTTATTAGACTTAAATCGGTATTTAAATTTAAATAAAAGTTTTTATGAAAATTCCAATCGGCATTTAAATGGAGTGCTGTTGGCATTTTGGAAATAATACTACTAGATTGTCCCGTTAAGGTATAATTATCGAATCCTGCATTATTACTTTGTGTTTGAGTAAAAAATGCATTAGCATTATACGACTTACTTATGGCATCATTATAACGAATAGAACCAAAATCGGTTACAGATAAGCCCAAACGGTACAAATATTTGTTCTTGTCCTTATAATAAACTTCTTTTCCTTCTTTGTCTTTGTATTTAAAATTTTCAGCATTTGGTCTGTATTCATAAGTTAAACCAATGTCAAAACCAACACCGTATCCTTCGATATTAGCCGGACTATCATAATTATCAAACGATTTTATGTTTCCAGATTCAATTGTTCCTGTTGTGTTATAAAAACTTGAATCACCCGTAGGTCCATCGGTATACTTTATTCCGAAATTTTCTACTTTGGCAAATGCCGAATAAAAACCTGTCAAATATTTTAGTGAAAGTCCACCTTTTAGAAAATGCTGTTCTTTATCATACAAAATGGTTGCATAAGAAACGCCATACTCTGCCCAACCATTTGTTGCGACACTAAAATTTTGATCTTTAATATCGTAATTGGTATTAGATGTTCTACTATTGAAATCTTCAATTAGTCTACCATCCAAATTGGTAAGATGATTTATCACACGACCTCTGGAGAAAAAAGCTACGGCATGTTTAGGTTTAATATTAAACATAAATGATGGGCCTAAAACATCTGTATTTACCAAAAAACTATTACTTGAAGATGGGGTTTTGTCTGTGCTTTCATCAAGATCTTTTCCTCTAAACAAATCATTAATATTATTTGCAAAATAATTATTGGTGTACAACAAACTAGCTGAACCTATATTTATATCGGTTTTAAATCTAGAATCAACAATATTGGCTGGATTATTTATCACCGCATGAACTCCAGAATAATTATCGTTTAGATAACCAAAATACGATTGCGCATTGATTGACAAAAAAGTAAAAAACGTAAAAATAAAAAGTAGTATTTTTTTCATATTTATTTTTTTTAGAAAACTTCCGATTCCTTTAGTTTTTCCATGTTGTTAACTAGTTGTAATTCGTCTACCAATTTCTGAATTTTACCGTTCATAACGCCATCCATATCGAACACATCAATGCCCACGCGGTGATCGGTCACGCGACCTTGCGCATAATTGTAGGTGCGAATTTTTGCCGAACGGTCGCCTGAGCTTACTTGCGACGTACGTTTTACAGCATCTTCGGCTTGTTTTTTGGCGAGTTCTTGTTCGTACAAACGGGAGCGCAAAACCGTCAAAGCTTTATCTTTGTTCTTATGTTGCGATTTTTGATCTTGACATTGCGCCACCAATCCCGACGGAATATGAGTTAATCGCACTGCCGATTTGGTAGTATTTACCGATTGTCCTCCTGGACCTGACGAACAGAAAAAATCAACCCGAACATCATTCATATCTATCTGAACATCAAACTCTTCGGCTTCTGGCAAAACCATAACTGTAGCTGCCGAGGTGTGTACACGACCTTGTGTTTCAGTTTGTGGCACACGTTGCACACGATGCACGCCAGCTTCAAACTTCAAAGTACCATAAACATCTTCGCCAGTTACTTCAAAAATAACTTCTTTAAATCCGCCCGAAGTGCCTTCGTTCATGTCTACGACCGAAGTTCTCCAACCGCGAGATTCGCAATATTTGGTATACATTCTAAACAAATCGCCAGCAAAAATCGATGCTTCATCACCACCAGTTCCTGCTCGAATCTCGACCATCACATTTTTTGCATCTTCAGCATCTTTCGGAATCAACAAAAACTTGATTTCTTCTTCTAGTTCTGGCAAACGCTCTTTGGCTTCATCGAGCTGCATTTTGGCCATTTCAACCATTTCGGCATCGCTTCCGTCAGCAATAATTTCGTTGGCTTCCTTCATATTTGCATCGAGCAAAACATACTCGTCTCGCTTTTCCATTAAGCCTTTCAAGCCTTTATATTCTTGATTTAATGACACATAGCGTTTCTGATCAGCAATCACATCGGGCTGGATAACCAAATCCGAAATCTCATCAAATCGCTGCTTCACATATTGTAATCGGTCTAACATTTTGTACTCTTTTATTCGAGTGCAAAAGTAATAAAAAAAATGGTGCTTTTGAGGATTTTTTTCTGGAGCTATTTCCAGCTGTACACTATATCTTTTTCTTTTTTTTTGAGAAAAAAAGAAAAAGGATGCCGTTTCCATCTGGGCTAGTATCATAATTTTCGTTACGTTTGTATCTCAAAATTATAGTCATGAAAAAAGTTCTACTTATTGTCTTGTTCTTTGCGAGTTTTACATCCTGCAAAAAATACGATCAAAACGGAAACGTAATCGTTTTTGAAGAACTCTACAAAGCCAATTGGTTGTTGGGCGAATGGCAAAAAACCGATAGCCTAGGCACACTCAAAGAAATCTGGATGCCACTCAACGACAGCACTTATGTAGGGCAATCCTATTTTATAAAAGAAAAAGATACCATTCATCACGAAATCATTCAGCTCACCCAAGACGGCGAAAATTTGGTTTATTTAGCCACCGTAAAAGGTCAAAACCGAGACGAAGCAATTCCGTTCAAGATGACCAAAGACAACGACACTTTACTAGTTTTTGAAAATCCGAAGCATGATTATCCACAAGAAATTGAGTACATCAAGAAAAAAAAAGGTTTTATGCTAGCTACTGTTTCTGGACTAGTTAAAGGTAAAATGAAATCAGACAGTTATGCTCTGAAGAAAATGGTGTTAAAATAGCTCTTTAAATTTATCAAGTTCATTTTTTGATTTCTGATTGTGTTGCCAGTATCTATAATAGACCATTATGAATTGGGTTTCAAAAAAAGAGGTTGAGAATTAGCTTTAGCTGGAATAATTGTCCGCTTTCTTGTGCTATTATTTATATAAGGTACTTGTCTTACAGTCTAGTTTTGATTTTTTAAAACTCACTTTTATATCATAATTTATAAAAAATTGATATATTATTAAAGAAAAACACATGTCCTAAATTTAGCATATATTCTATTATTCATTAGAAAACTTCAATAAAATTGATGAACTTTGCGCACTTTTTGAAATAAAAGATGACAAAGAAAAAAATAGAAATACTCGCTCCTGCAAAAGATTTACTGCAAGGTATGGCAGCCATCAATAGTGGTGCCGATGCAGTATATATTGGTGCGCCTCTTTATGGCGCTCGCTCTTACGCTACCAACTCTATTGAAGATGTTGCCGCTTTGGCAAAATATGCACACCTATATAATGCACAAGTTTTTGTGGTTGTCAACACTATTTTGTATGATAACGAACTTGAATCGTGCCGACAAATGATTTGGCAATTGTATGATGCTGGCGTCGATGCACTTATTATTCAAGATATGTCGATTCTCGAAATGGACTTGCCGCCAATTGTGCTTCATGCCAGTACACAAGCCAACAACCGTGATGCAGACAAAATAAAATTCCTTAAAGATGCTGGACTGAAACGTGTTGTTTTGGCTCGCGAACTCGAATACAAACTAAAATTTAACTGCAAACCTTGCGAAATGGAAATTTGGGAAAAAGATGCCGAATTTGAAATTGAGGAAGATTAGAGATTAAAAAATATTTCATGAAAATTGACAATTCAAATTATTTTTAATTACTTTTGTGTCATAAAAAATGACATAAATACAATTGTGTCATAAAAAATGACATAAATTTGTTTATGTCAAAAAAAGTGAAATGAAATGTCAAAAAAAGAGGATCAAATAATACTAATGGCAGACATTGTGAATAGTGGATCCAGTGATTCAAAAAACACAATGGAAACATTTAAGGAAATTGTTGGAAATACAAATGCCGTCTTTATAAAGAGTATTGACTCACCATTAACAATTACACTTGGTGACGAGTTTCAAGGCGTTGTGAACAACATCGCTAATGCCATCAAAATAATTTGCTGTATTGAAGAGTATATTGTCAAAAATAATATAAAATTCAAGTTACGTTATGTTGTTAATGAAGGAATAATTGACACCGAAATAAATCCAATTCGTTCCTACGAAATGCTTGGAAAAGGACTTACCGAAGCACGAAAATTATTAAACGAATTAAAAAAAAGCAAATCCAGATTTTTTATTCACTTAAATCTTGAAGCTAAAAAAGAGCTTTTAAACGAATCATTCCTAGTTTATCAAAATATAATTGATAATTGGAATATTGAAAAAGATCATGATCTGCTGGCAAAATTTATCGATTTAGAAGATTATAAAAAAGTGTCATTGGCAGTCAACAAAGACAAATCGCAAATTTGGAAACGAAATAAAAACTTAAATATAGATTCCTTTTTTGCAATAAAAAGAGTACTATTGTTAACTACAAATTTAAGATTAAGAAAATGACGTACCTCCTTTTTGCAGGACTAATTCTGATTTCAGAAATAATATTAGCCTTCATGTTTTCAGTAATATCGCAACTTTTTTACAAAAAATTGGGATTCGATTTTCGTTCGATTTTCAAAGGAATCATCGAACGCTTATTTTTGATGATTTGTTTATTTCATGATTATCCGCATGCACTAACCCTATTTAGCGCCTTGAAACTTGGCACAAGACTTAAACATCAAGAAAATCCTGCAACCGAGAACAAGTATAACGACTTTTATCTGATTGGAAATTTAATTTCGGTCATGGTCGCTATTGGATATGTCTTATTAATCAACTATTTACTAAAATCAAATATTTCCTAAATGAAAAAAATAATCATCACAATAAGTTTCTTTATACTAGCATTTACAAGCTTTTCGCAAACCAAAAAAATCTCTTTAGAAGATGCCGTTTTGCAACAAAATAGGCTTTTTGGAGCCGACAAAATGTTAGGTTTCAAATGGTTGCCCAACAGCACCAAATATGCTTTTTGTTCCGAAAAATGGACAAAACTCCAAACCGCAAATGCTACAGACAATAAACCAACAGAAATAATTTCATTATCTGATTTGAACGCCGCACTAGGCACCAAACTAAAAACGTTTTTCGGGTTTGAATTCCTAGATGCCATCACCATTTTTGTTTCGGAAGCTGGCAAATATTACACTTATAATCTAGCTACAAAATCTGGAAAAGAAATCCAGAAAACAACAGAAACTTTCGAAAATCATACCTTTGATGCATCAAAAACTAATTTGGCATTTACAGAAAACAATAATCTATTTTTCTATAATTCCAAAAAAGAAAAAGTTGTCATAACCAATAATTCTGATAAAAATATCGTTTCAGGACAAACTATTTCTAGAAGCGAATTCGGAATTTCTGGCGGCATATTTTGGTCGCCAAAGTCTTCATATTTAGCATTTTATCAAAAAGACGAAACTGATGTTGCCGATTATCCGTTGCTGGACATTAACGAAACACCAGGCAAATTAATTTCGATAAAATACCCAATGATCGGTCAGAAATCCGAAAAACCAAAAGTTGGAATCTACAATCTAACGACACAAAAAACTGTTTTTATTGCGCCACGCAACAACCAAGACGATTATTTAACTAATCTTTCTTGGTCGCCAGACGAAAAATTTATTTTGATAGCCGAAGTAAATCGCGCCCAAAACGACATGTGCCTCAACGTTTACGATGCCATTACTGGAAGTTTTATTCGTACCATTATAAATGAAACCAACCCAAAATGGGTCGAGCCAGAACACGATGCTTTTTTTCCAAATAAAACCTCCAATAATTTCGTTTGGTTTTCAGAAAAAGACGGTTTCCAGCAATTGTACTATTATACAATTGACGGAAAATTAATCAAACAACTCACCAACAATAAATTTCCTGCTCGAGAAATCATTGGGTCAAACCCAGCTGGAACCGAAATTTATTTCAAAGCAACGGGCGAAAATGGCACCAATATGTTGGCTTATAAAGTAGACTTGAACGGAAAAAAAACCTTAATAACCAAAGATTTAGGCGTGCACAATTGCATTCCGAATCACGACGGAAGTTACTTTTTTGACGAATTTTCGAACCGTTCCACGCCTTCAAAATCATTGCTTTATGACAAAAAACTAAAAGCAACAACGCTTCTCGAAAGCAAAAACAAATATGAAGGATATAGCATAGGCACTTCAGAAATAAAAACCATCAAAGCAGCCGACGGAACAACCGATTTGTTTACACGATTAATCAAACCAAGCAATTTTGATACAACCAAAAAATATCCCGTTTTGGTCTACGTTTATGGCGGTCCACATGCGCAAATGATTACCAATTCGTACCTTGACGGTGCCAATTTATGGATGTATTGGATGGCCGAACAAGGCTATTTGGTCTTTACGGTCGACAATCGAGGATCAGACAATCGCGGTTTTGCCTTCGAAAGTGTCATTCATCGCGAGTGCGGAACCAACGAAATTGAAGACCAAATAAAAGGTATCGACTACCTAAAAACCCTTCCGTTTGTAGATGCAAATAGATTGGCAGTGCACGGTTGGAGCTACGGCGGATTCATGACAAGTTCTTTAATGCTCAGAAAACCAGACACTTTCAAAGTTGGCGTTGCTGGCGGTCCAGTGGTCGACTGGAAGTGGTACGAGGTCATGTATGGCGAGCGTTACATGGACACGCCGCTCGAAAATCCCGAAGGTTTTGAAACGTCTAGCCTACTCAATCATGTTAAAAACCTTCAAGGAAAACTGCTCCTTATTCATGGCACAAGCGACGATGTGGTACTAGAACAACACAATTTATCGCTCGTCAAAAAGTTTGTCGAAGTAGGCAAACAAGTCGATTATTTTCCGTATCCAATGCACAAACACAACGTGCAAGGCAAAGATCGCGTGCACTTGATGACCAAAGTTTTGAACTATGTGATTGATAATAATAAGTAGCCAAATCCTGCTATCCATTTCAATCTTGCAATCTGAAACCGTTTTTTCTAAGCCAAAAAACGAACTTCCGTTGGTCGTTGTTTTTTGTCAAGAAAAAAATCGGTTTCAGACCGCAAGGATTTTCATTACTATCAGGGCTAAAACAACCACAAGAAATATAAAACTAAAACAAAATTTTCCCAGTAAAAAAAATTCCAAATTCCAACAGAGTCTGAATAACCTAATTGGAATTTGGTATTTGGAATTTTAATATTGTAATTTAAAATTTAAGTTTTCTGTTTCTTCTTTTTCGCAGCAGGAAACAAGATATTATTGAGAATCAATCTAAAACCAGGCGAGTTAGGATGTAAGTCCAAAACGGTTGGCTCATCGCCTACTCGATGCTGATAATCCTCGGGATCATGACCACCATAAAAAGTAAAAAATCCTTTCCCTTTTTGACCATGAATATAACGAGCTTCTTCATTAAGCTGGTTTTCACCAAGTACCAATACATTTGATTTTATAAGTTCTCTTTCAAACGAAGTGGTTTGCCCCATGAATCCTTTTACCAAAGAGGTATGATTTTGACATAACATACTAGGTATCACATCCCATTTGGCAGAAAAATCCATTAGTGTGAAATAATCTTTCTCCATCGGTATTCTTCGCTTTTCAGTCATATCAATATTAGAAAATTCATAATGGTCTGGTTTTCTATCTAATACATAATCCTTAAAAGCAAAAGTTTTGGAATAATCTACACTTGATTGATAGTTAGGATCGCTATTGTCGCCATCAAACATGGGTTCGCAAATATCAACACCTTCTGCCGAAAGTGCAATATCAAAACTATCTGTTGCTGAGCACATGGCAAACATAAACCCACCACCAATAACAAAATCTCTAACTTTTTTGGCAACAGCCAATTTTGCCTCAGAAACTTTTGAAAATCCAAGTTTAGTTGCCAAAGCTTCAGCTTCCAACTTTTGAGCTATGTACCAAGGTGCATTTTTGTAGGCAGCATAAAACTTGCCGTATTGACCCGTAAAATCCTCATGATGCAAATGCAACCAATCGTAAAGCAATAATTGATCTGATATCACTTCTTCATCATAAACCTCAACGTAGGGAATTTCGGCATATTTGAGAACCATCGTAACGGCATCGTCCCAAGGTTGTTTGCCTTTGGGTGTATAAACAGCAATTTTTGGAGCTTTTTCTAATGCTACGACTTCCATATTTTGCGACGGACTGGCAATTTCCTCAAGAATTTGATTGGCTTCTGCATCAGATATTGCTTCGAAACTTACGCCTCGAATTTGACATTCTTTTCTAATTTCGGGCGCATCTGCCAATAAAAAAGAACCACCACGATAATTGAGTAACCAACTGGCTTTGTATGCTTTATCGATTGCCCAATAGGTTATTCCGTAAGCTTTGAGGTGATTTTTTTGAGTTATATCATCCATGGGTAGCAAGATAAAACTTGCTTTGCTTGTTATGGAAACAAATAGAAAAAATAAAAATATTATTTTTTTTAGTGGCATTATTAAATTTTATTAATAGTAATTTTTATGAATAAATAACAAATTTGATGCCTAAAATCTAATTTGCAGAAATAGGCTCAAAATCGAGTGTTACAGTATTGTTATCAAAATCTAATTCGCCTAGATTTATAATTTTATTTTGTATCGCAAAAACAACCATACCAGCAATATTTTTCGATCTTGTTTTTACAAGCAAATTGAGCCTATGGTTTTCTACAGTTCTACTGCTTAAAGCGAGTTTCTCTGCAATTTGAGTACTATTCAATTGAAAACATATGAGTCTTAAAATTTCTTTTTCACGATCAGATAGAAGTAATTCATCATAAATAGTAACTACCGATTTCTCTTCAGAAAGTTCCCCATTATTAATAATATTCATTACAAACTCATCATAAAAATATCCTTTTTCATGGACAATATTAATTGTTTCAATTACATCCTTAGGCGTAGCACTCTTTACTAAATAAGAAACGGCGCCAACTTTTATCATATTGGCAATAAAACATTTTGTACTGTAACTCGTTAAAGCAATAATTTTAATTTTAGGAAACTCTTTTTGAATAATTTTTGTTGCATCAACACCATTTAGATCTGGCATTTTGAGATCCATTAAAATAATATCAGGATGCGTTTTTTTGTTTTCTAAATAATTTAAAATTTCGTTTCCATTAGAAGCTTCAAAAACAATTTTTATGTTTTCTTCCTTTTGTAATAAAAACGAAATACTCTTACGAAATAAAATCTCATCGTCTGCCAACAGTATTTTTATTTGTTTTGTCATTATAAACTAAAAATTAAATTCTACATCAACTCCTTGATAATTGGCTGTTTTTATTTTCAAATTGGCCTTCAAGTAGTTTACTCTACTTTCAATATTTTTCATCCCAAGACCTTTATTGCTTTGCAAAGCTACTAAATCAAATCCAATACCGTCATCAGTATATTTAAAATTTACTTTATCGCCATTGTTTTGACATGTAATTTTAATGTTTTTTGCTTTTCCGTGTCTGATTGAATTGTTTATTAGTTCTTGAACGATTCTAAAAAGATGTAAGTGTTTTTCGATAGGGATTTTATAAAAATCTACGTTGGTTTCATGAGTAATATTTACCGATTTTGTTGCAATAATATCCATGCAAAGCTCTTCTATACCAGCTTGTAAACCAAAGTTTTGCAATACAGGCGGATACAAATCATGCGCAATTCTACGAGAGCTTTCAATAGCATTTTGTGTAAAATTGATGATGTTATTTGATATTTCTACAACTTCAGAATCTGTTAAATTTTTATTTTTCAATAAATGACTATTTAAAGAAATTACATTGAGTTTGGAACTAATATCGTCATGAAGATCTTGAGCTATTCTTATTCGTTCTTCTTCTTGGGTTGTCAAAACTGCATTTACAAGATCGCGTTGATGTATTAATTCGAGATCTTTATTTTCTTCCATTTTTTGAAGAATTTTCTTTCTGGAAAAATAAAAAAACAAAATTACAACAATCGCCAGCATTAAAAAAAACACCGAATTATAGGCAATAATTTTATTAATTTCTTCAATAGAATTGTAGCTATTCTTCATGATACTGATTTCAATTTATAATAATTTCGCCAGCCTAAAAAAGCAATTGCTTGCGTAATAATACCTAAAATATTTATTAAATCAAAAGTAAAAAGGTTCAATTTTGGATTATGAGCCAAAAATAAATTACCGGTAGAATATAAAATAACGGTTCCTAATTGATACAGCAAAACGGCAACACTATTGTAATAAAAATATTTTTCGACATTGAGCATATCATAAAAATGAAATAATACATACACAATAATCAGAAAAGAGATTAAATAAATTTCTAAAAGGTTAAATTTATTCAACAATTCGGGATTCAGGAAATATTGAATAATAAGTAATATAGGAACAATAATTTGAGTATAAAAAATAAATTTTCGTTGTGGTTTTTCTCTCATTATTTGAAAATAAAAGGTACTTAAGAAAAAAAATTGTCCGAAAAAAAATATGTGTGACACAAAAAAACTATGAATGTTTATTTGATAGGAAAACTTTAGTAAGACAACAAACATACTAATAAAACCCATATACAAACTCAATATTTTAAATGCAAAGCCAAGCTTGTTATAATTTAACATGCACAGAATGAAATTTATAAATATCAAACTAAAATTTACGTTTAAGTATATATTATCCATTTTAAATTATCGTGAAATTTAGAATGGCACATCACTGTCGTCATCATCTTGATTAGAACTACTACCAAAAGCCTCGTTTGCCGACGGAAGATTTTTGGTCATAAATGGGTTGTCTTCTTGTCCTGTATTCATAGTTGAAGGCAAATAATCATCACCGCCTGAAAAATCTTCGAGATTATCAAATTTACCAAGATTTCCTATAAATTTTAGTCGAATATTCTCTAAAGATCCATTACGATGCTTAGCTATAATAAATTCGGCTTGACCTGCAGTTGGCGTTTGTTCATCATCGTCCCATTCGTCTATTTTATAATACTCTGGTCGGTAAATAAAAGATACGATATCAGCATCTTGTTCTATCGCACCCGATTCACGAAGGTCAGAAAGTAATGGGCGTTTGCTCGAACCACGCGTTTCTACTGCACGAGAAAGTTGCGAAAGTGCAATTACGGGAATCGCCAATTCTTTTGCCAAAGCTTTTAAATTTCTGGAAATTGTAGAAATTTCTTGTTCTCGATTTCCCATTCCTTTTCCATTATTTCCGCCAGCTGTCATTAATTGAAGGTAATCTACGACGATCAATTTTATTCCGTATTGAGAAGCCAAACGACGTGATTTGGCTCGCAAATCAAAGATAGATAACGATGGTGTATCATCAATATACAAAGGTGCTTTTTCTAGGTTTTTGACTTTTATTGAAAGTTGTTCCCATTCGTGTTTTTCGAGTTTTCCAGTTCGTAGTTTTTCGGACGAAAGTCCTGTTTCTGAAGAAATTAATCTGGTAATTAATTGCACTGATGACATCTCCAGTGAGAAAAGTGCCACTGGATGTCCAAAATCTATAGCGATATTACGAGCCATAGAAAGTACGAAAGCGGTATTGTGCGTTACCGTACAATCTTCTAACAAAAATAATCTATTACCATCTATTTCGAAGCCGAAATAATCATCAACTTTATCATATTCTACTACGATTCCTGTAACTTTCCAATCTACAGTAGAACTCCAAGCTCGTGCTTTTTTTCTTTCAATTTTAGTTGGAATTGAATCAAGATTACCAAAAATTCTAACTCGGTATGCTTCCCCTTCAAATCCAGTACTTTTTATTGCTGTTTTTTCCTTTTTTAAAGAAGTTCTAAAACCTAATGTGTCACAAAGGAATTTTATTTGTTTTGATAATTTTTCACTTTTCTGGACGATTTCAAAACAGTTAAATTCTGAGGTATAATAACCATCAGAATCAATAATTCCGGCTAAAAGTTGCAATCGATTTTCTGTTGAATTAATTAAAAATTGTTGCGGAATGTGTTTATTCTGAATTAAATCTAGTTTTCTTAATTCTTCTTGAATATTAATTTGAAATTCTTCAGAAGTTGCTCTATTGCGCTTTACAATTGCATAATTATTAGTTCTATCCTCTTGGTAATAAGTAACTAATTCACTTTCTAATCGGTAGGCATAATCATCCAAATAGTCTATTACTTCTGTGTCAATATTTGAAATTCGTTGCGAATACGAATGTCCATCACCCAACCATAATCCGAGATAATAAGGCTCTAACGAAAGTTCTTTTCTGTCAAATTCTACGGCAACTTTATAACCTTTATAATTGGATTTAAATTTATCCGATTTTTCTAAATAATCTTTAACTGTAATGTTTAAAACAGCACCTTTATTGTGAGAACCTTCGTTTCTACTTCGTTTCAAAGAAAGAATATGACTTTCATTTACTCGATACGAATTGGCTTTATTTTGATGAATCCAATACATTTTTTCTTTTCCACGAGCTATTGATAAAACATTTCTAGGCAAAGAATCGTCACCCATTAATTCATCTCCAATTAAAACATCTTCAACTTTTTTTAAAGATCCATCAAATAGTAAAACATTAGTTCCTTTTCCCAAACATTTTCCCATTCCCGGCCTTGCTGCAATAATAATCAAATCTGATGGTTGCCATCCAGAAGTTATTTTGTCCAAACTATTAAAACCTGTTGCAACACCGCTCAAACCCTCTTTTCCTGCAATTTCTTCAATTCGTTTTTTGGCTTGAATTACAAGACTTTGCGCCGTTTCAGAACTTCGTTTGATGTTTCCTTGAGTGACTTCATAAAGTTTGGATTCGGCTTTGTCTAACAAATCAAAAACATCGGTGGTTTCATCATAAGATTCTTCAATAATTTCAGAAGAAATTCTGATCAAACTTCGCTGTATGTATTTTTGAAGTATAATACGCGAGTGAAACTCAATATGAGCTGAAGACGATATCTTTTGGGTAAGCTGTATTAAATAAAAATCACCGCCAGCCAAATCTAGTTTTGCATTCTTTTTAAGCTGAGCAGAAACTGTTAATAAGTCTATAGGTTGCGTATCTGTGAATAACTGCACAATAGCCTCAAAAATGTGCTTGTGCGCTTCTTTATAAAAAGCATCTGCTTGCAGAATATCAATAACATCATCAACCCCTTTTTTATCAATCATCATGGCTCCAAGAACTGCTTCCTCAAGTTCGAGTACTTGTGGCGGGAGCTTTCCTTTTTCGAGATTGATTATCGTGGTTTTGTCTACACGAACTGGGTTGATATTTTTGAAACTTTCCATGTGGCTAAAGTAGCTTTTTTTGAAAAAATATTGAAATCGATTTGTTAGACTTGGTGGTCTTACAACTTGTTGAAAAATCCTTTTTTTTGTTAACAAGTCAAAAAAAATCCGTCGAATCAATGGACGCGACGGATAGTACTGATTTTAAGAATATTACTCTTTGTACTCCCCCATTTTGCTGTATTTGTCCATTCTTTGAGCAACCAAATCAACTGTTGATAAGTCTTTAAGTTCGTTATAAGCTTTGGTTATATACTGCTCTACTGTCTTGAAAGTCGTTTCTGGATCATAATGTGCACCACCAAGAGGTTCGGGTATTACATCGTCTACTAATTTTTGCTTTTTCATGTCGGTAGAGGTCAATTTCAAGGCTTCTGCGGCTTGCTCTTTATACTCCCAACTTTTCCATAAAATTGAAGAACATGATTCGGGCGAGATTACAGAATACCAAGTATTTTCCATCATCAAAACTCTATCGCCAACACCTATTCCTAATGCTCCACCAGAAGCACCCTCACCAACAATGACGCAAATGATTGGAACTTTGAGCCGTACCATTTCAAAAATATTTCTTGCTATAGCTTCTCCTTGTCCCCGCTCTTCTGCTTCCAATCCAGGATAAGCTCCAGGTGTATCAATTAAAGTTATGACTGGAATTCCAAATTTTTCGGCCATTTTCATTAATCGCAAAGCCTTTCGATATCCTTCAGGATTTGCCATACCAAAATTACGGTATTGACGCGTTTTGGTATTGTTTCCTTTTTGTTGGCCTACAATCATAAAAGATTGACCGCCAATTTTACCCAAACCACCTATCATGGCTTTGTCGTCTTTTACGCCTCGATCTCCAAATAATTCTAGGAATGTATCGCCACAAATAGCCTTCACATAATCTAGCGTATAGGGTCTATTGGGATGACGTGAGAGTTGCACTCGTTGCCAAGCCGTTAAGTTTTTATTAATATCGCGTTTGGTTTCTTGGAGTTTTTTTTCAATTTGTTTACAAGTATTTGTCACATCAATATCTGACTCTTGACCGATTACTTGACACTTAGCTAATTGATCTTCTAGTTCTTTTATAGGTTGTTCAAAATCTAAATATTCCATACTTAATGTGGGTTGGTTTACTGCTTTTTGTTTTACAAATATAAAATAATATGTTACTGTTTGCTGTTAAAAATAATTAGTTTTTTACTTTTTTATTTTTTAAAATACCATTAAAAATTACTGTTGCCAAAATTATCAATGCTCCCAAATAAAACAAAGGGTTCATTTGCTCTGTTTTTTCGAAAAAAATTACTGCCAGAATAATTCCGTAAATTGGTTCTAAATTGATGGTAAGCATCACGGTGTAAGGACTTAAAAACTTCATTACTTTTACAGAAGCCGAAAATGCATAGGCAGTACATATTGAAGCTAAAATAAGTAACCAAAAAAAATCGTTTTTTGAAATTGAAAAAAAGGAAGCTGTAAATTTTTCTGTAAAAAATAAAAAAATACTTAAAAAAAATACACCACCAAAAAGCTCATAAGCACAAATAATATTTGGATTATAGACTTTGGCATATTTACCATTTATCATAGAAAATAATGCGGATAGAAATGCAGATGTAATTCCTAATAAGATGCCCTTTTTAAACCTAATTTCGACATTAAAAATCAAAATTAATGCTCCAATTACAATCAAACCAAAAAGTAATTCGTACCAGATAATTTTTCGTTTGTAAAAAATAGGTTCTAATAAAGAAGCAAAAAATGCTCCAGTAGACAAGCATGCTAACGTTATTGATATATTAGAAACTTTGATTGCTTCATAAAATGTAAACCAATGTGCGGCAATAATAACCCCAGAAAGCATAAAACCCCAAAATATTCGCGTTGGTATTTTGAAAGATTGCTTAGTTATGAAAATATAAATTGTAATAAACAGCACAGCTAGTAGCATGCGATACCAAACCAAATCAAGTGCTTGTAGCGAAATCAATTTACCTAAAATAGCCGTAAATCCCCAAATGAAGACTATCAAATGAAGGTGTAAATAGCTCTTGAGGTTATCGTTTTGCATTTCGAAGTAAGAAAATTGCTAAAATACCGAAAACAATATTTGGAGTCCAGACGGCCAACAAAGCAGGAACGCTAGACTTTTCAGCAAGTACACCAAAAACTTTATCAATAAAAATGAAGGCAAATGCCAATAAAATTCCGATTGCAAGATTCATTCCCATACCGCCACGACGCTTCATCGAGGAAACTGCAACTGCAATAATGGTTAATATAAATGCCGAAACTGGTATACTGTATCGTTTGTACAAAACTACCAGATAAACATTTATGTTTGACGAACCTCTTTTTCGCTCTTTTCTTATAAAATCATTTAACTCTGTAAATCCCAATGTTTCTGCTACATAAACTAATGGTGTTAAATCTTCGAGATCAAAAGAAAACTTGGCATCTTTTTTTTCTTCTTTAATTAAAACATCGCCTAATTCGCCAACGGTTCTTTTTGAATAATTGTACATGGAATAAGTGCTGTCTTTAGGATTCCACTGTATTCGTTCCGCATTGATTTTATACTCCATTTGGTCGCCTTTGAATTTTTCTAAAGTAAAATTATAGGCCGTATTCGAATTAACATCAAAATTGCTAACGTAGATAAACTCATTATCACTAATTTGTTTAAACACATCTGAATTTTCTCGCATTTCGCCTTGACCGCCACCAATAAGATACATGTATCTAAAATTTTTGAACCCCAAACTTGCTTTTGGTACTAAAAAAAATCCGAATAATAAAGCCATAAAAGAAATAAACGTTGCTCCTAAAATATAGGGTCTTAAGAATCGGGTAAAAGAAATTCCAGAGCTTAACATGGCAATGATTTCGGTGTTATTTGCCAACTTTGAAGTAAACCAAATTATTGATAAAAATAAAAATATTGGAAATAATAAATTAGCAAAATAAATTGTGAAATCGACATAATATGATGCAATAGCTGAAAACTGTACTTTGTTTTCAATCATTTTATTTACTTTTTCAGATACATCTATGGTTATCCCTATAGGAATAAATAAAAGTATCATCGCTGCAAATGTAGCGAGGTACCGTTTTAAGATATATTTGTCGAGGATTGTAATCACTTATTTTTTAATTAAATTGATTGCGCATTGTTTGTATAATTATAAACGTTGGTTCATATTTTTTACCATCATTTCCTTCCATTCTCTAAAATCTCCTGCTAAGATATGTTTTCTGGCTTCACGAACCAACCACATATAAAATCCAAGATTATGGATTGTTGCAATTTGTTTTCCTAACAACTCATTTACAGTAAACAAATGACGAAGATAAGCTTTAGAATATTCGGTATCTACATAGGTAATTGCCATTTCGTCAATAGGACTAAAATCGGCTTCCCACTTTTTATTCTTAATGTTTATAAAACCGTTTGCAGTAAATAACATACCGTTTCTTGCATTTCTAGTTGGCATGACACAATCAAACATATCAATACCTAGCGCAATATTTTCTAGAATATTAATTGGTGTGCCAACGCCCATAAGGTAGCGTGGTTTATCTTTGGGTAAAATGGCAGTAACAACTTCAGTCATGGCATACATTTCTTCGGCTGGTTCGCCTACAGAAAGTCCTCCAATGGCATTTCCTTGTTGGTTGGAATTGGCAATATATTCAGCAGATTGTTGACGTAAATCTTTGTAGGTACTTCCTTGTACAATTGGAAAAAAAGTTTGCTCAAAACCATACTTGAATGGAAGTTTGTCTAAATGATTAATACAACGATCCAACCATCTGTGTGTCATGTGCATACTGCGTTGTGCATATCTATAATCGCAAGGATAAGGCGTACACTCATCAAATGCCATGATAATGTCTGCGCCAATAGTTCGCTGTATTTCCATTACATTTTCTGGCGTAAAAAAATGATACGAACCATCAATATGTGATTTGAACTTTACACCTTCTTCTTTTATTTTTCTATTTGCAGAAAGTGAGTATACTTGATAACCGCCAGAATCGGTTAAAATATTTCGATCCCAATTCATGAATTTGTGTAAACCACCTGCTTTTTCAAGAATTTCAGTTTGAGGACGCAAATACAAATGATAGGTATTGCCAAGAATAATATCGGGATTGATATCGTTTTTCAATTCTCTTTGATGCACGCCTTTAACGGTTCCTACGGTTCCAACAGGCATAAAAATTGGAGTTTCAATAACGCCATGATCTGTTGTAATTGTTCCTGCTCGTGCTTGCGTTTGTGGATCGGTTTTTAATAAATCAAATTTCATAAATGCTTTTTATCACCAATTCCTAAAGTATTGAAATGGTTTGCAAATATAAATTATTTAAAATTTTAGGAATGTGTTTTGTGATATATTTAAAAACAAAAAAACCTTTTCTTTCGAAAAGGTTTTTCTTGAATTAATAACTAACGTAATTAGTTAATTATTTTTTTAGTTACAACTTCATTAGTTTTAGATGTTATTTTAACTATCAAAACTTGATTAGTCGAACCTGAATTTAATTTAATGTTTGATGCATTGATATTTGATTTCTCAATTAACAATCTCCCTCTAATATCAAATATTTTTACATTAGCCATTTCAATAGTACCTGTATTGATAACAACGTTCTCGTCTTGTTTGTATACAATAACATTATTGTCATTCAATGTAGGACTTGTCGTAGCTAAAGTTCCTGTTGGTTGATATACAATTTGGAATCTTGAGTTGAAAACACCTGCTTCTGTAACAAAGTTATATGGTGTTGCCAAATTGTGAACGGTATTAGTCAAATTATCTTGAATGTAAACAGCTTGACCAGTAGTATTAAATAATCCATCAACATGATTTATTCCAATAGTATAACTTCCTGCTGTTCCAGATTTGAATGCCATAGGAACAACATCTGTATTTTCAAAAGGTAACGCTCTTCCTTGAATTGCATATTCTTGATTTTCTACTAATGAAGATAAAGTACTATTTGTAGCATCACTTATCAAAAGACCATCAATTCCGTTATCAATTCCAGAAGTTGCATTTGTCATGTAAGCAACCATTGTTTGGCTAAATATTCCATCTGTTGAAGTCATGTCTAACCAAATTCTGCTTCTTTCTGTAGCTCTAAACATTGGTCCAGATCCGGTAACTCTCATTGCATTTGTAAAGCTCAAAGAAGTTGAAGTAGCATTTACTAAGAAACCTTGACCTACTTGAATATTTCCATTTGGAATCAAATTTAAAGGATCACCACCAGAATTTGCAACACCACCTGCGCCAGTATAACTTGCATAAGAGGAGTTGTTTGTGTTGTTTGTTTTTCTCCAGAAATATAATGCGGCTGAATTATTAGCTGTCATAAATGCATCTGCAGAAATTGCTGATGGATAAGGATTACCAATTGCATTATAAGTATTGTTTGCAACAGTCAAACTAACTGGTCCATTGTTTGGAACTCCTGTAAAAGTACCAGTCCAAGTTGTTGGAGTTGTTGGATGATTGTTTCTTACGCGTATTAAATATCCTGCACCAGTTGCAAAGTTTGTAGATGATGGAGATACTACTGCTTCATACAAATTAGTTGTAGGGTTGTAAGTATTAAATCTATTTAAAAGTGTTTGTGGAGAGAAAGCCAATAAATTTTGAGAAGCTACTGGAGATGACCACAACACATAATCTTGACGCATTATCGCTGGAGTTGTTCTTTTAATAATAATATCTCCAGTATTAGATGCATTAGAAGCTTGTAACAAGTTAGAATTATTATTTAAAGTAAATGTACTTCCAGTAACCACTGTTAAGGCACCATTAAGTGTTACATTATTTCCTGATGGAACAGAAACAACCGCATTATTATTAACAGTTAAGCTACATGCTGTAATATCAGCAGTTTCAGAATAGTTAGCAGCAATTATAGCAGTTGAAGTACTAGTTGGCGCACCATTATCCCATGTAACTCCAGTCCATGTAGTTGTTCCTCCTATAGTAATTGTTAACATAGCTGTTGTAGCACATTGACCAGAAGTTGGTGTAAATGTATAAGTCCCAGAAGCCGTATTACTGTATGCTGGCGACCAAGTTCCTGTAACTCCATTTGAAGAAGTTAAAGGTAAACTATAGCTTATATCGCCACTACATAAAGGAGCAACACTTGCAAAAGCAGGAACCGTTTGTGGCGTGATTGTAATTGCTAATGTAGCAGTTGTAGCACATTGTCCAGCACTTGGTGTAAAAGTATATGTTCCAGAATTCAAATTATCGAAAGCTGGTGCCCAAGTTCCTGTAATTCCATTGGTAGAAGTTAATGGTAAACTATAGGTTGTATCGCCACTACATAATGGAGCAACACTTGCAAAAGCAGGAGTTAATAATGAATTTACTGTTAGTACACCACTTACGAATGTAACTCCGTCCCAAATATCTCCTCCACTTGCTGAATATCCTCCATATTGCCATGCAGTACAACCTGTATTTGTATATCTAAAAGTATAATAAAATGTTCCACTGGTTGGCGGTGCAAAAGTATATGTATACTCATCATCATTAACTAAATCTCCTTGATAAGATGCTGTTGACCAATTAGTCCAAGTATTAGGGTTTGTATTTGATGTATCATAACCAAACTCTACTGTAATACCAGCACCTTGACCTGGAGCGTCGGTTACTCCAGCTTTGTAAACTTTTCCAAACGCAGTTAATGTACCTGTTTGACATATCGTAGCAGTACCAGGGAATTGTAAGTTAGCATATACTAATCCAGGAATAAAGTTTATGGTATAATTAGACTCAACTGGGGAACCGCAATCTCCTGTTACTCTTGCATAATAAGTTCCAGGTCCAGCAACAAGTGTTAAACCTGTTCCAAGATTTGTTCCTGTTCCGTTTGTACCACTATACCATGTTACAGTAGTATTAGTACCACTAACTCCATTGGCTGTTAATGTTGTTGTAGCATTATAACAAATTGGTGTTGTAATTGCCGCAGATATATTTGTAATTACATTTATTGGGTTTACTGTTAAAGTAGCAATATTAGAAGTTAATAAAGGTCCACAATCTCCAACAACTTCTACCGTATAACTTCCTGCATCAGTTAAAGAAGTTGAAGGTATTGTATAAGTTGAGTTAACAGCGGTATTAATTGCTACACCATTCTTATTCCATTGATATAAAAATGCTGTTGAATTTCCACCAACTACACTAAAAGTAACTGAAGTTCCTTGGCAAACTGTTTGAGAAACTGGTTGTGTTACAATTGTAGCATTAGTTTTAATAAATACATTAGTTGTAGATGTATTAAAACATCCAGTAACTGGATTTGTAACAGTTAAAGTATAAGCTCCCGCTGCTGCTGTAGTTACAGCAGAGATCGTAGGATTTTGTATAGTTGAAGTAAATGAATTAGGCCCAGACCAAGAATAGTTTGCTAAATTAGGTGAGAAAGTCAAACTCTGACCATCCACTAAGCTCGAAGTGTTGAAAGAATATT
This sequence comes from Flavobacterium sp., assembly GCA_043771555.1. Taxonomy (GTDB): domain Bacteria; phylum Bacteroidota; class Bacteroidia; order Flavobacteriales; family Flavobacteriaceae; genus Flavobacterium. Next base: position 8,146 of record JAYVHB010000059.1, on the reverse strand, counting down.
GTTGAGCTGAAGTAGCACTAAAATTTAAACCTATTGTTGCACTTTGACCACCATCATATCCAACGGCTCCATAAGTGATATCAGGATAAACCAAATTAATTTTACCAGTAGCAATTTCTAATTGAATTTGGAAAGTGATTGTACCAGTACCAGTAGCATTAAAATTATCTTCGCTAGTCCATTGGATAATGTACATACCCCCAACTGTTTGAGTTGTAATTTTAGTTAATCCGGCAGTTGCTGATGGGATCATGTCGTCCCAATTGGCACAAATAGCAGCTACAGAATTACCTGCTCCAGTAATAATACCAGTGGTAGCAGTTGTTCCAGATGCTATACCTTGAGGTAATGAAGAGTTTGAATAAATTATATCACCTGTAGTTGCTCCAAAGACAAGCACACCATTATTTCCAATTCTGGCAGTAGTATATGCAACACCATTGTAGGTAAATGATGGTATAGTAATATTATGTTCCGTATCGTCTCCAATAACACCAACTGAGGTTCCTGTAGTACTGATGTCTGTAAATGCTATACCGCTATTGCTGTTAAGAGAATAACCTGGTAAAGCTACAGTTGAAGAAGTTAAATTTAAATTAGTTCCTTCACAAACAGGAGTATTTGAACTTATCACAGATGCTGCTGGATTCGGATTCACAACAACAGTAACAGTACCACTATTATTCATACCACCATCTACTGCATTTACTGTGTAAGTAGTAGTTGAAGTTGGTGTAGCAATAACAGAACTTCCAGTTGTAACATTTAATCCTGTTGCTGGACTCCATGTGTAAACATAATTTGGATTTGCACTGGTTACAGTCAAAGTTGTTGATGTTCCATTACATATAGCAACATTTGAAGAAACTGTGATTGCAATTGGAATAATTTCAACTGTAAAATTATCTACAAAGAAATCTAAATCTGCAACGCCATCCGTAGCTCCTTCAACACCTCTAAAAGCAAAACGAATTGTTTGGCCTGCATAAGGAGTTAAGTCTGATTCATCGATTTGACCTAAATTAGAAGGGACATTTGTATTATTATATGTTCTTAAAACAGTCCAATTAGTTGTTCCAGTTGTTGATACTAATAATTGAACAAAGTCATCTGCTTCCCAATTTGTTACTGCACTGGTTGCTCCAAAATTTGTTGCCCCAACATTATATTTCACTCTATAACCTGTTGCTGGAATTGTATAGTAAGGAGTTAATAACCAATCACTATCAGCAGTTGAGAAAATATTTAAACTTGCAGCTCCAGTAGTTCCTGAATTTAAGAAACCGTCAACAGCCCATGAAGAAGCAGTTGCAGAAACTACACTTGGTCCAGCAACTAAATCTCCTAAATCTCCTTCTTTCCAACAAACAGAAGGCAAGTAGGTAGCAAATGGCTCTACACTTGGATAAACGGAAATTGCAGCACAATCTGTAGTAACTAATCCAGCATTTAAGTAAGCACTATTACAAATTGTATTATTACCTATAACTCTCCAATAATAATTGGTTTGCGGATTCAAACCAGTAATTACTTGAGATAAAGCAATTGTAGTAAACGGCGATCCAACTATAGGTAATGTGTATGCGGCATCAGTAGTCACCTCAACAGAGTAAGTTATTGGGAAAGCATTTCCAAGAGCCGCTTGCGTCCAATTTGCAGTAAATCCTGTTGCAGATATCCCGTTTGTAACAGGAAGTGTAGCTGCACCAGCACAAGTTGTATTCGTTCCTGTCAATGGCGAAACCAAGTTGTATTTTGGTCCGCCAGCACAAGAACCGCTATTATACGAAAATATTGTTATTGTACCAACCGTATTAGAAGGTAAACCTACAGCATTTATTGACGTTGTTGCATTAGACTGAATTACAGCTCCATTACCTAATGCTGCTCCAGGAGCATAAACCGTTCCATTTACTGGTGACCCCGTAAAAGCACCTTGTGATGTGATTACTAAATATCCTGTAGGCGCACTTGCAGCCGCCGTAAAAGTTGCAGCAGCACTATTAGAAGTTACAGCTCCAGCCACATAAGCTGTAGCTTGATTTGAGGGAGCAACACAAGAAACTAAATTAGGAATACCATCAAACTCTGAGGCACCAATATCTACCGCTGTACCACCATTAACTGGAGCTACAAATGGACGTGTAACATTCCAGTAATCAGTATTAATTAAAGGTGTTGAAACTAAAGCACCACCCGATTCTGCAAACGATGTGGTTCCTAGGGCAATACGCAAGAAATCTGCACTTGCACCATTTGTACTTATAAAAGCAACATTTTCTGTTTGCGAAGCTAAGTCTCTTGTTGCGACAAATGTTATATAATCTGCTATAGTTGATCGTATTGTAGTACCATCATAGAAAATAACATTATTGGCACTTGGCGTACCAGCATAGAAGATGTTGTTATCTGATACTGCAGGATAGTTAGCAACTGTTAACAAACCACTTCGTCTGTATGCTGCAGCAAAACCTGTAGCACCAACTGGTGTTGAATTATTGATAAAAATATTATTTCTTAATGTAACAACTGGAGCTGTTGTTGCGTAAAAAGCAGAAGATCCAAATAAGGCTCCAGCACTTGTTGCATTTAATATAACGGAGTTATGATAAACATTAGAAGTTGTACCTCCTGTAATATTTATACCAGCTAGTGGAATAGCTGCATTAGCTAATGGCGTTCTTAGATCCCCAACAACGTTGTTATATATTGTATGTAATGTTCCTCCAGAAACAGTAATACCATTAACTGTACCAGATGCATTATTTGCTTCTAAATTGTATATTTTATTTAAATAAATTGAATTGCTTGTTGGTGCACTAGATGTTATTCCTTGTACTGGAAAAGCACCAGTAGAAATCAATCCATTAATTCTATTATTGAAAACTGAAGATATTGTTCCTGACCCACCTATTGCAACACCTGTAATTTGACCAGCACTAGATATTGTATTTATGATGTTACCACTCACTACATTACCTAAAGATCCACCTCCACCTCCAAAACTAGAATTTATAGCCGTGATTGAACTAGTACCACCTGTTATATTTGTAATGGTATTATTTGTAATATTATGATTTACAGTTCCACCATCTGTACTAGTTATACCTGCAATTGTAGTTGCTCCAGTAACTGTTACATTTGAAAAGTTATTAAGATTCCATATTGAGGTCACTCCAGAAGGCGAAGACCCTGCACTAGTCATAAAAGTAACTGTTCCTCCAGCTCCTGTTTTATTAAATCCTGTAATAATACTGTTACTATTCATATTTTGACTACCTCCAGCCGCAACTGTATTTGAATTACTAATAAATGTAACTGAACCAGTTGTATTAACAGACATATTAGTAAAAGTATTATTACTAATACTTTGTGTTAAATGTGTTCCTGCGTTAAGAATAAAGGTTATAACTCCAGTTCCTGCAACTGTATGACCAAAATTATTAAAATCATTATTAGTAACATTTAAAACAGATGTTGCAGTAGCGGAACCTGAAGGTAAATTGATACCATTCATTGCACCAGCGATTAAACCTGATTTTAATGAAATACTATTATTATTAATATTAACATTAAATGTTCCTGTAGGCGCAACTGAAGAGGCTGGTATTTGAATACCATTTAATCCACCAGCAACAACACCACCAACAGAGCTTGTAATGCTATTATTTGATATAGTAGTATTTAAAGTGTTTCTAACTAAAACACCGTTTACTGTGCCTGAAACATTAACATAACCAGAAAATACATTTGTAGTTCCAAAATTAGTTATTGTATTAGCATTTAAAGCAGAACCTCCAATAACCACACTAGTATTATAATCTACTGCTGCAAGTGGTCCTATAATACTTATTCCTTGATTTACATCAGTAATTGTATTTCCTGTAATTGTTAAATTATGATTACCACCAGAAACACCAGTAGCAGATGCACCAGTAGCAATTGCAGTTGCGCTATGCGTAGAATTTGCATAAATACCCCAAGTATTTTGATAAATTCTATTTAAATCTATAGTACAATTCTTAATTGTAATGTTTTGACAGCCATTTGTCGTAGTAGCATAAAATAATGCAACACCAAATTCTGTCATATTGTTTGAAGCTGCAGCAACAGTAGTGTTTGCATTTTCAAGCATAGTAAAACCATCAATAGTGATATAATCACCACCAATAATTTTAAAGATTGCATCAACTAAACTGCCTGCTACTAGAGCAGTATTAGCAGTAATCGTTGGATTGGCTCCTGTTCCACTTTTTACAAAAGTAATTGGAGCAGAAACTGTTCCAGTTGCTGTAATTGAAATACCTCCTACTGGAGCAATTTCTGTGTGTCCTGCTGGCGCATAACAAACGATTGTTCCTGTATGTATAGCACCTCCATTTATAGCTGTCACAGCTGCGGCAACTGTAGCATAAGATGCTGATGTTGCGGTGCCTGTTGTAGAAGTTACTATGATTGGTAATGCTGGATTGGGTACAATTGTGAATGTTGCTTTATAGTTGGCTCCACCATTACTCGAAAAATGAGTTCCTGTGCCACACGAATCAAAACCGGCTTGAGAATATACCTCTATAGTATAACTACCAGGTAGTAAACCTGCAATTGCATTGGTTGTACCTGTCGTTCCTTCCCACAATTGGTCGCCACCTCCTAAATCAGAACCAAACGGTTCATTTATGTTTAAATAGCTTCCCGCAGGAGTTGCTGTAGGGTAAACTCGATAATTTATACTACTGCCATTGATATTACATCCTCCATTTTTGAAGGTTTTGTTTTGGCCACCCTTTACAACAAGTGTATTTACTCCAAATGCAAATGATCCCAAATTTGCACCTTGCAAGTCTGGATTAGTAGTAGTTGCTTGCATATCATAGTAGGAATTTGCCCCACCATTAATACTCAAAATTGCAAAACTTTCAAAAATTCCGCTTGATTGTGCTGATGCACTACCAAAAAGAAAAAAAGAAACAGAAAATAATGTAAATTGTAATAATTTTTTCATAAAATAATTTATAAATAATTGTTTATAATATGTTTAGTTTTCAAAATTATTTGAATTCCAAACGTAACAGCCAAAATTATACCTTTTTTTAACATTATAAATTATGCAAGCATATATTTATCGACAAATCGATATTGTGTAAGAAAAAATCGATAATCTACTTGTTGAGAATCTTTTGTTAAATTATTTTGCATAAAAAAACACTTTAATAAATTGTTGTCTTTTAGTATTGTAAGAAAAAAGAGGTTTTAATTATCTCTCAATCATTCGAATTGATTTGACATTTGCACTGTACACTCTAGCTGGATAGTTTGCTACTACTTTTAATTCATTTGCTTCGCTAGTATTTACTTCTTTTGATTCTAATTGTTTTGGAGATTATGTCACAAACAACTACTTGAACTTTATAGTTACATGTTTAAGTTAAATTAAATATAAACTTAGATTCAAATAAGTTAGGAAATCCAATTGCTTTGAACGCTTTTCCTGTTATTTACTTGGGAGTTGTATTTCCGAAATTACTCTAGCAACAAAATAGATAGAGCATGGGTTTTTATACCTTAAAAATATAAAAAAAATGCTTGAAAGCTCAAGCATTCTTTATGAAAATTTATTATTAGATGCTATTTTATTTTTTTTATGATATCACTAATAAATTTCTATAATGGTGTTAAACAATTTGGAAATAAATTTTAATAAACTTTCAAATTTTAGACCTTACCAATATTTAAAATTAACGTATCTGGATTACCTCAAAAAATGCTTTTGCGAAAACGGAGTCAATTATTGCTCCGGGTGTATAATTTTCTACATAAATCTCGATTGTATTTCCTGCTACCAAACTAAAGGCATTTGAAATAACTCGGGATACAGGACCATTATTGAAATGATTTGCTGCCACTTTTTGGGCTAAAACACCATTAATATATATGCCAATAGAATAAAATTCTGTATTGGCTTGACCATTGGTATGATAACCTGCATTAACTTGATAAATTCCTGATTTGGCAACTGTAAACGTACTTGTAGTCAACTCAGAATTTGTGTCAAAATCTTCGGTATTAAATATGATTTTTTCCCAACCTGTGCCAGATAAAGTTTGGGTTGCACTTAAGTTATTTCGGGCTGCAGATAAGGTGCTATTTGGCAAAGCATCAGGATTGTTCCATGACACGACACCTGTCGCATTTGTTGTCAAATACTGATTAGCAGTACCTCGAGTTGCTGGAAATACATAACCTGTAGTTGTTGGATCTCCAATTTGAAAAATACTATTTGTTCTAAGGATTCGTGTTGGGCTAAACTCACCATAAATTAAAGATGTAGTTGCAGAAGTATTAGAATTACTAATGTATAATTTGTTAGAACCTGTTTCTGATTGCCCTGCTTGGTTTCCTATCGCAACATTACCTGATCCACTAATATTTGAAAACAAAGTATTGTAGCCTACAGCTGTATTATTGGCTGCTATATTTGATATCAAGGAGTTATTTCCTACTGCAACACTGTTTGAAGAAGCTCCTGTTGCTGTTAAAGCATTATGCCCAATAACAGTATTGTTAGCACCTGTAGAACCTTGGCCTGCTTGAAATCCTATAAGAGTTCCTGCTCCTGAAGCATTACTTGCAAATTGTCCTGCTCTAAAACCTATTAATGTGTTTCCACTTCCTACAGCAGCAAATCCAGCTTCTGATCCCATTGCTGTATTGTTGTCTCCTGTATTATTATTGTTTAAAACACTAAAACCTACACCTGTATTTCCTGTAGCGTTACCTATTTGACCTTGAAGCGCATTAAAACCAATACCAACAGTATTTGAAGCTGTGTTTTGAAAAAGTGCATTAGCTCCAACCGCTACAACATTGGATACATTTCCTATGCCAGCAAACATAGATTGAAATCCTATGGCGGTATTAAATCTTGAAGCCGCATTGTTTATTCCGCTTAATGAACTGTGACCAAATGCTGTATTTTCACTTCCAGTATTATTGTTCAAGGCAATAAAACCAGCAGCAGTATTTTTACTTCCTGAGCCGCCAATGCTTGACGTCTGAAAACCAAGTGCCGTATTTTCGCTCCCTGTAGTGTTATTTAACATGGTTTGAAAACCAATGGCTGTATTATTATTTGCAGCTATATTTTTTGATAAAGCTTGAAAACCAACAGCTGTATTGTTATTCCCATTCGCATTTGCTTTTAAAGCTTCGAATCCAACTGCCGTTGAAGCAATTCCGGTGTTAACGGCTAGTGCAGCATTTCCTACTCCTGTATTTTGAATACCTGTTACATTTGCGGCTAAGGTTCCATTTCCTACTGCTACATTATTAGCCCCTATATTCAGGGTTAATGCATTCGTTCCGAAAGCTGTACTGTTACTAGCAGCACCAACATTTAATGCTCCAACTCCAAAAGAAGTACTTGTAACCCCAATTTTTCCAGCTGCAATATTGTTTCTTCTGAAGGCGACATCCACATTGGTAAGTGCTGCTGTTCCTATAAAATTTGTTCCATCAACTATTCCTGTATTTCCTGTTGTACTCCAATCATTTGTAATACCAGCAGCTAATCTAACCCATACCGACCCATTCCAGTAATAATAACCAGGTGTAACATCAGCAACGGTTGCCGAATTGTAAACTAATTCAGAAACTGTTGGTGCTATTAGTGGTAATGCGCTAGAAGTTGTGGTTAAGGCTACTCGAGGAATTAACAGACCGTCGTTGGACGAGGTTATGTCTAGGGCAGCTTCAGGAATTGTAGTACCTACACCTACTTGAGCGTTTACAATAAATGCAAAAAGCACTACTATAATTGTTAATATAGATTTTAAATTTTTCATGCTTTTCTTTAAATTTTAAAAAAAACGCCTCTCTAAAAGAGAGGCATTTTTATAATTAAACAATTTTAAAAATTATCTTTTAATCATACGAAGTGATTTCACATTCACACCTTGAGATACAATTACATTGTATACTCCAGCTGGATAGTTCGATCCTACTTCTAATGCATTTGCATCAGTAGCATTTACTTCTTTTGATTCCAATTGTTTTCCGATCATGTCGTAAACAACTACTTGAACTTTCTCCTCACTTGTTGTAGTTACATTAAGTGTAAAGTTAGATTCAAATGGATTAGGATATCCAA
>JAYVHB010000058.1:0-11384 GCA_043771555.1 Flavobacterium sp. | reverse complement strand
TCGCAACTAAAAAAGAGTGTTGAAAAAATTATAATTAATAATAAACTGGATTTTGTCATAGTTCGAGTCATAATAAAGTTGGTTAAAGTTAGTAATATTTTAACAAACATAAGAAAATAATTATAAAGTTGTAATATATAATAACTTTTTTCATGATATAATAAAGAATATCGCACTGTGAAAGAAAATTTGTCACATAGCGATACCAAGTATTTAATTTCTTTAGGGAAAAAGATAAAATCTTTACGACTAGAAAAGAAAATTACGCAAACTGAAATTGCTTATCGTTGTGGTTTTGATAAAAGTAATTACAACACAATCGAGTCCGGGAAAAGAAATCCAACAGTAGTGTCACTTTTGAAAATTGCAAACGCTTTAGAAGTCAAACTCGAAGTATTATTCAACTTCGACTAGTTCATAAAAATAAAGCCTTCAATTCCGTAGCTTCTTCGGGTTTTAGTTTTCCAGCAAGCACCAAGCTCAATTGTTTTCTGCGCAGTGCCGCTTCAAATCTCGATTTTTCTTCTTCTGTTTCTGGGATAATTTCAGGTACTTTTACAGGCGTTCCTGTTTCGTCGACCGCCACAAACGTATAAATTGCTTCATTTGCCTTGGTTCGAAAACCCGACTCACGATCTTCCACCCAAACATCAATAAAAATCTCCATCGACGTTGTAAAAGCTCGTGACACTTTCGCCTCAACAGTTACAACACTTCCCAGCGGAATCGACCTGTTAAACGCCACATGATTTACAGACGCCGTCACCGTAATTCTACGCGAATGTCTACGTGCCGAAATACTCGCCGCTCGATCCATTCGCGCCAAAAGTTCGCCACCAAAAAGATTGTTCAATGGGTTAGTTTCGCTTGGCAACACCAAGTCGGTCAAGATTGTAAGCGATTCAGAAGGATGTTTTGGAGACATAATTTTTATTTGGAGCTATTTCCTGCTATACGTTTCAATCTTTTATTTTTTTAAAGAAAAAGAATAAAAGGATTTCCACTACTATCAGGGCTAAGCCTATCAATAACGTTCGTAATTTTTATAACTTTTCGACGAGCAACCAAGCATCGGGATTTCCGTTTTGCTGCAAAGTAATTTTAGCAGCCGTAGCTTCTTCTCGAGTAGCATAACTACCAGACAAAACAGGGTGTAAACCAAATCTATTGGCTGCAATACGACGAGCGTCAAATCCTTTAGAAAGCAAATTTTTATAGGTTTTTTTTGCGTTTTGTTCGTTTCTAAAAGCACCAACAACAACATGATATGATAATTTTTCTTCTTTAACCGTAAGTGTTACACTTGGCAAAGGACTAGACACAAAAAAAGTAGCTTCTTGAATTTTGGATTGTACTTGTTTTTGCACCGCATTTTCTACCAAAACCGTTTGCGTAGCAATACGGTTTTCGTTCCAATTATAACCCAAAACTCCTGCGCCAGCCAATCCAACTAGAAAAACAGCGGCATATTTGAGATATCCAAAACGGTTTCTTTTTTCGGGATCAAAAGCAATTACTTTTACTTCTTCCTCAGGAATTTCTATATTATTTTCTTCAAGATGTTGTATCACTTCACGCTTCACAACTGGCGAAACATAGCTTGCCAAACCAAAGGAAGTTGCCAAAAAATTAGTAGTTTCGGCAGGAACAAAAACGGTATTTCGGTCGCTATTCAACGAAATTTCGCCAATGTTTTTAAGTACAATTTTCGAGTTGTTTTCTAAGGCAATTTTCCAGTTGGTAACCGCTTTTTCTATCGTTAAAACCTTAGTATCGTAGGCTGTTTTTTCAGTCAATGCAATATGATTGGCTAGTAAACCATCATTATTTTTTATATTCGAATTAAACGAAATTACTTTTCGTGGAGGATAAAAACTATGATTGGATTGGTCAACAACTGCGGAAGTTATTTCGGTTAAAAAAGCACCAAAATCGGGCACTATAACACATTGATGACGGTATAAAAGTTCGGCAATATATAGGTCTAAATTCATAGAAACAAAGTTATACAATGCCATTGCGAATCAAAATTTTATTTGCAAATTTTATTAACAATTTCAGGAATATTTTATACTTTTCACGCTCAAATAGTTACTATGAGCCAAGACGAATTATATTATACATTAGCCCTACAAAAAATTGACGGAGTTGGTGCCGTTGTTTCCAAAAAGTTACTCAATCATTGTGGTTCTGCTAAAGCTGTTTTTGAGACCAAAGCATCACAACTTGCAGGGATTGATGGCATTGGAACCGTTTTACTCAAAAATTTAAAAAATAAAGCCGTTTTTGAGCAAGCCGAAAGAGAAGTAAAATTTATAGAAAAAAACAAAATTACGGTTTCGCATTTTCAAGACGAAAAGTATCCCGATAGGCTCAAACATTGCATTGATAGTCCTTTGGTGATGTTTTCCTCAGGCAATATCGACTTGTCTAATCGCCGAATTATTAGTATTGTTGGCACGCGACAAATAACGTCCTATGGCACCGAATTTTGTAAAAAACTTATCGAAGATCTCGCACCGCTCAACCCAATTATTGTTTCGGGTTTTGCCTATGGCGTAGATATCGTTGCGCACCAAGCGGCAATGGAGCACAACTTACAAACTATTGGTGTTTTGGCGCATGGCTTGAACGAAATTTATCCCAAAGTACATAAAAAATATGTTGCCAAAGTAGAAGAAAACGGTGGCTTCATGACCGAGTTTTGGAGTGATTCTGGACCAATGCGTGAAAATTTTGTATCCCGAAACCGCATTGTTGCTGGCATGGCAGAAGCGACGATCGTCATCGAAAGTGCCGAAAAAGGAGGCTCACTAATAACTGCCAATATGGCGAACGATTATAATCGAGATGTTTTTGCAGTACCAGGCAGAATAAGCGACAAATACAGCCAAGGTTGCAACAACTTGATCAAAACACAACGGGCGCATTTACTTTCCTCGGCTGCTGATATTTTATATATTCTCAATTGGGAGATTGCTACCGAAACCGCAAAGTCTAAGGCAGTGCAAAAACAATTATTTGTTTCTTTAGAACCCGACGAACAAAAAATATACGATTACCTTCTCAAAAACGGTAAAGAATTGATGGATATTATCGCTATTGATTGTGATATGCCAATTTTTAAAATTTCGGGAATGTTATTAACGATGGAACTCAAAGGGGTAATTCGTCCTTTACCGGGGAAGTTGTTTGAGGTGATTTAATTTTAAAATCTTGCAAATTGAAAATTATATTTTCAATTTGCATTATTACTGTTTTATTTGAATTTATAATATTGATTTTAAATATATTAAACTTGTAAATTTTCTATTATAAAATAATAAAAACTTCTTGGGAAGGAATTGTCTTAGAAAATAGTATTGTAAATAGGCCAACTTGGGATTATTTTTTTTATAGAACAGCCACAGGGGACGAGATAGATTTAATACTAAAAAAAGGAAACCAAACCATCGCCATAGAATGTAAAGCCTCGGATGCGCCAAAAGGAACCAAAGGATTTTACAGAAGTTTGGAAGTGATAAAACCCACCAAAACTTTTATTATTTCACCTACAAATGACATGTATAAAATTGCAGACAATATTACCGTTATTGGGTTGGATAATTTTTTGAAGTTGGAGTTTTAGAATTTCTTTTATTTTTTTGAAAATGGAATTGAAATGTATAATTAGACCTTTGTAAAGGAATTTTTCAGGAAAAGTAAGCTACAAAAACCCCAATTTCTCTCTTACTCTTCCTAAAACCCCATTGGCAACTATCCCTGCTTTTTTGGCACCAATTTGCAAGAGCGCATCTACTTCTTGAAGGTTGTTCATATAATAGGCGTACTTTTCTCTTTCGGTTTTAAAGTTTTCTACAATCAATTCAAACAACAATTGCTTGGCGTGACCATAGCCAAAATCTTGGTTTTTGTTGGCGTACTTTTCTGTCATTTCCCCAATTTGAGTTGGGTTGGCTAGCAATTTATAGATGGCAAATATCTTGCAGGTTTCAGTATTTTTTGGTACTTCGAGTGGCGTGCTATCGGTTTCGATGGTCATGATTTGTTTGCGCAAAGCTTTGTCGTCCAAGAAAATATTGATGGTATTGTTGCGCGATTTGCTCATTTTATGCCCATCGGTACCAGGAATGTACATGGTTTCTTCTTGGATTTTGGCTTCGGGAAGTACGAAGGTTTCGCCCATTTGGTGGTTGAAACGTGCGGCTACATCACGCGTAATTTCGAGATGTTGTAGTTGGTCTTTACCTACAGGCACGATGTTGGCGTCGTACAATAATATATCGGCGGCCATAAGCATAGGATAGCTAAATAATCCTGCATTGACGTCTTCCAAATGATCGGCTTTGTCTTTGAAGGAATGTGCCAATGTCAAACGTTGGAAGGGAAAAAAACAACTCAAATACCATGATAATTCTGCGGTTTGTGGCACATCGCTTTGGCGGTAAAAAACAACTTTATTTATGTCCAAGCCGCAAGCCAACCAAGCGGCGGCGGTGCTGTAGGTATTTTGGCGAAGGGTTGCGCCGTTTTTTATTTGGGTTATCGAGTGCAAGTCGGCAATGAACAGAAAAGACTCGTTTTCGGGTTGGTTGGATAAAGCTATTGCTGGCATGATGGCGCCAAGTAGGTTTCCGAGATGTGGCGTTCCGGTACTTTGTACTCCGGTGAGAATTTTTGACATGGTACAGTTTTTATAAGCAAAGGTACAAAGTTACAAAGAAATGTGTTTTTGAAAATTGGTTTTTGTTAGGGCATTTGCAATTATTTTTTAGAAATATGTTATCGATTTGTTATATTTGAAAATTCTAAAAAAAAGCGCAAGCGATTATTGATTTGCAAAAAAGTATCTCGTTTTAACCCCGATCTAAATGGAAATCCTTTTTTAAATTGTCACACTGAGCTTGTCGAAGTGTAACAATTTAAAAAAGATTGCAATGTAGAGCGGGAATTGCGATTATAAAAATGCCTGATGATTGGTTTCTAATTAAAAAAATAAATGCGAATAATAAAAAATATTTTTACAACGATTTGGCGCGTTTGGGCGTATACAATGGTGGCGGTTGTGATTTTGCTGCTGAGCCCGTTTTTACTTGTAACGAGTTTGAAAGAAAGCTGGTACCGATCGTTTTTCTTTTTTGCTAGAATTTGGGCAAAAGTGACGCTTTTTTTGGTTGGTTTTTATTACAAAAGTGAAAATCCAGATGCACTTGACCCAAAAAAAAGTTATATGTTGGTTGCTAATCATACTTCGTTGGCCGATATTTTGTTGATGTTGGCAGTTGTGAAAAATCCGTTTGTATTTGTTGGTAAAAAGGAATTGGCTAAGTTGCCGTTGTTTGGTTATTTGTATAAACGCACTTGTATTTTGGTGGATAGAAGCAGCCAAAAGAGTAGGATGGAGGTTTTTGCACGGGCGCAGAAGCGTATTGATCAAGGCTTGAGTATTTGTATTTTTCCGGAAGGTGGCGTTCCTGCCGATGAGTCGATCGTGTTGGATATTTTTCGAGATGGTGCTTTTAAGTTGGCGATTGAACATCAATTGCCTATTGCGCCACTAGTTTTTCCAGACAATAAAAAACGTTTTTCGTATACTTTTATGAGTGGTAGTCCAGGAATTATGCGAGCCAAATTGCTTTTTCCTATTGAAACTTCTGATAAAACGATTGATGATAAAGCGGCTATTAGAGCTGTAAATGAGTCGGTTAGGCAACTTATTTATGAGGAACTTATTGCGTACAATGTAAAATAAGTTTTACTGCATCAATGCTATTTTCTCATTTACTTTATCCATAAAATTATGGTATTGAGCAGGAACATTTTGCTTGAATTGATCGATAAGCCATAATTTATCAACGCCGTTAACATGATATTTTATATACAAACCGCCACCATCACTCGCATCGGGCATTCCGATAGTTGTATTAGTTTCAGTTAATAAATCGTTAGGGAAAAAGGTCATTAAATCTTGTGCTGCTAGAAATTTATTATTCGGTAATTGTACATAAATTGGTAACGTTCCAGAATTTACACCTGGATAAACATCATTAACATCTTCATATATTTTATTGGAAGTTAATTTGAATTTTTCGATGCACGTTTCACCTCCACAAAAGCCAAAATAATGACCAAAAACAACATAATTGCAATTGTTATCATTAACTCGTACTAGCGTTAATGTAAAACTATCGGCTATTTGATTGTTATTAATGGTTAAGGTATCGTTGGTTATGGCATAACAACTTTCGAATTGATTAATGATATTTATTGGCGTTGTTTCATTGCCACAAGAAGTAAAAGTGAGCGTATTGTTGTAATTATAAGTTCCAGATTCTAGACCGTCATATAATGGCGCTTCAAAAAGATTGTTATTAACAATGGTTATGGTTTGGTTCGCGGTATTAAAATCCCAAGTAATCCAACCTTTAGGAAAGTTAGTGTTGGTGCCAGCAAAGCCACCAGAAACGTTTACTAAAGACCAACATCCTTCTAGAGGATTGAAAATTTCTGTTCGTCTTGATTTTGGATTTTCAAGTGAGTTGGTATCAAGTTCATCGGTACAACTTACAAAAAATGCTAAAATAACAACAAAAATCGTAAATTTTAATTTTTTTAGTTTCATATCGAAAAATTTATAAAATTCTAAAGAAATGTAAATATAAAAAATCCCTTTCGATTTACGAAAGGGATTGATTGATAATTGATTTTCAGACTACTTATGAAGCTTCTGCCAAATCTTTGATATGTTGTTTGATTTTGGCTTCTAACTCATCAGCCATTTCGGGATTATCTTTAATAAGTTGTTTTACGGCATCACGACCTTGACCCAATTTGGTATCACCATAACTAAACCAAGAACCTGCTTTTTTGATAATTTCGAATTCAACAGCAAGATCCAAGATTTCTCCAGTTTTAGAAACACCTTCACCATACATAATGTCGAACTCGGCAACTTTAAATGGCGGAGCGACTTTATTTTTAACGACTTTTACTTTGGTACGGTTGCCTATTACATTATCGCCATCTTTTATTTGAGACGAACGACGAATATCTAGTCGTACCGAAGCATAAAACTTCAAGGCATTTCCACCCGTTGTTGTTTCGGGATTTCCAAACATCACACCAATTTTTTCTCGCAACTGATTGATAAAGAAAACGGTACAATTAGTTTTTGAAATTGTTCCTGTTAACTTTCGTAGGGCTTGCGACATTAATCTTGCGTGCAATCCCATTTTGGAATCGCCCATTTCGCCTTCAATCTCACTTTTAGGTGTCAAGGCAGCCACCGAGTCAATTACGACAATATCTATAGCACCAGAACGAATAAGGTTTTCGGCAATTTCCAGCGCTTGTTCTCCATTATCGGGTTGTGAGATGATGAGGTTTTCGATATCTACGCCTAGTTTTTCGGCATAATTTCTATCAAAAGCGTGCTCAGCATCTATAAAAGCTGCAATTCCGCCAGCTTTCTGGGCTTCGGCAATTGCGTGTAATGTTAAGGTTGTTTTTCCTGAGGATTCTGGGCCATATATTTCTATTACGCGTCCACGAGGATAGCCGTTTACGCCAAGTGCAAGATCAAGTCCGAGCGATCCCGAAGAAATGGTTTCAACTTCTTCCACGGCCTTGTCGCCCATTTTCATTACGGTTCCTTTGCCGTAGGTTTTGTCTAGCTTGTCGAGGGTAAGTTGTAAGGCTTTTAGTTTGGCTTCTTTTTCTGTATCGGGTTTTTCTTTCTCTTTCATTTTGAAATTTTATTTTCGTAAAAATATAGAATTTTTTTAAAAGTATTTTGGTTTCAAAAAAGTAGTTTTAAACAATTTTTAATTTACATTTGGTTTGTTAAATAAATTTATGAAATATTTTTTATTCTTATTAGTATTGTTTTCTCCATTAAGAAGCTATGCAGCTTATTTTACTAATTTTGAGGAAGCGCAAAAGGTTGCTTTGGCTTCTAACAAATTAATGCTTGTAGATTTTACTCGATCATGGTGTGCACCTACTACCAAGCCAATGGGATTGTGCACATTAAATCTTGGTGACCAAAACAAAGTGTTTCAAGAATATGTGTTTGTACAAGTAGATCATCAAACAATTAGTTATTATTTTAAAAATTTTGATTTTAAAATATCTCCAGAAATTTTTATTATAGATGCGAACGCAAAATACATTCACAGTTTTTCTGGTTTTTTAGATGAAAAGTCAATGAATATTGAATTAGAAAAATTTGCACTATCAACCGATTTTTTATTTAATGAGCTTTTTAGTTATTACAAATCTAAAAATTACAATACAGCTTTGCGGGTGTATCAAAAATATCTCGATTATTCGTTGCTTGTGGATAAAAACATTAAATCCTATTTTATAACTTTAGCAAACTTGTACTTTCAAGATGCCAAAGAGAAATTAGAAAAAAAAGATTTAGAGTACGAGGAAAAAAATCAAAAGTTGAATTTATTTAAGTTGTATCAACTTGTGTATAATCATGATCTAGAAAGCATTGAAAAAAAATTGAATAAAATTAAGAGACAAAATATAAAAGAAGGAAACATCAATATATTTTATTTCTTGAAATATATTGTTGCCAAAGGTTTGCAAAATCAAAATCTTAATGAAATTGAAATAGAAATTGCCAAGTTTGAAGATTTCGATTATTTTAAAGATAAAGCAGATTTTATTTTGTCTAGAAAATAATTACATAATTGGATTTCGAATTAAAAGCCTAATTTTTTTAACTAAAACTTTAGAAGTTTGCTACTGCTGATTATTTAATTTAAACTAAATTTTTCAATAGTATAAGTTGTTTTGTATCCTTTTATTTCTTCAGAGTATTCTGAAATTTCTAGTGGATAATATTTTTCGAGAATTTCTTTTTCATTAATAACGGGATGATAATTACATTTTAATTCTTGGGTTACCCACA
Organism: Flavobacterium sp.; assembly: GCA_043771555.1. Lineage (GTDB taxonomy): Bacteria > Bacteroidota > Bacteroidia > Flavobacteriales > Flavobacteriaceae > Flavobacterium. The sequence continues at coordinate 2,461 of JAYVHB010000058.1, read as the reverse complement.
ATTCTCTTATGTTAGACACTACTTCTGAAAGAAAATCAAACCCTGATTCTTCGTTTACATGATTAAATGAATAAACAACCTTAAAACATGTTAGTCCGTTTATTATTTTTGTTTCTTTTTTGAATTCGGTAAGATTAATAATTTGGTTTTCTTCTAAATCAACATATTCATTGTCATCATTTGTTATTAAACCCGAAACTTGATTTATTAATTTTTGATTATAATTACTTTCATTATTTTTCGAATTGTATGTAATGATTGTATCGCCTTTAAATTCATGATGAAATTTAATATTTTCTTTTGGTTCATCTATCTCAGAGGGTAGCATCATTTCGTATATTAGTACAACTTTATCAACCTCTGTTTTTAATACAATAGTATCCGTCCTTTTACCTTCTGCCAGACGCTCGTAAAACAACTGTTTTGTTAATGCTTTTTTCATTTTTGGGATCAGCTCTTTTTGTGATTTTAGATATAAATCTTTGTCTAAAACCGTTTCTTCTTTAACAAAAACGATAGTCCCAGATTTTGGGACTATAGCTTTGTTTTGAGATAAAACACAACAACTTATTAATAAAAATAGAACAAGGATTTTCTTTTTCATTGTATTAACTCTTTCCATATATTTTTTCTCTTTCAACATTTAACCATTCATTTAATGATAATTCAATTGGCTGAAACTCGATACCTGTACAAGCAGCATCTTCTATTTCTTTTTTTAGATTTTCCGAAACATAATATAATCCTCCAAAAACATTATTAATCATAAAAAAATCTTCATCAACATTTTCTTTCATTAAGGACAATTTTTCAATTGATATTGTTTCTTGTCTTTTTAGGGCTTCTGATTTTTTAATTTCAAATTGGTCTTTATTATCAATCTTTAAATATTCCTTTATTGTAGAGTACGATGTACTATAATTGTCTGCTTTTCTAGAATAAGAAATTTCAGATTTAGTAAAATCTATAAATTCCATATTGAATTTAAACAAATTTAATATCCAATAATCTTCAACGAAAGAATTATTTTGAATAATAGGTGATTTAAAAAATTGCATATCTGTTTTTCGATTACTCTGTAAAATTTGCTTTAATTTTTCACTTAATAATAATTTTTTCGAGAAACCGATTGCAGAAAGTGTACTTATTAAATCTGTTTGTTTAGATTTCTTATTTAAAATAGCATTAGCTATAATTGGCTCAAAAGTTACTTTTTCAAAATGTATATGTTCGATAAATTTTGGCTCATCCCAAACATCACAATTATAATGAATGCTTTTTACTTGGGGATAATGTCCAAGTATTTTTTGACTTAAGGAGTTTTGTATTGAATAAAAATTCATATTAAAAAGTTAATTGATTTATAGGTATATTTGGATTATTTGCTATAGCAATCCTTACTTTGGTTATAATCTCATTTACTTTATTGTAACATTCAGCGGGACTTGCGTTTAGCGATAATTGATTCAAATAACCAAGAACTTGATTGTTGTAATTACTATGACTTCCATTATGCACTAATGTACTTAATGATATTCCATTCAAAGCTTCGTTCAAATGAAAAGCTTCAGACGATTTAAATGCTTTTTGTACTATTGGATTACTTTGCAGACTTACAGGGATAATATGATGGGCTTGATTTAAATTACCTACAACCATATTTAATGCTTTTCTTAATTGTTTGCGGCATGTTGCATCAGTTCCAAAATAGACAATATTACCAGGTAAAACTTTCCATACTAGCTTCACTTTATTGCTTGATCCGTATGCAGTTTTGATTTTTATAGCATATTTTGAGGCTGTAGAGCCATAGCCAACAATAGGTATTGCACTTGCTAAACTTAAAGTCGCGTTAAGCCCATCGCCTTCAACAGCATATATTGCACCATTAACTAAATCAGCAACTTCACCCACAACTGGTATAAGACCGAAAGCATCGAGACTAAGATGTATATAGGGTTTACCTGCTTCGAAGGCGCATTTACCGTAGCTCCACTCAGGATTTATATTTTTTAATTTTTGAATATTGATAAAATAATGTAATCCAAATAAATGAGGTGTTATCGGTGGATTTGATAAATCCATATCTACAAATTGATCAACTTGTTCATCAAATGAATCTTCAAAAATTGCATCACCACTTTGTTTAACTGCTAATGACAATCCTACCAAATTATTAACATCTGCTTGGTTGGTTTCAGTTATAGCGGAATTAACTAGTTGTTGTGCAAATAGTAAAGCATCGGGGTTTACAATATTATTAGTAATATTCAACGATAGATACTCCACTAGAGATTGATACAATCCTAGCTTAGTATGAACATATAATTTTTTTTCTTTAGATAATGGATAGTAAAATTCGTTAGCAATAATATTTTCTGCATTCATCTCGCTGTCCGTAAAAGGCGGTGTAATAATCGAGGTTATTGGTGGGGTTGGAGTAACAGGGTTTGTAGCGCCA
>JAYVHB010000057.1:0-28817 GCA_043771555.1 Flavobacterium sp. | reverse complement strand
GCTGTTGTAGTGGTGGGTGTAGGTGCAGTTGCTGTTCCTGTACCACCTGTCAAAGCACTGTACCACAACAAGCCTGTTCCTGTAGCACTCAATTGTGAAGCCGTTTCGCCTACACAATATGGTACAGGTGCCGTAAATGTTGGAGCACTTGGAATTGGATTGACTGTAACTGTTATCAATGTTCTTGGCTTGCTTTCACAACCATTAACTGTTTGGGTTACATAATAACTTTGTGTTCCTGCTGTTGTTGTGGTGGGTGTAGGTGCAGTTGCTGTTCCTGCTGGTAAGCCCGATGCTGTACTGTACCATAACAATCCTGTTCCTGTAGCTGATAATTGACTCGCTGTAGCACCAACGCAGTATGGTGCAGGTGCCGTAAATGTTGGAGCACTTGGAATTGGATTGACTGTAACTGTTACCAACGTTCTTGGTGTGCTCTCACAGCCATTGACTGTTTGGGTTACATAATAACTTTGTGTTCCTGCTGTTGTTGTGGTGGGTGTGGGTGCAGTTGCTGTTCCTACTGGTAAGCCCGATGCTGTACTGTACCATAACAATCCTGTTCCTGTAGCTGATAATTGACTCGCTGTAGCTCCTACACAATATGGTGCAGGTGCCGTAAATATCGGAGCACTTGGCAATGCTTTTATAGTTACTGATAGCAAGGTTCTTGGACTACTCTCACAACCATTAACTGTTTGGGTTACATAATAACTTTGTGTTCCTGATGTTGTTGTGGTAGGTGTGGGTGCAGTTGCTGTTCCTGCTGGTAAGCCCGATGCTGTACTGTACCATAACAATCCTGTTCCGGTAGCTGATAATTGACTCGCTGTAGCACCAACGCAGTATGGTGCAGGTACCGTAAATATCGGAGCTAATGGTATACCATTAACAACAACCGTAGAAGCTGATGTATAATTACCCGTAGATGAAGTAACAGCTAAATTATATGTAATACTTCCACTAACTGCAGGTGTTATTGTGACCGAAGGATTAGTTAAAGGACCTGAATTATAACCAGCAGCATTAGTCCAAGTATATGTAGCACCTGCAAGGGGTGTTTGTACATTTAGAGTTACAGAGTTACCCAAACATATAGGGCCATTATTTACTGCGGTAATAGGAGTGCTACAATTAGAAATTACAATCGGAGTAGTGACTGAAAATTCAGGACATGGGTTTAAAGATGGTGGCAAGGCAGCTGGAATAGTATATTTTATTGTGTAACTACCAGGGGTACTCGTGCTAGGAGTCACAACACCAGTATTTGTATCAAGAGTTACAGCAGAACCAACTGGTAAAACAGAAAAAGTTCCTCCAGAAGTTAAAGGAGATATTTCGATCAATGTGTAAACAATTGAAGTTGGATCACTAGCAAAGGTTGGTAATGGATCAAAAATCAATACTCCAGTAGTTGAATTGTATGTCCAAGTTCCTTGATTAGGTACAGTTACACTGCCACTAGGATTCAAGACACTTCCAATTGGTAAATCTGTAATAGATAAGATAACTGATGTATTTGATGCTGTTGCAAGGCTTCCATTTGATAATAAATCATTTGCAAGAATGTTTACGTTAGCATTACTACCTGTGGGGTTTATTAAAATTGGTGAGTCGTTTGTTGCAATTGGAAAAGATGCCCCTGTGTAATCTAATGTAACTACAGCAGTATTAGATGAACCAGTTAATGTTTCGGTTAGCGTGTAAGTGATAGGTGCTGGATCATTCACAAAAGTTGGAAGGGGTACAAAAGTTAATACTCCAGTAATTGAATTGTATGTCCAAGTTCCTTGATTAGGAACAGTTACGGTACCACTTGGATTCAAAACACTTCCTGTTGGTAAACCTAAGGTTGTTAAAACAACTGATGTGTTCGTTGGTGTTGCTTGACTACCATTTGAAAGTAAATCATTTGCAAGAATATTTACGATTGCACTAGCCCCAATTGAGTTTATAATATTTGGAGTATCACTAGTAGCATATGGTGTTCCTGATGAAGAATAATATACCGTTACCAATCCTGTATCGGTTAACCCAGTTAATGTTGGCACAGCCGAAGTCACAGTTGTACAATAAGGAGTACTTGGATAAACAAATGAACCACTTGGAGCTTTATAAATAATAAATGACTTCACTTCAAAACAACCCGTTGTGAGCAAATCTTCAACGCGAACATAAATAGTTTTAGGAAAAAATGAAGGTGTTATAGGTATGGGAAAAGCTTGTGGATTGAAAATTTCTGATGGTCCACCACCATTTTCCGCATCTGTAGCATTCTCAAAATATTGAACAGAAAAAGCACCAGCTGTAATTTGAGCAGGTGAAAGCAAAACAGAATCTACACTAATATCCATAGCACCAGGAATAGAGCCGCTATAACATAAATTAGGAATTACAGGTAATACTGGAAGTGGTGCTTCAACATCTATAGTGATACTTTTTGTTAAACGAACAACTTCTAATGGCACAGCGCATGAATTTTTATAATCAACAATTGCCAAATAGGTTTCAGGAACTGTATCGTCTTCGATACAAACATTAAGTGGATTAGCATTTCCTAGAGAAACCCCAGGATTAGCAGCGTCCTCCCAATGAAAATCTTCTAAAGATGGTACATCTGCGGTGTTAGGAGTAAAAACCCACGACTCATTCAGTGCAGTCCAGTTGCCAGTGTTGCGACCTGGGGGAACAACAGCAGTAGTTCCAGCAAGATTTTGCAATCCAATAACTCCAACGCCACCTTGCCAACCATTATTTGGAACTCTCCGTTGCACATTAACCTCAATAACATTAGTAGTTTCATGCATTACAATTTGATACGTCTGCAAATTACTAAGTTGATTGGAGAATTGAGGTATTTCATAATAACTAACCACCATAGCACGGTTAGGGTAAGTACCAAAGGTTTGATAATTAGTATAACTTGTTGGTGGCCTAGAAAAAAAATGGATGTCTTGATAAACTCCAAAAATTGAATTTATAGGTAAAGTAGGACTTGGTAAAGTTGATGGAACTTGATATTGACAATTTGCATCTGGACACTGTTGTCCTGGATTAGGTGGACAAATACTTTGCTCAAAAGATACTACTCCATTAGTACCTATTAAAAAACTTGTATAGGTATTCCCAAAAAAACAAAACTTAAATGGAAGTGGTATTGTTGTACTCCAAAAATCATCACAATTACTACCAGAAGAATTACATGATGGCAACAGCGAACCTCCATTGAAAGGATATGCAGAAAAACCACCAGGTTTAGGTGCAACTGTATATGTAGTGGTAGCTTTTGTATCAGTGTAAACTGCCGTAAGATTAACACAATCAAGCTCATCACATACAGGTCCATCTGAAGTTACGGTCAAATTAATACCACCTATAACTGGTGTTGTTGTAGCGAAAGACACAATAACATTTTTGCTAGGAACACAACTCTTATTGAATGTAAATGTAATATCGTCAATAGCAATATCATTTTGATAACCTATTGTTTGCAACTTATCAATAATTCTAATATCTGCGAAAGTTGCAGCACCTGAGTTCCAGTTTATAACACGTTGCACCCAAGTACAATCTGTAGCAGGAATTGCACCTGTATTTACAACTATACCATTAATCGTAACCTCAACAGTTGAAGGATTTAATGCAGGAAGTCCTAAAGATTGTAACCAAAAACTAAAAGTTAGATTTGTTCCTGAAGGTACGGGTACTTTTTGCGACCATACTATTTTTGAACCTGTTGCTAGATTTGCGCCGTTATAAACCAGCATACTTCCTGTATTCGTTCGGGTGTTACAATTTGACAATGTAGGACACCATGCTTGGGAATTTGGTACAATACCAATGGTGTTTTCAAAACATGATGGATTAGCCGTTTGAAAATAATTTTGGGCATTAGTAATAAACGGTTGATTTAAAACTTCAAAGTCTCCATTAAAAATAAGATTTCTTGCAATTGCACCACTTGAACAAGTATAGGTAGTCGTCACTGTAGGACTAACGGTAATGTTGGCTGTTGTTGGTGTTGTTAGTGATGGATCTGGTGGACTTGCTGTCCAAAGGTACGTTCCGTTGCCGCCACTTGCAGTTAAAGTTGTTGCATTACCTATTCCAATTACTGTATTAGGGCTAGTAATTATAGTTGGAACTATTGCGGGTTGTGTAATCGTAATTCCTGTAATGTTGGTAACTCCAAAAAAGGGCTCTGTAAAATTTATTGCATAAGTACCAGGTACAAGACCTGTAAAAACCCCTGTAGTATTGGTTTGTGAGGCTGTACCAGAAAGTGTATAAATTGTTGTTGGAGGATTTAAAGGATAAACAACTATATATCCATCATTCGATCCGTTACACGAAACATTAGTAGAATTAACATAACTAAATCCAGTAACAGTTGCTGGTGATAAAGATAAATCATCAATAGCAAAATCATTACCAACAAAACTAGGATTATTGTTCCACATTTCAATAGTAACACAAGGGTTAATAGCAATAAACGAATAGGTTACTTTTTGCCAACCAAAATCTGGTGCTAAAGTGGAAGGCAAAGGAGCTATTTGTGATCCTTCAATTAACGTAATATTTATAGCTCCAGTAAAAGCTACTCTTATATCTGCTCTAGTGGTTGGATCTGCGGCAGTTACTGTATTTGCGACTGATTTTACATAATAACTAAAAAAATATTGACCATTAACAGTTGATAAACCGCAAAAACCTTGACCATTGGATCCTGCTTTCCAAAAACGAGGTTGGGTGTTGTTTGAATTACCATCAACAACCATCATTTTGCCAGAAGCATTTCCTGTTGTATGGTCAAAAGAAGAAATAAAACTTGTCGTATTTAATGGTTGTGGGTTAGATACAAAAGCATAATTTCCAGCAATTGTATTTCCTGTTGGAGTTGTAATCAAAGTATAACCTGCTCCATCAACCAAAAAATTAGTTCCGTTACCTCCAGACTCAAAATCTCCGTTATAAAGCAGATTTTGAGCAGACAAAGAACTAAATAAAAATAAATTAAAAAGTATAAATATAGTAATTTTCTTCATTGGTTGGTTGATTTTAAGGAGCGAAATTTACGATAAATTTACATTTTTTTATCTTAAAATTATTTTTTTTTCATAAACCACGACAAGATTTCAAAATCAGATTTTATTAGTATCTTTGCCAATCAAGAAAAAAATAAATTATTAATGAAAAATAGTCACGATTTAAATGACGAAATAGGCGACAATCACATCGCTACCAAAGCTATAAATCCTGTAAGAAAAGATGCCTTTGATTTGACTGATGATCAGAAAATAGAAAGTATCAAAAAAGATGTAGAGAACATTCTGCAAACATTAGGAATGGATATGACGGACGATAGCCTTAAAGGAACTCCAAATCGAGTAGCCAAAATGTTTGTAAAAGAAATTTTCGGCGGACTCAATCCGAACAAAAAACCTAGTGCCTCTACTTTCGATAATAATTATAAGTATGGCGAAATGTTGGTCGAAAAAAACATAACCCTCTACTCTACTTGTGAGCATCATTTACTTCCAATTATTGGTCGAGCACACATCGCCTACATCTCTAAAGGACGCGTTATTGGTTTATCCAAAATGAATCGTGTTGTTGATTATTATGCCAAAAGACCTCAGGTTCAAGAGCGATTAACTATGCAAATTGTACAAGAATTAAAACTTGTTTTAGGAACTGATGATGTAGCTTGCGTTATTGATGCAAAACATCTTTGCGTAAATTCAAGAGGAATTCGTGATATAGAAAGCAGTACCATAACTTCCGAATTTGGCGGAAAATTCAAAGAAGAAGCCACTCGAAGAGAATTCTTAGATTATATAAAATTTGATACAAAGTTTTAGAAAAGTTTTATCAATCTTTAAAAAAAGTTATCCATGTCATTGTACAAAACGCATACACTAAAAATATACAATTCGTTATCTGGCGAAAAAGAAATATTTGTGCCAATAAACGAAGGAAATATTGGCATGTATGTTTGTGGACCAACAGTTTATAGCAATGTACATCTTGGCAACGTGAGAACTTTTATGAGTTTTGATGTAATTTTCAGGTATTTCAAACACCTTGGATACAAAGTTCGCTATGTTCGTAACATTACCGATGTTGGTCATATTGTTGACGATGTTGACGATGGCGAAGATAAAATTGCCAAAAAAGCACGCGTAGAACAACTCGAACCTATGGAAATTGTGCAGAAATATACTGTTGATTTTCATCAAGTATTAAGTACTTTCAATTTTTTGCCACCCAGCATTGAGCCCACTGCAACGGGACACATTATAGAGCAACTCGATATTATCCAGAAAATTATTGACAATGGTTTTGGATATGAAGCCAACGGATCTGTTTATTTTGATATTATGAAGTTTAATAAAACCCATAATTACGGAAAATTAAGTGGTCGAAATATTGAAGACATGCTAACCAATACTCGTGATACAGAAGGTCAAACCGACAAACGTAACTCGCAAGATTTTGCGCTCTGGAAAAAAGCCGAACCCGAACACATTATGCGTTGGCCATCGCCTTGGGGCATTGGTTTTCCTGGTTGGCATTTGGAGTGTACAGCAATGAGTACCAAATATCTTGGCGAAACTTTTGATATTCATGGTGGCGGAATGGATTTGAAATTCCCACATCATGAGTGCGAAATCGCTCAAAATGAAGCGTGTACTGGTAAAAGTCCTGTGAATTTCTGGATGCATGCCAATATGTTGACCCTTAACGGAAAAAAAATGTCGAAATCGACTGGAAATAACATTTTGCCTAGCGAAATTTATTCTGGTGGTAGTCCTTTTTTGAGTAAAAAATATTCGCCAAATGTAGCTCGCTTTTTTATGCTTCAAGCGCATTATAGAAGTAATCTTGACTTTACTGATGATGCCATTATGGCTGCCGAAAAAGGTTTTGCAAGATTAATGGAAGGAATTGATTTATTGCAAAATTTGAATACTGCAACTACTTCTTCTTTGGATATTAAAACATGGAAGCACAATTGTTATGACGCCATGAACGACGACTTCAATACGCCAATACTAATTGCACAATTGTTTGAAGCTGTACGTTTCATCAATTTAATTAATGACGGAAAAGAAAGCATTACTAAAGATGATTTAGCAGATTTGGCAGAAATCATCAAAGTATTTATTTATGATGTTTTAGGAATAAACGACAACCTATCTGCTGAAAATAATAATGATAAACTTGAAGGAACCATAAAAATGCTTATTGCCTTGCGAGACGATGCTCGAGCAAATAAAAACTGGAAATTGTCTGATGAAATTCGGGATCAATTATTAGCTATTGGTATACAACTAAAAGACGGAAAAGAAGAAACCTTGTTTACTTTTTAAGAAGTCAGAAAGCAGTTTTCAGAAGTCAGAAAGCAGATAATAGAATACAGAATAAAGATGTTGAAAAAAGTACTGATTTTTCCGTTACTCGTTATCATTTGGTTTTATCAAGCTGCAATTTCGCCTTTTACGCCAGCCGCATGCCGATTTGAACCTACTTGTTCACATTATTTCGTTGGCTCGCTTAAAACTCACGGTTTGTTTTATGGTTTTTTTCTTGGAATGAAACGCATTTTTAGTTGCCATCCTTGGGGAAAATCGGGCTATGATCCTGTTCCTGATAAAAAGTAAGTAGTGGGCAGTATTCAGGTTTCAGAAGGCAGAAGGCAGAAATAAGATTATAGATTAAAGATTGCAGTATAAAATATTACAGAAATAAAAAAAGAGAAAACCTGCGAAGAATTTTCTCTTTTTTATTTTTAGTTAGATCTCAAATCTACATTGTTAAATCTAAAAACTGTTTTCTGAAATCTGCTTTCTGAAATCTGCTTTCTGAAAACAGAAACTTTTTTCTAGTTCAAGATAAAACTCACTTGTACATTTGAAACTATTTCTATTTCGCCAATGGCTAACGTTTGGCGGTTTTCGCCAGCGGCATCCATTGCTGTTGCAGCTGATTTGTACATGACCATTTGTGGATAATAGTTTTGAGATTGGTCGTTGATTAGCAAAACCTTACCTACTTTTTGATCCAAACCAGATACATAATCGTCTGCCTTTAACTTGGCATCTTTCATGGCAAGTTTTCGTGCTTCGGATTGATGAACGGCAAGTTTTGATGATCTAAATTCAACGTTATCAATGCGGTTTACGCCATTATCTACCAAACCTTCGGCGAGCTCATCGTACTTGGCTAACTCCTTAAGACAAATAACAATGGTTTGATTGGCAATATAACTGTGTTTCTTTTTTTCGTAATCGTAATTTGGATTCAAAGAAATACGATTGGTCATTACGTTTTCTTTTGGAAGTTTCATTTTCTTGACAAAATCCAAAACTTTAGCAATTGCAATGTCGTTATCTCGTTTTACATCAATGGCTTTATTGCCTTTGGTTTCTATAGAAACGGTAATTAGTGCTTCGTCGGGTGTAACTTTTACTTTGCCTTCGCCAGAAACGGTTATTTGAGGAACGGGTTGTCTGTAATCTTGTGCGTCCATACTGATTGTAAAAAATGTGATTAGAATTAATAGTACTTTTTTCATGATTGTTTTATTTTGTTTTTTTTAGTTAGTGCAAAAGTTGTGCCATGGTTTTCTGCGCGTTAGGGATGGCAGTGGAGCTCTTTTTAAGCTACAACCCTGTTAGGGTTTTGAACCCTAACAGGGTTGTAGCTTAAAAAAGCGGGAACGTACAGCCCGACCCGAAGGGTAACGCCCAATAATTTATAGCTTCCCCATTTTGGTCATCACAAAAAGTATAACAATTGGGATTGCCAATAAACCTACCATTTGTAAATTATCTGTAAACATATGCGGTTCTTTGGCAAGTGTTATGACATAACCACCAATAGCGCCGCCGAAATGCGCTGTGTGACCGATGTTGTCGTTTTTGGCTTTCATGCCGTAAATGGAATAGAGTAAATAACCGATTCCGAATACATAAGCCGGAATTGGAATTGGGATAAAAAACAGGTACAAACTCATGTCGGGCTGGAACAAAATTGCCGAATACAATACGCCTGTTACTGCTCCCGAAGCACCAATAGCGCGATAATTATAATCGTCTTTATGCAAATACAGGGTTAGCAAACTGCCAAAAATGAGGCTGCCGAGATAGACAAAAAGAAAGGAAATTTCGCCAAAACTATCAATTACTACTGGCGCAAACATGTATAAGGTAAACATATTGAAGAACAAATGTCCAATATCGCCATGCAAAAAAGCCGATGTGACCATGCGTAGTTGCTCGCCCGCACGAATGCTGCCGATATGAAATTCGTATTTCCTGAAAAAAGCCATATCGCCAAATGCTTTGAAGCTGATGATGCAATTGGCTGCAATCAAAATTATTAAAACTGTGTTCATTGTTGTACTAATTTATGTTGTAAATATAGAATTTGTTTTTGAGTTTATGTAAAAATTGAATTCTAAAATTAGCATTAAATACTATATTTGCAAAAACTTTTTTGGATGCAGTTCCTTATTTATATTCTTATTTATCCGTTGTTATGGTGCGTATCGATGCTTCCGTTTCGGGTTTTATATTTATTTTCAGATTTTGTATACCAAATTGTATATCATGTCATTGGCTACAGAAGAGAAACCGTTAGAGAAAATTTAGTGCTTGCTTTTCCTGATAAAACTGACAAAGAACGTTTACATATTGAAAAAAAATCGTTTCGATATTTGTGCGATACTTTTATAGAAATGATTAAAACGATGACTATTTCTGAAAAAGAAATTTCAAAACGCTATGTGGTTACCAACATCGATGAATATCTCGAAATGGAAAAAAAAGGTAAAAGCATTGCTTTGATGTGCGCCCATTTTGCAAGTTATGAATGGGCAATATCGATAAATCATCATATTACTTTTGAAGGAATTGGTATTTATAAAAAAATAGCCAATCCGTATTTTGATAAACTGGTTCGTGATATTCGATCTCGATTTAAAGCGACTTTGGTTACTACTAAAGAAACCAAAAATTGTATTGAAGCCAATCATAAAAACGGAATCTTGGCATTATATGGTTTTGCAAGCGACCAAACACCACGAATTACTGATAAAACCTTTTGGAATACTTTTATGGGTATCCAAACTCCTATTCATGTTGGTGCCGAAGTTCTTGCAAAAAACTATGATTTGAGCGTCGCTTTTTTAAAAAGTTATAGAACAAAGCGTGGCTATTATGAAGCGACAATAGAGTTATTGTCTGAAGATGTACAATCGGTTCCTGATTATGAAATATCCGAAACTTTTATGCGAAAAGTAGAAGCACAAATTTATGAAGCTCCAGAGTTTTACTTATGGTCGCACAAGAGATGGAAACATAGAAAGAGTTAGATTTCAGAAGGCAGATTTTAGGTTGTATCATTTAGATGGAACTATTATAAATAATTTAAAATTTTTAAAATGCAAAAATATCTAAAATTGACATTATTCGTTTTTATTTTATCGTTTGTAATTTCTTGTGGCGTATCTATGTTACCATCAGAAGTCAATACTTTACTTACCAAAAGTACAGTATCAAAGTTAATTTTAAAAGCTCAAGCTGACGAAGATTTGCAAACAAATAAATGTAAATTATTAGTTAAAGGCAGAAGTTATAATGCACCACCAGGATTTTCTGTTTCTTCAGATATTAAAAACGCTGCAATTGGAATTGATGATTGGGTCAAAATTGACGGTGGAAATTCTTATTCAATTATAACTTACAAATGGATTCCAATAGATAATGATGGTGGATCTCAACTTTATGTTGAATTTGATACCTTATTATATAAATAGTTGTTTTTAAATTCGTTTAAAAATGTTTAAGAAAACCAACCACTTACCATTTTTTTTTCGGAAGATTTTGCCAATTTATGACAAAATTCATTGGTAGTTTTGTTATAAATATAATCTTGTGACCAAGTTTCATGGTTTTCTGATAGCGCAATGATACTTTGGCAAACCATAGCTATTTCAGCATTTGTGGTTGTTGGATGAATCGACATTCGGATCCAACCTGGTTTCTGGATTAAATCGCCGGAATCTATTTGGCAAACCAAATTTTGAGATGTTTCTTGATTGACATTCAATAATATATGACCATACGTTCCTGCACAACTGCAACCGCCACGAGTTTGAATTCCAAACTTATCATTGAGTAGTTTTACACCCAAATTGAAATGTAAATCGTCTATATAAAATGAAATTACACCCAAACGGTTTTGATGTTCTTCGGCTAGTATGTGAATATTCGAAATATTTCCTAATTCTGAAAAAACAAAATCAACAATTTCATGTTCTCGCTTCAAGATATTGGCAACGCCCATTTTTTCTTTAAGTTGAATTGCCAATGCCGATTTTATTACTTGCAAAAAACCAGGAGTTCCACCATCCTCTCTATCTTCAATATTGTCGATGTATTTGTGTTCGCCCCAAGGATTTGTCCAACTCACAGTGCCGCCACCCGGATTGTCGGGCACCATATTTTTATATAATTTTTTATTAAAAACCAAAATACCTGAAGTTCCTGGACCGCCCAAAAACTTGTGTGGCGAAACAAAAATAGCATCTAGATACGATTCTGGATTTTCGGGATGCATATCAATGTTTACATAGGGTCCAGAACAAGCAAAATCTACAAAACACAAGCCGTTGTTTTCGTGCATTACATTGGCAACTTCGTGATACGGAGTTTGGATTCCAGTTACGTTAGAACACGAGGTAATGGATGCGATTTTATTGGTTCGGTTTTTATATTTTTCTAATAATTTTTTGAGATTTTCAATACAAAATAGTCCTCGCTCACAACTCGGAATGATCTCCACATCGGCAATGGTTTCTAGCCATGAAGTTTGATTAGAATGGTGTTCCATGTGCGAAATAAAAACGATAGGTTTCATTTCGATAGGGATATTGGTAAATTCTTTGAGGTTTTCAGGGATTTTTAGACCTAGAATTCTCTGAAACTTGTTTACAACACCTGTCATTCCTGTTCCATCGGTAATCAAAACATCGTCTTTGCTAGCATTAACGTGTTTTTTTATAATATTTCTAGCATGATGATATGCCATTGTCATTGCGGTTCCTGTAACCGATGTTTCGGTGTGTGTATTGGCCACAAAAGGTCCAAAATCATTCATTAGTTTTTCCTCAATTGGTCGGTACAAACGTCCGCTTGCAGTCCAATCGGTATAAGTAATTTTCTTTTTTCCGAAAGGCGATTCAAATTCTTGATCAATGCCAATAATGTTTTTTCTGAATTGTTGAAAATACAGTTCTAATTCGGTATTGATTTCGGTTGCAACCATAATAAAGTATTGATTTTGAGTTCAAATATAAAAATATCTAGACAAATAATAAGGATTAATAGCAATTAAATACTTTTCAAAACATTAATAAAAGTGTCTATTTCTTCTTTGGTGTTAAAATGACTAAAAGAGATGCGCAAACTTGGTTTTTTTATATCTTCTTCTGAAAGCATTTCTGCTAAAACATGCGACGGTCTTGCACTTCCAGATTGGCAAGCACTTCCGCGAGATACGGCAATTCCTTTCATATCCAAATTGAAAAGTAATAGCGATGCTTTATCGTTAGAAAAAGGCAATAAAATGTTGAGAATATTATGAAACGTCGACAAGCCGTTACTTTTTATATCAGGAAAATGTAATTGTAATTGTTGCCAGCAATAATTTTTGATTTCCAAAATAGCATTCGTTTCCGTTTCGAGATTTGCACTTGCCAATTCCAAAGCCTTAGCCATACCAGCAATTTGATGCACGGCTTCTGTTCCTGCTCGAAGTCCTTTTTCTTGTTCGCCACCATAAAATAGTGGTTGCAACGGGATTCCTTTTCGCACAAAAGCAAAACCAACTCCTTTTGGTCCATGAAATTTATGTGCACTAGCCACCAAAAAATCGATTTGAGTTTCTTGCAAGTCAATTTTTGTTTTTCCGATAGATTGTACGCAATCAGAATGAAAATAAGCCTTGTGTTGCTTGCACAACCTAACTGTTTTGTCAATATCCAAAACTACACCTGTCTCGTTATTAACATGCATTAGCGAAACCAACGTTTTACTATCAGCAGCTAATAATTGCACCAAATGGGTCAAATCTACTTCGCCATTAGCATTAATTTTTAAATATGAAACTTCAATTTCAAATTCTTTTTGAAGCGATTCGATTACATGCAAAACCGCATGATGCTCAATTCTAGAAGTAATTATTCGAGTAATTTTTAAATCTTGAACAGCACTTCGCAAAATCCAATTGTTGGCTTCTGTACCGCAAGAGGTAAAGATGATTTCTTGACTTGTAGCATTTAGATTTTTGGCAATAGATTTTCGAGATAACTCAATGACGCTTTTGGAACTTCGACCAAAACTGTGTGAAGACGAAGGATTTCCGAAATCTTCTTGCATTACAGATGTCATTTCTGTAATAACTTCTGGTCTTATTTTGGTAGTAGATGCGTTGTCTAAATAAATTTTTTGCATGATACAAAGGTACAAAAACTACTGTTAACGATATACGAATTGGTTGGCTTTTGTGAATTATTATGCTATTTTTGCAGTATAAATATTGATTTTTATGAAAAAAACAATGGTACTTTTTATTGGCTTACTACTTTTTATGGGTTGTGATGATGGGGATTTAACAGCTTCTGATGTTATTAATTTAGATAGCGCAACACTTGTAAAGTGCAATCTTAACAATATTATATATAAAATAAATGGAGATCAAGCGTTGATTTTGGAAATTGCAGATATTGCAACAGCTTTTAAGAATAAGGAAGAAACAAAAGCGCTCATTAATATTGATATAACAGCTAATAAACTAATATTTAGAACCTATAATGGAGAAGTTAAAGCCTCAAATATTTGTGCTACAACGCCAGAATTCTATCCAACACCAAAAGAAGAATGGATTGCACAATCTGGTGTAATCGAAATAAAAACGATTGTTCGCAAATCGGAACCAAATACTACAACAAATGCAACGAAAATAATTGGTTACAGACATTTAATTTTTTTGAGAAACATTAATTGGTTAAAACCAGATGGTACAACACAACAAGAAAATTTTGATAGATCTTTTGGCGTAATTCTAACAAATCCTAGTTATTCTTTGCCGTTTGGTTTTGAGGACAGTCCTCTAGTTTTTAAAAGCCCTTGTCCAGATGACAATACCATCATAGCAAAAAGCGGTAGTGAATCCATGCGATTGAAACTTGACGATACAACTTATAATTACTTGTTTACTACAGCAACAACATTGCCAAATACTCCCAAAATTAGGGCTTTAACAGCAAATAACAAACTAACTTATAACCTCTTTAATGGCTTGGTCGTTCTCACTGATTTTTGCACACCGCTTCCTGCAACACGACCTGCAACGCTTGAGGATTGGAAAGCAAATATAAGTACAGCCAGTACAAACGGCATTATTGAAGTTGAAACCACAACCGAAACTACTACATCTGTAAAACACACCATTTGGTTGCGAAGTATTATTTTTGACAATGGAAATGTTAATTTTTATTATGGAGATCGAATTAAATTTGGTTTTTTAATACAAAATATATAACTAAATACTAAAAAAGCATTACAATTGACAAACTATTACTAAAAATTACATTTATTTTTAAAAAATATATTTTTTGTAATAAAAAGATGTTTACATTTACAATAATAAAAAATTAATATGAGTTAATTAAAAATATAAAATAGCGTTTCGCTTAAAATCTCTGTTTTCAGAAATCGTGGAAAATTTCATAAACACAAAGAGAAGTAAAGTAGAAACGTCTGCGTCATGCGCAGGCGTTCCATTTGCTTTTGTGTTTGGGTTTCCACGAACCTCTGAAACTAGCATTTAGGAATTAGCCTGCGCTGTTTGTTTACTAAAACAACACGCAAGACTATGAAACAACTTCACCAAAACTTAATTAGAGACCACAGCCCGCCTGTAAATGGTAAATTAAACAAAATCGTAAACCTAATAAAAATCTATATATCATGAAGACTATCCAAACACTTTTTATCGCAACTCTTGTATTTACATTATCTACCAATGCTCAAATTACCAAAGGTTTTTGGTTGATGGGCGGAAGTGGAAGTTTTAAATCTAACTCTTCGGAGAGTATTGATCCTATTTCAGGTGAAATTTATTTAAATAGTAATAATGAATTACACTTAGACCCTAATTTTGGATATTTCATTGTAAATAAACTTTCTTTAGGAATGAAATTAGGGTTTACTTATTATGTACCTGATAGTGAAGCACCAAACTCTAAATATTATTCGTTAGGACCGTTTATAAGATATTATTTTTTGAATGAAGATAAACAAATAAATATTTTCATAGAACCTTCTTACGAAAGATTTTTGAAATATGATGGTAGTGTAAATAATGTTAGCAATTCATTTAACTTTAAACTTGGAAATGTAATTTTTCTTAATGAAAGTATTGGGTTAGAAACTTCTTTATCATACAATATTTTAAAATCTGAAGGATTTAAAAATAAAACACTAACTCTTGGTTTAGGCTTACAAATACATTTGAAAAAAAATAAATAACTTAATAAATTTAACAATGAATAAAATTAAAATTTTAATTATTACTTTTATAATAACAATATTCTCAAACAATGCATATTCCCAAATTTATAATGCCTTTCTTTCGTTATATGAAAATGGAATTGAGGTATCCAACAATACGGTGGACTTAGGAAATTTAACTTCAAAAAATTTAGATTTTTCTTATGGATGGCTTAAACCAATTAATACATCTTTTGGATCACTTAATCTTAATGTTTCCATTTACAGTAGCACTGGTATAAAAATCAAAGAGTTTTATAACAACAGTTTTACAGTTTCAACTCCTACTCATGGGATTATTCTTTTTACTAATGAAACAATAAATCGTAATGATGTAATTACATGTGATGGAACAAGCTATATTCAAGCCGTTGCTGTTGAGCTAGGAGGAATGAATAGAAAATGGTCTAGTGTAAAAACATACATAAAAAAAACACCTGTTTATTCGCTAACTACTAACAATGCAAATGCGAAATGTGGAACATCAGTAAGATTTACATCAAATTCAGAGTCTCTAACAGGAAATTCATACAATTGGAGTATTGGAGCAGGCTGGTCTTATAATGGGGTTAGCGGACCTTGGAATATAGGCAGTACTGGTAATAATTACATTGATGTAGTACCAAATTCTGGAACACTAGGACAAATAACATGTACCGCTTCTTTTTTAGGGCAAGTTGTTACTACTTTAGGAGCAACACTTAATTATGCTCCGTTAGAAAGCACTGCAACAATTATTGGTAGTGCAAGTTTATGTACTACGTCAACGTATACTATTGGTACACTTCCACCAGGCCAATCTGTTACAAATTGGAGTGTTACAGACCCCACATTAGCATCATTAAGTGCAACCAATGGCCCAACTACTAAAGTGACAAAACTAGGAAATGGTGTGGTTTTTTTAAGAGCAACCATAACAAATATATGCGGAGAAACTTTAATTGTCTCTAAAAAAATTTCTATAGGAGCTCCTTTTTTACCAAATGACTCCACAGTAAATGGACCAACTTACACAGGCTTTAATCAAACATTGCAATATACTTTTGTTGGTGATGCAACAAACGGAAATAGTTCTTATCAATGGACAGTCGATGCTCCTTTCAATGATAATGGAGGTCCTAGTTGTGGTTGGCAAATATTAAGTGGTCAAGGATCTAAAACTGTAACATTAAAATCAGGATGTATTGCATCACAAGCTGTAGTAAGAGTTGCTGCAATTGGTAGTTGTGGAAATTCTAATATGAAATACATCTATGTAACTGTTGGTAGTACACCATGTCCTCCATCACTACGTTTATCTCAAAATCCTATTAGTGATTCGACTCTTGTTGCTAATTTAGTATATCCCCCGAATTGTAATGGAGCAAATCTAAATAGAATGATAAACACAATAAACAACGAAATTAAAATTTATGACTATAGTGGAAGTTTGATTTATAATGCAAAACAAAATTCTGATGAGTTAATTTTAAACAATTTAGAACTTAAAAAAGGTATTTATCTCATGAATGTTATAACAAATAAAGGAGAAGTACTCAAAGAAAAACTTATTGTTGATTAATAATAACGAGTCCTAAATAAATTTAATAATTTATTTAGGACTTTTTTTCCAGTTTTAATAGAAAAATGGAAAGCAGAAAATGGAATTTCTGATGTGAAAGGAACAATATCTGTAATCACAACAACGCAAACTGCAACTCAATTTAAGCATACAATTACCTTAAAAGGAGTAACCTTCAAAAGAAATAATGTTACTTTTAATTATGGTAATATTATCGAAATGGGAAGTTTTGTTACCCAATAATTTTAATGAATTGAAACAAAAAAGCCCTCAAAAATTGAAGGCTTTTTTTATGCAAAAAAATTATTTATTAGAATTTTGTTTGATAAAAACTTCAGTGGCACCTTGCCCATATTTTTGATAATTACCTTCTCGAAAATCAATATTTTCATACCTTCCTAACATAAAATCCAACTCCGATTTGAGCACGCCTTCGCCAACACCATGAATGAAAACTATCTTCGGAATTCGGTTGCGAATAGCAAAATCAATGTGGCGTTTTGCCGTTTCAGATTGCAAAGTTAAGATGTCATAATTGCTCATTCCACGGAAATTTTTAACTAGTTTTTCAATGTGCAAATCGAATTCTGGTGGTGGAATTTCGCCTTTGTTTTTCTTTTCTTTGACAAAACTGCGGGGTTTTGGCTCTTCTTTTTCAGATTTTATTTTAGCTGAATTAAAACTTCTGATATCACTATCTAACTCATTGGAATTGTTTGTTTTAATTAATTCATTGACAAAAAATGTCATCAAGAATCCATCGCTAGTTTCGATCGTAACTTGGTTATTTTGTGTGCTTTTCACAACGCCTTCAATAGCATCGTCTAGCACCGAAACTTTATCACCAATATTAAATTGTGTCATTGTCTTTGTCTTTATTTTTACTAGAAATTTTAGAACTCAATTGCATCATTCCGAACATAAAAAATGCAATTCCGAAAAGTCGTAAAATCAAATTTGGAACTTCCCTACTCTGTTCAAAAAGTACTATTGCAATTCCGATTATTAAAAATAAAGTGGTAAATTTTTTCATGTTTTGATTTTGAATTTCAAAGGTACAACTTTTTACTTTTGCTACAGATTTGAAGATTTATATTTTGATGTTTTCTAAATTTAAAACACTCAAATTTTTAGCTTTAAAATAACCACGAACTTGCGAATTGGTTTTACCGCAGATTCGGAGATTTTTATTTTGAGATTTTTGAAATTCTTGTTATCAGAATTTAAAAATGCTTAAAACAATTCATGAGTTTGCTGTAAAAGATTTTGAAAAAAAATTCGTGAATTCGTGGTAAAACAAAAAAATTCGTGAATTCGTGGTAAAAAATAAGTTGAAAATGAATCCGAAATAGAATAAAAAAGCTGCCTTATTTTTTTGTAAAATTGCATAATCAAAAAACACGATTTTGAATCTAGAAGAATACATGTTTCCGTGTGTGAGTAAATCTCTTTTTGGAGTGGACTGTTTAGGTTGTGGAAGTCAACGTGCTTTGGTTTTGGTTTGCAAAGGAAATTTTGCAGAAGCCTTCGTGATGTATCCAGCAATCTATACCACGATTTTGTTTTTTGGTTTTTTAGGGCTTCATTTTTTTGATGCGTCGAGAAATTATTCGAAAATCGTAATAAGTTTGGCTCTACTTAATATGATTATTATGATTGTTGCCTATTTTTATAAAATGTCTTTTTAAATACTTATGGAAAATAAAAAATTATCCAATGCAACTTTAACTTTAGTTTTTGGTTTATTGTCGATTATGACGTGTTGGATTCTTGGATTTATGGGATTGATTTTTGGAATTGTAGCGTTTGTGGTTTCGAAAAATGACATGGCAACACTCAAAGAAAACCCAAAAAGCTACTCTAATGCTTCTAGCTTACTTATCGGTCGTGTTTTGGCTGCTATTGGCATTACTTTGAGCACTATATATCTTGGATTTATCGTTTTTGTGTATACTGTAATAGGGATCGAGAATGTTGGTGCTTGGCAGCAAAACATGATGGATCGAGCCAAATATGAGCAGGAAAACAGATAATAAAAATTATTATAGAAATTTATAATTATTTGTTGCAACTTTAGCCTTCAAATCGTGCATCAAATTATACAATCCAAAAAAGGTGCGATTTATGTATAAAAAGTGCTTTGAACCTCTGTTTCCATTCATTTTACGAAGTTGCGTGTCTTTGGCAAAATCTTCGCCCATAGTGGCAATCTGTCCGAAAAATTCATCGTCTGAAAAATCAAAATAATCTCCGTGAAAAGGTTTTGTAAACAAACTTAGCAAATCATGAAATAAAGATGTGAAATAAGCTATTTCTTTTGGCTTGTCATCCAAACGCAAAATTTCTAATTCGTACAATTTTTTATTAAACAATTCGTGATTACCTATAACATCTGGATTTGCCAATTCAAAATAAGGAACATAAAAATCGTTTGGAACTTCTTTAATACAACCAAAATCAATAGCAATTAAATTGGAATCTTTATCCACAAGAAAGTTTCCAGGATGCGGATCAGCGTGAACACGACGCAAATTATGGATTTGAAACATATAAAAATCCCACAAGGCCTGCCCTATTTTGTCTCCTTTTCCAGTATCGGTATTTCTAGATGCAAATTCAGAAAGATGCTCACCATCCATCCAATCCATTGTTAATATTTTCTCAGAAGATAGATCAGCATAATATTTAGGAAACTTCAAATTCGGAATTTTAGCACAATCAGCCGACATGGCTTCGCTTTGTTTTAATTCTAAAACATAATCTGTTTCTTCCAATAATTTATTTTCGACTTCTTTAAAATATTTTTCAGAATCTTTACCTTTAATATTGAACATTCGAGTTGCAATAGGCTTTACCAATGCCAAGTCAGAACTTATGCTGTCGGCTACGCCAGGATATTGAATTTTTACGGCAAGATTTTTACCGTTTTTGGTTGCTCGATGCACTTGTCCAATACTTGCTGCATTTACAGATTCTGGAGTAAAAGTATCGTAAATTTCCTCTGGAAATTTACCTAAATATTTTTTGAACGTTTTTCTAACCAATGGTGCAGATAGAGGCGGAACCGAAAATTGCGATAACGAAAATTTGTCGACATAAGCTTGTGGCATAATGCTTTTGTCCATACTCAACATCTGAGCAACTTTTAGTGCGCTGCCTTTCAGATTTTTCAATCCGTCATAAATGTCTTCAGCATTATTTTCGTTAAGTTTTTCTTTAGTCAATGACGGATTTACTATTTTTTCGCTGTAATAGGACAAGTAATTTCCGCCAACCTTAACGCCAGTTTTAAACAATTGACTCGCACGTTCTATTTTTCCTGTTGGAATCGTGTCTAGGGTTTTCATCTTACTTTACAAGTTTTTATTTTAATGGAAGATGGAACACCAAAACTTATATTTTTGTTTTTCTCAAAAGATTTTAATTTGCGTTTCATTAGTTTCTATTTTCTTTAAAAAGAAATTTACCTAAATCGAACAAACTTTCCAAAGGTTTTGTATCCAATAAATCTACGACTGTATTTACTGATTTTTCGATAAGAATATCTGTTTTTTCGAAAGATTTTGAAGTGTCATCCATCCAAAATTTCAGAATAAATAAAAACTGAACCCAGGCACCTTCAGAAAAAATAGGTTTGGTTATGTTTGACACTCGATCACTTACCAAAGATTCATCTTCATCAATAATTTGTTTCACAAAATCTTTAAACTCATTTCTAAAACTTTTCAAATCTTTAAGATTCTTCAACCCGCGATCATTTTCTTCTAACGAGTAAATGACATAGCTTCTATTAAGTGTCAAAATTTCGAATAAAGTAAAGTATAGAGACAATAATTTATTTTTGTTTGGATAACTTGGATAATTCGCATCTTTGTCTAAATTTGAAATTGCATTTTCAAGAAATTTATTCCATACTGCTTGTTTCACTCCGTCTAAAGAACCAAAAAAAGTGTAAAATTCTGTTTCGGGAATTTCATTTTTTTTACAAAAAACATACACATTTTTGGTATTGTGGTTGTCTTCTAAAACATCATTCATGTATAGAGAAATGATATGGTTGTCATCAATTTGATTTTTTTTTTCTGATGCTTTTTTTGTAGTTGCCATTTAAATATAATTTTATGTAAATATACAAACTGTTTAATAAATATCGATAAAAATTAAACAAAAATATTTGTTAAAATAAAAAAACGACTTCAAATTGAAGTCGCTTTTGTTATAATAAAAAAAATAATATTTATTGTCCTGCTTCTTTTTTAGCATCTTCAACCATTTTGTCGTTTGCAGTAATTGCAAATTCCACGCGACGGTTTTGAGCTTTTCCTTCCAATGTTTCGTTTGATGCAACTGGATCTGCAATTCCCATTCCTACAGATTTGAAACGGGCAACATTTAATCCTTTGGATGCCAAATAACTGTTCACAGAAGCTGATCTTTGTTCAGATAAAATTTGGTTTTTTTCAACTTTTCCTGAACTGTCAGTATAACCATAAATTACAATATCTGTATCGGCATAGCTTTGAAAAACTGGAATTAATTTATCCAAATTAGCTTTTGCCGTAGGTGTTAATGTTGATTTTGCAGTGTCAAAACGCACAGAATTTTCACCCAATACCAATTTGATTCCTTCTCCAACACGTTCTACTTTGGCACCAGGAATTGCAGTTTGAATTTCTCTGGCTTGTTTGTCCATTTTGTTTCCAATAACACCTCCAACAACGCCACCAACAACGCCACCAAGTACAGCACCCATAGCACCGTTACCACCTTTACCTACATTATTTCCTAAAACTCCACCCAAAACAGCACCCGCAGCACCGCCAATTACGGCACCACGTTGTGTTTTATTGGAGTTCTTAATTACGTCACAACTTGTTACTAATGTGCTCGCTGTAATTGTAATTACAAGAGCTAATGCGATTATCTTTTTCATATTGTATATTTTTAAAATTTAAAAAAATTATGCTTTTGTAAATTGGTATACCACATTTACCATTTTGCCACCTACATTAATTCCGTCCAATAATTGAAAAGAATTTTCCGATTGCTCCGCTACTTTCAAGATGTAACCTTCTTTTACTTTTTTGGCTTTGTTTTCGTCAAGAAATTTCAATATAAATTGTTCTTCTTTATTTACATACCATGTAATTTTGGTTTCATAAGAAGGACAACCTGAAGCGGTCATTGCCATAGTACCAGAGTTGTTGTTAGAAATAAATTTCCAAGTACTACCCACCATACATTTTGAATCTGCCAAGTCAAAAGAAGTAACTTTAATATAGTCTGAACCTGGATAGGTTACCGACGTAATTGTCCAATTGCCTTTGATCGCAACACTAGATTTTCTTGCAATAGTTGTATTTGCAACTTTTTCTTTTGGTTTGCACGACACTACCACAACAAGTAATAATGACAGCACTAATAATAATTTTTTCATCTTTATAGTTTTAAATTCGTAATGCAAATATACATTTTTTAATTTTGTAGTAAATTTAATTCTAAAAAAAATCAATCCGACAATTTGTCACTTCCTCTACAAATGGTATTCTATTTGACTTAATGATTCTAAAATATTTAAAAACTAATATATTATGACAACAGGAAAAATTAATGTTTCGGTAGAAAACATCTTTCCCTTAATCAAGAAATTTTTATACAGTGATCATGAAATTTTCTTGAGAGAGTTGATTTCTAATGGAACCGACGCCACTCTTAAACTTAAACATTTAACGAGTATTGGCGAAGCAAAAACCGAATATGGCAACCCAATTATTGAAGTGAAAATCGATAAAGAAGCCAAAAAAATTCATATTACCGATCAAGGTTTAGGCATGACAGCCGATGAAGTTGAAAAATACATCAACCAATTGGCTTTTTCTGGTGCGGAAGAATTTTTGAATAAATATGATGAATCTGCCAAAGATTCAGGTATAATAGGACATTTTGGTCTCGGATTTTATTCGGCATTTATGGTGGCTTCAAAAGTTGAAATCATAACAAAATCTTACAAAGACGAACCTGCAGCGCATTGGACGTGTGATGGCAGCCCTGAATTTACTTTAGAACCACACACCAAAACCGATCGTGGAACTGAAATTATCCTTCATATTGCCGAAGATTCTTTAGAATTTTTGGAAAATTCAAAAATTTCAGGATTATTGAATAAGTATAATAAATTCATGCCTATTCCAATTAAATTTGGAACAAAAACCGAAAGATTACCTTTACCAGAAGGCGCTGCAGAAGATGCAAAACAAGAAGAAGTTGAAGTTGATAATATCATCAACAACCCAAATCCAGCTTGGACAAAACAACCAACCGATTTGACTGATGAAGATTACAAAACGTTTTATCACGAATTGTATCCAATGCAGTTTGAAGAGCCTTTATTTAATATTCATCTCAATGTGGATTATCCATTTAATTTGACTGGTATTTTATATTTCCCAAAATTGGGTACCGACATGCAAATACAAAAAGATAAAATCCAAATGTATCAAAACCAAGTTTTTGTGACGGATAATGTGGAAGGAATTGTTCCAGAATTTTTGATGATGCTAAAAGGCGTTGTCGATTCGCCAGATATTCCTTTGAATGTTTCGCGCTCTGGCTTGCAAGCCGATAGTAATGTGAAGAAAATTTCGAATTATATCACTCGAAAAGTTGCCGATAAACTCAAATCATTGTTTACCGAAAACCGTGAAGATTTTGAGAAAAAATGGAACGATATTAAAATCGTTTTGGAATACGGAATGTTGTCTGAACCAAAATTTTACGAAAAAGCAGGCGCATTTGTTTTGTATCCGACCGTTGATGAGAAATTTTTGACATTAGAAGAAATTAAAGAAAACCTAAAAGCAAATCAAACCGATAAAGACGGGAAACTAGTTGTTTTGTATGCTGGGAATAAAGATGCGCAACATTCGTACATTGCATCTGCAAAAGAGAAAGGCTACGAAGTATTACTTTTGGATTCGCCAATTATCTCGCATTTGATTCAGAAATTGGAAGCCGATAACGAAAATGTAACTTTCGTTCGTGTCGATTCGGATCATATTGATAATTTAATAAAGAAAGACGAAACTACGATTTCTAAACTTTCTGATGATGAGAAAGAAGCTTTAAAAACGTCTTTAGAAGCGTTTATTCCGAAAGCCTATTCAGTTCAATTAGAATCACTTGACAGCAATGCATCGCCTTTCATTATCACACAACCCGAGTTTATGCGTCGTATGAAAGAGATGAGCCAATCTGGCGGCGGTGGTATGTTTGGCATGGGAAATATGCCCGAAATGTATAACTTAGTTGTAAATACAAATTCTGAACTTGCAACTTCAATTTTGAATAACAAAGACAAATCGGCTCAAGAAAGTTTGGTAAAACAAGCCTTGGACTTGGC
The DNA here is from genome assembly GCA_043771555.1 of Flavobacterium sp. Classification (GTDB taxonomy): domain Bacteria; phylum Bacteroidota; class Bacteroidia; order Flavobacteriales; family Flavobacteriaceae; genus Flavobacterium. The sequence goes on along the minus strand of JAYVHB010000057.1, from coordinate 4,237 downwards.
CAAATTGTCTCAAAATTTATTAAAAGGCGAAGAATTAACCGCTTTTGTAAAACGTAGTTTTGAGTTGATAAAATAGATTTTCTTTTAAATAAATAAAATCCCCAAAGAGTTGTAAATTCTTTGGGGTATTTTTTTTGAAATTTATAGTCAAAATAATAAAAATAATGTAATTTTATAATCTAAAATAAATGTAAGATGAAAAAGATACTATTATCAATCGCAATACTAATGGTTTTTGTAATTGCCTGTAAAAGTGCATTGATCAATAACAAAGAATTGAAACTAGTATTTACTTCAAAAAGTGACAGCAAAGTAATAGGAACTGCAACTTTTTCTGAAAAAAACGGAGAAGTATCACTTACAGCAAAAATGACTGGACTTTCGCCTGGAATACATGCCATACATATTCATGAAAAATCAGATTGTTCTTCTGCAGATGGAAGTTCGGCTGGCGGACATTGGAATCCAACTTTCAAAAAACACGGAAAATGGGGCGAAACCGAATGTCATAAAGGAGATATTGGCAATTTTATAGCCGATACAAATGGCAACGGAAGCATCACTTTCAAAACAGACGAATGGTGTATTGGTTGCGAAGACGAAACCAAAAATATTCTCAATAAAGGATTGATAGTACATAAAGGAGCAGACGATTTTACATCGCAACCAGCTGGAAATGCAGGTGCTCGACAAGCTTGCTCCGCTATAATAAAGTAGTACCTATGAAAATAGAAAATAGTACATCTCACGATATTTCGGAGATTTTTCGACTTTATAAAATAGCCACAGATTATCAAAAAACAAAATTGATAACGCACTGGCCCGTTTTCGAACAAAATTTAATCCAAAAAGAAATAGAAGAAAACAGACAATTCAAAATAATTATAAACAACCAAGTCGCCTGCATCTGGGCAATCGACTTTAGTGATCCACTAATTTGGCAAGAAAAAAACAAAGATCCTTCAATTTATATTCACCGTATTGCCACTAATCCTGAATTTAGAGGTCAAAACTTGGTAACTATTATTTTAGATTGGGCAAAAAAATATGCTTTAGAAAACAATAAAATATTTATTCGCATGGATACTGTTGGCGAAAATCTAAAACTGATTGCGTACTATAAAAATTGTGGTTTTGAATATTTAGGACTTTCAAAACTAGCTAATTCTGATGGACTTCCTGCGCATTATCACGATGCAACCGTAAGTCTTTTTCAATGTAACGCTTAAACAACCAACAATAAAAAGCATCACTAGCCAATTATGTACTATGATAAATCCATCAACAACAGGTTGGGTAGAAAAATTTATAATTGAGAGTTCCTTCAAAAAGCAATCTGTTTTTGATGAAGATCAATACTACAATCAATTACGAACAACTGGTTTCCTTTTCGGAAATACATTAAACACAGACTCTGAAAACGAACTACTTATAATAGAAAAATCAAAAGTATCCTACCTTCAAGCCTTATATGGCATTTATCATGTTACTCAAAAAACCAATGTCAATTTTGTCGAAAACTGTAATTTATTTTTCGAAAAAATAAGTCCAAGTCGATCCAATGTTTTACAAAAATTACTTCCAAAAATCTCCAGCGAAGTACTTTTAGAAAAATATATTACCGATAGATTTTCATTAAACGAAAATTTAATAAGCAAAAATTTAACCCATTTTTCGACTAATGCCTTTCTGTTTATAGACGTTTTAGCATTTCAAAAAAATCTTTTAGAAGCAACTTTACCAGATAATTATTTCAAAAAAATTGAACAAACAATTATTTCAGTAATCACGCTAGCCTTAAAAAATAAATCAGAACAATCTGCCAGCGATGCATTAATGATAAAATATTTTGAAGGATCAATACGCTATAGTAAAATCTCAGAAATTACAATTTTAGACATAAATCAACTCAAACTAGACGTACTTACTAACAATCTTGAAAAAAAATACTGCATAGACATTGCCTGTTTGACCTTTTGGAACGATAAAAAAATGGAAAATAGCGAAATCTATTTTCTTCATAAACTCGCAGAATTATTGGGCGTAGATCAAGATTTTGTTTACATCTGCATACAAGAAACCGACGAATTAATTTCAAAAAATATCCTAGATATTCCTTTCCTTAATACAAATAATTCCTTCAAAAATTATTATTCTCAAACCAATCAAAAAGTAACCACATTATTACTTCGTAACAAAAAAAGAATCCTAAAAGAAATAGGCGAAAGCAAAGAACTCATGCAACTATTGGTCGCATCCACGTCAAGAGACTTACAATCGCACGAAAAGAAAAAAGTAAAAACCCAATTATTAGATATTTGCAAAACAATTCCGTCATTAACCATTTTTTTAATTCCTGGCGGAAGCCTGTTATTGCCACTATTAATCAAATTTATTCCAAAACTACTACCATCGTCATTCAATGAAAATTTGAACAATGACAACTAATTTTTTGGAGTTATTCCTGCTATTCGCTTCAAGTTATTTTCATTTCAAACTATTTTTGTATTTTATAAAAAGAGCTTCCGTTGGTCGCTTTTTTATAAAACAAAAATTGATTTTCAATTTCAATAACTTTTCGCTGCTATCAGGACTAAAAAACTCACAACAACATATAATCTAAAACTATTGTTTTTATATTTGCATAAAACAATACTATAATGACAATAACCCAACTTAAATATGTTTTAGCAGTTGCAGAACATAAAAATTTTACACTTGCCGCCGAAAAATGCTTTGTTACACAGCCAACGCTAAGTATGCAAATTCAAAAAGTAGAAGAAGAACTTCAAATACAAATCTTCGATCGATCCAAAAAACCAATTCAACTCACTAATATAGGTCATAAAATTGTCAACCAAGCCAAAAACATCGTTAACGAAGCCGACCGAATTCAAGATATCGTCGAGCAACAAAAAGGATTTATAGGAGGTGAATTCAGAATCGGAATTATTCCGACAATTATGCCCACATTATTGCCAATGTTTCTAAATAATTTTATCAAAAAATACCCCAAAGTAAATCTCATTATAGAAGAACTCAATACTGACGAAATCATAAAACGACTTCACAATGGACAGTTAGATGCCGCCATTGCTGCAACACCACTCCACGAAGAAAAAATAAAAGAAATCGTTTTATACTTTGAACCTTTTGTAGCATACATTCCAGAAAACAATGTAGCTTTTGAGAAAAAAGAAATCGAAATTTCAGACTTAAATCTCGATGAATTGTTATTACTTCAAGACGGACATTGCTTTAGAGACAGCATTTTAAATTTATGCAAAACTAATTTAAACTCAGAAAAAAATCATTTTCAACTACAAAGTGGCAGTTTTGAAACATTAATCAAATTGGCAGACGAAGGACTTGGTATTACGCTACTTCCCTATTTGCACACACTAGATTTGAAAGAAAAAGACAGTCAAAAACTAAGACACTTCAAAGAACCTAAACCAGCTCGCGAAGTAAGCTTGATTTATCCAAAAAGCGAACTAAAAATACACATCATTGACGCCCTTAGAACCACAATTACGGGAGTTATAAAAGGTGCAATTGTATTTCAGAATATTGAAATTATAAGCCCGAAACGAAATAAATAAAATTAATCACTATTCATTTCAATCAAACAATATTGCAATTCGGGTTTGTTGTTCGTAAAATATGACAACCATTTTTTTAGTTGTTCAATTTCATAAGGTAATAAATTGCGTAAAGCTTTAATTAGTTCTTTTTTAAACAAAGTTGGATCAAAACTTACTTTCTCAAGTGTCGACTTAGTATAGTCATAAATCATTCTAGGCATAATAATAAGATTTGGGGTTAGTCTTTCTACTATTTTCATGACAAAGTTACGCAATCGTTTTCGAATAAAAAAAATATTAATCGATAAAAATCAATATTAATCGATAAAAAACATTTATTTGTATTGTTTGTAAGATTAAATTTAATTATTTAAAATAATATAGTTTTCAAAAAAAATTGAAGTTTCAACCAAAATTACCAAGTCTATTCTACCAATAAACCCTAAAATATTAACCATTTACTTAGATATCATTATCCTTTCTGTTCAGATAATTTAAGATTTTTATTTTTTCTAAAAATAAAACAAAAAAACCCCATCCGAATTGGATAGGGTTTTTCAAAAGAAAGGCAACGACATACTCTCCCACAAATTGCAGTACCATCTGCGCAGGCGGGCTTAACTTCTCTGTTCGAGATGGGAAGAGGTGAGCCC
>JAYVHB010000056.1:0-4770 GCA_043771555.1 Flavobacterium sp. | reverse complement strand
TTCATTATTTAAACCATCGTCCATAACTAGATCTTGACCAAATTTGGTTGGTAAAGCCAAAGCAACTGCTCCGTCCAGAACAAGATATTCTGAAGTGATAAGTAATTTACCGTTGGAGTAGAAGGTTTGTTTCAAGATAGATATGTTTTTAGCCCCGATTACTTCACTTACTTGATATTTTCATCGGAGTTCAGTGAACTTCGTTTGTAGTGGAAATCCTTTTTTAAATTGTCACACTGAGCTTGTCGAAGTGTTGGAATTTAAAAAAGATTGGAACGAATAGCGGGATTAGCTCCAAAAAAAATTATTTTCGTAAATTTTCAATAAAACCTACAACTGCCGCATGCGATATGGTGTTGGTTTCAAAATATTTTTTGATCGTTTTTCGTTCGATATCACTAGTTTCAAATTGATTGAGAATATTGTTTATATGCATTTTCATGTGTCCAGCTTGGATTCCTGTCGTGGTAAGCGATCGCAATGCTGCAAAATTTTGTGCTAATCCAGTCACGGCAACCAACTGCATCAATTCTTGCGCCGAGGGTTTTCCTAGAATTTCGAGACCAATTTTCACTAACGGACGCAATGACGTAAGCCCGCCAACGGTGCCGAGTGCCAACGGAATAGTTAAAGAAGGTGCAATAACCAAAATCATTACTTATGTAACTGGCGACCCATATAGTGCCAATTATATGAAAATTGATTTGCTTACTGGCGGAAGTTTAACAAGTAGTAATCATTATTATTTGCATCGAGACAACCAAAGCACCATAGTAGCTGTAACAAGTGCAGATGCCTCTGGAACGGTTATAGAAAAAAGATATTTTGACGCCTGGGGAAATTTAAAAAATGCTACATTTGCAGGGGTTGCTTATACTCCAAACGCCATGGGTTGGGTAGCCCAGCTGCTCATTGACAGAGGTTATACAGGTCATGAACACCTTAAAACTGTTGGGTTAGTCCACATGAACGGTAGGATATATGACCCTATTTTACGGCGGTTTATGTCGCCCGATAACTATGTGCAAGACCCATACAACACCCAAAATTATAACAGGTATGGGTATGTATGGAACAACCCTTTACTGTATGTCGACCCAAGTGGCGAGTTTGGCTTTATAGCAGCCATAATTATAGGTGCGGTTGTAGGGATTCTTGCAAATGGTATAAACAATACGATGCAAGGCATACCGTTTTGGTATGGTGCAGGCAAAGCAGGTTTTATGGGTGCCGTAAGTGCCGCTATAAGTTTTGGTATTGGCAGTTGTGCTACAGAAGTTTTCGGGCAGTTTTTTAGTGTAGGTAAAGCCTTATTTCAAGCAGGAATGCATGGTATGAGTAGCGGTATGATGAGTGCAATACAAGACGGAAGTTTTGCCAGTGGGTTTGCAGCTGGAGCGATAAGCTCATTAGTTTCTAGCAGTATCGAGGGTCTTGCTGATAGTGATGGTTTTTATACCGACGAGGATTATACCAGCTACACAAGCACCGCCACAAGAAACCCCGAGTTGATGAAAGCAAGCATGGTAGCAGCTGGAGGTTTAAGTGGTGGCTTGAGTAGCAGTATTGCAGGTGGTAAATTTATAGATGGTGTAAAACAAGGGTTGATAACAAGCGGTTTGAATCATTTGGCACATGTGGTTGAAAATTTTGTTGATAAATCAGACCTTGTTAAATTACTTGACTCAAAGGAAATTGATCCTGATGGAAAAACTGATTTTGATAATGCAAGTGTAAATCAATTTGCGAAGAAAGTTTACCCAACTGAATATAGTCAGGCAGGTAATTTTGATATTGAAACTACCAATGTTACTGAAATAAAAGGAGAAAAAGTTTATGGTTTTATTCATCATGAATATGATGTTTCTAATAAATATAACGTTAAATTAGCAAGTATTAAGATGTATATAACGAAAGCAGCATTTATTACAAATTTACAATTGGCAGAAACTATTGGACATGAATTTCAACATTATTTTGATCACTATTTAGGTTGTTATGCTGATTGGGCAAATTCAAGAGGTGGAGATTTAGATTATGCACATGTTAGATCTGAGGTAAATGCATGGAATTGGATACATAATTGGAATAGAAGCAATACTTCTTTTCTTGGATTAGCGCAATATAATAGAGAGTTAAGTAAATATTAATTTATGAAAAATAGTGTTTATATATTTTTTTTTATGTTAACTATACTAATTTCTTGTTCTGTTAATAGTAGTAAGCAAATTACATATAAAATATTAAACGAAAGTATAATCAATCACGGTATAGTTGAATTACAAATAGTTAATAATTCAAAACAAAACGAAAATTTACCTATTGAGAATTCATTTTATTTTAAAAATTATCTTTGCTTATCTGGCAAAGATTTGATATTAAATAGGATATATATAACAGATGAAGAAGATTCACTTGTACAAACTATTGCTAGTACATATAATTTAAAAAAACAAAGTAACGAGGGAAATTATAAAGTCGAGGATAGCATATCATATGATTTGATTAAGTTTGCTAAAAATAATAGTATAATAAGATTTCCTTATTTAAACTTAGTAGAAAAGAATTTAACAGAATATAGTTATAGATTTAAAAAAAATAAAAAATATTATTTTAGAATAGAATTTGTCCCAAACAATGAAATTAGCGAATTATATCTAAAAAAAGGAATTAAAATTTACAACAAGAGAATAACTTCCAACAAAGTTACTATTTTTTTAAATAATTAGAATTTAACTTTATAGATAATAGAAATATTGTAATGCATCATTTAGGTATTGATAATTTTGCAAGTGTCTTATGTTGCATGGGCAATAAACTAATTATTTTGGAAAACCTTTTATAATTCCATCTCAACATTCTATTTTGATTGTAAAACAATTCAAGAAATTGAATATTCAACAGATAAAATTAATGAAAAGAAAATAGTTACCAATAACCTTTTAGATAATTTGAATTAAAATATATTAAAATGAAAAAAATTGCACTAATTATTTTTGCTTTACTAATTAATTTGTATAGTTTCTGTCAAGAAATAAAACCAATGTCTAAAGGCATTATAACGGTTACAACTGGTCAAAAAATGTCCTTTACCAATTTGCGTGTTGTAGACAATCAAGTTGTTTTTAGAAATGAGGAAACAAAGAGTGAGTTTACTTATTTTGTTGCCAATATAAAGCAACTTGAAGATTTGGATAAGAATATTATTTACACAAAAAAAACTGTCGAAAAAACGGAATCCCCAAAAGAAATAAAAACAGTAAATGATTCTCTTTTTAGACCAAATTATCCAGAAGGAATTTACAAAACCAAAGAAGATTTTATAAATAAAAAACCAACTGAAACAGTCAAAATAGTAGCAAAAGGATTGGTAGGTTTTGAGAAACCCTATTTAAATAATATTGAGCATAACTGCTTTTTTTACTATAATGATACCGATGAAAAAATAAAAAATGTTTTTGCAGTTTCTTTTAAAGGGCATTTGTATTTTCAAGTCAACGCCATTTTATCTAATAGAAATAAAAACGACAGAGCGCAAACAAACAGCCAGCCTAACGGTTTTGTTAGAGTTATTATTGGCGGTGATAATTATTTTTATACAGAAGCTAATTTGGTTAACCAATGGGCGCAAGGGCTAGCTTATAGTGGCGGAGCAATTGGTGGTGCATTGGCGAGCAACATGATTCATGGCAAAGGTGTGGTTTGGGATTTCAAAAATCAAGAATTTAATATCTTTAAGAATTGTGAAGATTATAATGATTTTATAAAAGAAAAATATCCTGATGGCGTACAAGATTGCCCGGATCAGCAACCCAATGTTATAGTAATTAGAAAAGTGATTATGAAAATCAAATAATCTAGTTTTTGCTTTTGAAATAATTTATCTTTAAATTTTAAATTTCACAAAATCATTTCTTCAAAACTCAAGACAACCTCAAATCCCTTTGATTTAAAATAACCTTTTGGATTTTCGTTGGAAACGACCATAACAAAATCGCCGCCCCAAGCACCAAGGCTTTTTACGGTTCTGTTAAAATCTGAAAAAAGCATTTCTTTAACGGTTTTGATTTCTAAGATTTCACTCACAATTGTTTCGTGTTTTTCGAGTTGAGTTTGAAAAGATTTCAGGTTAGTAGCAAAACAGATGTTTTTTGTCAAAGTTGTTATTTCTGAAATTTGATCTACTAAATCTGATTTTTTCGCACGGTAATTTTCAATCGCAATTCGGCTATTTTGCTTTTGATTTAGATAAACAAAATAAATATTTTCTTTAAAACTTGGATTAAAATGTACTTGCTTTATTACTTGCTTTCCACTTTGGAGTTGGTATAATATAGCAGTGTCATTTTGTGAACAAGCAATGTCATAACCGCTACCGCCAAAACTGTTTTGTAGCAATTGGAAAGCGTCAATTTGAAGCCATTGTGCAATATTATTGATAAGCGTTGACGATGTTCCTAAGCCCCAATTTCTTGGGAATGTAAGATTGGTTGTTACTTTATATCCTTGAGAATTGGTAATAAAATTTGGATTTAGCAAAAACCCTTCATGCAAAATTTCGATTAAAGTATTTTTTATTGTATTGTTGCCTAAAAGCTTATTTTTTATTTCATCGAAAGTAAAAATGGCGTCAAACCAACAACTTTTGTCGGCGTCATAACTTGTCCAAGTTATTTCATTATTTAAACCATCGTCCATAACTAGATCTTGACCAAATTTGGTTGGTAAAGCCAAAGCAACTGCTCCGTCCAGAACAAGATATTCTGAAGT
>JAYVHB010000055.1:0-50541 GCA_043771555.1 Flavobacterium sp. | reverse complement strand
AACCTCTTTTTATAACGCTGCAACACAAACAGCCAGTGGTAACGCAACAAATATTATTAGTTACAACAAAAGTTTGCGTGTTACAGAAGGTGTTGCTCCATCCTTAAAAACATGGGCAAGAAGTAAAGGTAGGGTAACCGTAGGTTACACCGTTGTAGTTTCCGGTATTTTGACTTGTGGCAACTCCATCACTTTTGAAATATTCAAAATTTTCCCAGGAAATGCAACGCTACCAACACAACCCACAAATATCCCAAAAATTGTAGGTCCTGATTGTATAGAGGTAGGCAAACCATGCACCTTCTCTGTAGACCAAGTAGCCAGTGATAATGCTGGTGATGCTATTGGGTTTGATAGTTATTATTGGAATGGCATACCTGCTGTTGTTCTGGGAACTCAATATTTTTCTGCGGATAATAGTTCTGTAACTTTTACACCTTCAACCTCAGCTACATTTATTATGAAATGTTCTTTTGGAAAATTAAATGCATTGGTAGTGCCAAGTGGTCCTGGTCCTACTGAAATTACTGGTGCAGGTTATAATTCAAGTGTTACTAAAGCTGTTGGTGTAATACCAACACAGTCAGTTTTTCCAACTTCAGGAGGAAATCCTGCAACAATCCCAAATGTTGTATTATCTTCTAATCCTTTATTAGCGCCATGTGTTAACACTGGTGTTACTAGTTTTACTGTTTATTTTACAGGTTCTACTGGGGTTTGGACAGCCGCTAACACTGGTTGGACAGTAGAACCAGTGCAGTATAATGGGGCAAATTATTATGTTAAAGTATATACTCCAAATAACAATCCAGGTGAATTGATACAAACAGTCACCAATGGCACATGTCCTCCTGTGGTTTTTAGATACCAAGTGAATCGTAAATTTGTTTCGGCAACAATCGCACCCGTAGGTTCAACTAGTGTTTGTTTTAATGCAAATTCAACTAACAACCTTTTTAATGTGGGTAGTACAGGATTAGAAAATCCTACTAGCTGGACCTTGACTTCAAATCCTACAGGAGCAACAGGTGTTACCTTGGCGGCAGTACCAGCAACTCCAAATTCTACCATTGCGGTAAATATAGCCTCAAACGCTACCATAAATACGGAGTATACTCTTACTGCAAATGCTACGAGTTGTGCTTATTCACCTGCCAACACATCACCTAATTTTTACAAGTTTAGAGTTAGACCCAATACGCCAACCATTACTGCCGATGATGGTAATGCGTGTGTACCAAAAAATAGTACAGCTTCAAAATCATTTACTTGTGTCGCCTCTACTGGTGCCAGTTATGAATGGCAGTTTCCTGCTGGATGGGGAACAGGAGCGGCAGTGACAACTACAACTAACACTATTACGGTTACACCAAGTAGCAGCACCGCTGTACTTGATGGTACGGTTACTGTCACCGCCAATGGTATTGCAACTTGTAATGCGCAAGCCACTTTCACTATTGGCTATACCGCCACAGCACCCACTGGAGTTGCTGCTAGTTGCTGGAGTACGGGTATTGCGGGTGTTCATAAGGTTACATTTAACAACCCGCTACCAGGAACATATGGAGCTACATTAACTGCTATTGGAAGCACTGTAAATTTGATTTCTGGCGCAGTAATTTTATCAGGAACAAACATATTAACTTTTAATACTACAAATATATTAACAGCTGGCGAACAGTATAATATTACTATAACACATACTGCCCTAAACGGTTGTACACCAGCAGCTGCATCAAGTACTACTTTATTGACAGTAACCGCTGGAGGAAGTATAGCTGTGACGCCTAATCCAGGTGCTGGAAATCAAGATACTTTTATTGCGTCTGGAGGTAATAGTTACCAATGGTATGTTAATAACGTATTAATACCAAGCGGTACTAATACTCCAACTATAAATTGTAATTTTGGTGTTCTTAGTCTAGGAGGCAATGGCACTACGCCACCAACATCTGTTTTTGCAATTATAAATACTGGACTTAATACCTGCACTACCAAAGCTACTGCTAATTTGGCTGGAGTTACACATACTACAAATCGACAAGCGAACAACTCTAGTATTGTTAAAACAATTATTGAAGAAATAACTATTTATCCGAATCCTAATAACGGAATCTTTACTATTAAACTAGATAAAATCCGATTGCTAGCTACAGCAACCCTAAAGGATGCAACAGGTAAAGAAATTGCTACTTACATTCTTAAAAAAGGGGAAAATAAGATAGAAAAAGAAGGACTTTCGAGTGGTACTTACTCGATTGTTTTAGAGGTTGATGGTAAGACAGAAACCCGCCAACTTATTATTAAATAAATGCTAATTAGAACGTTTTGAGGCTCACTCAAAACGTTCTTTTTATTTTTCAGCAATCAAATCGAACAAAAAAAATCAGGTTCAAAAATATATTATAATGAAACAATTACTAACACTATACTTTTTAATAACAATTACAACTTACGCTCAAAAAGAATTATGGGGTGTAAACAATGATACCTATGTACCGCTCTCAGGAGCTGTTTATTATGGAAATATAACCAAATATGACATTAATGGTCAGAACCCCGAAAAAATGCATGAGTTTAATAGCATTGATGGTAGTAATCCAAATTGCAAATTGTTTTTAGCCTCTAATGGTAAAATTTATGGAACTACGCTTGATGTAGTTAGTAATACTCCATTTTCATATAGTGTGTTTTTCGAGTACGATCCAATACTTAATAAATATAGAACGATATCAAATTTTGCTCCCTACATTTTTCTTATTGCCAAGTCTGGGCTTATTGAGCCTGTTCCTGGCAAATTATACGGGTGCTTTGCTAATAGAGTTTTTAGTTATGACTTACTTACTGAAGCTATTACATTAAGTACTAATATAACAGGAGGTTCCGTTTTAATTACTGGAGAATTATTCAAGGCTTCCAATGGATTTTTATATGGAACAACTACTGATTACGCATCATGTCCAAGTACTATTGCTACAGGATATTACGCTGGCGGTCTATTTAGGTATAACATGATTAACAATACCATACAAATGCTCCATGATTTTAAGTGTGACTTTACAGAAGGAGGACGTCCAATAGGAAGTTTAGTTGAGGCTACTCAAGGAAAATTATACGGTCTTGCTTATGGCGGTGGTGGTATTATTGACGGAGTATTTACAAATCTCGGCACTCTTTTTGAGTTTAACACTCTAACTAATGTTTTTACAAAAAAAATTACTTTTGATGATGACAATCTTGGTAAAAACCCGACGGATTTAACAATTGGAACAAATGGTAAACTATACGGTGTTTGCCAAAATGGCGGTACCAATGTATTTACAAATCCAAATAATGGCATAACTTATACTACGCACAACGGCACTTTATTTGAGTACACACCAGCCACAAATACAATTATCAAGTTGCATGATTTTGGCACTACTTTTACAAATGGTATGTATAGCGACACGGGATCTCATCCATTGTCTTTAACAAAAACTAGCAATGGGTATTACATGGGTACCTCGGAGTATAATCCTTTTAAATTTGATCCTGCAAATAATACCGTAGTAAATACACTTAATGGCAACATTCCGTTTAATACCAATAGATTATTAAATTTCATCGAAATCTGTCGCAAACCTTCCTACCAAGAGTTTCTGCCCAACACCTATGCGCCAGCAGTAGGCACAGCGTTTACCTTCAATGTGCAAAACACCAATGCCACAACCTATGTCTGGAAAAAAGGCACGACAATCTTGCCAGCGCAAACAACAGGCATCCTCAACTTGCCTAATGTAACCACCAGCGATACAGGCGTATATACCTGTACCATGACCAACGAGTGCGGCACGACAGTAACAGCAAACCTCAATATAAATGTGACCAACCTAGCTGTAGAAACCGTAGACGATTATAAAAGCCAAATTTCATTATACCCTAATCCCACCAAAGGCATCCTCAACCTAAAATTTCCCGAAAATCGTGGCTTAAAAGGCTATAACTATAAAATAACCAATTTGCTTGGGCAAATCATCGAAGAAAAAGATATTAGTAACTCATCCAAAAGCGAGCTAACCATAAATACGTCAAGTTATGCTTATGGGGTGTATCAAATAACCTTGGTAACCGACAAAGGCAACTGGAACGGGAAATTCGTGAAGGAGTAAAGCAAGTACAAATTTACAATTTCAAGTTATAAAAAATTCCAATGTAGAGTACCTCTACATTGGAATTTTCATTAAAATTTATAAAGTCTATTTCACAATTTTATAAATCTTATCAGACTTTCGTACTCTAAAAGGCACTTCAAAAGTAATTTTATCATCTATTTTCGCAATGGAATTTTCTTGACCATTAACCAACATTTTTTTTATAACTACTATTTCATTTCCTGTTGTTGGCCCAGAAATTAATATCGTGTCGCCACAATGTAATTCGTTATTTTCTATAATAAAAAGCGCAACTTGTGCTTTTACATAATAATGTTGTACGTTTCCAAGAAGTACTTTTTTTACTTTCTTGGTTTGAATTTTCTGACGAATAGTAACAGCTTTATTTTCAGAAATAAAATTTCGATCTGCCGTTTCGCCTGAATTTTTAAATAACAAATTCTCCGATTTTCCTTTTCTAAATACTTTATTCCCAACTTGTTTTCCACTACGCAGTTTCACTTGTTCGGCTAATGGTAAATGGGTTGTTTCAAGACATTCTGCCGAACAGCAGTTTTCCATAGCAGCTTGGCAATTATCGCATTGAATAAACAATAAGTGACAACCGTCGTTCAAGCAATTGGTATGATTGTCGCAAGCTTGACCGCATTGATGGCATTTCGAAATAATATCGTCTGTAATGCGTTCGCCAAGACGGTGATCGAAAACGAAGTTCTTTCCTATAAATTTACTTTCGAGATTTTCTTCCTTAATTTGCTTCGCATAATTAATAATGCCGCCTTCCAACTGAAACACATTTTTGAAGCCTTTGTGTTTAAAATAAGCCGATGCTTTTTCGCAACGAATGCCGCCAGTGCAATACATGACAAGGTTTTTATCTTCTTTATGGTCTTTTAATTGTTCATGAATGATAGGCAAACTTTCGCGAAACGTTTCTACATCGGGCGTGATCGCGCCTTGAAAATGGCCGACTTCACTTTCGTAATGGTTCCGAAAATCGACTACAATCGTGTTGGGATCTTCCAAAATTTGATTGAATTCATTTGCTTTCAAATGCACGCCAATATTGGTAACATCAAAAGTGGCATCATGCAAACCGTCGGCTACAATCTTGTCGCGTACTTTTATTGTAAGCTTTAAAAATGAATGATCATCATGTTCGACAGCTACATTCAGCCGAATATCTTTCATGAAATCATACGCATCTAGCGTGTCTTTAAAGTCATAAAAAGAATCGGCTGGAAGCGAAAGTTGCGCATTAATACCTTCATGCGCAACATAGATGCGACCAAGTACTTCTATGGGATTCCAAGCTAGAAATAATTGATTGCGAAATTGGGTAGGATTTTCGATTTTGGCATAGGCATAGAAAGACAACGTAAGCCGTTGTTTGCCCGAATTGTCTATCAATTCGGCTCTTTCGTCTGCGCTTAAAGTGTTGTACAGTTGCATGCTATAAACTTTAAATTACAGAAATAGTTGTGAATTCTAGATGGAAGAATTCATGGGCAAAGATATATAAATTTGCTAATTAATAACGGTACAAACACCATTAACACAACCAACAGTCGTTGGTGGTTGCAAAAACATACAATCTGAAATGGCATTAATTTGATTGTTGTATTGTTTTTCCAAATTGTTATAATCAGTGACCATTTGTTGCAATTGCGGTAGGTTTGCAGCGTTTGAAAACAACAAATATTCTTTTGGACCGCCACAGGCTTTTTCTCCAAAAGCTATCGAACTGCAACCAACTTGTTCCGAACAAGAAAACCCATTGATGTAATTGGTAATTTCTAGTTTTTTTGTTAGAAGTTGTTCTGGCGTTATGTCATTTGGGTTTTTATCGTCCGATTTTGAACATTGAAAACTTTGTAATGCCAACGAAAGCAAGATGATTTGTATAAGTGTTTTCATGATTTGTTTTTTTAGTAAGATACAAATTTATCCAAAAGGTTGCGTTCCAAACAAAAAAATTACCGCGAATTCGCTAACTATTCTAAAATAATTAGCGAATTCGTGGTAAAATAAATAATATAATTTCCTAGTGACTTAGCTTCTTCGTGGCAAAAACTAACAAAACTCTGCGTAAGCATCTTTCAAGTTTTCGGCAATCATTTCGGCAGGACGACCTTCAATATGATGACGCTCTAACATGTGTACCAACTCACCATTTTTAAACAAAGCCATACTTGGCGAAGATGGCGGAAACGGAAACATGTGTTGGCGGGCTGCATCAACCGCATCTTTGTCGACACCGGCAAAAACAGTAACCAAATGATCTGGTTTTTTGGTACCATCCAAGCTCATTTTGGCTCCTGGACGGGCATTGCGAGCGGCGCAACCACAAACCGAATTTACGACTACAAGTGTTGTTCCTTCTGCCTTAATAGCATTTTCTACTGCTTCTGAACTATATAAATCTTGAAAACCAGCAACAGAAAGTTCTGCTCGCATTGGTTTTACCATTTCTTCTGGATACATATTATTTTAGATTTTAGATTACAGATTTTAGAATGCCGATTATCAACACAAAATCTGTGGCAAATATAAGGAGAATTATAATTTCAATAGAAAATCAATTATAAATTTTTGTTATTGTTTTATAATTAAGAAATGATTTTATCTCGAAAGCAATAAAAGTTCGCAACTACTATGTTCTCAATGTAAAGCGAAGTGACTTTCAAATTTTTCTCTGAATCTATGTGTTTCAAAAAAACAGTAACTAATTTTTTATAATCTAAACATACGAAACCACAACGCCCTAACAAAAATCCCTTTCGGACATTTCCACATGACCTGTAAATCTTCCCAAAAAGAAGTTTCTTCATCCAGAAATTTGAAAATTAAACTTGGATTTCCTTTTTGGAATAAAGACGAAAAAACCTCGGAACCTTTTTCGTTATGCTTATCCAAAACATCTAGAAAAAGCAAATCGTATGTCCAAAATTTGTCTTTTTTATGAAATTTTCTAAAATCAGCTTCCGATTGTAAAAAAGCCACCAGTTTTTTTGATTTCTTGATCGTATGCCGAAAAGTGAAACCCGTACTTGCTTTTGTCCAACCGCCAGCCGATCCAATATTGATAACGTTTTGGGTGTTGTTTTTCCAAAACGGAAAACTCGTCATCGGGATATTTCCTTGCTCTTTATCGGTAATTTCATAATCGGTAACGCCAAGTTTTTTTAAATAAAGTAAAATTTCGGCTTCATAATCCTCTTTTTTTAGCAATTGATGCGAAAATAAAGTGGGTTCCAATAATGCTTCGGTGCTAGATGTTGGCAACACATACATGAACTTGGTATTTCCGTTTTGATTGATAGAAAAATCCATGAAAGTTGCCATTTCAGGATTAAAAACGGCTTCTTTTGTTTTTACAAACCAACCTATAAAATGCTGGGATAACAGTGGATATTTGGTTTGAGATTTTACAATTTCGGGGTTGTAAATGCTATTAAAAAACTTGTCGCAAGTATATTTTTCGCTTTCGCAAAAAACAGTTACAACACTTGAATCTTCTTTGTAATCAATAATTTTATCATTTAAAAAAGATATATTTTCCAGTTTCGAAATCAAATCAAAAACCAAATTATAGAAATCCAAACCTAGAATCATGTTGTATTGATAGGGTTTTATATCAAGATTTCTATTAAATCTTGAATTGGCAAAAAATGCTGAATTCCATTTTTTGGAAACAATTTTTTCAAACTCATGATTGGGTTTTTCCCAAAAACACCATGTGCGATCGTTGGTTTTTTTTGCATCAAAATCAAGTAACAAAATGGTTTTGTCTAGAAATTTTTTGGACAAAACCATTTCATAAACCGTCATTAAGGACGATAATCCAGCACCTGCAAAAATATAATTGTAGTGTTTCATGCACCAAATATAAACCAATTTTATGGTATTATAAAAATGCTTAAATTTGTAAAAATAAAAAATCATGTACCAAACAATCATAGATTATTTTACAAGTATCAATCCAATATTGGCAGCTTTTTATGCCACCATGTTTACTTGGTTTGTAACTGCTTTGGGCGCATCGTTTGTTTTCTTTTTTAAAGGAATGAACCGCACCGTTTTTGACGGAATGTTAGGTTTTACTGGTGGCGTGATGGTTGCGGCGAGTTTTTGGAGTTTGCTAGCACCGTCCATAGAAATGTCTCAAGGCGAAGGCTTTATAAAAGTAATGCCAGCAGCTGTAGGGTTTGCACTTGGGGCTTTATTTATTTTTGGTCTTGACAAAGTCTTGCCGCACGTTCATATTAATTTTAAAGAAACCGAAGGAATCAAATCGCCTTGGCAACGTACGACTTTGTTGGTTTTGGCCATCACAATGCACAATATTCCCGAAGGATTGGCGGTTGGTGTTTTATTTGGCGGTGTTGCTGCTGGAATTCCAGAAGCATCCATTGCTGGTGCAGTAACTTTGGCTATCGGAATTGGGATTCAGAATTTTCCTGAAGGAATTGCCGTTTCTATGCCTTTGCGACGAATGGGAATGAGCCGTCGCAAAAGTTTTATGTACGGGCAATCATCGGCATTGGTTGAGCCAATAGCTGGCGTTTTGGGCGCTTTGGCAGTTACTTTTTTTACACCAATTTTACCTTATGCCCTAGCATTTGCAGCTGGCGCCATGATTTTTGTGGTTATTGAAGAAGTAATTCCAGAAACCCAACAAGCCAATAATACCGATATTGCAACACTTGGTTTTATTGGTGGATTTATAGTAATGATGACGCTCGATGTGGCGTTGGGATAAAATAATATCTATGAAAAAAATACTTTTTTTTATTGTTGTAAGTCTACTTATATCTTGTGTCGCAAAGAAAGATATTGTAGTAGACAACTCAATTATTTCGCAAAAGCGCATTGAAAAAAACGAATTGCAATTGATCTTGAAATCAGTTACGAACGACTCACGTTGCCCTGAAGGAACTAATTGTATTTGGGCTGGCGATGTTACTATCGAAATACAAGTTGTCGAAAATTTGAAAATCTTAGAAACAAAAACCATGGTTATTTCCACAAAAAATCTAAAAGGAAATATCGCTTGGTTGTCGAAATTTTATCCTACTCAAAAGATAAATACTATTCAGGTTTTACCCCATCCAAAAAGTGAAGTTGTCATAAACCCAAAGGAATATTATATAAAAGTACTATAAAATGAGAATTGACGTGGTACTATTTCACTGCAATTAGTTTTTCTGATAAGCAAAATGTTTACATAAATAAACTATTTCTACCGCCGAAAAATTAAAATTTTGCACCTACTGATACATAAAAAGTACGTGCTTCGCCTGGTAAAATTCCTGGTCCTGGATAACCGCCAGACCTCCGAGTTGCGTAGTTTTTATTCAAAACATTATTTATTCCGGTTCTTACATTATACTTCTTTAAAAATTTATATTCGCTAGAAAAATCAAGTACATTATACTTGTCAAGGACTCCTGTTAGTCCGTTTGCAGAGGGTTCTACCGTATTGTTAGCATCTGTAAATATTTTGCCCGACATCTTGTATTGTGCTGTGGCAGATAGTGCATTGTTGCTCCAAGAGATTCCGAAATTATGAATATATCTAGGCGCATTTTCTACACGATTTCCTTTCAAATTAGTTTCCAAAATTTTGATATCTGGTATTGTTCCTTTGGGAGTGAAGACCGCAAAATCTTTGTAGCGGCTATCTATAAAACTAACCGTAGCAAATACGTCTAAACTTCCATATGGCTTATCTATATCAAATAGATTGGTAATATTGAGGTTTGTAAAACCTTCAATTCCTTTGTTTACGGTTTCTCCCAAATTTGTGCGGTAAAGTATCGTACCGAGGTTTGGATTGTTGTCAATAAATTGTCTTATACCACCAATACGGTTATTATAACTTAAATAAAACAAACTAAAATCGAAGTTTAGTATTTTTTTATAGGTGCCTCGATATCCTATGTCGGCATTATAACCGCTGGAATCTTTTAGATCTGGATCAATAATGTCGTTTAGCGCTGGCGGTGTTATGTCTGAAAATAAAACAGGTCTGTAAGCCTGCGTAATATTAGCATACAAGTTGGTTTTTTTGAGTTTGTATTCCATCCCAAAGCCAAATAGGGGTTTGCTTCGAAAAACTGTTTTTTGAGGAAATATAACGGGATTCCCGTTGCTAATTCCAAAACGTCCATCACCAGTATTTTTAATATATTCCGAACGAAAACCCGCGATTATACTAAGTTTTTCGTTTATTTTAAATTGATTTTCGGCAAAAAAAGCAATATTTTCTGTTGTAAAATCTAGGTCGCGTACAAACTGCCCTTCTATTGATAAATCATAATCAAATCCACTAGTACCCCGACCGTCTTGTAGCCGTTGCGTTTTGGCCTTATAAACACGCACTCCAAAAGCTAGGTTGTTAACAAAACTTCTTAACTTATAAGAATAAACATTTCTATTTTCGATACCAAAATTTTTATAATAATCTCTATCAACTCGTCTGTTAGCATAATTGTTTGATGTTGAATTTAATGCATCGACGTTATTTGGTGTTGCTGTAATCCCGACGCTGTTTCGTTCTCCTACTAAACCAAAAAGTTTTGTATTGGACGTAAATTGGTTCGTAAATTTGGTGTCAAAATTTACAGAAAATACGTTCCATGGTGTTCCAAACCAGTTTCTTTCTCTTAGTGATTGTTGTGCATTGGCATTAAATTGTTCGTCTGTTAAACCGCCTGCTTGTTGCATTTCATAATCCATATTGGTATACTCAGCCGATAGTTTTGTTTTTTCTGTAAAACGGTATTCAATAAATGCATGGGTATTTCTTACGGTATATGCTGAGTTTTCTCTCCAACCAGAACCTTTTCTTGATTGATTATAAAGGTAATAGGAGAATTTTTTCACTTTTCCGCCAATAGCATTATAAGTACTTAATAATCCATAACTACCAAGGGTATTTTGAGTTTCGAAAGTAAACTTCTTATTCGTTTCTCTTTTCAATTGGTAGTTTAACAAACCGCCAAATTGAGGTCCAAATTGTAACGACGAACCACCACGAACAAGTTCTATATTATCTACCGCTTCTAATGGCGGATTATAGTAGGCTTCTGGATAACCGAAAACATCTGATGAAATATCATAACCGTTTTGTCTTGTGTTTAACTCCCAACTTCTGTTTGGGCTTAGTCCACGAACACCCACATTAATTTGAATTCCTGACCCATCATTTTCCCAAATACTAACGCCTGGCACTCTAGAAAATATTTCGCGGGCATTATTTGTAGTAACGTTGGCGTTTATGTTTGCTAATTTTAAAACCTCATTTTTTTTGCCAGCAAAAAGCACATTATCCTTAATTTCGGGCATGCGCTCCGGACTTTGTTTTTTCATGGTAATAATTACAGGATTGAGTTTGTTTATCGAATCCTTTTCAGATATAGTAGCTTCTTGAGCTTGTATGGCAACTGTCAAAAGTGTAACAATTGCGGATAAATAGTGCTTCATTTTTTATTTAGATTAATTCTAAGCTGCAAAACTAACACATTATTCTTATTTAGACAAATTAAAAATAACAAAAATTAAAAACAAATTATGTTGTTAGAAAATATTATGCTTTTTCCAAAAAAAGCATTACAAAAATTTAGATTGGTTTCAGAAATTTTATCCCAATAAATAAAAGCAATTCTGGATTTATAGCATTCGAAAAATTGCGTTGCTATTAATCCTACTAGTTATTTAACAAAAATTTTATTCGTTTAATTTTTGATTATTACTTTTTTGGTTACAACCGAATTTGAAAAGGTAATTTTTACAAAATAAATTCCTTCAGATAAATTTTTTACATCCAAACTTGACTCAAATTTTGGAGTTTTACGAACCAAACTTGATTTTGAGTCAAAAATTTCCATACATTTTATATCGGCTTCAAGTGATTCGTTTCCTAAATTTATATTTAAAATGTCGGTCGCTGGATTTGGATAAATAACAATGTTTTGCTCTATCGTTGTAAATTTTTCTGAAGATAAATTCGGAACCGTACATTGCGCAGGACCATTGTAGTTTACAGAAGTTGTTCCTGTAGGCGTTACATATTGAAATGTGTAAAGCCCTGCAGTAGTTGCGGTGTAGTTGGTGGCATAACCCGCAATACCATTTTTAGAATAAGCTGTGTTGAAACCATTATTTGCATTTGCGATACAAGATGTAATCAATGCACCGGCAAGTGGACCCCAATTTTCTGTTCTGATTGGGCTACCTTGTGGTTGTGGAATGATTTGATTGGTAGCATCTTCGGTTACTGCTCCTACCATTTTCCCAATCATATACGGTGCCGCCGCCGTTCCATGATAATGATAAACACCCGCAAAAGTATGTCCGTGATTGGCATCAAGCGTTGCCATTGCTGCTCCTGTTGGCTCAAGCAAACCATAAACAGCATAGCCATCGAGTCCAAAAGCAATTGGTAAAGTTGCTGATGCTTGCCCTAAAGATATTAAATGTAAAGGAGCTGTATGGTAATGATAATCATCGCCACGACCGCAATGTCCGCCATAATTATCGAGTTGTCCATCAAGAAAAGCATCTACACCAGTGTTTGTAAACGGATTAAAGATAGGAACGCCATTAACAGCCATTGCGATGGCACCTCTAGTAAAATGAGCCGCTGAAACAGGAACAGGTGTTGCCGCATTTACGGGATTTAACGGTATTGTCCAATGATTGGTATTTATATAACATTTAGGCGTTGGTACTTGTTGTTGCCAACCATTACTGGCGATACCAACCATCATGATGTGATTCGGAATTCCTTTTGAATTTACATAGAAAAAATTTGAGTCAAAATTGGTGCTAACCGTTGTACCAAATTGAGCAAAAGCCGAAGTCAGAAATGCTGGATCAGTTACAGAAAACGCTTTCTTAGCAAAACCATACAATGAAAATAAAGCTCCTAAAGCTACAACTGGTAGCAAATGGAGTAGCTTTTTTCTATTTGAAAATTGAAATAATAATATAGAGGAAATTATTAAAAACAAAACCAAAAATCCATATGTGAAGTAAAAACTAGTTGGCGTTTGAAAACTGGTTTGGTCAACTGCTTTGTTATTTAAAAAAGTAATTGTTTGGGCTTTTTGCAACGCAAATTGTTGATCGTTTTTTGAAAAAAAAGTTAAAGGAAAGTGAACTAAGTTATTGTGTTCGTCCTCTAAGTAAACATTCCCGTTTTTGATCATCGAAAAAGAACCTGCGATAACTTTGTTTTCTTTTTCTAGTTTCCAAATTCGTAAATTAGTATTATCAGGATTTATTGTATGTGCAAACATCAAATTGCAACATAAAAAAAGTAGAAATAATGATAAGTTTTTCATCGGTTTAATTCTAAAACAAAGTTTATAATTAGCCGAATATAAGCTTTTAAATTTTAAAAAATAAAAACGAAGTTTGTTAATGACAAGAACAGTCATTTTTGCTGCAATTACTTAAAATTTTCTTATTGAAAAAGAATTTTTTTACCAAGAAAAATGCTGCAAAAGCTAAAGTCGAAAATGCTAATAGTTCTTGAATAGTCATAATTTTATTATTTATTTTAAAACCTGATATGCAATAAAAGCTACCAAGTACGCAAAACCCGACATAAAAACAAGTTGTCCCAAAGGCCATTTCCAACTGTTGGTTTCTCGTTTAGTAACTGCCAATGTACTAGCGCATTGCATTGCAAAAGCATAAAACAAAAGTAACGAAATTCCAGATGCAAAATTGAAAATTTTTCGACCTGTTTGCAAGTTGGTTTCTGCCGCCATTTTGTTCTTGATTGTTTCTTCGTTATTGGTGGTACCAACGCTATAAATAGTTGCCAAAGTACCTACAAAAACCTCGCGAGCTGCAAAAGAAGTAAGTACGGCAATTCCTATTTTCCAATCATAGCCCAAAGGTTTTATGACTGGCTCGATGGTTTTGCCCATGATACCAATATACGAATGTTCGAGTTTGTACGCCGCAACTTTATCGGCAAAAAGAGTTGGATGCAATTCTCCATTATTTTTTAAAACAATCTGAGCAGCTACAATTTGTTCCGCATTTCTAAAATTATTACCTGGTCCATACGATGCCAAAAACCAAAGTACGACAGATATTGCTAAAATTATTTTTCCAGCTCCAAGTACAAAATCCTTTGTTTTTTCGACAACATTTATAAAAACATTTTTGAACATTGGCAACTTATAATTAGGCATTTCGATTACAAAATACGTTTTAGATTGTAGTTTCAAAGCTTTATTCAACACAAAAGCCGAGAAAATTGCCATCCCGAAACCGAGCAAATACAACAACATTAACGTAATTCCTTGCAAATTCAAAAATCCAAAAATACGTTTATCAGGAATTACCAATCCAATAATTATGGCATAAACAGGCAATCTTGCCGAGCAAGTTGTAAACGGCGTTACCAAAATTGTAATCAATCGTTCTTTCCAATTTTCGATATTTCGAGTTGCCATAATTGCAGGAATAGCGCAGGCGGTTCCAGATATTAGTGGCACAATACTTTTGCCCGAAAGTCCAAATTTGCGCATGATTTTGTCCATCAAAAAAACCACTCGACTCATATAACCGCTCTCTTCGAGAATCGAAATAAACATAAATAGGAAAGCAATTTGCGGAATAAAAATCAAAATGCCACCAATTCCTGGAATGATTCCTTGCGCAATTAGATTAGTAAAAACACCAGCTGGCAATTGCTCGCTAGCTAGCGAACTTAAGTTAGCAAAAGCAGTATCGATATAATCCATCGGAATTTTGGACCACACAAAAATAGATTGAAAAATCAGAAACAAAATTCCAAAAAACAACGCATAACCGCCAATACGATGTGTCAAAACACGATCTAGTTTACTTCTGAAATCTTTGGCTTGCGAACTGTCTATTTGTTGCCCAACCTTGAGTGTATCGTTTATAAATTGGTAGCGTTTTATGGTTTCTTTTTGTTGCAATTTCTTCAGTTCAGGATTCGTTTTCGTGAACGAAGCAATGTCCAACGTTTTTCGATTTAAGTTCACAAAATTGACATCTTGCGTAATCAACAACCACAATTTGTACAACGACTGGTTCGGAAACGTTTGACGCAATTTTCCAAAATAGACTTCATCAATAATTGATGCGTTCAAACACGGCTCAACCGAAATAGTTTTATAAGAAGCCAACAAATTTTTTAATTCATCAATGCCATGATTTTTTCTTGTACTTATAAGTGCAATTTTGGTTTTCAAGGCTTCTTCAAGAAACGGAATATCCAACGAAATCCCTTTAAACTTCATTCTATCCGACATATTTATAACCAAAATTGTCGGAATTTCGAGATCCTTTATTTGCGTAAAAAGCAATAAATTTCGTTTCAAATTTTCGACTTCCGAAATCAAAACCACCAAGTCGGGATACAATTTATCGTTTTTGTTGAGCAGCAATTCGATCACCACATTTTCGTCTACCGAACTCGCATTGAGGCTATACGTTCCGGGCAGATCCAGAATATTTGCCTTGATATAGTTGGGCAAATTGCAAAAACCCAATTTTTTTTCGACTGTAATTCCGGGATAATTTCCCACTTGTTGGTTCAAGCCCGTAAGCGCATTAAAAACCGACGTTTTTCCCGTATTTGGGTTGCCAATAAGTGCGATATTGATGTTTTGCTTGCTCATTAGTTCAAGATTTCGACTTCAATTTCGCAAGCAGTTTCCACTCGAATCGCCAAGTGCGAGCCATTTACATCCAAATACAAAGGATCGCCAAACGGCGCAATTTGTAACATTTGCACAAAGTTGCCTGGCAAACAACCCATTTCCAGCAACTTGAGCGGAATCGCTTCCACATCAAACTCCTTGATAATCGCTTTTTGACCTTTTTTTAAACTGGCAATGGTAGTTCGCAAATCTTATTTAGATTGAATTAAGATTACAAAAGTAGGTATTTAATATTTATTTGGAGCTTTTTCCAACTCTCATTCCAATCTTTTTCTCCAAATGCTTTTTTTCTATGAATAAGAAGGAACTTCCGTTGGTCGTTCTTCTTGTACAAGAAAAAATAGCATTTCTCAAAAAAGGATTTTCCCTTCCATTTGGGCTAGAACTATTCTGATAATAAAAAAGTAATATCATCAATCAATCTAGTAATTTCCTCTTTTTTGGTTCCGTCATAAAAACCACGAACCCGTTTTTTGGTATCCACCAACACAAAATTTTCGGTATGCACCATATCATACATTTCTTCAGGTTTGCCTTGTTTCACAGCAAGGTATGATTTTCGTGCCAAACGATAAATTTCTTTTTTGTCGCCCGTTACAAGATTCCATTTGGCATCATCAACCTTGTTTTTGATTGCATATTTTTTTAAAACCTTCACCTCATCAACATCGGGCATTACGCTGTGCGACAACAACATAACTTTTGGGTTTTTTGCAAACGAAGCTTGCACATCAATCATGTTGGTGGTCATAATTGGGCAAATTGATCCGCAAGTCGTAAAGAAAAAATCGGCTACATAAATTTTGTTTTCGTAGTCTTTTTGCGTAATTATTTTTCCGTTTTGATTGGTAAATTTAAAATCCGCAATCGTGTGGTATTTAGCAACATATTGTACTGTAGAATCCACCAACTCTGGATTTACATCTGCAGGATTATAAATAGGTAAAAACTTTTTTGGATTCAAAAAATAAAAAGTAAGTGATAGAAAAATGATTGAAAAAATTAAAAAAGTTGTGATAAAAACTTTATTTTTTTTATAAAACTGAAACATGTCTATTAAATTTGGTACAAATGTAAAGAAACCTTAAAAAAAATGAGGTAAACTAATGTTAAATACATTTTAGGTGTTCATTTATTATATAAATTTGAGAAAAATTTTAAAAAATGAAAAACGGTATACTTTTTTTATTCCTGATTATAAGCAATTTGAGTTTCTCTCAATATATCAATTCTGCTCCTTGGATGCAAAAATTAGAAGCTTCAAGAAATTTGAATCCTACTATTGATGAACAAGTTACCGCTTTTAACGAATTTTGGTTAACCAATGACAGAAACCAACGAGGAAGTGGCTTCAAACCTTTTATGCGATGGGAAAACCATTGGCGTAATAAAACTAACCCGCAAGGTTTTCAAATTACCCCACAAGAAATGTGGGACGTTTTTAATCAGAAACAAGCATCAAAAAATAATCGTACGTTGTCTGTGCCCACTAGTATTTGGGAGCCAGTTGGTCCATTTACACATACCAATTCTGGGTCATGGTCAAGCGGGCAAGGTCGTGTTAATGTAGTTTATGTAGATCCTTCAAACGAAAACACAATATATATTGGTACGCCTGCTGGCGGTATCTGGAAATCTACAACCGCAGGAACTAGTTGGACGGCATTGTCTGACAATTTACCCCAAATTGGCGTTTCAGGCATTGCAGTAGATCCCAATAATTCAAATATTATTTATATCTCTACAGGCGATTGCGATGGAGGCGACAGTTATTCTGTTGGTGTTTTAAAATCATCAGATGGCGGTCTTACCTGGAATACATCAGGCTTGTCTTTTACAAATACAAACACCTACTCGGGCGATATTTTAATAAATCCTAGTGACTCTAATATTATTTTGGTGGCCACAACAAACGGTATTTATAGATCTACAGATGCAGGTACCAGTTGGATTAATGTGCGAACAGGAGATTTCTCACAAGGCAGAATAAGGTTTAAACCAAATAATCCTAGTGTGGTTTACGCAGTTTCCAGCAATAGATTTTGTCGTTCTACAAATTCAGGAGGTAGTTTTACCACTTTAACAACAGGATTACCAATAGCTTCATCGCGAATGTTACTAGATGTTACTCCCGCAGAAGAAAATTATGTATTTATTTTGAGTGCCAAAACCAATGGAGGTTTTCAAGGGGTTTATAAATCTATTAACGGCGGCGATTCTTTTACAGCCACAAACACAACTACAAACATTTTTGAAAGTCCACAATCCGGATATGATTTGGCATTTGCCGTTTCTCCCACAAACGCAAACGAAATTGTAACAGGTTGCCTTAATCTTTGGCGGTCTTTAAATGGCGGAACAAGTTTTACAAGACGAAATAATTGGAGCTCTCCTACAAGCCCAAGATATACGCATGCTGATATTCATTATCTTCGTTATTTTGGTAATAAATTATATTGCGGTAGTGATGGTGGAATATATGTTTCAACCAACTCTGGGACTTTAACAAATTTTACAAACTTAACGAGTGGTGCTCAAATAAGTCAGTTCTATAAAATTGCCGTTTCTAATCAATCTGCTGGTAAAATGGTTGGAGGTCTCCAAGATAATGGCGGTCATGCACTTAATAACAACCAATGGAAAAACTACTATGGAGCAGATGGTATGGACACTGCCGTGGATCCAAATAACAGTAATTTGTTCTACGGATTTATTCAGTTTGGTGGTAATCTATATATTAGTAATAATGCTGGCAATTCCAATTCTGGTGGTACTGGCGCACCCGAAGCAGAAATTGGCGCTAATGATGATGGTGGCAACTGGATAACACCCTTGGTAACCAATAATGCAGGTGAAGTTTTTGCAGGTTATTCTAATTTGTATAAATTAACAAATGGTGTTTGGGTAAAACAAAATGTCGAAGAATTAGGGATTGGGGATTTTAGACTTATCAGTATTGATCCTAGTAATGACAATATAATGTATATATCTGCTGGTTCAGAATTATATAAAAGTACAGATAAAGGTGTTGTTTTTGAAGCGATGTTTGATGCGCCAAATACTATTAACTCAATTGATGTACATTCCTCAAATAGCAATATAATATACATTACAACTCAAGGAACATCAGGAATTGCAATGAAATCTATAGATGGCGGTTTGACTTTTACGTCTATTAATTCAGGTTTGCCTAATATTGGTAAAAACGTTATCATTCATCAAGGCAGAAATAGTACAAATCCCCTATTTGTTGGAACAAGTTTAGGCGTTTATTATCGTGACGATACGATGTTGCTATGGGAGCCTTTTGATACCAACTTACCAAACGTTTCGATAACAGATCTTGATATTAATTTGGAAGATCAAAAAATTACTGCTGCTACTTATGGACGCGGAATTTGGCAAGCCAATATTGAAGTTGAAGTACCTGCTAACGATGTAAAAATTATAGAAATTACAAATCCAACCTCTACAAATATTAATTGTACAAGTGGTTTGGTTTCACCTCAATTTGTTGCAAAAAATAGCGGTTCAACAATAATTAATGCTATAAATATTGAATACAGTTATAATACTTCAACCAATAATTTAGTTTGGAACGGAACATTGAATCCTAACCAAGCTGTAACTATAAATTTGCCAGAAATTAATTTGCCTAAAGATTTGTATTTACTTACTATAAACGCTTCAGTTTTAAATGATGAAGTAAGTCAAAATAATTCAGGAACAAAATCATTTGTTATTAATAGTGCTGGAACTGTAAATGAAACGAATACATTTGAAACAGAAGCGGATAAATTGTTATCTTATGATGATTCTGGTCTCTTTTCAACATGGCAACGAGGTCTTTGTACAACTGGAGTTATTGACACAGGTGCCAATAATGTGTATGCTTCCAACTTAACTGGAAATTATGATGACAATCGCAAAGCATTTCTAACCACTGGTTGTTACGATTTATCCCAAGTGGTTAACCCTGTGATGACCTTCAAAATGGCTTATGATTTGGAACAAAATTTTGATATCCTTTACCTAGAATATACTATAGACAATGGTATAAACTGGTTCAGATTAGGAGAAATGACACCTAACTGGTACAATAGCGATCGTACACCAGAAACCTCAGGAATTGATTGTGAAAACTGTATTGGCGGTCAATGGACGGGCACCAATGCAAATTTAACAGAATATACTTATCCTTTAAACGCCTTTGCGGCAATTCAAAATGTTATGTTTAGAGCTGTATTCCATTCTGATGGGGGCGTGACTCAGCTTGGTGTGGTCATTGATGATTTCTTAATAAGCGGTCAAAGTTTATCCAGTAAAGATTTTAATTTAAATAAAATTGCAATTTATCCAAATCCTTCAAAAGGAATTTTCAATTTATCATTAAATAATTTACAAATAGATTCTATCGAATTACTTGATATCGCTGGAAAAAACTTAAATGTTCAATCCAATTTGAAAACCATCAATAACGAAAACCAACTTGATTTGAACTCGTTTGCTAACGGAGTTTATTTTGTCAAAATTAACGCAAACAATCAATCAATTCCAAAAAAAATAATTAAAAATTAACGAATGAAATTACAAGCAACATTAAAATTTTCGCTGCTTCTAGCTGGAACATTCTCAGTTAACCAAAGCATAGCGCAACAAAAAAACCCAGGAATCAATCTAGATTTGATGGATAAAACTATCAAACCATCGGACGATTTTTTCAAATTTGTAAATGGAACATGGCTCAAAAATACGGAGATTCCTGCTGATAAAACCCGTTGGGGAAGTTTCGACGAATTGCGACAGCGAACAGATAAAGATGCCCTTGCAATTTTAGCAGAAGCTGCCAAAGATCCAAAATATACTGCAACTACAGATCAAGGCAAAGCCATTAATATGTACAAATCGGTTATGGATACTGTGGCCAGAAATAAAAAAGGAATAATACCGCTAAAACCTTACTTGGCAAAAATTAATACCCTAAAAAACATAGGCGATTTGCAAAAATTACTAATCGAAATGGAGCCAATTGGTGGCATTGGCTTTTTCGGAATTGGTGTTGGCGCAGACGAAAAGGACAGTAATAAAAATTCGGTAAGTATTGGTCCAGGACGTTTGGGATTGCCAGATAGAGATTATTATGTTTCAGACGAAAAGGACTCTAAAGAAAAAAGAGAAAAATATGTACTTCATGTTGCTAAAATGCTTCAATTTCTTGGGGAACAACCTGAAGCCGCAAAAGCAAATGCCGACAAAGTTTTGGCTTTTGAAATTGCCATGTCAACACCTAGATTGGATCGTGTGGAACGTCGCGACAGCAAAAAACAATACAACCCAACTTCAATAGCCGATCTACAAAAAATGGTGCCAATTATTAACTGGGAAAATTATTTGACGGGATTAGGTTTTCCAAAACTAGACACTATTGTAGTAACACAACCGCGCTATATGACTGCTTTGCAAACGCTATTGGCAGATAACAAAATTACCGATTGGAAAGCCTACATGCGCTGGACACTATTAAGAGCTGCGTCGGGACAATTAACAACCAAAATAGAAGCTACTAATTTTGATTTTTATGGAAAAGCCTTAACTGGTGCTATCAAACAACGTCCAAGAGATGAGAAAGCCTTACAGGTAGTTAATGGCACTGTTGGCGAGGCTTTAGGAAAATTATATGTAGAAAAATTGTTTCCTGCAGAAGCCAAAACCAAAGCACAGAATATGATTCAAAATGTCGTGCGTGCCTACGAAACCAGAATCAATAACCTTACTTGGATGTCAGCCGAAACTAAAGTAAAAGCTATTGAAAAACTCAAAAAGATGACTATTAAAATTGGCTATCCTGATAAATGGGAAGATTATTCTAAACTAGAAATAAAAAGCCCAACTGAAGGCGGCACTTATTTTGACAATATTGCAAGCGTTTCGAGATGGGCTTACAAAAAAGATATCGATAAACTAACAAAACCAGTTGACAAGACAGAATGGGGCATGTCGCCACAAACTGTTAATGCGTATTACAATCCTTCTTATAATGAGATTGTGTTTCCTGCAGCTATTTTGCAACCACCATTTTACGATTATAAAGCAGACGAAGCCGTCAATTACGGTGGCATTGGGGCTGTAATAGGTCATGAAATTTCACACGGTTTTGACGATCAAGGTGCTTCCTATAATGCAGAAGGCAACCTTATTGATTGGTGGACGGCAGATGATTTAACTAAATTTACTGCATTAGGCGGTGCTTTAGCTGACCAATATTCGGCATTAGAACCATTACCAGGAACTAAAGTAGACGGAAAGTTTACACTTGGTGAAAACATTGGTGATCTTGGCGGAATAAATGCTGCTTATGACGGCTTGCAATTGTATTTGAAAGAAACTGGAAATCCAGGACTTATTGATGGTTACACACCTGAACAACGCTTGTTTATATCGTGGGCAACAATCTGGAGAGGAAAAATTAGAGATGAAGCACTCAAAAACCAAGTAAAAACAGATCCACATTCGCCAGCAATGTACAGAGCTTATGTACCGCTAATTAATCTAGACACATTCGTACAAGCGTTTGGAATCAAACAAGGCGACGGTATGTTTGTAGCTCCAAATAAGCGTGTTCGTATTTGGTAATAATAAAATCTATAAAACAAAAAAAACCGATTCAGAAATTTGAATCGGTTTTTTTGTAAGTTATCAATACGATTAATTTCGTCGTCCAAAAACCTGTACTGCCCAGTATAACAGAGAAGCCAAAGCACCAAGAGCGGCAACTACATAAGTGCGAGCAGCCCATTTTAGAGCATCTTCTGCGCCAGCATATTCTTCTTGGCTCAACATATTTTTGTTTTTAAGCCATGCTAGCGCTCTATTACTCGCATCATATTCTACAGGAAGCGTAATAAATGCAAAAAGTGCCGCCATCGACATCATCACCAATCCAGCCACAGCAACATAAATTCCCATGCTGGTGGCAGCCATCATAGCCAATCCTGCAAAAATAACCCATTGTGACATGCTCGAAGCAATGTTTACTACAGGAACTAATTTTGATCGTAATTGTAACATACTGTACGCTGTAGCATGCTGTACAGCATGACCACACTCATGAGCTGCAACTGCAGCTGCTGATGCATTTCGCATGTTATATACTGATTCTGATAAATTAACCGTTTTGTTTGCAGGATTGTAATGATCAGTCAAACTTCCGGGTGTTGAGATAACTTGAACATCTCGAATACCGTGATCGGCCAACATTTTTTCGGCGATTTCGGCTCCAGACATTCCGTTGCGAAGACTTAGTTTGGAGTAAAATTCGAATTTGCTTTTTAGACGGGAACTTACTAACCAACTTACAAGTGCCGTTGCTCCGATAATAATATAATAGGTAAACATATTTTTTATTTTAAAATTAAAGTATAAAATTACAAAAAAATCAATTACAATTGCAAAAATCAATTGCAATTACAATACCAAAAAAAGATTAACCTACAAGATTTATCACTTTTCCCGGAACGATAATTACTTTCTTTGGAGCATTTCCTGCAAGTTGCGTAATTGTTCGTTCGTCTTTCATTATGATTTCTTCGATTTCGGCTGGCGTTAAATCTAATGGCAAAACGATTGTAAAACGCATTTTTCCGTTAAACGAAACAGGATATTCTTTGTCAGATTCGACCAAATATTTTTCATCATAAATCGGAAAATCGACAGTCGAAATCGATTCAGAATGACCCAATTGTTTCCATAATTCTTCAGCGATATGCGGCGCATACGGCGAAATCAAGATTGCCAAAGGTTCTAGAATAGTACGTTCGTGACAGTTTTGAGTTTGTAATTCGTTCACACAAATCATAAATTGTGAAACCGATGTATTGAACGAGAAATTCTCTATATCTTCTGTTGCTTTTTTGATGGTTTTGTGTAAACTTTTCAAACTGTCTTTTGATGGTTCGTTGTTGGTTACAATCAAACCATTTTCGTCAAAATACAAACGCCATAGTTTCTTTAAAAAACCGAAAACTCCTGATATTCCTGCGGTATTCCAAGGTTTTGATTGTTCCAATGGGCCAAGAAACATTTCGTATAAACGTAAAGTATCTGCTCCATATTCTTCGCAAATGGTGTCTGGAGTTACAACGTTGTACTTGGATTTGGACATTTTTTCGACAATTCTAGAGACTGTAAAACTTGATTCTTCATTATAAATAAATTTGGGTTGATTTATTTCGTTTCTCCATGCTTTAAACTTTTCAATATCTAATGAATTATTATTTCCAACAAAATTGACATCAACATGAAGTTCATTTAGCTCAATTTTAATTAAATCTAAAACACCAATAACCTTTTTATAATCATCAACTTTATATTTATTCTCTATAAATGTTGAAATATATTTATTAAGTGCCGATGTATCTCCATCAATCATTTTTTTAGCAATTTCACTGGAAACAAAAACATCTTTAAACATTTCTGAATCATTATTGTGAATATATTCTTCATTATATCCAACAACATATGCTTGTGGTAGATCCAGTCTATTTACAAAAGCACTTTCTCCCAAAATCATCCCTTGATTGATCAATTTTTTGAATGGTTCTTCGGTTGGTGCGTAACCTTTGTCTTTCAAGAATTTGTTCCAAAAACGAGCATACAACAAATGTCCTGTGGCGTGTTCGCTTCCGCCAATGTACAAATCGACACTTTCCCAGTAGTTGATGGCTTCTTG
This sequence comes from Flavobacterium sp., assembly GCA_043771555.1. Classification (GTDB taxonomy): domain Bacteria; phylum Bacteroidota; class Bacteroidia; order Flavobacteriales; family Flavobacteriaceae; genus Flavobacterium. Next base: position 25,942 of record JAYVHB010000055.1, on the reverse strand, counting down.
GCTGGCAAATTCGGTTTCGTTTTTCGCATCCATATAGCGCAACCAATACCATGACGAACCCGCCCAACCCGGCATGGTGTTCAATTCGAGAGAAAAAATAGTTTTATTATCAATCAACTGATTACTAACAACTGAATACTGCAAACTATCCCAAGCCCAAACAGTTGCATTCCCTAGTGGCGGTTGTCCGTCTTCGGTTGGTAAATATTTCTCAACTTCGGGTAATTTTATAGGTAAATGTTTTGCATCAATCATTTGCGGCAATCCGTTGACATAATACACCGGAAACGGTTCGCCCCAATAACGCTGTCGTGAGAAAACAGCATCGCGCAAACGGTAATTGGTTTTTCCTGAACCTTGATTTATTTTTTCTAAAGCTTCAATGATTTTTTTGGTTCCGTCTTTATATCCTAAGCCGTTAAGAAAATCAGAATTTACTAATTCAAAACCTTGTTTTGCCCCAAAGGCTTCTTGGGAAATATCTTGATTAAAAATATTTGTAATTTCTGGCATTCCTTTCTGACCTTTGAAGAAATTGGCAAAAGCATAATCGCGCTCATCACCGCAAGGTACAGCCATTACGGCACCTGTTCCATATCCTGCCAATACATAATCGCCTATCCAAACCGGAATGGGTTCTTTGGTAAATGGATGCTCTGCATAAGCACCTGTGAAAACGCCCGAAATGGTTTTGACATCGGCCATACGTTCGCGTTCGGAACGTTTTGCGGTTTTTTCGATATAGTCTTCAACAGCTTGTTTCTGTTCTGGAGTTGTAATTTGACTAACTAATTCATGTTCTGGAGCTAATGTCATGAAAGTTACGCCGAAAATCGTGTCTGGTCTTGTGGTGAATATCCTCACCCCAGCCCTCTCCAAAGGAGAGGGAGCCGATGTGTGAATAGTTTTGCTTGCCTCTAATTCTGTTTTTATTTTACTTAAAACAATCTCTAAATTTCCTAGGACTTCTTCATTTGTAAATCGAACTACTTTGAATCCTTTTTTATTCAAAACAAATGTTCTTTCTTCATCTAATTTAATTTGTTCAGGTACATTATGATAACCACCATCAACTTCAATTATTAATTCTTTGGAAAGACAAACAAAATCTACAATATAATCATCTATTAAATGTTGTTGTCTAAATTTATAATCTAAGTTTTTATTTTTTAATTGCTCCCAAAGAATTTTTTCAGATTCCGTTGGATTTTTTCGCATTTCTTTGGCATGAACTAAATTTATATGCGAATTATTTCCACCAGTCATATATCTAGCTCTATTTTCGGCAACATTTCCTTCCCCTTCGGGGAAGGTTAGGATGGGGAAATCAATTAATGCTCCAACACTCTTCCCGATCCAATTACGCTGACTTTCTTTGATGCTTTCGCTCCAATCAATGGTGTCTAAACCTTGCAATAAGCGTTCGGCATAGGCAGAAATTCGCATGGACCATTGGGTCATTTTTTTTCGAATTACTTGATGTCCGCCACGTTCGGAAACGCCATTTACGATTTCGTCATTTGCCAAGACAGTTCCTAATCCTGGACACCAGTTGACTTCGGTTTCAGCAAGATAGGTTAATCGATATTGTAAAATGATTTTTTGTTGCTCGTCGGATGAAAAGGCGTTCCAATCTTGAGCAGAAAACGGAAGAATATTATCGTCGCAAACTGCGTTGACAGTAGAATTTCCTGACTTTTCAAATTCAGAAACTAAAGTTGCAATATCTTCTGCTTTGTCGGATGTTTTATTGTACCATGAGTTGAATAATTGAATAAAAATCCACTGCGTGTGTTTGTAATAATCGGCATTTGAGGTGCGTACTTCGCGATCCCAATCGAATGAAAAACCTATTTTATCGAGTTGCTGGCGGTAGCGGGCAATGTTTTCTTTGGTGGTTTTGTCGGGATGTTGCCCTGTTTGTATGGCGTATTGCTCGGCTGGAAGTCCAAAACTGTCATATCCTTGTGGATGCAAAACGTTGAAACCTTTGTGGCGTTTGTATCTAGCAACAATATCGGAAGCGATATAACCTAATGGATGACCAACATGCAATCCTGCTCCTGATGGATACGGAAACATGTCGAGTACATAATATTTGGGTTTGTCCGACGTATTGCTGGCTGCAAAAGTTTTGTTTTCTGCCCAGTATTTTTGCCAGTTGGCTTCGATTTGTATTGGAAAATATTTCATTTATTATTTGTAACTGCGTTTATAAGTATTCCTGAAGTTTTTTAGTTAGCCCTGATGGAAGTGGAAATCCTTTTTTGGTCTCGTTTTTTTACGAGATCAAAAAAGATTGTAACGAACAGCAGGAAAATGGCTTCGGATAAAGCCCAAGCGTTTTGCTCCAAGAAAAAATTCGTGACAAATTTACAGTTATTGTACTAAAATTGAAAGTTTAAACGTTAATAAGTTTGTTTACCAAAATTGTTTATTATTTTTACAGCTTAATTTATGGAATATGAGTGCTTCGTATGATAATTTTCAGAAACGCCGTGTAATTACTTCTTATTTTTCGGTGGTTTTGAGCGTTTTTTTGGTATTGTTTTTATTGGGAATGTTAGGTTTGTTTGTTATCAATTCCAAACGCCTTTCGGATAATTTTAAGGAAGATATTGCCATGACGGTTTTCTTCAAAAACGAAGCAAATGATAGTGTTTTCAGGGCTTTTGATGCCGAAATGAAGGTGGCAAAATTTGCCAAAGACTACAAATATATGTCCAAAGATGCTGCTGCCAAAGCGCATAAAGATGTGATTGGCGAGGATTTTATGGAGTTTTTAGGTGTTAATCCGTTGCAGAATTCGTATGATATTCATTTGAAGGCAAATTATGTTACGAATCCAGGGTTTTCGACAGTAGAAAATCAAATTAGGAAAAATCCAATGGTTGCTGACATCGTTTATGACAAACAATTGATAACGTTGGTGAACGATAATGTGAAGAAAATTTCGATGTGGGTTTTGATTATAAGCGGCATTTTTGCGCTGATATCGGTATTGTTAATTAATAGTTCGTTGCGGCTTTCTATATTTGCTAATCGATTTATTATCAAGACAATGCAAATGGTTGGCGCGACCAAATCGTTTATCCGAAAACCGTTTGTGGAACGCAGTATTTTTCTGGGATTGGTAGGGTCGTTATTGGCAGTTTTGGCAATTATTGGTGTTTTGGTTTATATCAATATCAATTTTCCGACTTTAGAAATTTTTAAAGATATTCAATCTACCATTTTGATTTTGGGCGGCGTTTTAGTGCTTGGAACGCTGATTACATGGATAAGTACACACTTTGCGACACAACGATTTTTGAATTTGAGAACCGATGATTTATATTGATTTTTGATTGTAGATTAACGATTTTTGACTTCAGATTTAAAAAAAATATCCTAAAATGGAAAATAATAACAAACCCGAATTTCTTTTTGATAAAGTAAATTATAAATTTTTATTAATCGGAATTGCTGTAATCGCAATAGGATTTATTCTTATGTCTGGTGGTGGAAGCGATGATCCGAAGGTTTTTAACGAAGAAATTTTTAGTTTCAGACGTATACGATTGGCACCAACGGTTGTGCTTATTGGTTTTGGAATTACGATATTTTCTATCTTTAAAAAAAGCCCCCTAACCCCCAAAGGGGGAATTAATGAGAATTTAAAAAATAAAATTTAATGGATTATTTTCAAGCCATTATTATTGCAATTGTAGAAGGATTAACCGAATATTTGCCTGTTTCTTCCACGGCGCACATGGTTTTTACAAGCTCGATTTTCGGGATTCAGAATGACGATTTTGTAAAATTGTTTCAAACAGCCATTCAGTTTGGAGCTATATTGGCCGTTGTAGTTTTGTACTGGAAAAAGTTTTTTGATTTTACCAAGTTCCCTTTTTTTATCAAGTTGGCTTGCGCCGTTTTGCCTGCTTTGATTCTCGGAAAATTATTTGACGATGCTATTGAAGCTGTTCTTGGAAATCCAATTCCGATTGCGATTGTCTTGATTTTAGGTGGAATTGTCTTGATTTTTATTGACAACTATTTCAAAAATCCAACCATAGCCAACGAAGAAGATATCTCGATAAAAAAAGCGGTAACAATTGGTTTTTGGCAATGTCTAGCAATGATGCCAGGCACAAGCCGAAGCGCAGCTTCTATAATTGGTGGGATGCAACAAGGTTTGACGAGACAAGCGGCGGCGGAGTTTTCTTTCTTTTTGGCGGTTCCGACCATGTTAGCGGTCACAACGTATTCCTTATTTTTGAAAACTTACGAAGTATCGCAACTCAAAGGATATGAACTACTTACGCAATCTCCAGACAACTTGAAATTGTTTATTTTAGGAAATATTGTTGCCTTTATTGTTGCCGTTATTGCTATAAAATTCTTTATCGAAATAATCAAAAAATATGGTTTTAAACCTTGGGGTTATTACCGAATTGTCGCAGGAATTGTGTTGTTGTTTTATTTTTCGTTGTATAAATAAATGAAAAAAAGTCATATCAAAATATTGTATGCTTTAACGATTATTGCGATTGTTGCGATTTTTTTTGTAAAACCTATTCCACAAAGTCAAGAATATCATCAATTTGCAGACCAACTTACTTTTTTTTCGATTCCTAATTTCTGGAATGTTATATCAAACTTGCCATTTATTGTAATAGGAAGTTTGGGTATAGTTTCTGTTCTAGATTTAATGAAACAAAATCCACTGCAATCGCTTTTTATTTGGTTTTTTATCGGAATAATTCTCACTGGATTCGGTTCTGCCTATTACCATTACAACCCTAACGACGCGACTTTAATTTGGGATAGATTGCCCATGACCATTTCGTTTATGTCTTTTTTATCAATAATTATAAGCGAATTTATCGATGTCAATTTTGGTAAAAAAGCATTATTCCCTTTTTTAATAATTGGTGTTTTATCAATAGCATATTGGGTCGTTTTTCAAGATTTACGAATGTATGTTTTGATTCAATTTTTACCAATTTCGCTAATTCCGATTGTACTTTTCCTTTCGAAAAATAATTTGAAAATAAAAAAATACTTTTGGCTGATTCTTTTTGCCTATGTCGTTGCAAAATTTCTTGAAAGTTACGATTTATTCATCTTTACGTCAACTTATAATGTAATTAGCGGGCACACTATGAAACATTTTGCAGCCGCAATTGCTCCATTTATTTTCTATCAATTTGTACAAGAAAAATACAGTTATGGAAAATAAGAAATCAGAACTTACAGCCGAAGACTATCTTGCAGGTCAAGTCATTTTGGTAGACAAACCAATCACTTGGAGTTCGTTTCAGGCGGTCAACAAACTGAAATATTTGTTGATTAACAAAGTCAAACTTCCGAAGAAATTCAAAATTGGGCATGCTGGCACGCTCGACCCTTTAGCGACCGGATTATTGATTGTTTGTACTGGAAAATTTACCAAAACCATATCTGAAATTCAAGCGCAAAAAAAAGAATATACAGGAACTTTCGTGCTTGGTGCTACAACGCCAAGTTATGATCTTGAAACAGAAATCAATGCGACTTTCCCAACAAGTCATATTAATGAGCAATTGATTTTGGAAACTACCAAACAATTTCTGGGCGAAATAGACCAAAAACCACCCGTTTATTCTGCCATAAAGAAAGATGGTGTTCGTTTATATGAACACGCTCGTGCGGGCGAAACGGTTGAAATTGCTTCTCGCAAAACCACGATTTATGAATTTGAAATTACAAGAATCGACTTGCCAGAAATCGATTTTCGAGTAGCATGTAGCAAAGGAACTTACATCAGATCGTTGGCATTTGATTTTGGATTGGCTTTAAACTCTGGCGCCTACTTATCGGCTTTGCGACGCACAAAAATTGGCGATTATGAAGTAAAAAATGCAATTGATATTACTTTATTCGAAAAAAGTTTGGTTTGATTTTTTTGTTGAATTGAAATTTTTTATACTTTTACTATTATGAAAACATTAAAAGATAAGCCAGAAAATCTTGCTACTCCAGGCAAACCAATGTCTCAAAAAAAATTCGCATCTATGATTAAAGAAGCCGAAGAAGGCGAATTTATGACTGAAAAGGAATTTAACGATAGATTTGAAAAATGGAGATTGGAAAGAAAGAAGTAAGAAGATCAACTTTTTACCTTGATGATATTCAAGATATTTTTGAATATGGTGAAGCTACTTTTGGATTAAATGCCGCTTTTTTCTTTTTTGAAGATTTAAAATTAATTGTAAGGAGATTAGAATCTGAATCCCTTCTCCATCCCTAATGTCGCCACTTGGAAACCAAATCCAAAAAATACCGAAACATTATTCTTGGTTCTTACCTTATAATTTATCGAATAACTCCAACTCGAATTGAAGTTTTACGAGCTTTTCATGGCAGTCGATCGCCTAGAACAATCCAAAAATCACGATCTATCAAAATTATTTAAAATTCTAAAAAACACTATTTCATAAAAATCGAAATATACCTATATTTGCATTTCACATACTTAAAAATGAAATCGTCATAAAAACGTTTGCGTAAGCAAACTTCAAAAAAAATACGATTCATTTATGCCTAATAAAAAATAATTTCAACATAAATGAAATACAAAAGAATCCTTCTAAAACTAAGCGGCGAAGCACTTATGGGCGACCGACAATACGGAATTGACCCAAAACGTCTTGCTGAATATGCCGACGAAATAAAAGAAATTCACGAAAAAGGTATCGAAATTGCCATCGTGATTGGCGGCGGAAATATTTTTAGAGGAATCGCTGGAGCTAGCAATGGTATGGATCGTGTGCAAGGCGATTATATGGGAATGTTAGCAACCGTAATTAACGGAATGGCGTTGCAAGGTGCACTCGAAGATAAAGGTATGTTAACGCGTTTGCAAACCGCTCTAAAAATTGAAGCCATTGCCGAACCTTACATAAAACGTCGTGCGGTGCGCCATCTCGAAAAAGGACGCATCGTTATTTTTGGAGCAGGAACTGGAAACCCTTATTTTACAACCGATACAGCCGCAGTTTTGCGTGGTGTAGAAGTGCATGCAGACGTAATCTTGAAAGGAACTCGCGTTGACGGAATATACAACGCCGATCCCGAAAAAGATCCTACAGCCGTAAAATTCGATTCGATTTCGTTTGAAGACGTAATAAAAAAAGGATTAAATGTGATGGACTTGACGGCGTTTACTTTAAGTCAAGAAAATAATTTGCCAATCGTCGTTTTTGATATGAACAAAAAAGGAAACCTTCTTAAAATTTGTGAAGGACAAAATATAGGAACTGTTGTAAAATAGTTTTCAGTTTTCAGTCGCAGTTTTCGGTAGTGAAACTGTGACTGAAAACTGAGACTGAATACCAATTAAAATGGAAGAAATAGAATTTATACTCGACGAAGCCAAAGAATCTATGAATGGCTCGATCGCTCATCTCGAAAAAGCGTTTTTGAATATTCGCGCAGGAAAAGCATCGCCACAAATGTTGGGTAGCGTTTTTGTAGATTATTATGGATCGCAAACACCACTAGCGCAAGTAGCCAACATGAACGTGCCTGATGCACGAACCATCACAATTCAACCTTTCGAAAAAAGCATGTTGCAACCCATAGAAAAAGCAATTATGGTTGCCAATATCGGGTTCAACCCAATGAATAATGGCGATGCAATTATTATATCGGTGCCGCCATTAACCGAGGAACGACGTCGCGATTTGGCAAAACAAGCCAAAACCGAAGCCGAAGACGCCAAAATTGGCGTGCGCAATTGTCGAAAAGATGCCAATACCGATATCAAAAAGTTAGAAAAAGAAGGAACTTCTGAAGATGTTTGCAAATCGGCAGAAGACGACATCCAAAACCTTACAAATGCTTTTATAAAAAAAATTGACGAACTTCTTGTTGCCAAAGAAGCCGAAATTATGAAAGTGTAATCGAGATACTAAAAAAGTGCTAAAATCCGTTATGTAAATTAATAACGGATTTTTTTATGCTACTTTTGTTTTAAAATAAGTTTATTTTGATTAAAAAAATAGTTTTCTGTTTCTTATTTATTTTTTCAAACTTTGTATTTTCTCAAAAAATAATGCAAGGCCAAGTAGTCGATTTCGATTCGACTATACCCATTGCATTTGCAAAAATTTCGTATAACGAAAAAATAATAACTACCGATTGGGAAGGTTTTTTTACTGTAGAAATAGTGCCTGACAATAAACCATTGAAGGTTTCTTACAAAGGATATAAAGACAAATCCTATTTTTTATCCAAAGACGTGCCTTTTTTAATGATTAAAATTGTCTCTGACGAAAACAGAAAGAAACGCCTCATTTATACCGAAAATAAAGTCAATGCCATCATAAAAAAAGCAGTTGATAGCAAGTCAAAAACAAAACCCGAAAAAGCTTTTCGGACCTATCAATATAAAAACTATGAACATGTTTTGGTTTCGGCCAACCCTAAAGCGATTGATAGTAAGATAGATACAATTCGGAAAAAGAATTTTTTTGGTGTTAGTAAAATCAAAATTGATTCGTCTAATTACAAGTTCAAGAAACTTATCGAGAAGCAACATTTGTATCAAACCGAAAAAGTAAATTTGATACAATACAATGTAGACGGCACCAAAGAAACTATTTTGGCTAGCCGAATGGCGGGCTTCAAAGAACCACTGTATGATTATTTGGGACTCAATTTGGTTTCGTATTCGTTATACGAAAATCAAATAGATATTTTGGATATTCCTATTCAGAATCCATTATCCAATCTTGGTAGACGTATGTACAACTTCAATATTGTGGATACTTTGAAGATTCAGAACAGGCAAGTTTATCGCATTTATTTTCAACCGAATCGACTTAATTCTAATTCTTTACGAGGTTTGCTTTATATAGATGCCGAAACTTTTGGACTCGCAAAAGCATTTTTCAGAATTTATGGAATCGTCAATATTAATGCTACTTATTCCTTCCAGTTTATGAAAGAAAGTAGTGTTTGGTTTCCAGACAAGCGAAAAATAATGGTCGTAAAAGGCAATAATTCCGAAGATTTGAATCTTTTTGGCGGCACGATACAATTTAATTCTACTTTTGACAAAAGCAGTAATAAGAACGCTTCAGACCAAGTATATCTAAAATTGGAATCATCAACCTATGATGTCGAAATCGATAAACCTGTGAACTTCAAAGAGCCTAGAATAAAAATTGATGTGCCTTCGAATAGTCTTTCCAAACCCGATTCGTTTTGGAAAACCTTCAAAAAAGATTCTTTAGATACCCGAAAAATAAAAACCTATTCGGTGCTAGACAGTTTGTCATCTGCCCGAAATTTTGAAAAAAAGGTATTTCTTGGCAAGAAGATTATCAATGGCTATTTTCCTGTAAGTTATGTAGATATCGATTTGCGAAGTATCGTAAAATATAACAATTTTGAAGGATTTAGATTGGGTTTTGGTGGCGTTACCAACTCCAAATTATCCAAAGAATATAAAATTGGAGCTTTTGTAGCCTATGGTTTTAAAGATCAAAACATCAAATTTGGAATCTCGCCGTCGTATCTTTTAGAAGAAAAAACAAATACTTGGGTAAGCGTTTCGTATGACGATGATTTGGTCGAGATTGGGCAAGTGCAACTGGCTACGCAAAACCGAAGGTTTAAGATTTATGATCCTCGACCCATAAATATTCCGACTTTTTATAGTAACAAAATGTTTTCGATGTTTATAGAAAGTCGCTATTTTGCGAAAACCGATGCTTATTTTGGATTTTCCAGAAGTGATATTTTGCCTCTTTTTGATTATAATTATACTATTGATGGAACCAAATATGAGAAATTTCAGCTTACAGCTGCGCAATTTTCATTGCAATGGAATCCTTTTAGCGATTATATGCAAACGCCTTCGGGCAGAATAGAAATCGACAAGCGTTTCCCGAAGTTTTCGTTTCAGGTAACGCAAACCATTCCGTCTGTTTTCGGAAGTGATTTTAATTTTTCTAAATTTGATTGCACCGTATCGCAGGAAATTCCTTATTTGTCTGGACAAAGGAGTTCCGTTTTATTGCAAGCAGGTTTGGGATATGGCGATATTCCGTTAACGCATTTGTATAGTATTGCGCCTAACAATCTAGACAGAGATGGTTTTTTTAAGCGAATTACTTTTGGTGGAAAAAATAGTTTTGAAACCATGTATTATAACGAGTTTTTCTCAAGTAGGTATTTATCGTTACAAGCCAGACATACGTTTAATAAAGTGCATCTTGCCAATGAAATTAATCCCGAATTGGCTGTTGTAACACGATTTGCCTATGGAAATGTGGACAACCTCGAACAACACAACGGGTTTTTATTCAAGACGTTAGACAAAGGATTTATAGAATCTGGTGTAGAGTTCAATAAGATAATTTATGGTTTTGGGTTGACATTTTTTTACCGTTATGGTGCCAACGGATTGCCAACTTTTGAAGATAACTTGTCGTTGAAGGTTAATTTTAATTTGGATTTGGGGTTTTAGTTAAATTTATTATTTGTTTTGCGTTCTGCAGCTTGTGTTAGCGGGCACGGATTATAAAATCCGCGCTATCGTCACGATAATGTTTTGTTATATCCGAGCGATCGGGTTGTATTACACGATTTACATTTATAACGCACTTTATTAGCAGCTGATTTTCCATGTTTTATTAATAAGTTATGGCACTTATTACATCTTTCTTTGCCACCAACACGTTTGATACACCAACTCCCGATTTCTTTCATTTTAGACGATTTAAGCTCATAAAAATAACATAGACGACCTCATGGTCGCCTTATTTTTTATCTTTTATTTTAAAATTATGCTAATATACAGGTAGTTACAAAGTGTTTTTAAAAAAACGTTTAATAAATTACCCCGAGCGATCGGGTTTTTAAAAAAGCAACAAGTTTGATACATTACCACTATGTATAGGGAGTAATATTTACTTGTTTTCAATAATTTTCATTGAATATTCATATTTCTTTTTCAATATACCTTGTAACTTATCGAAATTTTTATCGGATAATTTAATTAATTTTACATACTCTTTGTTTAGCCACAAATTATTAAACTCTTTTGTGAAAAAGTCAATCTCTTTTGTGTTGAAATATTCGAGTGATTTTTTTTCACTATTTTTTTTTAATTCGTTAAAAATTGATGAGTTATTTTTTATGAGTACCTTTAAATTTTTTACTAAAAAATTTTTTACTTCATTTACCCAGACTTGTAAAGCTAATTCATCTTTTGCTTGAAAAGCAAAAGTATCGTCATCTATTTTTAAAAGAATCTCTTTTAGTTCTTTATATGAATAAAATAAATCAGAATTCTTTTCCGTAAAGGTAACATCAACTTCGAAAGAATTTCTTAAATCATATGTAAAACAAATAGTAAATAAGTTATGTTCGTATTCAATGAAAGATTCTGATTCGCATTTCACAACAAATTCATATTCCTTTAAAAAAGTGCTAAATGATACATTTATTATGTTTTTAAAACTCATAATTTATTTTTTAAATTAAAAAGGAGGATAATATCCACCTGTATTAGGATTATATTTCCAACCGCGCGATTCTAGTAAATATCTCTCAGCGTGAAGAAATCCTCGAGTTGGAATTTGCATTCCATTTTTATATCTATAAGAATCGAAAATTGGTCTACCTTCGTTCATTGCTTGACGCAGATACCCTGAATTTTGTTTCCAATTTAACTTTGGAGAGCCTAAATTTTTGAGATTTAACATATAATCTCCATTTTTCCAGCCTATATTTTTTAATGTCGAGATTTTACCAGATTTAAATAAATTTAATCCTCCTTGTTGAGCCTCTATCCCAAATGAACCCTTACTAATATTACCAGCTTTTTTTGTAACTAAAATAATTACTGCTTGACCAATTAAAGCACCTTGAGAATATTCATCTCCTTCAAATGCTTGATAACCTGTCTCTACCAATCCTCTTGCTGCTGAACTTCCTGGTAATAATTTATCTGATAATGTCAAATAGTCTTCAAAATTTCCATCTCCTGAAATGATATTACTTGCTGAATCATAAAAGCCCTTTTCTCCTTGCAAAACACCTTTAACAATGTTGACAGGATTTACTGAATCGATAACACCATCCATGCGTGTTGATTCTTTGATCTCAGGCTTATCATTATAATGCTCAATATAACTATTAGCATAATATGTAGCTGCATACGAAGCTCCCGAAGAAGCAGCGTTAAATCCGGCACTTTGCCATGTTGAAGCACTCCATTTAAATGGATTTCCTTCGCCACTGGACTGTGCGGTAGATATGTAGGCGTTTATTAATGCACCTATAACAAATCCCCAAAACTCGCCACTTTCGTCGGTGTACTTGAGTGGGTTGTTCATTACATACCCATAACGGTTATAGTTTTGGGTGTTAAACGGGTCTTGTATATTATTGTCTGGTTGCAAGAAACGGTGCAGTTGTGGGTCGTACACCCTACCATTCATGTTGATAAGGGCTACGCCTTGCATGTGCTCGTGCCCTGTATAACCTCTGTCAAAGAACGTAAGTTTGGTAAGTGTAGTGCCTGCTCCGTTTTGTATTTTTAGGATTTTGCCCCAAGCGTCAAACAAGCGTTTTTCTATAACAGTACCACTGCTATTTGTAATGGCTAAGATACTACCTTGGTGGTCACGATGCAAATAAAAATTTTCATATACGCCGTCGTCAATTCTGCGAACTACCATCGGCGCACTGTAAGCATCGCCACCTATGTAGGTAATAAATTCTACTTTTGCGGGAATAATTCCTACTGCTTTGGTATATTTAATTTCAATGCTGCCATCGGCACTATAATATTTTCGTAGAGAACGGTTGAGTTTGTCTGTAATGTTATTGCCATAATACATTACACTTCGTTGTTGTAATGCATTATAACCAAAACTTGCGCGTTCGTTAACTTGTGTAACCTCTATGGGGCTACTAAAAGCATTATAACTAACCGTTTGATTGCGTGCTGCAAATGTTTGTCCTGCAGGTGTTAAAGCTGATAGTGAGGTATTCATGTACGGATTGGCAGCTACAGTATAATTGTAGGTTCCTAGATTGTTGCTTTCTATCTTGCCATTGTCAAAATAATCTTGCGTAATGGTTTGTCCTTGACTATTATTATAACTTGTTAGCCTGTCTGCTGCATCATATTCAAAAGGTTCGTTCCAAGTAAACATGTTATTCGTCCTGTTGGTTAGGTTGCCGTTTGGTGTATCAAAGACATTAGTGATACTAAGAATATTGGTATTTGAGGAAATTAAATTATGATTTGTTTCCAAAGGAAAACCATAACCGTCATAATTATTTGTAATTGAAATTCCATTGCCGAGCGTTTGTTGTAAAAATTGACCTCTTGCATTTTGAGCAGTTGCTTCCCACAAAGGCGTTCCGGTTACAGCACCATCATAAATTTTGTTCAAATAGCCATTTGCATAGGTGTTTACCGTTGTTTTGGATGAAGATTTATTAAATGCAGTAGCATAAACTGTTTCACTGGCAATTTTGCCATAGTCGTCAAATGATAAAGTTTTACTAAAAGTTCTTGGTTGTATAGTTGTGTATACCTCTGAGGTGCCTGTCAGCCTTCTTCGGTCATCATAAGAATAATTGAAGGTGTTATTTCCATCAAAAGGATTGAGAACAGTTATGGTAGAAAGCAATTTGGTCGTTGGATTATAATCATAAGTGCTTTTTATATCGGTATTTAATGATGTTTCAGCATCTTTTATCCATTTAGTAAAGAGTTTTCCAGTTGGATAATAGGTATAATCCGTAAAGCCTTTGGGTGTTGTTTCTTTTAAAACATCACCATAATCGTTATAAGAATAGATATATACGCCAGCAGCAGGATCGCTAAGTTGTTTTTTCCTGCCCCAACCGTCTTGAATAATGGTAGTTGTTATACCATCTATTGTAGAATTTTTTAAATTACCATTTGCAAAATAATTATACGTTACTGTGCCTCCAGGTGTTTCGATAAGTGATATGACATTGCCCAAAGCATTTTTTACGGTTTCTTTGGTTTTTACACCATCATTAACCACATTTGTTAGTCCGTTATAGGTAATTGTAGTGGTTTTCCCTGCGGCAGTTATGTTTTGATTGATGCGACCATAACTATCATAACTGGTTTGACTCCACAAGGGTGAATCGGCCTCAAAATGAGGTTCACTTACTTTTATTACTCTATCATAATTATCATATTCATAATCAACATACGACATATCACCGTTGAGCGATTTTGTCCCAACTTTTATTTTTCGTCCTAAATCGTCCAACAATTCAGTATTTACACTATTGCCGTCAGCAACAATTGTTGTGGTCGTAACCAATGTTTTTTCGTTTTGCCTAAGATAATCAGTTGTTTGATTATTTCCTAGATAATTTAAGGTATTGGTTTTTTTGCCCCAAACATCATAGGTGTAAGTAGTGGTTAGTGGGAAACCATCGTTGGAAGGAAGTTTTTCGGTTATTAAATTCCCTGTCGAACTGTTGTAGGTGTACTCAGTTGCCAAACCATCCACGTCAATGCTTTTGGTAAGAAAACGATAGCCGTAGGCTATGCCATATTCATAACTGGTTTCTCGTGAAGGTAATCCAACGGCTGTTATTTTTTTCTTTGTAAGATTGCCATAAAGATCGTAAGTATTGTCTTGGGTTAGATAGTTAGTGGTTACGCCAGAGTTTGTTGCTTTTGTTTTTACTTGAGATAGTAAAAAAGCTTGATTGTAGCTATATAATTCTTCGGTGCTATTAACATCTTGATTTGTTTGATCGGGATAAATTGTTGAAGTTTGTAATTTACTAGTCTGCCTCCCAACAATATATGTTGCAGAAGTTGGAAAATGTTCGTAAGTAATCGTACTATTTACCGTTTTTTCGGTTGTAGTTCCGTTTTTTATAGTCTCGACCGAACTTGTTGGTTGGTTATAAGCGTTATATAAGGAGTAAGCTTTAGTGGAGCTGGTGTTATTTATAACATCAAACTCTTGGCTCTGATTTAGCTTTAGCTTGAATACCTTGTTAATTAGAATTGCTTCAGATGGTAGGTTATATGTATAATAAAGTTTGTACTTTGTAGGTGGATCATCTTCCCATGTGAAACTATGGGGAGGAATATAACCTGTAACCAGAAATTCTTTAGAGACTTTGCCTCTCAAAGCAATATCCATCCGAAAAATCTCAGAAAAAATTTGATCTCCAGGACTATACCATTTGGTCTGAGTTACTTGACGAAAACCAAGAAAGCCCAGCCCATCCATATTTGATACAGCTCCATAATATCCAAAAGTTTTTTGCTTGTAAGTTGTTGAACTTTGTTTTTCAAGTTTGGAAACTACCATAAAATTTAAATCGTACCCTATATCAAGATTCGGATAATATTCAACATTTAATGATGGTTTATAAATATAATTGTTATTATCAGAATCTTTAAAAAGTGGTTTATAACTTATTTTTTCTAAAACACCATTACTAGTTGTGATTTTAGTTAATAAGTTTTGTTTTCTGAAATTTCTATTAACAATACAAAAAGTATTGTCAACAATATAATTTAATTCATAATTATTATAACCCAAATTATTTACGTTAAAAAATTTTAATTTAGGATCACTAAAATTATTAGTGACATCTGATGTTGTAACAACAAAATTTATATCGTCAAAAGTATTTGATGAAGGGCTTAAAAATTTATTTAATAAAATAGTAGTTACACCAGTATTGGGGTGGGTAATCCATTCTCCATAAACATAAGTTGTGGTAAAACCAATAGGTACGTTATGCCATTGTCCATTAATATAGACATCTTGATATCCTGTTGGCGTATTTACAGGAGTAACAGTCCTTGTACCATAATCTCCAATTATTTTTCTTTTTATACAGCTGATATCAGTTTTGCCATCTCCATTTAAATCCTTTATTATGTAATCAGAAACAATCCTAGTACATTGCGAATAAGTTGGTTCAACTAATGGGTTATTTGCTAGTGGAACAGAAGAATTAGAACCATAAACGCAGTTAAAACTTGGATTTATTTCATAATTTAGTCCGATGGATTTAGTAATTAATATAAAATTAATTCCATTTGAAATATAAAACTTCCAAGAGTCATTATTTCGTGTTGGATTTACAAAATCTGTTTTACCATCTCCATTAAAATCTCCAATTAATATTGAATCAGAAAAAGCATTAATTACAATATTTATACCTAATTGAATAAAAGAGTTTTGTGATGAATTCAAAGTAAATACTCTAACCACATTATCATTACGTATAAGAAAATCAGATTTACCATCTCCATTAAAATCAATAACTTCTATTTGGGTATCAGTTTCTAAATTTGTAGAATAAGAATTTTGAAAAGGTATAGTGCCACAGTTGGTATAAAAATTAGTTGTTATTTTTTTATTTAAATCAATAAAATAAAAGTCGTTAAGATTACATCCACCTGTCCATGAAGCTGTATTTGTAAAATCAGAAATGCCAATTAAATCTGTAATACCGTCACCATTAAAATCACCAGGTAAGAATTTAACTAAAGTCCCTTTATTATAATCACAAGTACTGTTATTCATCACAGTTTTTGTGTCATTTAAAATGACATTTTCATTCGCATCCAGATAGAAAGATTTAATAATATATGACTTTTCTGGAACTAAAGCAGGTGGACTATATTCATTGATAACTGTCCACCCTTTTTTGAATTTATTAACATCTGTTGATGTATTTATTAACTGGCTTGAATTAAATAATGCTTTCACATTATCCGCAAAAATTGCACTACCTAAACTTGTAATAATTGGAACATTAGTAATGTTGGATAATCCAGTTACATTGTTAATACCCTGTAAATCTTTGTATAATTTGAATGAGTCAAAAATAGAATTTTTCACTATGATGTCTGTTTTCCCATCTTCATCATAATCACCAGTTATTATTTCGTTTGCTTCATAGTTGTTGACATATATTGATTCATTTAATTTTGCTGAGAAATATGAATTTTCTGTTGAACCTTCATAATCAAATACAGTAGGATTGTAATTAATTGTATTATCTACATTTTTTTCATACAATTTGACTAATTTTTGATTATGTGAATAATTTGTTGAGTATTCTAAAAAATAATTTCGCAAAGAAATACTGTTTCCTTTTATTTCAATATTAGTTACTATTTTTCTATTTTCAACATTTTGGCCTTGTATGTAACCTTGTTCTATATTCGTTCTATTTTCATAAGTAAACAAAACTTCATTTAAAGTTTGCGTTGTTCCAACATTCCCGTATTTTATAGAGGAAATAAATATATTGTTATCAAGTAAAGTATAAAAATAGTTTATTCTTAATCCTTGTGCATTTTGAGTATAAGTTATTGACCAAGTTGTTATTGATCTAGAATCTGTTGAGTTACCATAATGCGCCAACGAACCATCGGGATATTGTACTATGAAATAAGAAGGTCCATAGCTAGCTCCACTTGGATGTACTCCGTAAGATGTAATTTTTAGGTTTGAAAAAACTTCAGTTTCATATACTGTATTGTTTGCTCCATAGACACCCGAAGTACCATTTTTTACAATTAATCTATGCCCATCGAGTGCAAAGCGATCTAGAGCGTCAAAGTCCACAGGGTCATTACTGTTGTCGTGATATTTTGTAGAAGGAATTCTTGTGATAGATGATAATCCCGAAATATTCCAGCCATACCCTGCAATGCCATTGCCGCTATTGCTATTGTAGGATAAACCAATTTTTGGTTCGACGCCGTTTATGCCAGGTGGCACAGTAAAAGGGATATTGTAACTAGCCGACCCAGTTAACGACACAGATAATTCTCCTTCAGTAACACCAACTTCTGTTGAAGTTCCTGTAGGTATCGTTGACCCAACTTGTGCTTCACAAACAAACGATATAAATATTAATAGAATTATATTAAACTTTTTCATAGCATTTATTTTTTTATGATTTTTAAATCTTTTGTTTCTCCATTATTATATATAAGTAGCAAATTATAGTAACCACTAGGAAACGATTGAAAATCGATAGTAGTTTCTTCTGTATTTTTAATATTTGAAATACTTTTTATAATTTGACCCGAAATTGAATACAACTCAATACGAGTTACAAAGTCGTCATCGTTATTTTTCCATTTTAGAAATAATTCTGACTCTACTGGATTTGGATAATATAATATTTCATCGGAAATATCACTTTTTATCAATTTTTCTTCTTTAATAGCCTCTTTAATAATATTAGGGTTGGATTGCCGCCATACGCCAGAGGCAATATACACGAACTGTCGATTGGTTTGATTGCCAGCAGTGTCATAAATAAATTTTAAAGTATTTGAAGGTGGCGGCGGTCCTATTTGCACAGCTTCTTTACTAAGCACTACAAAATTTTCATCAGCCGTCGTTCCGTCAATATAAGTAATATGTGCGATTAATTCTTTTACATCTTCGTCTGTCCACGTTACGGGTACAGTAAAACCAGTATCATTATCAGTAAAACCACCAATTATCTCCCAATACACACTAGCAATAGTACTTTTATTGCTTCCCTTTATGGTATAATCTACGGTACTGGCATCATAGACTAGTATCGATTCTTTATTGGCATCTGTATTCACAAGTTTTATTTCATGTACCGTATTTTCGTCTATCTTTTCCCACTCTAGCAACAAGGAGGAGTTTATTTTGTTTACACAAATACTTTTTTGTGCTATCAGTCCAGTAAAATATTTAAGTCTAACGGTAATAAAACCAGTATTCGTTGCATCCCAAATTATAGAAGTTTTAAAATCGTTTGGTGTTTCTGCCACGCCACCAGTAACAAGCCATTGTATGGTTTGAATATTGGTCGCATTATCTCCTGTTAGACCAAAAATAGGCTTGGTATCTTTACAAACTTTCAAACATGGGTTTGATAAGGACATAGTACTGAATTTTATTTCGCTTATATTATTTTCTTCGGCTTGACATCCTATCCTATCCCAAGTCACAACTAGTTGACTCTCTATTTTTTCTACACAAATAGCACGTTGCACGACGGTGTTGTCAACAAAAGTCAATTTTATATCAATTGACCCCGTAGTGGTATCGTCCCAATTTATTACTGCAAATTCTTGGTTAGTTTCCATTAGACCGCCTGTTACAGTCCATTCCACTTGGGTTACATTTGGCAAATCTGTGCTTATTAATCTATAATTCATCATGCTGTTTTGGCAAACCTTTAAGCAGGTAGCCGTTGAAAAATTATTATCAAAATTTATTTGATCTACCAAGTTGGGTTGGCAACCCGTTTTATCCCATTTCAGAATTGTAGTTGCAATTTGCGACCAACTTAAACTAGCAAAAAGTAATAATCCAAGAAGTAAAAACGATTTTTTCATAGTCATGTAGTGTTAAAAAAAGTTATATGGAACAAACATAAAAGCGTGGAACTTCGCTAAATGTCATTGAGGTACTGGTAGAACCTTTGAGTACAAATAAACAAAGCCCACGCAGTGCATGGGCAGAGTCTATTCCTGTACTCAAATTGTGAAAATTACCAGTTTTCAATTGACAAGAATAAAGCAATGCTTTATATTTTATTAAGATAAGAACGTTTATATCATTAACACGAAATTAAGAATAAAAGGAATACAAAAATCAAAATAGCCTTAAATTTTTAAAAATAATTTATTTTAAGACATTTAGAACTTTCAAGAGCTTAAGGAAGAACATTTTTTATAGTCGTTTTTGTTTAAATTTAAGATTGTTATTGCTTCGCAATTAGCGCCTTCGGGCTAATGTCCGTAGGATTTCAAGCAAAAAAGGTGAAAACAAACCTTGTCAACAGCATCTTGTCATTGCTTCGCCAGTCGCTCTTGCAGGCTCGTGTCCGAAGGAATCCCTAGCAAACATGGTGAACAGTTAGTTTGTTATTGCTTAAGAATCCCAACCAAACTTAGTAAACTCATAAGCAAATTTATAATGATGTAAAGTTCATTTATAAATATACTAAGCAGATTTCTATTTATGTCATGTTCATTTACATTTATACCATGCAGGTTTATAGTTATGTAATGTTGGCTGGCATTTATGTCATGATGATTTGTAATTATGGCATGTTGGTTTGTATTTACGGCATGTAGGTTTTAATTTATGTAATGCTCGTTTGTATTTATGGCATGTTGGCTTGTAGTTATGTCATACTCACTTTAAAACAACAAAAAACATAAATTCATATAATCTGAGAAATTCTACGCCTTCACTATCAACACCGAAGGTATCGTACTCAACCAAACACTTTGTGAGTCGACCAGTTTTTTCCAGCTTTCGAGGCTTATCATCATCAAGTCTTGTTGGGCAAGAAAACCAGCTTTCATTTGGTTTTCGGTCATGATGGCAACATTGTTGGGATATTTGCTTTCTAACCCTGTAACGGCGGTTTCGATTATAAAATTGGCATTGACTTGATTGTTGATATCCAAGATTGTAATTTTAGAATCACTATTGTAAATCAGTTTTTGAGCATAATCTATCAAAAAAGCATCGTCCATTGTAAAAATTGGGACAAAAACTTCGTTAAGCGCATTGAGCTCTTTGTCTATAAAAATTCCAAGTGGCATTTTGCTTTTGGAAATAATCAATTGCGTTCTATCATCAAAAGGCGAGTTTTGGAACAAGCCTTCTTTTCCTGTAAACTTGTCTAATAATCGGTCGGGATTGATAATTCGGGTAGTAAAGCCTAGCACCTTTCCTAATAGCGTTCCTTCAAAAATAGATTTTCCTAATCCTACCAAAACAAGATCATATTCGCCACGAGAAGCGATATCAGTGATATCGGTTTCAATGTCGACTGTCGCTTTAAAAATAGTCGAAATTTCTTGTTGTATAGCTTTCGATTCGGACAAAATAGGTTCAAAAACTTCTGCTTCGTACTCGTCCAAATTATAAGCATGCATTTCGTCGCTTAACGAAAGATGCAAAGCGGTTATATTGGTATTTTCTTTTTGTTTTTTTACAAATCCATTAGCCAGACGAAGTAGTGATTTTCCTTTTTCGTTATTCCCGAAAGAAATAAGAATTTTGAATTTTGTGTTCAAAATATTTTTTGGAAGTAAATTGTCTTTCGTTTTAAAAATAAAGTTGATGATATCCAACGCTGGTCCAGTCATAAATGTAGTGACCAAAGCCATGATAACCATCATTGTAAAAATTTCGGCTGTAAGCACGCCAAGATCGTAGCCAATGTTCAAAACGACCAATTCCATCAAACCACGAGTATTCATCAAGGCTCCAATGGTAAGGCTGTCTTTCCAGTTTTGACCCACAAATTTTGCTGCTAAAGCGCTTCCAACAAATTTTCCGCCAACGGCAACAAGAATTATCAAACCCGTAATTTTCCATAAATAAGGATCATTTATCAATCCTATTTGGGTGCGTAATCCTGTAAAAACAAAAAATAGCGGAAGCAATAATATGAGTGCAACATCTTCTACTTTTTCGATAAAAATACTTCTAATTTTAGAGATATCAGGCATAATTGCACCCATCATAAAAGCACCAAACAAGGCATGAATACCAATAACTTCGGTCATGTAAGACGAAATTATTAAGGTCAATAAAAATATGGCAACTACAGGTTTGCTCAAACTATCTCGAGTCGCGTAGAGTTCGCCAATTTTTTTAAGAAACGGTTTTACGACAAACAACATCATGAGCACATAAGTAACTGCTAACAATATGATGTAAAGCGAACTAGCAAAGCTTCCGGCTTTTACTATCGCAATTACAGCGGCTAGCAAACACCAAGCTGTAATGTCATCTGCGGCTGCACAAGTAATGACAATGGTGCCCAATCTGGTTTTATGAATGCCTCGTTCTTGTACAATTCTGGCGAGTACCGGAAATGCCGTGATGCTCATTGCAATTCCCATAAAAAGGCTAAAAGATAGAAATTCTACACCTTCGGGCGCAAATTGATTGTAGACAAAATAAGCCAATCCGATTCCGAAAGCAAACGGAATAACAATACTGGCATGACTGATGACTACGGCGTCGTTTGCCTTATTTTTTAAGGCTTTTAGATCAAGTTCCATACCAATTACAAACATGAAAAGTATCAAACCAATCTGACTCAAAAACTGCAAATTCCCAAGAGATTCGGTCGGAAAAAGCATTGCCGAATAATCTGGAAAATACAAGCCGACAAGCGATGGCCCAAGAAAAATTCCCGCAATTATTTCGCCAATTACCGTAGGTTGCCCAATTTTTCTGAAAATCCATCCAAAAAAACGAGCTACAATAATAATTGTAATTATTTGCAATAACAAGATAGCTAACGGATGTTCCAAATTGTGTCGCAACGAAGCCAAAAACTGATTGAACAAACTATCAGACGATATGTTTGTTGTTATTTTGCGACCTAACTCTAATGCTTTGCCTTTGGATACGATCCAGAACATAAGCAGTGTAAAACCGCCAGTAACAACAATATAAAACAAAGCGTTTTTAAGGTTCTTCATCGTTTTGCAAAACTTTTTTAATATTACAAATATGATAAAAGTATATTACAAAAAAATACTTTTATCAAAAATTTAATTCAAATTTAAAATATATGGAAATGGTAGCCATTAAACGTAAAAGAAAAGCTGAAATTCTTTTGCTTTAGCGTCATTTGATTACCTTTGCAATCCTACAAAAAAAGCATGAAAAAAATATCTGGAATTGGTTTTTGGGAAATTATTGCTCGAATAATTTTAAGAAACAGGCTTTTTATCGTGCTGGCTATTATTGTATTGACCGTTTTCATGGCATTGCAATGGAAAAATATTGTCTTTACCCAAACCGAAGCCAACTTGATTCCAAAAAACGATAAAGTAAATGTAGACTACAACCAGTTTCTGAAGCATTTTGGCGAAGAAGGAAACCTTATTGTAATTGCTACCAAAGACAAACAATTGTTTACGCCAAAAGTTTTTGCGGCTTGGAGCCAATTGATGCAAAAAATTCAAAAAGACAAAGAAGTTACACTAGTCATATCCATCGATAATTTACAGAAATTAATCAAAAACGATTCGGCTCAAACATTTGATCTAGAGCCTTTTGTAAACAAATCTAAAATTCAAGACAGTGCGTATTTGCAAAAATTAAAATCCCAATTGGTACAGCAATTGCCCTTTTATGAAGGTTTACTTTTTAATAAAAAAACTGGTGCCATACGATCTGCAATCTATTTGGACAAAAAAATAATAAATACCAAAGAGCGAAAAGAATATGTACTCAACAAACTTATTCCTGAAATCGAAAAATTCGAAAAAGAAACCCAAATAGACCTTCGCACATCAGGCATGCCCTACATTCGCACACTCAATGCCAAAACGATTATCGACGAAATCGGCTTATTTATTGGTGCTGCTTTGCTCATCACATCATTACTGTTTTTCTTTTTTTTTAGATCGTTTCGAGCCACGTTAATCTCTTTGATTATTGTAATTATTGGCGTCATGTGGTCGTTCGGAATTTTGGGCTTATTAGGATACGAAATCACAGTTTTGACGGCTTTAGTTCCAACATTGGTTATCGTAATTGGCATTCCAAACTGTATTTTCTTTGTCAATAAATACCACCAAGAATACTTCAAACACGCCAACAAAGCCAAAGCTTTACAACGTGTAATTACCAAAACAGGTACAGCAACCTTAATGACCAATCTTACTACAGCATTAGGATTTGCCACTTTTATAGCCACCAATAATACGTTACTTTCAGAGTTTGGCGTGGTTACTTCTATAAATATTCTTGCTATATATTTATTGTCATTAGCCGTTATACCTATCTTTTTCAGTTATATTCCGCCGCCAATACCACGACATTTGGGTCATCTTAAAAGAGAATACTTGACAAATTTTATGAATTGGATTATAAATACAGTCAAGTTCAATCGCATTGGCGTATACATTACGGCTATTATCTTGTTGGTTTTTGGAATTATAGGCATTTATGAAATTAAAATTTCTGGAAGTATCATTGAAGATATGCCCAAGAAAACACCCTTTTTTGATGACATCCGCTTTTTTGAAAAAGAATTTAACGGCGTGATGCCTCTTGAAATCATGATAGATACCAAGCGCAAAAAAGGCGTCATGAAACTGTCAAACCTCAAGCGAATAGAAGATTTAGAAGAAACCATAATGGAAATTCCAGAACTTTCCAAGCCGTTATCTATTGTCAATTTGGTTAAATATTCCAAGCAA
This sequence comes from Flavobacterium sp., assembly GCA_043771555.1. Taxonomy (GTDB): domain Bacteria; phylum Bacteroidota; class Bacteroidia; order Flavobacteriales; family Flavobacteriaceae; genus Flavobacterium. The sequence goes on along the minus strand of JAYVHB010000055.1, from coordinate 1,683 downwards.
GCGTATTATAATGGCAATCCAGACTATTACCAACTTCCAAACGCACAAGAGGAAGCTTTTATCTTGTCGTATGCCAAAAATAGTGCCTTAAATAAAAAAGATAATTTAATGAAAAGCTATATGGATTCCACAGGACAAATAGCCCGAATAACCACTTTTATTAAAGACGAAAATGGCGAAAAAATGGAAGCTATTGAAGCCCAAATTCGAGCCAAAACCGATAAGTTATTTCCAAAAGAACGCTATAATGTGATTATTACTGGCAAGGCTTCTGTTTTCCAAAAAGGAACTAAGTATCTGTTATACAACTTATTATCTTCTTTACTATTTGCTTTTCTAATTACCGCAGGATTAGTCGCCATCATGTTTCGATCTTTCAAGATGATTTTGGTTTCGGTTATTCCCAATTTATTGCCATTGCTTATGACTGCTGGATTGATGGGTTTTCTTGGAATTCCGCTCAAACCATCAACATTATTAGTTTTTGGCATTGCCTTTGGGATGTCGGTAGACGATACCTTAAGGTTTTTGGCACAATACCGCTTGGAATTGTCTCGCAACGACTGGAAAATAAAAAAATCAGTCTATGCCACCTTCGAAGATGCTGGAATCAGTATGTTTTATACTTCGATTGTGCTCTTTTTTGGGTTTTCAGTTTTCATGCTTTCCAGCTTTGGCGGCACGATCGCACTTGGCGGATTGGTTGCGCTAACCCTATTTTTCGGAATGTTATCCAACCTAGTTTTACTACCATCGTTAGTGCTTTCACTCAACAAAACCATTGCCAACGAACAAGAATTTATAAAACCAAAAATTGCCATTCTCGAACCAACCGATGAAGAGTTGGATGCTTTAGAAAAGAAATAATTTTTTTCGGGAGCCAATCTCGCCATCATTCCAACTTTTGCAGCGTTTATGGTTTTTTTGTACGGAATTGGCAGGAACTTCCGTTGGTCGTTCTGCCAATCCCACAAAAAATACCATAAACACAGCAAAGAGTTTCCCTTCTGTCGAGGCTAGGGTTTCCTCGTTGCCAGTAACTCACGCAATAAATTAATTTACCAAACAAACGTGATGATGCAATTTGTCATCCTGAACCTGTCATAGGACAAATTGCAACAACACAGGATGGCGCTACTGTCCTTCATTCAAGCCCGGATAGAAAAACCGTTTGTCAAATTCTAATTTACATTTTCGGTTTTTATTGCTCTGGATAAAGTTTTCTGGTGCGATTTGCACAGCAAATCGCACCAGAAAACAAAAAATCCACAACAGCAAACATTCTTTTTTTCTTTGCACTTTTGTGCCTTCGTGGTAAAGCAAAAAAACCAACCACTCACTCAAAACAAGCAACCAGTAACTCATAGAAGGCAACGACTCATTAACGCTAAAATATCCCAAAAAAAGTTTTATGTTTGAGGTAACTAATTTTTTTAGAAAAAAAGCAAAATATACCTTGTTTATGGTATTTTTTTTAATAAAATAAAACCTTGCTTTGTAAATAAATCATAAAAAATTAACATTGTAATAATCTTTGTAAGATATTATTTAGTAACTTTACATTCCACAATATCTAGAGCTATGTTTAAAGTATTCAGTATTCAGTATTCAGTATTCAGTATTCAGTATTCAGTATTCAGTATTCAGTATTCAGTATTCAGTATTCAGTATTCAGTATTCAGT
>JAYVHB010000054.1:0-3672 GCA_043771555.1 Flavobacterium sp. | reverse complement strand
CCATTTTGAGATTTGAGAAAAAAACGTTTTATTACATTAAAATTTAGCCCTTATTCTATCTCACCTTAAAAACAAATTTTATGAAAATCGTTTGAGCCGTTTTTTTCCAAAAAAATTTTTAGTTTTTTTTTCAAAAACGACATTTGCTCCTAAAATTCGTAACTGTAATTATTTTTTGCTGTTAAATTATTTCTAGCCTAAACATGTGATTCTTTATAAGAGCGGCTAATAAAAGTACTGAAAAATATAAAAACCAAATTTTTGGACTTTTTCAAATTTTGAAAATGTTTAGAATATTGAACCTCTTTCTAAAATTATCGCACCCAATACAAATTGTGCCTTATATACATGCAAAACATTTCAGCAATTTTAAACAAAATGCGATACTACGATTTTGAGAAAAGTTCATCTGAGTAAAATGTTGAATTTCGTCAAATATTCGTTTCGCATAGAAACATCAATTTTAAAAATACGTTGATTTTTAAATAAGTTTTGAACACGATTACAAAGCAAACAAAGGTACAAAAAAACAAAATTTGTTAAATCCAAAATTTTAAAAAAATAAATAAAAATAATACAATTAAAATTGCTATAAACCTACTGTCAATTTTTTCTAGATTTTTGTTCATCTAAAAACATTATGTTCGCTGTTCTGATTTTTTAATTAGGCAACTTTGTATTTGACGATTTTTTTAATGATTTTTTTTAGATTTTAGCTTTTTAAACTCTTGTCACAGTGTCTAAAATTACAAATTAAAAATTGTAGGCAGCAATCTTATGCTTTAAACGTAATATTAGACAAAAACTGAATTTTATTAAAAATTGAATTTGTTATGGTCAATTTTGTCAATTTTGTCGATTCTAGGTAAGGAAAATGAACCTAAGTAATACAATTTTTATGGCAACACTTTCCAGTTAGTCTCAAAAAATGCGTAAATTTAAAATGAATATCCTAGAAAATCGTCCATAAGCGCTCGCTTAAGGGCTTTTATCGAAAATCGTCTAGGACGAACGGTTTAGCCGCTAGGCACTTTTTAAGATTTTTGACATAAAATTGGATGAATTTCTGATAGGCTACACATTCCTCCCTTATTAATCATGGGAGATTGTTGACTTTTTTGTAAGTTTTAAACACGATTACGAAGCAAACAAAGGTAAACAAAACCAAAATTTGTTAAACCCAAAGTTTTCAAAAAATAAATAAAAATAATATAGTTAAAAATGCTTTAAAGCTTCTGTTAAATTTTTTCTAGATTTGTGTTCATATAAAAACCTTATATCCGCAGTTCTGATTTTTTAATTTAGCAACTTTGCATTTTACGATTTTTTTTATGATTTTTTTTTAGATTTTAGCTTCCTAAACTCTTGTCACAGTGTCTAAAATTTGAAATTTGAAACTATTGTTTATAATTTGCATAAATCTATATATTTTTGAAACTTACATTAAATACAAAAACATACAAACTTTTGCAATAAAGTACGTAAAATATTCTTATTTAACAGTGTCCTTAGACAAAATAAGCGCCAGAAGAAATTCCTCTAGCCTACCACTGGGCCCAGCGGCGAATAAAAAAATATTAATTACTTACAACAATCGTAATAATTTGTACTAAACAATATGTTTTTTAATCTATTTTAAATTGAACGCATGGAAGACACAAAAGTTTGCAAAAAGGTACATTAAGGATCATATTTAAAAGAATTCCCACTCACAAAAAACATAACCATAAGAGTACTCGCCGCCCGCTAGGGCCTAGCGGCGAAGCAGCTAGTGTTAATTATTAATTATAAAGTTTTTCAATCCGTAATGCGTGACGAATTGGCAAAAAAAACAGAAGCCGTGAACAAAATTGTTGATATTTATTTCAGTCAATTCACTGCACACTACATGTCACAGGCTAGGATCTTGTACTCAGTGACACAAAGGCCAGTGATAAACATTTTATGAAGTAGCTGTACTCAAATTATAAGAATCGACACATGCAATTAGGAGTCGGGATGTATCTGGAACAATTTACCTCTGTGAGTACTGTTACTTATATTCTTTGAAGCTTCATAGACTATAGAGTAGGCAAAAAGGTTTTTGAATATTTTCTAACGGTGGTTTTGGGTAGAGCTTGGCAACATACTTTTTATAGACTGAAATTTTACGGGGAATCCGAAAATCTTGGTTGCCAAATCGAGACATTAGTATTTCAACCCTTAAAATGCAAATGTTCGACTTCGGGGAGGGTTTTATGCAGTCCTTGACAGCATGGTCAAAATATTAATTTTTATTAATTAAAAATATACTGAGGTGTGTAAAAAAACATGAGCTACAGATTGGCTATCTCGAAAATTACAAAAAATTAACAATAAGTACATTTTTTACAAATAAACATGAAATATTTGCATGCACATAAATGTATACAAATTTATATCGAACCGCCGTAACACAATCACTAAAACTACAGCAATAAAATGTCTCCCAAAACTTTACACACATGTTCTGAAGACAACAAAGGCTTAAGCTTGCAGAAAAATTGAATAGGTTACTTGAAATAACCTTTTAAGTACTTGCGTGTGGAATGTAGACTTTAAGAAAGTGGGCCGCCAGCAGCTCTACGCACTAGTGGAGTAGAAAGGGCAACAATCAACACTTTAAGGAAACGATAGTAGAACCAGACCGGATTTTTTTTCATGTATAGGTATCAAAAACACATAATAAAATGGCAACTACAACTTTTTATCGTGATCGAAACAAAAGTTATGACGTCATAAGTGTCCAAATAGTAGAATTTTCAAATTTACACTTTTCTTTATTAAACATCGATTATTGTCTTAACTATTGGCATCAAAATTATGAAAAAAATCAGAGTTACTAATAACAGTATAGCAAAGAGGCTCGAGTAACAAACATTTACAAAAGTTATTTTTTTAAGACGCCATATTGGAACAAACTCTAAAAATGATGAAAAACGAACAGTAAAACATTACGCGTCATAGCAAACAATTATCCGTGAGCACCCTAATGTTTTTTCATTTATATGCTTAGTACAAACCCTAATGATGAATTTGGTAAAGTTTTATACTTATCTAAATTGTTTAAGTTTGTTAGATAGTCAATTAAGTTTTTTTCAAGTGCCGTTATCACGTTTAAACTGCTTAATCAGTGCATAACAGATATATTGTGCAGATAACGGGAACACTCTGATTTTAAAACGTAAATTGTAATGAATGATTCCAAGTCAATTTTTTCTTCTCTTTCCGATAAAACTAATTGTAGTTTTGTAAGTCGACTGGTTCGTCGTTCAGAGCAGTCAAAGTACTTTCAAAACTCTTAAAATAAACGTCATCAGTGCATTTTTGTAATTGTAAATTGGTGTCCTAACGGAGTATACAAAATTGAAACTTAATATACATAATTTTACAATACCGTAAACGACCTTACCATTCCCACCAATTACAACTTTTGTTCCCGTATGGTTCAATCCCCAGGAGGGTCCAAACTAAAAGCCAAATTCGTTATGTGCTGTCCACGCTCTTCAACGGCAACCCGGCGGCTTTTCATCGCAGCGACGGCGCGGGCTACGCGCTGTGGGCCGATATGGTGCTGCACCTGGACGCCAGCAACGCCCGTGTGGCCGCGCGCATGGCCCGCGCCATGGACCGCTGGCGCATCCTGGCCGAGCC
>JAYVHB010000053.1:0-2716 GCA_043771555.1 Flavobacterium sp. | reverse complement strand
GGTTCTGCCAGTAAAAACGCAAGACCTATTCTCGAAAAAGTAAAATTATTACATTTTTTTGATGCTATTGTCGATGGCAATGATGTAACCAATGCAAAGCCCGATCCTGAAGTTTTTTTACAAGCTGCAAAATTATTAGGGGTAAGTAACGAAAACGCTATTGTTTTTGAAGACTCAAAGGCAGGAATTCAAGCAGCTAATATTGCCAATATGTTAAGCGTAGGAATAGGAGAAGCAGCGGTATTAAAAGAAGCAAAATTCTGTTTTCCTAACTTTTTGCATATGGATAGTAGTTTTATTGAAGGATTGATTAAAGATTAAAAAAGAAACAAGAAGAAAGAAACTAGATTTTAAAAACTCAAATCTTGAATCTTGTTTCTTTCTTCTTTCTAAAAAAATTAAAATGAACCAAGATTATATACAACCTGACAACTGGTCTATCATAGAAGAAGGATTTGATTCCGAAAGAGTCAAATCGTCTGAAAGTCTTTTTAGTATTGGAAATGGGGCCATGGGACAACGTGCCAATTTTGAAGAAAGTTATACCGCCGAAACTTTTCAAGGCAGTTACATAGCAGGGATTTATTATCCAGATAAAACCAAAGTGGGTTGGTGGAAAAATGGCTATCCAGAATATTTCGCCAAAGTATTAAACGCACCCAATTGGATTGGAATTGACATAGAAATAAATGGCGAAAATCTCGATTTAGCTAAATGCATTGCTGTAAAAAACTTTCGTCGTGAACTCAATATGAAAGAAGGTATTTACAATCGTTCTTTTAACGCCACTTTACAAAATGGTATTGAAATAGCAGTCAACGTAAAACGTTTTTTATCCTTAAATTTAGACGAAGTAGGCGTAATCAATTACGAAATTACACCTATTAATAAAGCTGCAAAAATAGTTTTTAAACCTTATATAGATGCAGGTGTTCATAATGAAGACGCCAACTGGGAAGAAAAATTTTGGGAACCACTTGACGTAAAACACAAAGAAAATGATGCTTTTGTAACAGCAAGAACTTTCAAAACTCATTTTATTGCCACGACATTTATGCAAAACAGCATTTTGAGTAATGGCAATAATTTGAATTTACAACCTTCAAATATTGAAACTAGTAAAGATAAAGTTCAATTTTCTTATGCTGTAAATGTCGCTCAAGGCGAAAAATCGAGCATACAAAAACTTGGGGGTTACACCGTTTCATTAAACCATCAAGACACACAAATTGGTGCAGAAAACGCAATCAAATCGGCTTTAACTATAGGATATAATCAATTGTTGGAAGATCAGATTGACGCTTGGGCGAAAATTTGGGAAATGTCAGATATTACAATTGATGGCGATGTAAAAGCACAGCAGGGTATTCGTTTCAATATTTTTCAACTCAATCAAACCTATTTAGGAAAAGATTCTAGATTGAATATTGGACCCAAAGGTTTCACAGGCGAAAAATACGGCGGTTCGACCTATTGGGACACCGAGGCGTATTGTATTCCGTTTTATATGGCGACCAAAGACCAGCAAGTAGCTCGTAATTTATTGACTTACAGATACAATCAACTCGACAGAGCCATAGAAAATGCAGGTAAGTTAGGTTTTACAAATGGAGCCGCTTTGTACCCAATGGTTACGATGAATGGAGAAGAATGCCATAACGAATGGGAAATCACGTTTGAAGAGATTCATCGTAATGGTGCCATCGCATTTGCTATTTATAATTATTATCGTTTCACAGGCGATTATAGTTACATTCCTGAAAAAGGACTAGAAGTATTGATAGGTATTGCTCGTTTTTGGCACCAAAGAGCCAATTATTCGGAAAAAAGAGAACAATATGTAATTTTAGGCGTTACGGGTCCAAATGAATATGAAAACAACGTAAATAATAATTTTTATACCAATTATATTGCCAAATGGTGTTTGAGTTATACTTACGACCAAATTAAAATAGTAGCACTCGAATACCCTTCAGATCACAAACGCATCACCGAAAAAGTTAAAATTTCGGATGCCGAATTGCAATCATGGAAAAAAGTAGCCGATAATATGTATTTTCCATATTCTAAAGAACACAACGTTTATCTGCAACAAGACGGTTTCTTAGATAAGGATTTGGTTAAAGTTGCTGACTTGGACAAAAGCCATAGACCAATCAACCAAAAATGGTCTTGGGACAGGATTTTACGTTCACCATATATCAAACAAGCTGATGTTTTGCAAGGATTTTATTTCTTCGAAGAGCATTTTTCTAAAGAAGAACTAGAAAGGCATTTTGATTTTTATGAACCTTTTACAGTACATGAAAGCTCACTATCACCTTGTGTGCACTCTATTCAGGCCGCCGTTTTAGACAAAATGAATATGGCATATACTTTTTATTTAAGAACCTCTAGATTGGATCTTGACGATTATAATAAAGAAGTAGAAGAAGGTTGTCATATTACTTCTATGGCGGGAACTTGGATGAGTATTGTGGAAGGTTTTGGCGGAATGAGAGTCAAAAATAACACACTTCATTTTTCTCCAAAAATCCCAAAAGAGTGGAATGGTTATTCTTTCAAAATAAATTTTAGGAATCAAATTTTGAAAGTATCGGTAAATAAAAATAAAACAGAATTCTTACTTGAAGGAAATTCGGAGATTAGTGTTTTTGTGAATGGTAAAAAAGTGTTGGTAGAGCCGAATAGTTTAGTTATAGTATAAATAAGAATT
>JAYVHB010000052.1:0-22938 GCA_043771555.1 Flavobacterium sp. | reverse complement strand
CATCATAGACGGAGTTCGAACTCCAATAGGAAGTTATCAAGGCAGTTTATCATCAGTTCGTGCAGATGATTTAGGTGCATTAGTTATTAAAACTGTTGTAGAAAATAATCCAAACATTCCAAAAGATGCTTACGACGATGTAATAATGGGCTGTGCTAATCAAGCTGGCGACGACAACCGTAATGTAGCTCGAATGTCATTATTATTAGCAGGATTACCAGAAACCGTTCCGGGAGAAACCGTAAATCGGTTGTGCAGTTCAGGATTATCAGCAATCATTCACGCCAATCGCGCTATAAAAGCAGGTGACGGACACGTTTTTATCGCAGGTGGAATAGAAAATATGACACGTGGACCATTAGTAGTTTCAAAACCATCAGCAGCTTTTGGAACCGATTCTAAAATGTACGACTCTAGTTTTGGATGGCGTTTCATCAATACAAAATTACACGAAATGTATGGCACCGACGCCATGGGCGAAACTGCCGAAAATCTTGTAGAAAAATATAATATTTCTCGCGAAGACCAAGATGCATTTGCTTTGCATAGCCAAATGAAAGCAACAGCAGCGCAAACTTCGGGTCGATTAGCCAAAGAAATTGTTACAGTTGAAATTCCACAACGAAAAGGCGAACCAGTTCAATTTTCGAAAGACGAATTCATTAAACCAGAAACATCAATCGAAGGATTGTCAAAACTGCGACCAGCTTTCAAAAAAGACGGAAGCGTAACTGCCGGAAATTCATCAGGTTTAAACGATGGTGCTTGTGCAGTCATTATCGCATCTGCGGAAGCGGTCGAAAAATACAACCTGAAACCTTTGGCACGAATTGTAAGTTCAGCAGTTGTAGGTGTAGCGCCTAACATCATGGGAATTGGACCAGTCGAAGCCACCAAAAAAGCATTAGCCAAAGCCAATTTAACGCTAGACCAAATCGACATCATCGAACTCAACGAAGCATTTGCTTCACAATCAATCGCTTGTCTTCGAGAATTAGGGCTCAAAGATAACGATCCAAGAGTAAACCCAAATGGAGGTTCTATTGCAATTGGGCATCCATTAGGAGTAACTGGCGCAAGAATTTGCTATTCGGCGGCATTAGAATTACAAATTCAACAAAAAAAATATGCCTTAATCACTATGTGTATTGGCGTTGGTCAAGGTTATGCAGCAATTATTGAAAGAGTTTAAGATATAAAATCTGCGCTAATCTGTTTAATCTGCGACAAAATAATTTGTAATAATTGGTGGAAAAATAAGAACTTCTAGAAAATGCTCAGTTTAGAGCTATATAATTGTAATTGCTCCGTAGGAGCTGTATATAGGTGGTTATGAACAAAACACAACATTACATACTTGGCAAATGGACTTCAGCAACTGGAGAAGGAAAACCTTCTTTTGACGCTGTAACTGGAGAATTCATTGCCGAAACTTCAGTCGAAGGATTAGATATTCCTGCGATTCTTCAATACGGTCGAACCATTGGTGGCGAAAAACTCCGTAAAATGACGTTTCAAGAACGTGGCAATATGATCAAAAGTTTAGCGATGTATCTAACGAAACGCAAAGACGCTTTTTACGATTTAAGTTACCGAACAGGAGCAACTCGAGTCGATTCTTGGATAGATATTGAAGGCGGATTCGGAAATTTATATGCCAATGCAAGTTTGCGAAAGCTATTCCCGAACCAATCCTATCATGTCGAAGGCGATCCAATCGATTTGTCAAAAGGCGGACGCTTCATGGCGCATCATATTTTGGTTCCTAAAAAAGGCGTTGCGATTCACATCAATGCGTTCAACTTTCCAATTTGGGGAATGTTAGAAAAATGTGCCTGTAATTGGATGGCTGGAATGCCAGCTGTTGTTTTGCCTGCACCAGTAACCGCTTATTTAACTGAAGCTGTAGTTCGTGAAATTATTGCATCAAAAATTCTTCCAGAAGGCGCATTGCAATTAATTTGTGGTACAGCCAAAAATATTTTTGATGCTGTCGAAAGCCAAGACGTAATCACTTTTACAGGTTCGGCTACAACAGGTCGATTGCTCAAATCGCACCCAAGAATCATTCAAGAATCAGTGCCATTCACTATGGAAGCTGACTCGTTGAATGCTTCAATTCTAGGCGAAGATGCAGTTCCTGGAACGCCAGAATTCGATTTGTTTATCAAGCAAGCCGTTAGTGAAATTACTGTAAAATGCGGACAAAAATGTACCGCCATTCGTCGAATGATTGTACCAGAAAAATTAATAAATGAAGTACAATCCGCACTTTCAAAATCGTTAGATAAAATTACGATTGGCGATCCACGTTTAAAAGAAGTCCGAATGGGCGCTTTGGTTAGTAAAGACCAAGTAAATGTTCTAAAAAATCGAGTTCATGAATTATCAAAATCTGCCAAACTTGTTTATGGCGATTTAGAAAAATCAACTATAATTGGTGCTGATAATAAAGGTGCATTTATCTCGCCAATTTTACTTCGTGAAGACCAGCCATTCAAAAATATAGCCGTTCACGAAACCGAAGCATTTGGACCAGTTTCTACAATAATGCCTTATAAAAATCTAGACGAAGCTATCGAATTGGCTCGAATGGGAAAAGGTTCGCTAGTATCGTCTATCGTTACCAATTCTGACGAAATTGCCAAAGAATATGTCATAAATGCAGCATCACATCATGGTAGAATTTTAGTCCTCAATCGCGAAAATGCCAAGCAAAGTACAGGTCACGGTTCGCCATTACCACAACTCGTTCACGGTGGTCCAGGTCGAGCTGGTGGCGGCGAAGAAATGGGTGGAGTTCGTGGCATCAAGCACTACATGCAACGTTGCGCCATTCAAGGTTCGCCAACAACATTGACCGAAATTACTGGAATTTATCAACCCAATTCGGCCTATAAAGAAATTACGCAACATCCATTTCAATACCATTGGGAAGACATACAACCCGGAATGTCATTACGAACGCACAACCGAACCGTTACCGATACCGACATCATCAATTTCTCGAACCTAACATGGGATCATTTCTACGCACATACTGATATTACTTCTCTCGACGGAAGTATTTTCAAGAAACGAACTGCTCACGGATATTTCATTTTGGCTGCTGCCGCAGGACTTTTCGTCTATCCAAATAAAGGACCAGTGGCCGCCAATTATGGACTGGAAGAATGTCGTTTCTTGCGTCCAATTTATCATAACGACACCGTTTATGTACGATTAACCTGCAAACAAAAAATCGATCGTGATGTCGCTTCAGCCGAACATCCAAGCGGAATCGTAAAATGGTTTGTTGAGGTTTTTGACACCGAAAATGAGTTGGTTGCTATTGCCACAATCCTAACAATGGTTGAGAAAAAACAAACTGTTTTTGTTGAAATGACCGATCAAAAAATCACAGAATGTTTGAATAAATTAACCGAAAATTCCAAACCAAACTGGGGCATTTTAACGTCACAACATCTGTTAGAACATTTGGAATATAGTTACAAAATATTGTCAGGTCAAATTCAAGATTTTGATATCGCAATCCCGACGCTTCGGGACGAAAAGATTCTAGAAAAAGTGCATCATTCGTTATACAATTTCGATAAATTTCCTTTGGGAACTCAATTTCCGACAATGAAAAAAGACGAATTAGAAAACCTAATTCATCCTGATTTTGAAACTGCCAAAGTCAAGTTTATCGAAGCCAGATCGAAATACAAAACCTTTTTTAAAGAAAATCCCGAAGCCATTTTAAAGAATATGGTTTTCGGAGAATTGAATAAATGCGAATCCTATTTATTAGAACGAAAACATTTAAACCATCATTTTGAACAATTTAATTTGATTTAATTTTTTTTGGAGCTATTTCCCGCTATTCGTTCCAATCTTTTTATGAGCTTGCTTCGCCGCTCAAAAAAAGGATTTCCACTGCTATCGGGGCTAAAAAAACTATTAATAATAAAAATAAAAACCTTTGCGAACCTTGCGTAAATCTTTGCGCTCTTTGCGGTTAAATAAAAATTATGAATACATACGTCAAACAAGAAATAAAAAACAACATCGCAACCATCGAGTTTTTTCATCCAGAACAAAACTCATTGCCAAGCGATATATTAGCAAAACTAGCCAACACAATTACCGAAGCTGGAAACAATCCAGAAGTAAAAGTCATCATTCTAAAAAGTGGTGGCGACCGAACTTTTTGTGCAGGCGCGAGTTTTCAAGAACTCATTTCGATCGACAATGCCGAAACAGGAAAAGTTTTTTTCTCAGGATTTGCCAATGTCATCAATGCCATGCGAAAATGTCCTAAATTCATTATTGGTCGCATTCAAGGAAAAACCGTTGGTGGCGGAGTAGGAATTGCCGCAGCAACCGATTATTGTATGGCAACAAAATTTGCATCCATAAAATTATCCGAACTTAATGTTGGAATCGGACCATTTGTGGTTTCGCCGGCCATCGAACGCAAAATGGGACTTTCGGCAATGTCACAAATCGCCATTGATGCCAATAATTTTTATGACGCAACTTGGGCTAGAGAAAAAGGATTGTTTGCAAACGTTCACGAAAGCATTGAAATTTTGGACGAAGAAGTTCAAAAATTTGCACAACATTTGTGTACCTACAATCCAGAAGCAATGATTGAAATGAAAAAAGTATTTTGGCGAGGTACAAATGATTGGGACAATTTGTTAGCCGAAAGAGCAGCGATAAGTGGTCGATTAGTTTTGTCTGATTTCACAAAAGAAAAATTGAAAAGTTATTCGTAGAGACGTTGCATTGCAACGTCTGTAACGAAAAATGATAAAGAAATGATATACGAATTCAAAATGCCCAAAATGGGCGAAAGCATTTCCGAAGCAACCATAATCAATTGGTTGAAAAACGTTGGCGATAATGTCGATGCAGATGAAACAATCGTCGAAGTCGCTAACGATAAAGTCGATAGTGAAGTGCCGTCGCCAGTTTCTGGAACAATTACTGAAATTCGCTTTCAAAAAGATGATGTAGTAGGTGTAGGTTCTGTTTTAGCGTTGATTGATGAAAAAACTGGAAGTCAGAAGTTGGAAGCTGGAAGTAAAGAAACTAATATTAAAACTGACGAAGTAGTTTTTAGTCAAAAGACCGCAACTCATAACTCACAACTCACAACTCGAAACTATGACGCTTTCATTTCTCCTTTAATAATCTCAATTGCTCAAAAAGAAAATCTTTCAATCGAGGAATTACAAACTATTGAAGGTTCTGGAGCAGATGGTCGTTTGCAAAAAAGCGATGTGTTTAAATATCTAAAAAACAGAAAATATCCTTTAAAAAGCATTCCTCAACTTACAACCCAAAACCTGCAACCTACAACCTATCCAAAACCAAAAATTAATTTTGTAGAAGGAAAAGACAGCATTGTAGAAATGGATCGAATGCGCAAAATGATTGCCGATCACATGGTCTATTCCAAGCAAACATCGCCTCATGTTACTTCGTATATTGAAGTTGATGTTACCGATTTAGTAAATTGGAGAAACGAAAACAAAGAGAACTTTCAAAAAAAGTACAATGAAAAACTAACATTTACACCCATTTTTGTTGATGCGGTTGCAAAAGCCATTGTAGATTTTCCGATGATAAATGTTTCAGTGGATGACAAGAAAATTATCGTTCACAAAGACATCAATATCGGAATGGCAACTGCGCTTCCGAGTGGAAATTTGATTGTTCCAGTAGTAAAAAACGCCAATGAAAAATCATTGCCAGAATTAGCAAAAACTGTCAACCATTTGGCGGAAGCTTCAAGAAATAACAAGCTAAAACCCGAAGAAGTACAAGGAAGTACCTTTACGATTTCCAACGTAGGAACATTTGGAAGTTTGATGGGAACGCCAATTATTAACCAACCCGAAGTAGCGATTTTAGCACTCGGAATCATAAAGAAACGACCAGAAGTTATAACCACTTCAAAAGGTGATGAAATAGCCATCAGAAGTATGATGTATCTGTCGTTATCTTTCGACCATAGAGTAGTGGATGGATTTCTTGGAGGATCATTTTTACGAAAAATAGGCGATTACTTAGAACAATTTGACTTGAAAAAAGAAATTTAATGACAAAAAAGTTTATCTATATGCTATTTAAAAGCGAAGCTTTCTTTTTTAAAGTTTAAAAAATCTGTGAATCTATATGTTTCAAAAAATATAAATTATGTCATATAATATAAAAATCACAAAAATTTCCCAATCAAAAATTGATCAAGTTGATATCAACAACATCACGATGGGCAACGCCTTTACCGATCACATGTTTGTATGCGATTATCAAAATGGCGAATGGAAAAATCCACGAATCGAACCTTTACAAATGATTCCGACGCATCCAGCAGCAATGGCTTTGCATTATGGTCAAGCTATTTTTGAAGGAATGAAAGCAACATTAGGAAAAGATGGAACACCATTATTATTTCGTCCTGATGAAAATGCAAAACGACTGAATTTTAGTGCCAACCGAATGGGAATGCCAAATTTCCCTGAAGATTTGTTTGTAGAAAGTCTCAAAAAATTTGTCGATTTAGAACGAAATTGGATTCCAACTTCTGATGGAAGTTCTTTGTATTTGCGGCCTTTTATGTATGCCGATGAAGCTTTTATTGGCATGCGTGCGGCAACAAGTTTCAAGTTTATTGTCATGGCATCGCCAGCGGGACCATTTTTTAGTAAACCTATAAAATTATATGCCGAAACCAAATATGTTCGTGCCGTAAATGGTGGAACAGGCGAAGCAAAAGCCGCAGGAAATTACGCAGCAGCAATTCGTCCAACAGAGTTTGCCAAAGCCAAAGGTTACGACCAAGTATTGTGGTTGGATTCGCAAGATTTTGAAGACATACAAGAAGTGGGAACCATGAATATTTTTTTTAAAATAGGAGGAAAGTTTATTACGCCCGATTTGAGCGGTTCGATTTTGGCAGGAATTACCAGAATGTCGGTAATTGATGTCTTGCGTGACAAAGGATTTGAAGTAATCGAACGACCAATTACAATTTCAGAAATTAAACTTGCTTCAATTCGAGGAACTCTTGAAGAAGCATTTGGAGCAGGAACCGCCGTTGGAATTGCAATGATTGAAGAAATTGGCAATATGGATTTTACCATAAATTTTCCAAAAGAAAATCCAGTTTCTCAAATGGTTGCAAATACTTTAAAAGGAATAAAACTTCAAGAAATCGATGATAAATTTGGTTGGATTGTAGAAGCGAAATAAATTTTTTAATTACAACCCTATAAGGGTTTTAAACCCTGATAGGGTTAACAAACTTAAAATGTTAAATAAAATTATTCTCAAAAAAGCATTCGAAACTATGGCAACCGCCAAGGCAATGTCTGAATTGTATGAAGAAAACTTCAAAATAGTTTCCAAATACGTTCATGCAACTTCGCGCGGACATGAAGCCATTCAGATAGCTGTCGCCATGCAATTATTGCCACAAGATTATGCTTTTCCTTATTATCGTGATGATGCTATGTTACTCGGAATCGGAATGCGACCCTACGATTTAATGTTGCAACTATTAGCTAAAAAAGACGATCCGTTTTCTGGCGGACGCACCTATTATTGCCATCCAAGTTTGAAAGATGCTGATAAACCTAAAATTCCACATCAATCTTCCGCAACGGGAATGCAAGCCATTCCTGCAACTGGTGCGGCAATGGGTTTTTGGTATAAGGAAAGTCTCACCCCAACCCTCTCCGATGGAGAGGGAATTGAAAAACCTATTGTAGTTTGTTCGCTTGGCGATGCTTCCGTAACCGAAGGCGAAATTGCCGAGGCTTTTCAAATGGCGGCTTTGAAACAACTACCAATTTTATATTTAGTGCAAGATAACGGTTGGGACATTTCTGCAAATGCCGCCGAAACTCGTGCTCAAAACGCATTTGAGTATGCCAAAGGATTTCACGGAATTGAAGCCATAACAATAGATGGGGCCAATTTCGAAGAAAGCTATTTGGCAATCCAAAAAGTTATAAAAACCATTCGAGAAGAACGACGACCATTTTTAGTTCATGCCAAAGTTCCATTGTTGAATCATCATACATCGGGGGTTAGAATGGAATGGTATCGCGACGATTTAGAAGAAGCACGAAGTCGTGATCCGTATCCAGTTTTGACACAACAATTAATCGATGCAGGTTTTTCGCAAACAGAAATTCAGAAAATTGAGACTTCTGCGAAAGCAGAAGTAAAAAGAGATTTTGATAAAGCACAACTTGCCGAAGATCCAAAACCAAAAGATTTATTTACCCACGATTTTGCCCTAACACCAATTACAGAAGAAGTTGGCGAACGTAATCCACCTCGAGATGAAAAAGTCGTTATGGTCGATTGTGCGCTTTTTGCAGTCGAAGAATTAATGAAAAAACATCCAGAATGTTTACTTTACGGTCAAGATGTAGGAGCAAGGCTAGGAGGCGTTTTTCGGGAAGCCGCAACATTGGCTCAGAAATTTGGCGACGAACGTGTTTTTAATACACCCATTCAAGAAGCGTTTATCGTGGGTTCGACTGTCGGAATGTCGGCTGTGGGCTTAAAACCCATTGTTGAGGTGCAATTTGCCGATTATATTTGGCCTGGACTCAACCAGTTGTTTACCGAAGTCAGTCGTTCCTGCTATTTATCCAACGGAAAATGGCCTGTCAGTATGATTTTGCGTGTGCCAATTGGAGCTTATGGTTCAGGCGGACCTTATCATAGTTCATCCGTTGAAAGTGTTTTAACAAATATTAGAGGTATAAAAATTGCCTATCCAAGCAATGGTGCCGACTTAAAAGGATTGATGAAAGCCGCCTATTACGACCCAAATCCAGTCGTGATTCTAGAGCATAAAGGCTTGTATTGGAGCAAAGTAAAAGGCACCGATGCAGCAAGAGTCAATGAACCAAGTGAAGATTATATCTTGCCTTTTGGGAAAGCCAATATTGTGCAAGAAATTTGGGCGCAAGAAACCGATGAAACCATGACTGTGATTACCTATGGAATGGGCGTTCATTGGGCGTTGAATGCATCGGCAGAGATTCTTCGACAAGCTCAGAATGACAAACAGAGGATTGAAATTATCGATTTACGAACCTTGTATCCGCTTGACGAAGAGGCGATTATGAAGTCGGTTCGAAAAACCAAAAAATGTTTAATCGTTACCGAAGAACCAACTAATAATTCGTTCGCCAGAAGTTTGGCAGGACTCATTCAAGAGAAATGTTTTCGTGATCTCGATGCACCTGTTATGGTTATTGGATCGGAGAATATGCCAGCCATTCCACTCAACAGCGTTTTGGAATACACTATGATTCCGAACGTAGATAAAGTGAAAGCTAAAATTGAGGAGTTATTGTATTATTAGTTTTTATGAGCTTTATCCAGCTTTATATTACAATCTTTTTCTCCAAAACTTTTTTTTCTTTAAAGTTGCAGGAACTTCCGTTGGTCGTTCTACAACTTCAAGAAAAAATAAGTTTTCTCAAAAAAGGATTTTCATTTCAATCTGGGCTAGGGAAGAAGTACGTAATCAATTTGAAATCTGCCAAAATAGCAGTAGTTGTAAGTTTGGCTGTATTTTTGAAAAAGTATGTTTATGAACGACAACCAATTCAAATATTCGCCTTCCGTTTGGATCATTCCAACTTTTATGCTTTTGTTGCTCTGGTCTGTGTTTTATGTTGATGATTTCTTCAATCTTCATTTATCACAATTCGGAATTTTTCCTCGAACTTTTTCGGGTTTGGTTGGCGTTGTTTGCAGTCCTTTTTTGCACGGAAATCTAAATCATTTGGCTAATAACTCCATTTCGTTATTTATTTTTTCGGCCGCACTTATATATTTTTATCGAGAAATTTCGTTGAAAGTTTTGTTTTATGGCATCTTGCTTTCTGGAATAATCACTTGGATAATTGGTCGCGAATCGTATCATATTGGTGCGAGCGGATTGATTTATGTCATTTTTAGTTTTATTTTCTTCAAAGGATTAATGACAAAATATTATAGGTTGGTTGCATTATCATTAACAATAATTTCTGTTTATGGAGGTATGTTCTGGTACGTTTTTCCAGATATAGAAAAGTCTATTTCTTGGGAAGGACATTTGGCAGGATTGATATCAGGTTTTGTTTTTGCTGTTCGTTTCAAAACACCAGATTATAACCAAGCATTATTATACGATTGGCAACAACCAGATTTTGATCCCGAAGGTGATAAGTTTTTGGAACGCTTTGACGAAAACGGAAATTTTGTAAACAAACCAATTGAGGAACTTGAAGAAGTTTCTGATTTTGAAAATGTTTCTTTTGTATACGAGTTTAAAGAAAGCCCAAAAGTATAAAAGTACGCGATACAGTTTATCTGATAGCCCTGATGGTAGTGAAAATCCTTTTTTGTCGTTTTTCACGACAAAAAAGATTGTAACGAACAGCAGGAAATGCGTTTTTAGACAGTCACTAACGTTTTGCTCCTAATCTAACTTCTTTGTCTTACGGTTTCGTATAAAAATGCGCCACAGGCTACGGAAACGTTTAGTGACCCTATTGTTCCGAACATTGGGAGTTTGGCTTTTTCGTCGACAATTTTTAGTACTGACGGGTTTACACCGCGTTCTTCGCTACCCATAATGATGGCTAGTGGTTCGTTGAGTTGTAGGTCATATATGTTTTGTTCACATTTTTCGGTGGCAGCAACAGTTTTTATTCCGTTGGCTTGCAACAAATATATCGCGTCTTTGATGTGCTCGACTTTGCTTATAGGAACATTAAAAACCGCTCCAGCAGACGTTTTTACAGTATCGCCATTAACGGGAGCCGATCCTGATTTTTGAACTATAATTCCGTTTACGCCGGTACATTCTGCAGTACGGATTATGGCACCGAAGTTGCGTGCATCCGATAGTTGATCTAGGATAAGAAATAACGGTTTTTGGTTTTTTTCTAAAGTAGCTTCAATTAATGTTTCAAGATCCATAAACGCAATAGGCGAGATGCTGGCTACGGCTCCTTGATGGTTGCTTGGTGTTAGTCTATTGAGTTTTTCGACAGGAACATAACTAAAGTTGATGCTGTTGCGTTTCATGACTTTCATGAGATCTTTCATGAGTTCGCCCGAAATTTCTTTTTGTATAAATACTTTGTCGACTTCTTTACCGGCAGTTATTGCTTCTACAATGGCGCGAATTCCAAAAATGATATGTTCTTTTTCCATTGGGTAAAGGTATAAAAAAACCACCAGTTTTTGGCTGGTGGGTCATGACTATTCAAATCTACTTAATCTGCTTTCTAATAAATTCTGATATTTTGTTTTCATATCGTCTGATAAAAATGAAATTTCTATTAATTCTTTCCATTTCGTAACATTATTTTCCATTTGTTTTAAAACTAAATCTATAGTTTTGTTGTTTAGTTCTAACCTGTCTTTTGCAAAATAGTTTATAATATCGGTTTTTTTAAAACTGCTTTTTTTTCCTTTTAAAGAAAGCGCCATTTCTTCTTGAGGATTTTTTATAGCTATTGATGAATTTAAAAAATCATAAGCAGGTGCTAAAGTTGTTTTTCCGTATCTAGTAATTAACGAAAAATTCTTTAAATGCATATCTTCATTTCCTGTAAGAAAGCAAAAAAGAATTCTTTTAAAGTAATCTGTTTTTTCGACGGTTGGAAATGTACAATAATCGTTCAGCACTTGAACAGTTTTTTCCATACTGTAATTGTATTTTGTATCTCTTGAGTTACCTGTTAATTGAGAAAAATCTTCTGTCTGAAATTTTTTATCTTTTCCATATCTATCAAATCTTTTTATAAAATAAGAGAGTGAGTTATCTTTAGAATACACTAACCCGTGAATTGGTACTTCAATAGTATACATTTTAGCCATCTTCATGGTTAAGTCTTCGTTTTCAGGAAGTTCTTTAAATAAATCATTTTGGGGTTTAATAATATAAGTACCAAATTGATCAACAATTTCAAATTTTTGTTCTTTTAAGGAAAGAGTTGCACTTAGCTTTGGTTGTACGCCTTGTATGGATTGTTTTGCAGCTCTCGAAAGTGCTTCTTGGCGTTGTTCGGAAGTTGTATAAGGAATTGGATGCAATAAATTTAAGTTTTTTGAAAGTTGCCGTAAACCTTTTAGATTGTATGAGTCAATACCACAAGGCAAATACGATATCGGACATCTATTCATAACTTTTCAATTTTATGGTGACAGCACCAATTACATCATTTCCTACTGCAATAAGTTGAGAAAAGTAATCAGTTTTGTCTATTTTATTTATTTTCAATAATCCTTCCAGCATTATTCCTTCTGGCAATAAACCTTCAAAAAAAGGAGGGAAATTTGTAAAAGTGTAGCATTTTGTTGATACAGGCATTGTTAACGATACAGGTTCTTGTGTATATCCATCGTCGTATATAAAGCTAAAATTTGTTGCACTATCTTGTTGTAGTATTCCTGCTTGCTGATTGTGTACAAGTATTGTTGCACTTTTCATAAAAATTTATTTTAGAGGACTTTCTAAATGGAATTTTATATTTAGTACCGTTAATACGGCTCTTATATTATGCCAACTTACGTTTTCGTTATTTTTTTCAATTTCAAATAGTGTTGTCTTGCCAATACCAGCAAGATTTGCTAGTTCGAGTTGCGATAAGTTTGCAATTTTACGATGCTTTTTTATAGTTGCAGCAATAGTATCAGTATCCATTTATTACCGTTTAGGCGGTAAAATTAACGAATTTTTTAAATAAATTGTATTTTTTTTTTCTTTTTTATCATTTTTACTGATATAGCGGTATTTTTTTGATTTGATTAATATAAAATTTGGATAAATATGGAATTTGTTTCCATATTTATCCAATTTTATTTATTATAATTACTAAACTATTTTTTCACCTCTTTTCTGTTGTAATTGTCCCTACAATGGCGCGTATGCCGAAGATTATATGTTCTTTTTCCATTGGGTAAAGGTATAAAAAAACCACCAGTTTTGGTTTTTTAGTTTTGGAATTAAAACTCCAAACTATTTATGTTTTGCCAATTTGTAACTTTGGTTCCATCACTTCGTTGTTGCTCTTGATCGCCGGAATAGAGTATTAACGAATGTTCGTTATTACTCAATTTATTCCAATATTTAAGATGCTTAAAAAAATCTGTATTTACAGTTTTTCTAGATTTTATCTCGATGGGAGTTATTTTCCCATTATGATCTACAATTACATCTATTTCATGGCCTGTTTTGTCTCGCCAATAAAATAAAGGAGGATTTATTCCACTATTAGTAAATTTTTTTACTAATTCGATTACAACCATAGTTTCAAAAATTGAACCTTTAAGAGGATGGTTTTCAAGTTGGGAAGTATTTGATATTCTTAAAAACGAACTCACTATACCTACATCATAGAAATATATTTTAGGACGTTTAGTGATGGTTTTATTATAATTTTGATAATAGGGTTTCAATAGATAAATGATAAAACTGTTTTCTAAAATTCCTATCCAAGACTGAATTGTTTTTAAACTCACATCAACTTCATTCGAAATTGCACTCAAATTTAATTCTTGCCCAGTTCTAGCTGCAAGAACAGCCATAAATTTTTCAAAAACCAATAAGTCTGAAACGTTTTTTATTTGCCTTACGTCACGCTCAATATAAGTTTTTATATAATTTGGCATCCAATCTGTAGGAAGAATATTTTGATTGTATATTGGTGGATAAAATCCTTGATATAGTAATTCTTCATCAGTTTTTGGTAAAATACTTTTTGATTTTAATTCTTGTGCTGTAAATGGTAATAAGTTTATATAGGCAACTCTTCCAGCTAATGTTTGTGAAATGTTTTCTTGTAACAAGAAATTGTTGGATCCAGTTAATATAAACAAACCTTTTTCTGAACTGTCGTCTAAAATTTCTTGAAGATACGAAAACAAGAGTGGCACTCTTTGGACTTCATCCAATATGGCTCCTTTTTGCATTGAGTTTAAAAATCCTCTTGGATCGTCTGTTGCAAAATTTCTTATATCGGGATTTTCTAAAGAAAAATAGGGTTTGTTTGGAAAGGTGCTTTTTGCCAAGGTTGTCTTCCCAGCTTGGCGTGGACCAATTATAGCAATTGCTTTGAATGTATTGCTCAATTGTAGTAATTTTTCTTTTGCTTCTCTAATTATCATAATGCAAATATACAAAAAACTGGATAAATATGGAATTGAATTCCATATTTATCCAGTTTTATTTGTTATTATTTTTTCTAAGCAATTTTTTTACCACTTATTCCGGCAGTTATAGCTTCTACAATGGCGCGTATTCCAAAAATGATATGTTCTTTTTCCATTGGGTAATGGTATAAAAAAACCACCAGTTTTGGCTGGTGGTTTGTGATAGAAAATTTTAATTTTTAAAGAGTAAGAGCTGGCCAATTTCCGTTAGGATTCGTTAGCTCAGTTTCTCCTCGCTCTCCATAATCATTTTCCCATTTGAATTTCATTTTATTACCAGTAATCAGTAGGTTTGAAAATGTGAATATCTCATCATATTGGTCTTTTCCAGAATATGACATTTTTCCACACAAATCGATTAATTTTACACCATTTGCGGTATTGTTAACTGGATTTGTTTGGGGGCCATAAAGACCCAACCAACCACCAAATGATGCGTCTGATAGTGTGTAAACCCCACCTGTTCCCGTTAATGTTACTGAACCAGTAAATGGACCAACTGCATTTGTAACTGGTGGTCCTGGCGAGTAGCAATTGGTAGTTACATAACTGTATGTACCAGCTAGATTTGAATAACAGTCCTTTATACTAAATGTTAGATTTTTTGAAGGCAAAGTTGCATTTGAAGTATTTACACCTCCAACTTGTAATGTAAAATCTTCTTGTCCTTCTGATAAATCATCATTTAAAATTTCAATTGTTCCAGTTGCTGATTTAGAGTAAGCAGGAATAATAACAACATGATCAAATTTGAAATCATCATCTTCTTTTGCATTTCCACTAATTTTTGATACATTAACATGAATATCTACTGGTTGAGCTTTATTTAATTCAATTTTGTATTCATATACACCTACTTCTGCTTCTTTTACAATTTGAGTTGCAGTTAGAGGTGCCATCAGCATTACATTCCCTGTAACGTCACTTGCAACCTCTAAGGTACTAGCTCCTGTGCCATCATCATCTTTTTCACAACTAGTAATTGTGATTAATGATATAGAAAGAAAGCTCAATACTAAACTTATTTTTATTTTTTTCATTTTATTAAAAATTTTAATATTATTCAATTACTTTTTCAATTACTTCATAGAATTCTCTTGGTCCAGTTGTACCTGTTGTTGTCAAATAGCCGTAGGTTCTATAGATTTTATCTTTTCCTGAAATATTGTCTCTTACAACTACGTTTTTAGGACCAGCTACTCCACAAGCATTTACAATATCGGTTGGAGATTCAAAACAATTAATAATTCCAAACCCATTTAGAAGTTGCGCAGATCCACTGTAAATTGATGGTGTTTTTACATTATCTGAATTATCAATTGTGAAATAATGAGTATTAGTAGCTGCCGCAAAAGGCCCTGCAAACCCGACGAATCTGTAAGTTGTTGCATCAACAGATTCAACAATTCTTTCAGCACCAACCCAATTAGAAGTTGTTAAAACTCCAATTCTCCAATAAGTACTTGCAATTACTTTGTATTTTCCAGCAAATCGAGTACCAATACCTACTTTAGTTTTTTGTGCATTTTCGTGAGTTTTTCCCTCGCTCGTTTTAGAAACATATTTTAGTGTCCAAAATTCACCGATTTTTAATGTACTATCAGAAGTAGGTAAAGGAGTTCCATCAAGTATTAATCCTGCAATTAACTCATTATAAGTGGCAGTAAATTTAATATCTTGTTTTTGAGGAGCGCTTGGAACAGTAATTGTTTTTAATAAGACTTCATTTGATGATTTTCCTGCTTTGTTGGTAAATGATTTAAATACATCAACCTGTGTGGTTTTTACCTCACCTTGAAAGACACTAAAATTTGCTTCATATTCAAATGTGTTTCCGTTGTTTAAAACATAAGCAACTAATGGTGATTTAACATCAATTAAACCGCCAACGACTTCATTTCCAGTTAAAGTGTCACTGTTTTCTTCACATGAAATAAAAGCACTAAAAGCAATTAGAAGCGATAGAAATTTATATATATTTTTCATTTTAAATTTTTTTAAATTTTTGTTTTAGTTCATCCACCATAAACGGGAAGTTAATTGATCGCCTCCAGTTAAAGTACCTACCGCAGATGTATAGTTAGCATTGTTTAGGGATACTTCAACAGAATTATAATATAATCTAGAAGGGATAGTAGCTTCAGCTGCGTTTGCAACTGGAAGTAAAGCAGGATAACCCGTTCTTCTCCATTCAGTCCATGCTTCGAATCCTTGACCAAAAAGTGCAATCCAGTTTTGTTCGCCAATTTTAACTCGCGCATCTGCTTGATTCGTGAAACTAATGTTTGGCTGCGCAATGTAAGCATTGGCTGCAGCTTCTATTCCGTTGAATTTGAAACTTGACTTAATTGCTTCGTTGTAGTAGTTTAATGCAGCTGCATTTCCTCCCGAAATGTAACCTTCATTGGCGGCTTCAGCAAGTAAAAATTGAACTTGCGAATTTGCTAAGATTACACCCTTAAGTGTAGCATTTAGATAAAAAGTTCCTAAACCAGAAAAGGCTGGGTAACTACTCACATTTTCTACTCCTGGAACATTTCCAACAATAATATTTGCATTGTTTGGACTTGCAAATACGGCAAGTCTAGCATCAGTTAAACCACTCATTTTACTAACTAAAACAGATGACATTTTATATTCTAATCTTGTAGAAGCTATTATTGTTTCATGAATAGGATTCGCATCAGGAGGTAAAGCTAAATAGGTAATTTGCGCACTATCATCAGTTGATGACATAAGATTGCCAGAATTAACTAAAGCTTGAAGTTGCGCATTTACATTTTTCTTTTTAGATATTCTCATTAATGCTTTCAATTTCAGTGAATTTGCTAATTTTCTCCATTTTGATACATTACCAGCGTAAAGAAGGTCTGAACTTGCTGGTACAACTCCTGTACCGCTTGCTAGTAAAGCATCAGCATCAGTTAATTGTTTAATTAAACCATCATATACGGCTTCTTGACTGTCATACTTAGGCTTAATGACACCTTTTACAAATACTTCTGAAAAAGGAACAGGCCCATACAAATCTGTTAAAATTTGAAATGCATTTGCTTGAAGTATCAATGATATTGCTTGAAGATTTGTATTATTTTCTTCTTCTGCTAACGTATACATTGACTTTGCATCCGATATTACAGATGCATACAAGTTATCCCAAATGACATCTATTGATCCTCTTCTTGGAATGTATCTTTCTTCGTCGTTGTACTGAATTTTAGATACATGTTGCGCCCAACACATTCCCATATCTCCGCCTTGTTGCATTCCATAGATAGTATTTTGATTTACCCTAATTAAACTACCTAATAATAAATGAGCTGGAACCTTTGTTGGTCTATTGGGATCTTGATTTATTTCTTCGAAATTATTATCGCAACCTGTGCTAAATAGCACCATTAAAGTCACAATTAAAATTGATATTTTTTTCATTTTTTTCATTTTTTAAAATTTAACATTTAGATTAAATCCAATTGATCTGGCTGATGGAATTTGACCAAATTCTTGTCCTTGTTCCCCATTTGCACTACTGAAACCAGTTTCAGGATCGATATGTGGAGCTTTTTTAAACAATATCGCTAAATTTCTAGATACAATAGAAAATTTAATATTGTCTATTGCACTTCCTTTCAACCATTTGTTAGGTAAAGTATACCCAAGTGACATTTGTCTTAGTTTCACATAAGTAGCATCAAATATAGCACTTTCTTCAATTGTATTTCCATACGAAGCTTGATTAAACTCTTTTCCGCCAACTACTACATCATTGGCAACAAAACCTCCCGCTCCATTAGATTTTACACCATTTCCCACTAAACCAGTTTCTCTACCAATTAGTGTTTCTTCAAGAGTACCAGCATATCTTCCCCAAGCATAAGACATAGAGTGTACATCTCCACCAATTTTTGCGTCAATTAATGTATTAAAATCAAAATCTTTATATTTTATTGTAAAGTTTGCACCACCAGTCCAATCTGGTGTAATGTTACCCAATATTTTTTTAGTAGTTTCAATTTGTGGAAGTCCATTTACATAAATTATATTTCCGTTAGGATCCTTTTCAAAACCTCTACCTACTAATGAGCCTAAAGCTTCTCCTTTTCTAGCTTCTACTGTAATGCCCCACTGTCCTCCTAAAACGTAGGTATCTAGAGGGCCAAGATCAATAACTTTATTTTCGTTTTTAGCAAAGTTTAAATCAACATCAAAACTAAAGTCTTTAGTTTTTATAGCAGTTATTCCTAATTGTAATTCAATACCTTTATTTTCTAATTCTGCTACGTTTTCCGTAGAACTTAAAAACCCAGAAGCTGGTGATATTTGTATTGCAGCAATTAAATCATTACTATTTTTTGTATAATATGTACCAGAAAATCGTAATCTATTATTAAAAGCATTAACATCTAATCCTATTTCTTTACCTACAACATTTTCAGGCTTTATATTTGGATTAAATTGGTTTACAGGAGTTGATGCTTGGTTTCCCCAGCCATTATTTTGTAAAGCATAAACTGTGTTGATGCTGTATGGTTCCAAGGCCCCAATACTTCCGACTTTAGACCATCCGCCTCTAAGTTTTATATAGTTTACCTTTGAAGATTTGGTGTTGAAAATTTCCGATAAAACAAGTGATCCAGATATTGAAGGATAGAAGAAAGAATTATTTTCCTTAGCGAATACACTTGCCCAATCATTTCTACCTGAGAAATCAATATACACATATTCTTTGTATGATATTTGTCCAAAGCCAAAAACAGAACCAATTCGCAATTCTCTCAAATTATTTCCTACGATAGGTGTGGCTCCAGTTTTGATATTTGCTAAAGAGTAAAAATTTGGTAATTCTAAGGCACTAGCACTTCCCCAATTTTGTGTTCTCGTATTTCTCATTTGGTTGGCTCCAACATTTAATGTTAGATTAAAATCTTTTGAAATTTGAGGCACATATTTTAAAATTAATTCTGAATTAATCTCGCTTTGTCGTAATGAATTTTCTCCGTAGGATCCATTAAGTACACTATTAGTTCCTATTGCTTTGCGTCCTGTTGATAATGTAGAAAAATGATCTAAAGAAACTTTACCCGTAGCAGATAAATTTTTTAAAAATTGGTATCCAAAAAACACAGAACCTGTAAGACGGTCTCTATTATAAGTGTTTCTATTGGTTTCAAGAACCCAATATGGGTTATTTTGGAAATTTGTATTCCAGTTAATTGGGGTTCCTGCTGCAGGACTTCCAGCATCTGCCAAAGGTAAATTTCTCCAATCTTTTAAACTAGCGTAATCAACATTTCTTGCAGACCAAATAAATTGTTGTGCTGCATTTTCATTGTTGTATCCAGCAGTTGGTAAATTATTACTTTTATCGTTAAAAAACATCACGTTAGCACCGCCAGTAAGTTTTTCTCCCAATTTCATATTTCCGTTCAAGCTAACATTAAACTTCTTAAAATCAGTAAAAGGCATCATTCCTTTCTCATCATTGTTTCCTACTGAAAGTCTAACATTTGCATCTTCATTTCCTGTTGATAAAGATAAACTATTTGATACTGAGACACCAGTTTCATAAAATTCTTTAATGTTATTGGGTCTTGATATCCAAGGTAATGGAGCGCCACCAACTTTAAAAGAATCCCATTGCACGAAAGATAAACCTCTATCTAATGCTGGACCCCAACTCTCATCAACTCCATCATTTGTTCCACCACCAGCACCATCAACAAACTCGAAATAATCTGATGTTGATCCTTGTCCGTAGGAGTTTTGAAAACTAGGTAATACTAATGGATTATTGAAAGTAATGTTTGAGTTGAATGATACACTTTGATTTTTTCCTTTTTTTCCTGATTTTGTCGTGATAATAATAACACCATTACCTGCACGTAATCCATAAAGAGCGGCAGCGTTAGGTCCTTTTAGTACATTTATACTCTCAATATCATCAGGATTAATACTTGCGATACCGTTTGGCAAATCTCTACCTCCACTAGATCCCGCGGCACCATTTGATGTATTATCATATCCCCTGTCAGCTGATGACGAGTTATCAAAAGGAATTCCGTCAACTACAAATAAAGCTTCATTATTACCTGTAAGCGAAGAGTTTCCTCTTAAAACTACTCTTGAGGAAGCACCCACAGCTCCTGAACTATTGGTAACTTGTACTCCAGCTATTTTACCACTTAAGGCATTAGCAAGGTTGGCTTCTCTAGCTTCGGTTAAAGAATTTCCCTTCAATTCTTGAGATGCGTAACCTAAAGATTTCTTGTCTCTTCTAATGCCTAGTGCGGTTACTACAACACCTTCAAGCTGTGTTGAAGCATCTTTCATTTTCACCTTCATACCAGTAGCACCCAGAGATTCTACTTTATCCATCCCCTGGTAGCTAAACAATAGTGTTTTACCCACTGCATCAGCCGCTTTAAATTTTCCGTCAAAATCGGTTTGCGTTCCGTTTTTTGTACCTTTAACAAGTACATTTACTCCAGGAATTGGCAATCCAGCCTGATCGGTAACAACACCACTAGCGGTCTTGTCTTGTGCAAAGGTTAGTTGCACAAATAGCATTACAAATAATGCTAAAATACCTTTTAACTTTAGTTTCATATTCTATTATTTTGAATTAGTTTGCATCAAAAGTCTTAATAAATCGTTAACAAACCAAATTTTTGGTTACAATAATTTAATATTTAACAGAAAAATTTTAAAATCTAGTTTTTAAACTAATATGAACTATTGAATTTGAGCCTTTTACAGTTTCGTTTTTGGCACTGCCGTTGGCGTAAATAATATTTAGCAATCCGTTTTTTGTCAAAAGTCCAAAACCTAGTCCTATTCCTAATAAATTTCCTTCAAATTGCGTTGTTGTATCTTTATAAAAACCATAATCGGTGATGGTGTGCGCATAAATTGATGGTGCTATTTGATATCGGTATTCAAGAAGTAACGAAGCCAGAAAATTGGCTTGCAAACTGTTTTCGTTAAATCCTCGTATCGAATTTATACCGCCATATCTATATAACTCGTTTATAATCAAATTATTGCTTTTAAGATAATAATTCTGACTTCGAATATTAAAACTGTTTTTTGCGTTTAAATACAAATCATGTTTCAAATTTATTTCTGTAAAAAACTGTTGCTGACTGTCAATTTTAGATTTTCTATTGCCAAAACCATACCTAACCGAGATTTTTGTTTTTTCAGGAAACAAACTCATATTATTTCTGAAATCGACAAACTCAAACTGATTTGTAATGTACGAATTTTCGTAATCGTCAATCGAGCTAAAATTACTTTTTAGCAACACATTCGACTCCGAACTTTGATACCCAACATAAATCCTTGATTTAGTATCAAAAATATATCCCAAATCGACTGCCGTTTTCGTAGTTTGAAACGTACTGTCTTGCTTGAAAATATTCAACTGCGTTTTCAAACCAAACGGACTCCGAAAAAGATACGGCAACTCCAAACTAGCGTTAAACGTTTTCTGATCCTTACCATCACTTTTCCAAAAAACCGAAAACGTCTCGCCCGATTTTAAAATATTTACCAAATTCAGATCCAAGTAGCCATTAAACTGCAATTTCTCTTTTTCATCATTTCCAAAACCCAAAAAACCATCAAAATTATTAGCTTCCGCCTTTTTCAAATACACATAAATTGTTGTCGAATCTTTAGTAAATAAAATTTCAGGATATTTGGTTTGTTTTGCAAAACGAAGTCTATTAAAATCGGCATTTATTTTTTCTAAAACATCCGTATTAAAAACCTTTTTTCTATAACTTCTTTCGATATTGCGTTTTACACCTTCAGGAAATTTTTCGAGACCTTTGATTACAATTTCCGAAAACTGTCGCTTTTGCCCCAAATCAATTTTCAAATCGGCTGTCAAAATTTTATTTTGCATTCTAAAATTTTCTAGTTTCAACTTCGCCAACGAAAAACCTTTGTTCTCCAATTTCAAAATACCATCTTTCAAGAATTGCTCCGATTTTTCAAATTCAATTGCAACAAACCCATTTTTCACATTTTCAAAATAAACCTCATAATCACTACCTATATATACATGAATTTTTTTTTGCTTATCGCCAAGTACAAATTTTACAACAAATGTAGAATCGTTACTTTTTAATTCTTCAGTAATTCGATTTTCCAAAAAACCCATCGCACTTAATTTTTCCGAAAAAAGATTTTTTTCCAAATTCAATTTTTTTAAATCGGTATGAATTTTCAAATAGCCAACCGAATCTATTTTTTTAGATTCAGTTTCGATTTCGCTTCTAATTTCCAAATACACATTTTGCCCAAACGAATTCAGGCAAAAAAACAACATCAATAAAAACAAAAAATTAATTTTCATATAATAGGGAGCAAAACGTTTGGGCTTTACCCGAAAGGCAATTCCCGCTTTTGCCTTTATCTCTTTACTTGTCATAAAAATGACAAGTAAAGAGGATGCCAGCTCAATCGGGGCTATACGACATTCTGTATTGAGTATCTTTTAACGACACAAAAATAACGTTAAAAACCATAAAATGTTGCCAAAAACAAAATGTTCATTAAATAATTGAAAATTAATAAAATATCATTTTTTTTTACAAAAACTAATTACTACATTTGCAACCCCGTAAAAAGCGGGAATTTTATAAACAAGTAATTTTTAGTATTTAATTATGCCAACTATTCAACAATTAGTAAGAACAGGAAGAA
>JAYVHB010000051.1:0-46351 GCA_043771555.1 Flavobacterium sp. | reverse complement strand
TATCTAATCTTGAAATTGCCGAAGAACACCATTATACCAAAATGGGCGATTTGGACAATAAACTAAAAGTTCGAGTATTATTGGCACAAGCCTTGTTTGGCAATCCAGATTTATTGATTATGGATGAACCAACCAACGATTTAGATTTCGAAACCATTGCTTGGCTCGAGAATTTTTTGGCCAATTATGAAAATACTGTAATTGTTGTTTCGCACGATCGTCACTTTTTAGATTCAGTTTGTACTCATATTTCTGATATTGATTTTAGTAAAATAAATCATTATTCGGGTAATTATACTTTTTGGTATGAATCTAGTCAATTAGCAGCCAAACAACGTGCACAACAAAACAAAAAAGCCGAAGAAAAGAAACAAGAATTAGAAGAATTTATTCGTCGTTTTTCTGCGAATGTAGCCAAATCCAAGCAAGCTACTTCTCGTAAAAAAATGATTTCTAAATTGAATATTTCCGAAATCAAACCATCTTCACGACGCTATCCAGCAATAATTTTCGATCAAGAGCGCGAAGCAGGCGATCAGATTTTAAATGTGCAAAACTTGGCAGCTTCAGTAGACGGCGAAGCTTTGTTTAAAGGTGTCGATTTGAATATGGCAAAAGGCGACAAGATTGTATTGTTTTCTAGAGATTCTCGGGCAACATCTGCATTTTACGATATCTTAAACGGAATTTCTAAAGCCGATGCAGGAACTTACGATTGGGGAATTACAACCAATCAAGCGTATTTGCCAGTCGATAATCATTCTTTTTTTGAAAGCGATTACTCGTTGGTAGATTGGTTGCGACAATTTGTAAAAACCGAAGAAGAACGTGACGAAGTTAATATTAGAAGTTTTCTCGGTAAGATGATTTTTTCGGGCGAAGAAGCGCTTAAAACCTGTCGTGTACTTTCGGGTGGCGAAAAAGTGCGTTGTATGTTGTCTCGCATGATGATGCAACGTGCCAATGTGTTGATGATAGACGAACCAACGAATCACTTGGATTTAGAATCGATTACGGCTTTTAATAACTCGTTAAAAAATTATAAAGGTTCCATTATTTTTACAACGCACGATCATGAGTTTGCACAAACGGTTGGTAATCGAGTTATTGAGTTAACACCAAATGGAGCTATTGATCGCTACATGACGTTTGATGATTATCTAGATGATGAAAAAATTCAGGAAATGAGGAAGCGAATGTATAACTGAGGAAAATTCCAAAATTAAAATTCCAAATTCCAATTTTTATAAAAAATCAAAACACAAAAAATCCAAATTCCAAAGTATAACTCGGAATTTGGATTTTTTATTGCAGAAAACTGCGACTGAAAAACTGCGACTGAAAACTGTAAACTGAAAACTGAAAACTACTTCCCGTCTTTATCAACTATAATTCTTTTCTCACGATTAGCAATTTCCCAAGCAATAGCAAAAGCCAATTGCGTTCGTTTGGTAAGCGCATCGAGTTCGATTTTCTCAACCGTATCTGTCGATTTATGATAATCGTCATGCACACCATTAAATAAGAAAACCGACGGAATTCCGTTTTTCGCAAAATTGTAATGGTCAGAACGGTAATAAAAACGGTTAGGATCTTTACGGTCGTTGAATTTATAATCCAGTTTGGTATTGATATATTTCTTATTCACATCTTCGCAAATAGCGGCTAGATCGCTCGACAAATAGTCGGCGCCAATCAAATAAACATAATCGTTACTATCTTTATGAAACGCATCACGACGACCAATCATGTCAATATTAACGTCTGCAACTGTATTTTTAAGCGGAAACAAAGGATTTTCAGTATAATATCTTGAGCCATGCAAACCGTGTTCTTCGCCAGTAACATGAAGTATCAAAATCGACCTTTTTGGTCCATTGCCATCGTCTTTTGCTTTCTGGAATGCTTTGCCAATTGCCAATAATGCCGATGTTCCGGAGGCATCATCGTCGGCACCATTAAAAATTTTTCCTTTCTCAATTCCTATATGATCGTAGTGTGCTGAAACCACAATTACTTCTTCGGGATAATCAGATCCTTCAATAAATGCCCAGATATTTTCTGAATCGGGAAGGTTTTCGTTGCGTTGTGCATTCAAGAATTTTGCAGAAATTTGTTGGTAATAACTTCCAGCCATTTTTGGGTAAGCAACATTGTTTTTAATATAATTTTCAATCAAATATTTCCCGGCTTTTTTTTGACCAATACTACCTGTTTGGCGACCTTCCATTTCGTCCGAAGCGATGGTATTGATGTATTCTTTTAAATCATCAATTTGTATAGAATTGATGTACTTTGCAATGGTATTTTCGACTGATTTTACAACTGCTGTTTCAGGTTTTGAAGTGGTAATAACTTGTTTGGTTTTACAACCAAGTATCGAAATTGAAAGCAAAGATAGTAGCAGTATTTTTTTCATAATTATTTGATATTTATAAGCGTGTAAAGAAAGAAAATTAAAAGTAAAATTATAATAAAAAACATATTAATCCAGAAAAGTAGTATGCTTTTCAAAAATGACATTTTTCGGCTTTCGCCATAAAAACGATGATGTGCTGGAAAAAAATAATAGAACATCCAGCCAAAACCAACCAACTCCAAAGTATTTTCTATAAATGATGTTGTACTTGTATCTATAAAAGCATCTATTGCAGATGTTACTATATAAACAAGCAAAAAAATTAGTAACAAAAACGAAAAATAATGCAAAGTAAAAATACCGTGATCGAAATAATACCAGCGTTTTTTGCCATGAAATAGCCAAAGAAAAAATGCAAAAAACGGCATGTAAATGAGCAATACTTTCGGAAAATTCGACTTGGCAGAAGCCATACCTTTATCAATAATTTCTGCCGATGTATTGTTTTCTTTTACTTTAATTAACTTTTTTAGAAACCAATAGCTTGTTTTGTTGATCTTGCCAGCAGCTTTAGCCGAATCGACACTTTCGTAAGTATTGTATCCAAATAAATTAAAATTATTTGATTCTAATTTTCGGTCTTTAGATTTTTCGATAATGCTTAATAAAGTATCTTTTGTAGTTTTTGAAAGTTTTTGGGTTTCAACCAATTTCAGAATTTCTTTTTCTTCCTTGGTAAGTGGTAAGCTGTCTTTGATAAATTTATTTATTGAATCTTGGTTGTAATATTGTTTATCATCTTTGTCCTTATAAGATATTTTCAAAGGACCAACTTTGGTTTCCTTTTTTTCTCCTTCTTTATCTGCTTTCAACTTTTCTGAAGTTATATCATCTGGAAAAAGGGACATCAAAAAGAAAGTTACAAAACTGATAAATATATACAAACGAACAGGTGCTAAATAAGACAATCGTTTGCCCGAAAGATATTCTTTAGTCAGCGCAGCAGGCTTAAAAAGCAAGTTTTTTATGGTGCGCCAAAAAGCATTTTCATAATGCGTTAAATCTTCAAAAAAATGCACAAAAAGATGATGAAACGTTTTGCGAGTATCCACATTTTCTTGTCCGCAATTGGAGCAAAATTTTTCTGCCACAACATGACGGCAATTCAAGCAAGTTTTGTCAGAACGATAGTGTTTTTTTGACATAAAAAGTGATTAATTTTTCAGTGTAAAGCTATAATTTTATTTTCAGAAAAAAATCGTACAAATCAAAAAAATAAATTTGTTTCCTTTGGAGCAATTTCCAGCTTTTCATTGCAATCTTTTGTTCACAACTCTTTTTTTGCAAAAATTTGAAAGAGCTTCCTACGGTCGCTTTTCAAATTCAGCAAAAAATAGATTTTTTCACAAAAGGATTTCCATTTCAATCTGGGCTAAACCTATCCGAAACGTCAAACTTTCAAAACTTTTTTCCTAACTTTGCATTATGTACAAAATGATAATTCGTCCGATTCTTTTTTGGTTTGATCCAGAAAAAGTACATTATTTTACTTTTTCATTAATTCGTTTTTTAACTAAAATACCAGGATTTGCAACTCTTTTCAAATCTATATATCAAATTAATGACAATCGATTAGAAGTTGAAGTTTTTGGACTAAAATTTTCAAATCCAGTAGGCCTTGCAGCTGGTTTTGATAAAGATGCAAAACTCTATAACGAACTTTCAAACTTCGGTTTCGGATTTATAGAGATCGGAACATTAACGCCAAAACCACAAGATGGAAATCTTAAAAAACGTCTTTTTAGGTTAAAAGAAGACAATGCCATTATCAACCGAATGGGTTTTAATAATGGTGGCGTTCTTGATGCTGTTGCCCGATTAAAGAAAAACAAAAACGTACTTATTGGCGGAAATATTGGCAAAAATAAAGTTACGCCAAACGAAAATGCTATTGATGATTATGTAATTTGTTTTAACGAGTTGTATGATTATGTAGATTATTTTGCTGTAAATGTAAGTTCGCCAAATACTCCAAACTTGCGTGAACTGCAAGAAAAAAAACCTTTGACAGATTTACTTTCATCGCTTCAAGATTTAAATAAAACAAAAGCAAAACCAAAACCAATTTTACTAAAAATTGCGCCAGATCTTACAAACGAACAACTTTTGGATATTATCGATATTGTTACCGAAACAAAAATTGCTGGTGTTATTGCAACAAATACAACAATTTCAAGAGAGAACTTGAAATCTGAAAATAAAACAGAAATTGGCGGATTGTCAGGAAAACCATTAACCAATCGATCTACAGAAGTCATTCGGTTTTTGTCTGAAAACAGTAAAAAAGCGTTTCCTATTATTGGTGTTGGCGGCATCCATTCGGCACAAGATGCTCTGGATAAACTTGACGCTGGAGCTAGTTTGGTGCAACTTTATACCGGTTTTATTTATGAAGGTCCAGCATTAGTAAAAGCGATAAACAAAAAGATTTTAGCGAAACGCTAGTTTTTGTTTATATTTGAAACATGATTTCTCCAATCAAAATAATCGAATGTCCACGCGATGCTATGCAAGGCATCAAGCCATTTATTCCCACTGGAAGGAAAGTGGCATATATCCAGTCATTATTGAGAGTAGGATTTGACACTATTGATTTTGGAAGTTTTGTTTCGCCAAAAGCGATTCCGCAAATGCAAGACACTGCAGAAGTTTTGTCAAAACTCGATTTATCACAAACCAACAGCAAATTATTAGCAATTATTGCTAACACGCAGGGTGCAGAAATTTTATCAAAACACAAAGCAATCCAATATCTAGGTTTTCCATTTTCTATTTCAGAAAATTTTCAGATGCGAAATACGCACAAAACAATTGCTGAGTCGTTAATAACTTTATCTGAAATTTTAGAAATCGCATACAAAACAAATAAAGAAGTGGTTGCCTACTTGTCTATGGGTTTTGGCAATCCGTATGGCGATCCTTGGAATGTGGATATAGTAGGCGAGTGGACACAAAAATTGGCTACTTTGGGCGTCAAAATACTTTCGCTTTCAGATACAGTAGGTTCGTCAACGCCCGATGTGATTAGCTATTTATTTTCGAACTTGATTCCGAAATTTCCGAACATTGAATTTGGAGCTCATTTACATACAACACCAGATAAATGGCACGAAAAAGTTGATGCTGCTTATCTAGCTGGTTGCCGTCGTTATGATGGTGCGATTCAAGGATTTGGTGGCTGCCCAATGGCAACCGATGATTTGACTGGAAATATGCCTACCGAAAAATTACTTTCGTATTTTACTGAAAAGAAAGAAACTACAAACACAAGCCCAATGAGTTTCGAAAGTGCTTATAACGAATCTAGCAAGTTGTTTGGCGAGTTTCATTGATTTATAAAAATAAGAAAATTCAAATTCCAAACTTAAATTAGGTTTGGAATTTGAATTTTTATCTTTTGATTTTACCCCAAAATCTGTTTGGCGTGTTCTTTGGTTTTTACATCTGAAATTACGTTTTCGATAATTCCATTTTCATTAATGATAAAAGTGGTACGATGAATTCCGTCGTATTCTTTACCCATAAATTTTTTTGGACCCCAAACTCCAAAAGCCTGGATCACAGCTTTGTCTTCATCAGCCAAAAGCGGATATTGAAAATCAAATTTATCTTTAAATTTAGCTTGAGCTTTTGCATTGTCTGCGCTTACCCCTAAAATCGCGTAATTTTTAGATTCAAAACGGGCATAATTGTTGTTGAGATCGCATGCTTCAGCAGTACAGCCTGGCGTATTTGCTTTTGGATAAAAGAAAACTACCAGTTTTTTTCCTTTATAATCTGCTAGTGAATGTGATTTTCCGTCTTGGTCTAATCCTGAAAAATTGGGAGCTTTATCGCCTTTTTTTAGTGATGTCATTTGTTGGATTTTTTATTTTTTGTAATTGAATTTTGAATTTGATTTTTGTAATTGAAAACGTATTTTTACATTTCAAAAATAATAAAAATGACCAAAAAAGAACGTGCTAGTTTTGTTATAAATACGTTAAAAGAATTGTATCCGTCTATTCCAATTCCGTTGGATCATAAAGATCCGTATACTTTATTGATTGCCGTTTTACTCTCTGCACAATGCACCGATGTTCGTGTCAACCAGATTACGCCGTTGCTTTTTGCAAAAGCAGACAATCCGTATGATATGATAAAAATGAGTGTCGAAGAAATAAAAGCAATTATTCGTCCTTGTGGTTTGTCGCCAATGAAGTCGAAAGGAATTCATGGTTTGTCGCATATTCTTATTGATAAACATAATGGCGAAGTGCCACAGAGTTTTGAAGCACTGGAGGAATTGCCAGCTGTTGGACATAAAACAGCAAGTGTCGTGATGAGTCAAGCGTTTGGTTTTCCTGCTTTTCCTGTGGATACGCACATTCATCGGTTGATGTATCGGTGGAATTTGACAAACGGAAAAAACGTTGTCCAAACCGAAAAAGATGCCAAACGATTGTTCCCAAAAGCAACGTGGAACGATTTGCATTTGCAAATAATTTGGTATGGACGCGAATATTCGCCTGCTCGTGGTTGGGATTTGAAAAAAGACAGCATCACAAAACAAATAGGAAAACCAAGTGTTTTGAGAGAATATTACAAAAAAAATCCTGCTCAAGTAGAACAGGATTGATTTTTAGTTGGCAATAATTTCAATATTTTGGTTACCAATTTTTATAATATTCAATGCTTTTGAATAATTGAGAAGAAAATTTACAGTTTCTTTTTTTGGTGTCATTTTGAAAGTTGCTACTACTTTTTGAGTGTAAAGTTTTGCCATAGGTAAGTTATGTTATGTACCTATAACGCAGCAAT
The DNA here is from genome assembly GCA_043771555.1 of Flavobacterium sp. GTDB lineage: Bacteria > Bacteroidota > Bacteroidia > Flavobacteriales > Flavobacteriaceae > Flavobacterium. The sequence continues at coordinate 39,132 of JAYVHB010000051.1, read as the reverse complement.
TTTTTTAATATTGTTTAACTACTCAAAATAATATTATTTTTATCGATTACTTTGCGCAAATTTATCAAAGCATAACGCATTCTGCCCAAAGCGGTATTGATGCTAATATCTGTCAATTCTGATATTTCTTTGAAACTCAAGTCTTGATACATACGCATCATGACTACTTCTTTTTGGTCGTCTGGAAGTTCTTGTATGAGTTTTCGCAAATCGCTTTCAATTTGTTCCGTAATCATTTCGCCTTCAATTGTTTTAGAATCATCAGTCATTCTGGCAAAAATCGAAAACTCTTGCGTATCTCGTGACATAGGCATTTTTTTATTTTTTCTGAAATGATCTATGATAAGATTGTGCGCAATTCGCATAACCCAAGGCAAAAATTTTCCTTCTTCGTTGTACGAATTTGATTTTAGGGTTTTAATCACTTTCACGAAAGTGTCTTGAAAAACATCATCAGAAATATTTCTATCAGAAATTTTAGAATAAATGAATCCGTAAATTTTGGATTGGTGCCTGTTGATAAGGATTGAAAGCGCATTTTCGTCGCCTGCAACATAATTTTTTAACAACACTGCGTCTGGGGTTTGAACAGTTGTAGCCATGGTATTACTTTTTAGTTTTGAATTAAGAAAAGAGATTTCTCTCTAAAAAGTAAAATTTATTGTATAGGCTTTGTTATTTTGTTGTTAATTATTAGCCAAAGATTGTATAATTTATTTTGATTTTCCAAACTGTAAACAAAAATTTAACAGTTTTGAGACAATATTTCTCAAAAAACTTTAATTTTGGAATTAATTGTAATGTTTGGCAGCAATTAATTTACGATCATTTTTTTGAGATTCTTTTTGTTTTCTGCATAAATAGCTAGAATATAACTTCCTTTAGGCAAGCTGCTAACATCAATTTTTTGGAAATCAGAATTTGCTGTTTGGAGAATAATTCCCAACATAGTATAAATTTCTAGCTTTTCTATTTTGTTTGTCGTCTTAATTTCTAAATAATTTTTCACTGGATTTTCAAATGTAAATTGATTGGTAGCTGTTGCAGAATCAACTTTTAAGGCACAATTAGTTCCTACAACGTAAGTGTAATAATTGGTAACCGACAAACCGCCTGCATAAGCAAACTTTACTGCGTAACTTATTGTAGCACCATTTGCCTGTCCAGTAATTGTTTTTGTAAAAATTTTACCAGAAGTATTTGTCATTTGAAATTCGGTAAATGGAGATTGTTTCCATAAATAGGCTACAACACCCACTTTATCGGTATCTAATAATTCAAATGTAAATTTAACATCGGTTCCCAAGGTTTCAAAAGCATATTTATATCCAGTGGAAAACGAACCAATCTGTGCTGTAGCACTTGTTCCAGAACAACCAATAACGCCAAGAGTTGATGCGTTAAGTAGAATTGGATTTGAAACAAAACTATTTCCAGCCAAATCTGTTGCAGCTATTGAAAAATTATAATTGGTATTTGATATTAAATTTGGAATAATTACAGATTTTTGAACGCCCGATGGATTGGCAGTTGTTATAGTTGTTCCGTTATAAGTGATATTATAGGAAACATTTCCAGAGTTGTCGTTTGCGTTCAGCAATAATTCGATTGTAGAACTGGTAACGTTGCCTATTGTAGCCGTAAAATTTGTTGGCGCTTGTGTATCTACCAAAGTATTTTGATATACACGAACATAATCTACTTCCATTATAGCTTGCGTAAAACTTGCCGGAATAGTTCCAGCAACTCCGCCCATGGCAATGTTTAGCAACAAATATTGTTCGGCTGTAAAGGGCCAATTTTCGGAAGTTTTAATGGCAGGATTATAGGTGTAATAGGCAACGCCGTCTAACAAAAATGTAATTTGAAATGGCGACCAGTTCATAGAATACACATGAAAAGTGTTTCCTAAGTTGTTGGCAATCGTTCCGCCAATATTAGTCGTATTTCCAGAAGAAGATGGCGTGTGCAGCGCACTTTGAACATAATTGATAGGTTGCGAAGGCGTAATACCGTGTTCCATAATATCAATTTCTCCACAAGCAGGCCAACTGGTATTTCCAAAAGCAGCATCAAAATAACCGCCATCTTCATTTACATTTTTCCCTAAAAGCCATAAAGCAGGCCATGTTCCTTGATTTGTTGGTACTTTGGCTCGAATATCAACTCGACCATACAGAAAAGAAAATTTAGAATTTAATCGAGCTGAAGTAAATTGTTTGGTAACACCTTGATCGGTAAAAGGTACTCTTTTGGCTACAATATTAAGAAAACCAGCATTTACTGATGAATTTGTGAGCTGATTGGTATAATGTTGCACTTCGTCATTGAACCAACTTCCGCCAGCGGGCAATTGGGTTTGATGATGCCACATAGTTGCATTTACAGTTCCATTTGCATCAAACTCATCTGACCAAACTAAATTGTTGTAAGTAATATCTACTTGAGAAAACCCAAATTGTGTGAGATAAAACAGGATCAAAAAAAATAGATTATTTAGTTTCATTGTGTTAATTGTTAAATTTGAAAGCCGCTTCTATAGTTTCGGCAGAGTTGGTGCCTACAAATACTTTAAAATCGCCTGCTTCGGCTTCCCATTTTTTATTCGCTGTAAAATATTCTATTGTTTTTTCGTTTATTGTAAACGTTACTTTTCTGGATTCGTTTGGTTGTAACTCGATCATTTCAAAACCTTTTAGTTCTTTTACTGGACGTGTTAAACTTCCAATTAAGTCCCGAATGTATAATTGAACCACTTCTTTTCCTGCTACTTTTCCAGAATTTGTTAGGGTTACAGAAACTTCAATTTCTCCATTTTTAACAAAAGAGTTTGTGCTTAACGAAAGGTTTGAATAATCAAATTTAGAATAACTCAAACCATAACCAAAAGGGTAAAGTGGTGCATTATCTATATCCATATAATGTGACCAAAAAACCATTTCTTTATTTTCAATACTTGGTCGTCCTGTAGTTTTATGATTATAATAAATAGGAATTTGACCTACGTTTCTCGGAAATGTCATTGGTAACTTGCCGCTAGGATTGTAATCACCATAAAGCACTTGGGCAATAGCATTTCCGCTTTGCGAACCGAGATGCCATGCTTCAACAATGGCTGGAATATTTTGGGCAGCCCAAGGAAAGGCTAGGGGACGACCATTGTTTAGAACCAAAATAATATTTTTATTTACCTTATAAACTTCTTCTAATAATTCTTGTTGTACGCCAGGTAATCCAATATCAGAGCGGCTTCGACCTTCACCAGATTGCAAACCGTGTTCTCCTAAAACCATAATGACAACATCCGATTGTTTGGCCAATGCTATTGCTTCTGCAAATCCGCTTTTATCGGTTTCATTGATTTTGGTTTCAAAAATAAATTGCGTTGTTCCAATGGCGACATCGGCTCCTTTTGCGTAAGTAATTGTATTTCCTTTATAATTTTGTAAACCTTCGAGAACAGATACTGCCGAATTTTCATCGGCCGCTAATCTCCAGTTTCCTAGCGGACTGGTTTTGTCATTCGCCAATGCACCGATAAGTGCGATTTTTTGCCCCGATTTTTTTAAAGGCAAAAGCTCATTTTGATTTTTTAATAAAACGATGGATTTTTTGGCAACATCCAAAACGCCATCTTGAAATTCTTTTTTTCCGATCGTAGCTTTTTCATTGGCTTCATCGCAATATTTATATGGATTATCGAACAAACCAAGTTCAAATTTAACTTTCAAAATTCGTTTTACAGCATCGTTTATATCCGTTTCTTTTACTTTTCCTTCTTTGACTAAAGTTGCTAAATGATCAATATAAAGATAGGATTCCATATCCATATCAGAGCCAGCATTCATTGCTATTTCGGCTGCGTGTTTGCCATCTTTTGCGTAGCCGTGATTTATCATTTCGCTGATCGATCCCCAATCGGAAACTACAAAACCATCAAATTTCCAATCCCGTTTTAACACCTCTTTTTGCAAATAAGAACTTCCAGTAGCAGGAATTCCGTTAAGTTCGTTGAAGGAGTTCATAAAAGTTCGCACACCAGCATCTACTGAAGCTTTAAATGGCGGAAAAATTACATTTTGTAACATTTCTTCACTAATATCGACCGAATTATAGTCGCGACCAGCTTCTGCCAAGGCATATCCCGCAAAATGTTTGGCACATGCCAAAATTGTTTTGTTGGTAAAACTTTCTCCTTGAAAGCCTTTTACTCTTGCAATTGCAATTTGACTTCCAAGATAAGTATCTTCGCCAGCGCCTTCCATAACGCGCCCCCAACGTGCATCACGAGAAACATCTACCATTGGAGCAAATGTCCAGTTTATGCCAACAGAAGCCGCTTCTTCTGCTGCTATAGCTGCTGATTTTTTTATAGCTGCCAAATCCCAACTAGCTGATTCGGCTAATGGAATAGGGCTTATGGTTTTATAGCCATGAATTACATCAAATCCGAAAAGTAGTGGAATTTTGAGTCGAGTTTCTTCTACTGCAATTTTTTGTAATGCTTTTACATCTTTAACACCTTTAATGTTTAGCATTGAACCTACTAATCCTTTTTTTAGGTGTTCATATTTTTTGCCAGCATGACCGTCTTTTGGAGCTGGTCCAGTAATATCCCAAAAACCGTTGTATTGGTTGAGTTGCCCAATTTTTTCTTCTAAAGTCATTAAAGATAAAACAGAATCGACACGAATGTCGATACTGTTTTTGGAAATAGAGTGGTTGGTTTTGGTTGATTTGCAACTTATTATGAAGATAAAAAAACTACATATAAATACTGCTGATTTGAAATATTTCATCCGAAAAAAATTATAATTTTAAAATTATTCATAAACTCTCACATAATCCACTAACATGGATTGCGGAAAAACTGTTTCACTATTTGGCGAACCTGGAAAATTTCCACCAACAGCCATATTCATGATAATATAAAAAGGCTTGTTGAAAACCCATTCGCCCGGAACATCTTCGGGTTTGATTTGATTGTATAAAACATCATCAACATAATAATTAATTTTATTTTCATCCCATTCGATACCAAAAACATGAAAATCGTTATCGAATCTATTATTGGTTAAAAGATAGTTTTTAGAAACAGCATTTCCGCCAGAATATCCTGGACCATGAACTGTCCCAAAAATGGATGTTGGTTTACTGCCAAGATATTCCATGATGTCAATTTCGCCGCATTGTGGCCAAATTACGGTATCCGAATCGGCACCGAGCATCCAGAAAGCCGGCCATAGACCTTTTCCGTAAGGCACTTTTATACGCGCTTCTAGGCGACCATATTTTTTTTCAAATTTCCCTTTTGTTAAAATCCTACCTGATGTATAGGCTGATCCCATAAATGGCTGTTTGATAGCAGTAATCTTGAGCATACCATCTTGAATAGTAACATTTTCTGGTCTGTCAGTATAATATTGCAATTCATTGTTGCCCCATCCATTGTTGCCAGTCCCGATGTTAAAACTCCATAAATTGGAATCGAGTGCACCATTGGTATTAAATTCCTCGCTCATAACAAGCTGGGTTTTTGTTATTACAGTTTGCTTTTCGTCGCTATTGCAACCTACGAGTATGAAAAAAACACATACTGAAAACAATTTATTTATTATTTTATTCATTTTTAAAGTTTAAAAAATTACTATATTTTAATTATAGAAATATAAATTGTCTATATAAAAATTGGTTAATGAAGATCCATTTATATTTTCCATGATGATAAGTCCAATATTATTTCTATTTGCTAATGTAACTGCTCTATCAATAGTCACCCAAGTGTTTGCTTGTACTTGTGGACGTGTAACAAATAGTTGTTGTCTTGTATCGTCGCCACCATTATCTGCTTGATTTGGCCCCCAATCTTCTATTGACATTAAAAAGTCAAAATTTGTTGGTACACTATTTGGAATATAGATGTTAAAATGTATTCGTGTCATTGTGCTACAATTTAATGTTGGATTGGATGTTGCTATACCAACATAATTGAAATTGGTATAATTTAAAAAATTATTTCCATTTACTGAAAAATCTGCCGAACCAGTTGTAGATCCGGGTGTCCAAAAACCATTATAATAGGCAACAGGAACATTGGTATAAGTGTCACTAAAAATGGATAAAACTTTACTTGGATCTATTGTTGGAATTGGGGGCTGTAAAAAAGCACCCAAAGAGTTAATTGTGATAGAATCTATAGTGTTAAGTCCTCCTTCAAATTCATTTGTTAAAACATTCAATACACCACCAATATTTCCGGTTATTATGGCACTACCTGTTCCAACAACAGCTATTTCTCCTTTGTCATTTACTGTTGCAACATTTGTATTTGAAGATTTAAATACAAAATAATTCGGAGCAGGAAAAACTGATTGATCTATTCCAGATGGCATGCTAAATGTTTCTTTTAAATCTGAAATAGGAATTGTTACACCTGAAAATGAACTTATTATTTTATTTACACCATTGGCGATTGAAGGTCTTGGTCGCCCAATAGTGCCTAGTTTTTCAAATCTTAATTCATCAATCCAAAAAGTGTAACCAAAACCATTGGTACCTTGAGATCCAGCTGCATAGCGAAACATTCCTTTTTCGTTTATTAATTTTGAGGCGTCAGGAATTGGGATAATATATTTAGTCCAAACGGTACTAAGACTTATATTTTTTATTGTAGCAATATATTTGTTAGGATAAAAATCTTCTCCAAAACCAAACTGACCCGCTACAACACCCTGTGATGCTTTTGCCCAAAATGTTAATGCATCATACCCCGACAAATCGCGACCTGCACCATCAACTCTAAAAATTCCACCTGCGTAATTTCCGCCAAGATCGTTACCATTTGGCACATCAAACTTCATTGAGGCTGTTCCTTTGTAACTTACGGTTTGATCTACAGTCCAAGCAGTTGGTTTAGACCCAGCAGGATTATTTGCATCGCCACCATAAGGAAAGTAGAAATTGGTACCCATTCCGACAGGTGTATCTGTAAATATCTCTGCTGTTTTAGCAAAACTTGCATTGGTTGCATCATTAGACAATTCTCTTTCGCAGCTGGTATTTAATAGTAAAATCAATCCAAAAAAGAGTATATTTTTTAAACAATTAATTTCTTTATTTTTCATTTTTTTTATTTTTAAATTATTTACCAATATTAATATGAATGTAGGTTCTAATTTCCCATTCTGTTCCATTAGGAAATCCTACTGGACTTAATGGTGAAACTGCAGGAAATGTATTTGCAGGAATAAAAGTAGGGGTATATCTTGGCGAATATTGATCTAAAGAACGCCAAATTCCCATTATTCCTATTCTAGTATCAGGTAGCACAAACCAAGTTGGTTTTCCTAAAGAAGTAGAAAAATCTACTGACGACTGCACTGGGTAGGTCAAGTTAAAATCTCGATGATAATCATAAGGTCCCCAATCGTTAAGTTTTAATGAAGAAACCAGTTTTACTTTTTTATAGATCATTCTCAAGTCGCCACCATATCTATTGATTGTTCGTTCAGAATCGCCATTGGCTTGACCATTACCAAAATATAGGTTAGCAATAAAACCCAAATCTGGACTAATTTTAGATATAATTCGTGTATTTGATTCCCATAAATCTTGAGCAGGAGTCGACTTAGGAAATGCAAAGGCAGTTCTATTGGCTAAAAATCCTATAGCTGCATCCATAGTTGTTGTTAATTTACGGTAAACAAATCCTGTGCTAAAAGCAAATTTTGCATCTTCTACCATATCGTTGTTCCACTCGTACATCCATGTGGCTGGAGTAGGATCGTAGGTAAGTAACAATTCGCTGCCAATAGTTTCTCTGTTTGCTCTTACAATAAATGGATCAATTAGAATGTTTCTTAATCTACCGGGAGCATCAATACCATTTGGCATCGCTTCAACAAGCGGTTTTTGCCATAAGAAATTTGGAGCAATTTGTAAGTTAGAATTGATGTTAAAAGTCAAACCAGCCAAAAAATTCATTTGGTTTCCACTTCCAGAATCCTTAAGTCTCCAGCCTGTAAAAGTTTGTACGTTATCGGCACCGCCATTGGCAACCAATCCTTGAATTGCGCCTTGTGTATAGATATTAAATTTTCCGCTAGAGAAGGTTACTTTTGCTTTTCCACCCCAATTATCTTTATTATTGATTTTATCTACTTTTACGTTTTTGCCATCCATCATTTGAAATTCTCTTCCATTTAAGGGTTCTCCACCCCAAATTCCACCAGCTTCGAGTCCGAAAGCTCCAAGTTTTGTTTTTAAGTGAATTGTTGCACGTCTTGTTTTTGGTACAGGTATAGCAATAGATGTTAATGCAGCAGATGCGTTACTGATATCTTCATGATACACAATAGTTGCATCCATTTTTCCTAATTTGGTGCCATATTTTACTAAATAAGCAGGATTTGCTCCCCACCATAATTGTGGACCAAATGCGGTTTTTAAACCTTTTAAGCTTCGCTTACCATCAATTTCGAAACCTAAAGTTTCTCCATTATATATGTCTAAATTAGGTCCATAATTGGTTTCTGGATACAAAGCAAAGAAATCGCCTTCATAACCCCAATGATAATGACCCGATCTGTAAAATCCTCGTAGCTCAAAATCTTTAGCATTCCAAGCATATGATGCGTTGTAAATTTGAACTCTATTCACATCATTTGTTAAAACGGCTCCATCGGGTGTGTTAATAGCTTGTGCGCGACCTCTATTTTCGTAGAAAATTTCATTAATTGGATTTTCGGCAACGCGACCTAAAACATTTACGTTCACATTGGCTTTCATGGTCGACGTTGGATTTCCTTCTACACCAACAAAATAGGATTGCATATGATCAAAACCTAATTTGTTAGGATAGACATTTGTAGCTGGATCGTCTATTTTTGGGGTTGTTAACAAACTTCCACCTGTATTAAAAGTTGTAAACTCCATTCGTAAATTACTGATTTTCAGAATTTCCGATTCAGTACTTGCTAAGGCTGCTTTGTCGGCTCTAGCTCGCAACGAAGCGTCCATGATTTGTGTTTTGTCAAAATGATTTTTTAGAGTAGTAAGATTCGAACCTTGTGCAAAGGGATTGAATTGATGTAATTCTTTCAAAACATAATATGCCGATCTTGGATATAGTTGATAAAATCCTGCTGCATTGGTTGGTCCTTTTGCACAAATACCAAACCATTCTTCGTTCATATTATTTTCGCCTTCGACAAAATCTTTTTGATAGCCGCCATTCGACCAAGAAGCATTTGAATCATGAACGTCAAGGTTTTTGGTTTGACCAAATTTCCACCAGCCATCGCTAAATTGAAAAGTGAATCCACCAACACAATTGCCTGTTTTGCCCATTCCTGCAGCATTTTCGTATATTTCTTTCCAGTTTCCTTTTAGGTAAAAAGCTTGCGCGTTTTGGTCTTCTTGATTGGTAACTGCATTAAAAGTATCAGAACCAAACTCGGTGAACAAAACCGGTTTTCCATATTCTTTTTTTACTCTTTCAAATATATCGCTGTAGGATACGCCACGATAAACATTTGTTCCAAAAATATCTACGTTTTTGCATTCTTCTGCAATGACATCTAAAAATAGTAAATCACCGTTACACATCGCGACTGGATGGGATTTGTCTATAGATTTCATCGAAACAACCGCATCATCAAATAATTTGTACATCGATCGCGCTCGATTGGTAGATTTTCGATCTTTCATAGGAACATTTTCGGTTTCGGCACCATCCCAAAAGAGTCCATAATTATTTTCGTTTCCTAATAAAAACAGCAATAAACCTTTTGTGTCTTTATAATTCAAAGCCATTTGATTGACTTCTTTTAAAAGTAATGCGCGTGTTTTTGGATTGGAATATTCTGTGTTTACTATCCATGTTCCATCGATAGTCAATCCGTAACGTCCAAAAGAATGGTTTAGCATCGTATAAATGCCATAATTGATATAGACATATTCAATCCATTTTTTGGGCATTCCAGAATAAACTCTAATGGTGTTGACGCCCATATTTTTTAACAAACCCATTTCCTCATCTAACGCTTGTTGAATAAAAGAATCTGTTTGGGTCCATAAACTGTATGAATAATTGGTGCCAATTGGAAAATAATCCCAATTCATTCCGTTTATAATAAAATCACTACCATTTATTTTTAGTTTGAATTCAGAATTACTAGCATCAACGGTTACTTTATCGGCTTGGGAATAGATAGGGAAGGAAAAGCTAAAAACTAGCAAAAAAATAATTTTTTTCATTTGATATAAATAGGTTTTAAATAATAGAATTTTGATTGATTAATATTTCATAAAAATAAACATTATAAATAAATTTTTGTACAAATTCGCCACAACAAAAAGCATACATAAATTTTTTAATTGCAAATTAATATGCCACTTGCATCCTAAATGCTTAAATAAATAGTAAACTTTTATAAAAAATAACTTTATTTTCATTATAACATAGTCAATGTTGTGGTTATGTATAGTAAAACGAATGGTTTTGAATGAAGCTAAATTGAAAGTATGTACTCTACAAGTCCATTTTCATGCAACAATTCCATTTTTTTGCGCAAACGATATCGTTTTATTTCGACACTTCTAACAGAAATTATTAATAAAGGTGCAATTTCTTTGGATGTTAAATTAAGTCGTAAATAGGCACATAAGCGTAAATCATTTGGTGTTAATGATGGATGTGCCATTTTAATTTTCTTCAAAAAATCTTTGTCTGCATTATCAAATGCTTCTTTAAATACATTCCAAGAATCATCTTTAGAAAAACTTCTATTAATTGTTGAAACGAGCGATTTGAGGTTACTACTGCTTTTTTCATCGGATGATTTATTCAAATCTTCTTTAATTAATGCTAACAATTCGTCTTTTTTTATCAAACTCATTGTTGAAACAGCAAGTTCTTTATTTTTTGCATCAACGTCCTGAATTAATTGCTCATTTCTTACTTTCATCAATTGTTGTTCGTTCTCTAATTCTTTAATTTCCAGCAATCTATTGTTTTCTTCAATTAATTTTTCTCGTTGATTGTTATAGTAGTTTTTATATTGTTTGTTAATAAAATTAAACAATACAATCGAGCCAATACAGTAGATTAATAATGCAAAATTTGTAAAATACCATGGTTTGTTTATTGTGAAATTTTGTACCGCAACATTTTCTGACAATGAATTGGATATTCTTGCTCGTACTTTAAATGCATAATCGCCTGAAGGCAAATTTTTGAAACTTATATTGGATTTTGAAGTCCAATCCGACCAATTGTCCTGAAAGCCATCGAGTAAGTATTGATATTCTGTAATTATATATTTGTTATATTCTGGAACAGTATAGTTTATGGTAACATTATTTTGATAGTATTTTAAATCAACTTCATCAAGTAATGAAAATGTTTTTGCATCCTTGTTTAACTCATTTGCGTTTATATCCGTAATAGATATTTTAAGATTTTTTGCTTTTAGATCTGTACTGTTAAAAACATAATAGCCATCTGTTGTTCCAATTAAATAATCATTTTTGGTTAGTTGCGTTATGTTTTCAAATCCCAACATGGAGTTTGTTAAGGTTGCGGGAATAGGAATAATATTTTTTTTGATTGTATTGTTGATCTTATTGAGCGTAAAATAATTAATATAATTTTTAGAAAAAATCCATAATTTATTAAAATCGTCTAACGTTAATTTGCCAGAGTAATATTCATTATTATCAAAAACAGAACTTAGTGAATTGTCTTTTTCGAAAATTTTTGTTTTGCTATTCAATTTACAAATACCTTGCGGATAAGCATAATAGATAAAGTTATTATATTTGGACAAACCTGCATTTTTTCCTTTTGGTGGATTGGTGTAATGATAAAGTTTATCTGATTTGGTAAAACTATTGTCTAGTTGAAACCTAAAAATACCTTTGTATTCATGACTTACATAAACTTCATTAGAATTTGTGATTTCAAAATATCTAGAAGAATATTTAAAACCTTGAATTTTATTTTTAAAAACCCATTGATTATTAGTGTTTTCTAAAACAGATAAACCATTATAATTTCCTTGAATAATGATATTTTTATTAATTGGATGTTCTTCAAATTTCCAAGTACCTGATTGTGAATAAATAAGCTCTGCGTTTTCTTCATTTATTAAAAAAGTACCCGAATCATGACCGCAAAACAAATTGGTTCCGTTACTGTATAATGACCAAACTTGACCTTTGGTTCCGGGTATGAATTTGAATTTATTATTTGATTGGTGTTCTTTATAAAATAGTCCTTGATTGGTGCCAACATATAAGTTGTTTTTAAACAAGATTGAGCAATATACGGTTCCTAACATTCCGGTTTGGTCAATATAACTTTTTATTGGAGCTTTTAGATTAATACAATTTATTCCGTTGTCCAATCCTAACCATAAATTATGGTTAAAGTCCTCAAAAATTGATAAAACAGTATTGTTACATAAACCATTACTTTGATTAAAATTGTATTTTATTTTGCCTTCTTTAGTTATAATATACAAGCCTTTGGAGATGGTGCCAATAGCGAAATTTTCATCTGCTAACATATAGCTGCTATAAACACTACTCGAACTTAATTCGGCATCTGCTTCTGTATTAAATTTAGAAACACTTCCGTTAACTAATTTATAAAAACCATTAGTTTGGGTGTGTAAAATCAAATTTTCATCTGAAGGAAAAATATTTACGATTTTATTATTTAATAATTTTGAATTAGTAGCGACTAGTTTGCTAGTGCCATTTTCAATTTCAAATAAAGAAAAGTCTGCAGTTTGGAAAAATATGGAGTTTGAAGCAATAAACGATTTTAAAATATTGGTTTTAGGGCTAATAATTTTAAAAGAAGAAGTTTTACTGTCGTAAATATAGATTCTATTCAATGATTGAAAAACAACCCATTGATCGTAGTTGATAATGTTCCAAAATTGTTCGTCTTCTAAAATTTTTGATTTAATTTTTGAACTTAAAGAAGTATAATAGAGTTTTCCGTTATTTTTTTTAACCCAATAACCAAACTCCATATAACAGCCCGTATAAACCCTATTATCAATAACTTTGACAGAACGTATTATGGTTTCGTTGGGCGATTTGTATAAATTCCAGTTTGAACCATTAAATTCTAGTAAGCCTTCATTATTGGCAAAATACATAAAATGATTTTTATCTTGCGAAATCATCCAGTTTTGATTGCCAGCATTGTAAGTGGAAGGATTATATTTTACTATAGGCGGCAATTCTTGTCCAAAACAATAAACGTTTATAAATATCGAACTAAATAAGTACAAGCTTAATTTAATTTTTTTCATTTTGAACCGATTAATTATATAAATGCTAAATATACTCAAAAAACTACTTATTGGATGCTGGAAATCTGAAATAGGATAAGCAAAATAAAAAAAAGACTGTCGTAAGACAGCCTTTTAATGTAAGTAAAAAAAAATTAATTTTTAATAAATCTTGAAGATGAAATCAAACCATCGTTGGTTACTTTTACAATGTAAACACCCGATTGCAAACCAGAAACATCCAAGCTAACTGAGTTGTCTGAACTAGATTTTGACAAAACTTCTTGACCAAGCAAGGAATAAATTGCTACATTTTCTATAGCAGAAGCAGCATTAACATTTAAAACAGAATTTGCTGGATTTGGATACATCTTGATAGCAGATTTTTCAAAAGTAGAAGTTGCCAAGGTGTTTTTATGAAGATATAAATTATCATAAAAAACGGTTCCAAGATTTGAAGTGATGACAAATTGTGCTAAATCATTTCTACTAGCTCCATTTATTGCATTAAAACTTGATAACGGAATATCTAGCGAAATCCATGTACCAGGATTAGTTGCTGGCAAAATGTTGGCATTTGTGCAAGAATATTCAATAGCATTTGCTTCGCCAGCACCGCCATTCCAGTTTGAAAATTTAACATTGAAACTTTTATCCATTGTTGGCGTATTAGTCCAAATATCCATGTGAAAAGTTGTAAAATCTGTTGCATTAAATCTTCCAGATAAAAAAGCAACTCCTTCACATCCTAAACCAGTAACTAAATTTGTTGCATTCCCGGCTACTGATACCAAAGCTGTATTTCCCGGACACCAAGATGTGTTAAAGGTGTTATCATTTAACGGCGAATTATCTACACCAGCATAATTAAGCACTGCGATTGGCGCATATGCTCCACTAAAAATAGATTTCACATCTGCTACTGGTCTTGCTGGTGGTGTTGGTGCAGCTACTGTTGGAGCAACAATACATGGAGGACATGAACCGCCACAATCAACTCCAGTTTCAGTTCCATCCTGAACCCCATTGCTACAAGTATTTACAACTTGAGTAACAGATACATTGTCAATAAATACAAATCCAGTAGCAGCTCCCATGTCAAAAATAACTCTATCGCCAACTGCTTCTCCATAATTAATGGTATATTGGTAAGTGAACGTTTGCAGTGTTGGAGTTAAAGTAGTTGTTGAAGTCAAAGCAATGTAAGGTGCATTATTTTGACCTAAACCCACGATCATTGATCTTGAACCAGTTACTGCATCTGTAAAGGCATCAAACTTCAATTCATAAGTTAATCCATTTGTTAAGGTAACATTTTGGCTTAAGTTCACAAAGTAAGGTTCTCCTGCAGATGCTACTTCTGCTTGATTAACATAATTCATTCCACCAAGATCAACAACATTTGCGGCATTACCTGTCCAAGGAGCAGCAGATCCAGTTTGAAAATCTCCATTAGTAACAATTTGAGCAAAAGCAAAAGTGCTTAAAGTTAATGATAAAAGTAATGTAATTTTTTTCATAATTTTTTTATTAAAATTGAATTGTAAAGTTAATTAAAATAATGTTTCATTTTTTTTGTTTAACTATATAAAAACTATACAACTGCAACAATAACGAAAACGTTTGAAATTATGCCTTAGTCAACAGTTTCAGGACACTTACACTTTATATACTCATTTACCAAAAGTATCCAAATGTTGTGTTCATGTATAGTTAAATATTGTTCTAAAGTAGGCTTACACACTTCTTTTAAAGTAATTAAATGCAAAAATAAAAATTATAAAGATATGAATACAAATTTTAGTATTTGATTCTTGTTTTTTAATTTGATAAAATATATACCATTTGAAAAATCGGAAACATCAATTACAGAATCGTTAGATGCTAATACTTCTTTTACCAATTGTCCAATTGAATTATAGATTTCAAGATTTTCAATTTTGGATTTTTTGAACTTAATTGTAATAAAATCTTTTACAGGGTTTGGTTGTATGACAAAATCCTGAAATTTGTTTTCTTTGATTTCAAGATTTCCATAATATTCATCGGCTCCAATATCAACAATACCGTTTGCCCTGTTTTGGTCATCAATATCAAAAATAGTACTCAACGGAACATACGATGGATCTCCCGCATTTATTGCTGGAGAATTTGCTTGTAAATGAAAATCTAAATTTGTTGGATTAACAAAATTCGGAAAACTTAATATCGAATTAGCATCTTTCGAGGTATTACTCTGATAATCAAGATAACTTATGGTGTTAAATCGATAGTTTACACTCGGAATAACAGCCAATGGAGAAGACGATGAAAATAAATTGTAATTGGAAGTATAATTTTGCGGATTAATATTTTCTACATACATCAATAAAGTGCCAGAACTATTGAAAATATTATTAAAAATTTGACAATTAATAACTTTCGCAACAAGCATTTCGCCATGCAAATTATTCAAATCATTATGAAAACAGGTATTGTTAATAATTTTAGAATTGTTGACTATTCCAGTAGTTGAAGTAGTATAACCGCCTATTTGAATTCCAGTATAGGTGTTTTGATAAACCAAATTATTAATGACCGACACATTATCGGTCGATCCATTTTGCTCGCAACCAACGGTTATTCCTAGCGTATTATGATGCGAAATATTACGCTCAATAACTGTATTTTGACATCCATCGCAATAAATACCTGAGCTGTTTGCTACAGGCGAAACATTGTTATAAGTCGTATTTTTATAAATAACTCCGTTGCGAGCATGATCTAAAAGCGGATTTGCAGAGGCCCCAAAATTTCCTGCAACATCAATCCCAATATTAGTATTATCGTGGATTGAATTATTAACCAGTGCAAAATTGACTACATTGCCATTAACGGTCAAGTTTTCGCTATAACCGTTTAGATTATTATAAATTTCGCAATTTTCGACAGTGATATTTCTGATAGCATCATTTTCAGAAATACCTTTACCATAAATTTCAATACCGTGCGCATTATCTCCTGGAGCTGGGAAAGTCGAATTTGGGACGTTGGTAAAACGTATGTTTCGTATTTTTAAATTTTTAAGAGTAACGTTTTCAATGCCACTTCCAACGTTAGACACTAACAAAATTCCGTTAGCAAACGGAGCAAATAAATTTTCTAAAATCAAGCCATCAATTTCGATATTACTTTTACTATTTATTGAAATCAAATTGCTAAAACTAGCCGTAAAACCAGCACCAGAAATAATTACAACGTCGTTTTGATAGTTCTTAAAAACAATATTATTTCCGACTGTTCCATTTACATTTATAGAAACGAGTTCATTATAAATTCCTGCTTTTATGTTTACAACACTATTAGGAATTGCGTTGTTGGCTGCATGTTGTATGGTTTGCCAAGCTGTTGCCTGCGAAGTTCCATTGTTAGTATTATTTCCAGTTGGCGAAACATAAAAATTGGTTTGTCCAAAACCAAAAATTGTAGACAACAACGTTATTATTAAAAAATATGATTTTTTCATTTTTTTATTTTTGAAAAGTAGAAACAAAGTTAAAATAAAATAGTGTATCTATTTTTTTATTTGTGATTTGTTCCATGCTATTTGTCATTTCGAAATTGATTATATTTGCAAAAATCACTTTTATAAACATGATTCATCAAGATATTTCGAAACTCGAACCTAAGAAAAACATTATCATCAAAGGCGCACAAATTCATAATCTAAAGAATTTGGATGTTGCCATTCCTAGAAATAAATTGGTTGTTATTACTGGACTTTCTGGATCTGGAAAATCATCTTTAGCTTTTGACACCTTATATGCTGAAGGACAACGACGTTATGTAGAGAGTTTATCGAGTTATGCCCGCCAGTTTTTGGGACGACTTGACAAGCCAAAAGTTGAGTATATAAAAGGTATTGCGCCAGCCATTGCCATCGAGCAAAAAGTGAATACTACCAATGCGCGATCGACCGTTGGAACTTCGACCGAAATTTATGATTATCTCAAATTGTTGTTCGCTCGAATCGGAAAAACCATTTCGCCTGTTTCTGGTCATGAAGTCAAAAAAGATACCGTTACCGATGTGGTTAATCAAGTTAAAAATCTAGAAATAGATTCCAAATGGTTGCTGCTTGCACCAATTTATCTCGAAAAAGACCGCAAACTCGAAGACAAACTAAAAGTCTTGTTGCAACAAGGTTTTGCAAGGGTTTTGGTAGATAACGAAATGATTCGACTAGATGCATTAGCAGAAGTAAAAACCAAATTGACAACCAAACACACATTACTTATTGTAGACAGAATTGTTATTTCTGAGGAAAACAAAGATAATGAAGATTTTTATAATCGTCTTTCAGATGCCGTTCAAACTGCATTTTTTGAAGGAAAAGGCACTTGCTATCTGCAAGAAATAGTAACCAACAAACGTATTGATTTCAGCTCGAATTTTGAGTTGGACGGAATGTTATTTCTTGAACCCAATGTCCATTTGTTCAGTTTTAATAATCCGTATGGAGCTTGTCCTACTTGTGAAGGTTATGGCAATATTATAGGTATCGATGAAGAATTGGTAATCCCAAACACCGCATTGTCCATTTTCGAAAACGCTATTTTTCCTTGGCGTGGCGAAAGTATGAGCTGGTTTCGAGACGAGCTGGTCAATAAAGCCTATAAGTTTGATTTTCCAATTCATAAACCCTATTTCGAATTGACTGATGCCCAAAAAGAGTTGGTCTGGAAAGGAAACTCGATGTTTACAGGTTTGAATGATTTCTTTAAGGATTTAGAAGAAAAAAATTATAAAATCCAAAATAGGGTAATGCTTTCTCGTTATCGCGGCAAGACCAAATGCAACGTTTGCAAAGGAAAACGCTTACGCCAAGAAACCAACAATATCAAAGTTGACGGAAAAACAATTTCAGAATTGGTGGATTTGCCAATCAAAAGGTTGTTGCCCTTTTTTCAAAATTTGAAATTATCCGATTACGACAAAAAAGTAGCCAAACGTTTGCTTATCGAAATCAATAACCGATTGGCATTTTTGAGCAATGTAGGTTTGGATTATTTGACTTTAAATCGAAATTCGGCAACGCTTTCGGGTGGCGAATCACAACGCATTAATCTGGCAACATCGCTCGGAAGTTCGCTCGTGGGCTCGATGTATATTCTCGACGAACCCAGTATTGGTTTGCACCCAAAAGATACTGAATTATTGATTGAAGTACTTAAAAACCTACGCGATTTGGGCAACACCGTTATTGTTGTCGAGCACGACGAAGACATCATGCGTCAAGCAGATATGATTATTGATATTGGTCCAGAAGCTGGAACGCACGGCGGACATTTGGTAGCGCAAGGCACGTTTGCCGAAATTTTAAAAGCCGATTCGCTCACGGCAAAATATCTTAATGGCGAAATGCAAATAAAAGTGCCACGAGTTCGACGGAAATGGAATACTTATATCGATATACTTGGCGCAAGAGAAAACAACCTTCAAAACCTTGATGTACGTTTTCCTTTGGAATGTTTAACGGTAATTACGGGAGTTTCTGGTTCTGGAAAAAGTACGTTGGTCAAGAAAATTTTGTTTCCTGCCATTCAGAAAAAAATTGAAGGTATCGGCGAAAAAGCAGGACAATTTAGTGATATGCAAGGACATTATCATAAAATTCAGCATATCGAATATGTCGATCAAAATCCTATCGGAAGAAGTTCGCGCTCCAATCCTGTGACGTATATTAAGGCTTATGACGATATACGGGAATTGTATGCCAAAGAAAAATTATCCAAAATTCGGGGTTATCAAGCCAAACATTTTTCCTTTAATGTTGATGCAGGTCGATGCGAAACGTGCAAAGGCGACGGAAGCATTAATGTCGAAATGGTTTTTATGGCCGATGTCGAGCTGCCTTGCGAAACTTGCGAAGGCAGACGCTTCAAAAAAGAAATCCTCGAAGTCGCGTTTGAAGGTAAAAACATTCATGATTTATTAACTTCAACTATTGATGAGGCGATTGAATTTTTTGGAAACCACAAGCAAACTAAAATTTTACAAAAATTGCAACCGTTGCAAGATGTTGGTTTGGGTTATGTGCAATTAGGACAATCGTCGTCGACACTTTCTGGTGGTGAAGCACAACGAATAAAACTCGCATCATTTCTGGTAAAAGGCGCAAACAAAGAAAAAGCCTTGTTTGTTTTTGATGAACCAACTACAGGATTGCATTTTCATGACATTCAGAAATTACTAACTTCCTTTGATGCGTTAATTGATAAAGGACATTCGATTATGGTGGTCGAGCACAACCTTGACTTGATAAAATGTGCCGATCATATTATTGATCTCGGTCCAGAAGGTGGTGAAAACGGTGGACAAATTCTTGCTTTTGGCACACCTGAAGAAATCGTAAAAAACAAAAAGTCTATAACAGGTAAGTATTTGAAGGAGAAGTTGTAGGGATTATTTATTCAAACTTGCTTCAACTTTTTCTATTTTTGGCATGTTGCTAGGCCATAGTAGCAAGGTGTTAATACCTATTTTAAGGATTTTATTTTTATCAACTTTATTTTTCAAAGCCCATTTTATCCATTTTAAAATTGCAAATTCCCAATAAACCCAACCTATTGCTGTAGCAATTATGATGGACAAATTGTATTTTAAGCTAGTGTAAGAAATTAATATTAATGTAGAAAATAAAATTATTATAAGAATTGGTAATGTAACCCAAATAAAGCCAATTAATGCCATTTTTGTAGTTGATATAGTTTTCATTTTTATTAAATTTTAAAATTATTATTGAATTTGATCTTTTTATACCTAAAAACTGCCATGTTTATCTTCTTCAATAATTTGCACAAACTCCTCTCGAAAATTCACTTTTAGATCAGGTTTTCAATACATCCATGGTTAATACCTCAAGCATATTTTCGGCAACTTGACCAAAACCAAGTGCTTGCATTTGCCCTAGTATTTTGCCCCAATATTTTACCTTGTTGGTGCCAAACTACGCCAAGCAAAGCACTTACCTCGTTGGTATGTCAAGTAAAGTTTGGCTTTTTTTTGAGTTGATTTGCATACATAATCTGCGCAATTTTGCGGTAAAAATAGTAATTTCAAATAGGTTTTTAGTTTTGCGGTGATTATTTTGGTTAATTACCGCATTTTTGCGGTGAATAGAAGTTTTAATCACCGCATTTGAGCAAAATTTGATTTTAGTAAATAGATTATTGAGTTAAATATGAAATTTGTATGTTTGGGGAAATATGTTGTAAAATAAGATTTATGTATAAGGACAGTTTATTTGAATTAATAAGACAAGAAGAAGTCATTTTATTTGTAGGCGCAGGATTATCTTTATATGCAGGATATCCTAATGGTAACGAACTCAAAAAAAAATTATTCGAGAGTTTGTCTGAAATGGAAAAATCTGAAATGGATTTCAATCTTTCTTTAAATGAATTTACAGAGGAGTTTTATAGAATAAAAGGAAATAATAGAAACAAACTAATTAAAATATTGAACGATTGTTTTATTAATTTTCAACCTAAATCTACTTTATATCATGATAAACTTGCATTAGTTTCTCATTTTAAAACAATTATTACAACAAACTATGATCGACTATTTGAGAATTCATACGGAGATAATTGTAAAATAGTTTTTTCTTCAAAACAAATACCTTACTTAGAAAATGATAAGACAACTATATTCAAAATTCATGGAGACTTACAAGATCCAGATAGTATAATCATAACCAAATCAGATTACAATAATTTTTTTAAAAACTCAAGAGAAAATGAGATTTTTTGGACGGTAGTTAAGGAACGGTTTTGTACAAAAAGTGTTTTGTTTTTAGGATACAATTTAGAAGATCCAAATGTATCTGTCGTTTTTGATAAAATAGCAGATGAGCTTAAAACAAATAGAAAAGAGTGCTTTCTAATCGTCCCAAGTTTACCTCAACATAAAATAAATGATTTGATTTCAAAAAAAATTCATTATTTGGATATTAAAGGCGAGGAATTTATTGACGATTTAATAGAAAATATCAAAGAAAATATTATAAATGATTTTGATAAAAATTATATTTCTACCGATACTTTTGGAGTTTTTCTTAATAATTTTAATTTGTTACCCCAATTAAAAAGCAAATCAAATTCATTTGAACTTACAGGAATTACTGGTAAGTACGGTTCTATTTCAGGCGATGTAAAATTAAAGTTCAAAGATGATAATGATGTTAGTAATAAATTTAATCAAATTATAAATGGCAAAATAATTGGTGAGATTGAATTAACACAAGATAAATTGGAAAGTTTAGAAATTAGACTCGAAGGTTTAAAAATGTCTAATAAAAAGACAAATTTAATGCTTAAATCTTCTCCTAAAGGAAATTTTATTGTAGATATTGAATTTGAAAACGGATTTGAAATTTGTAAAATTCCACTTAAAATTTATGGAGGTAAAGACTTTGTAGAAGTTCACTTTGAATTAGAGAATGTACTTTTAAAAGTTAAGATATTTTTAAGTCAAGAAGAACCAATTTTTAACGTAAATCTTGAATACAAAAATAATTTTCAAAGGATTAGGTCAGGAATAAAACTATTTACTTTTTTAGAGAATTTTGGTTTAGCAAATAAGTATAAAATAATAACCGCAAATAATGAATTAAAAAAAATTGATTTTTTACCTGTTATACCTCAATTAGTTGAACAAGCCAAAATGTATAAAAAATATTTTGAGGATTTAGACATTATTCAAAGTCACTATAAAATAACTTTTTCAGATTTTAGTTTTGAATCAATTACAAATGATAATTTTAATATTGTTGATAGAATTATGTCAATAATTAACAAACAGATTATCGTTTCTAGACAGGAGAGTGATATAATTTGTGGTTATAATTCAAAAATTAATAGTAAAAAATTCAAACTAATCGACGATGTGAGTAATTCTAAAATAAATTTCGAAGTTTTTTTAAAAAAGGAGGAAATTATTGATCTGCATAACCAAAAAATAAATTTAGGCTATAAAAAAATTGAAATTTTAGATTCGATTATAGTAAATTTAGAAGAAATAAAAAATAATAATAAAGTAAAAAATATAGTAATTAGAAGCTTGAGTGAAAAAATTATGATTACATATTTAGAAAAATTGAATTAAAATGAAACACCTAGCCCTTCTACGAGGAATAAACGTCTCAGGTCACAACCTGATCAAGATGGAAGCTCTAAAAATCGCACTCGAAAAAGCAGGTTTTCTGGAGGTGCAAACCTATATCCAATCGGGTAATGTGTTTGTAACTTGCGATGAAGAAAATCCTGCCAAAGTAGGTTTTATGATTAAGCAAGAAATCCAAAAAGCGTTTGGGCATGATGTGCCAGTAGTGGTTATTGGCAAACAAGATTTGGAGTTTTGCTTGCAGCGCAATCCTTTTTTTAAAAATACAGACGAAACCAAGAAGTTGTATGTTTCGTTTGTGTCTAAAATACTCACGAGCGACAGCATCCACGAGCTCAAAATAAGCAATATCAAACCCGATGAAGTCGCTATCGACGAAAACCGAATTTACATCAAGTATTTCGATTCGCCTGCAAAAACTAGATTAGACAATTCGTATATCGAGAAAAAACTCAATGTAACTTCGACTATTCGCAACTGGAATACAGTCAATAAATTGTTGGAAATGTTTGAGTGAAGCAATTGTTCTATTTTGTCATTTCGACCTTTTGGGAGAAATCACATAAAATAGGTAATGAGATTTCTCCTTCGTCGAAATGACAAGTTTGCGCCAAATTGGAATTTGGAATTTAAAACTTGGGATTTAAAATTTAAAATTTCTACTTTTGTAAAAATTTCCTTTATGACAACTTTAGAAACCACCAAAGCTTCCACCTTTATCGAATTAGAAAACAAGCATGGCGCACACAACTATCACCCGCTTCCTGTGGTGTTGAGTAGAGGCGAAGGCGTTTATGTTTGGGATGTTGAAGGTAAGAAGTACTACGATTTTCTATCGGCATATTCGGCGGTTAATCAAGGACATTGTCATCCAAAAATCGTGAATGCCATGATCAATCAGGCGCAAACCTTGACCTTAACATCGCGTGCTTTCTATAACGACAAGTTGGGTGTTTACGAGCAATATGTAACCAACTATTTTGGATTTGATAAGGTTTTACC
This sequence comes from Flavobacterium sp., assembly GCA_043771555.1. GTDB lineage: Bacteria > Bacteroidota > Bacteroidia > Flavobacteriales > Flavobacteriaceae > Flavobacterium. The sequence goes on along the minus strand of JAYVHB010000051.1, from coordinate 15,658 downwards.
AATGAATACCGGTGCCGAAGCAGTAGAAACCGCTTTGAAAATTTGTAGAAAATGGGCTTACGAGAAAAAAGGAATTTCAGAAAACGCAGCACAAATCATTGTTTGTGACGGAAATTTTCATGGACGAACTACAACAATTATCTCGTTTAGTAACGACGAAAATGCCCGCAAAAATTTTGGACCTTACACAGAAGGATTCATAAAAATAGAATACGATAATCTTGAGGCTTTAGAAAACGTTTTAACAACCAACAAAAATATCGCTGGATTCCTTGTAGAACCAATTCAAGGAGAAGCTGGCGTTTATGTACCATCAGAAGATTATTTGGCGAAAGCAAAAGCACTTTGTGCAGCACATAACGTTTTGTTTATTGCCGATGAGGTTCAAACCGGAATCGCAAGAACAGGTTCATTATTAGCCGTTTGTGGAAACTGTACCTGCGAAAATGCTTGCGAAAAACAAGCATCCTACACACAACCCGATATATTGATTTTAGGAAAAGCCTTGTCTGGTGGCGCTTATCCAGTGTCGGCAGTGTTGTGCGACGACCACATCATGAATGTCATTAAACCAGGTCAACACGGATCAACCTTTGGCGGAAATCCAATAGCTGGAGCCGTTGCCATCGCCGCTTTGGATGTAGTAAGTGACGAAAACCTAGCCCAAAACGCACGCAAATTAGGAAAACTATTCCGATCAGAAATTGACAAATATGTGCAAACATCCAACATCGCAACACTCGTTCGCGGCAAAGGACTGCTCAACGCCATCGTCATCAACGACACCGAAGAAAGCGACACCGCTTGGAACATCTGCATGGCATTGCGCGACAACGGACTGCTAGCCAAACCTACGCACGGCAACATCATTCGGTTTGCGCCACCGCTGGTCATGACCGAAGAGCAATTGCTCGATTGCGTGTCGATTATAATCAAAACATTAAAACAATTTGAAAACTAAAAAAGCGGCATCTGCCGCTTTTTTAGTTTATAAAACTTCTAGTTTTTCAATACTATGTTATTTTTTCGTTTTTGAATCTGTTAATTTAATCTCTACAGCTTCGTTTATTTTTTCTTCTCTTTTATCAAAATAAATGCCTTTATCTTTAGGTTGATTAAAAAGATCGGGCATAAGGTATTTACCTTTTTCATTTTCCTTTTTATCGACTTCAACAGTTTTATTGTCGGGATACTTTTGTAAATAGGCATCATTTCGTTCTGCATAAACTTGCCATGATATTTTTTGATTTGGATTTCCTCCAGCAATTTGGAATTTATTGTTTTTGATTTCTTCTTTTATAAACACATCAGATTTAGAACCAATAGAAGTTAGATTATAAGAGAAATTAATATTAACATCATCAAAATAAGCAGGCAATTCAACCGTTGCTTTACCTTGGTTGTCAAGAACAACGTTGCCACGATATACGTTTAAAACTTCATTTGACTCGAGTGCAAAGTGACGTAAGTATTTATTTTCAGGATCAGTTGGATGGTCAATATAGAAAGGTTTAGTTCCAGAAGCACCCATGTTTCCATTTGCAAAAACTGCAAACGCTACAGATCCAACAGGAGTTTGACCCACAACACCATTACCTGTACCTGTATTGAATCCTACGACTGCAGGACCAGTTGAAGAGTTTTGGCCTTGCACACCAACCCCAGTACCAGTATTAAAACCGAGCAATCCAACACCAGTTGTTACACTTTGTCCTTGAACTCCAACACCGGTTCCAGAATTAAAACCAATAACACCTATTCCTGTTAACACACTTTGACCCCTAACACCAACTCCTGTAGCAGAATTAGTGCCGAAAACGCCATTTCCTGTAGATCCACTTTGGCCTCTTACACCAGATCCTGTTGCTGTGTTTAAACCAAATACACCCAATCCAGTGGATACACTTTGCCCTTGAACACCAACTCCAGTTCCTGAATTAAATCCAATTACACCAACTCCAGTTAATGTACTTTGTCCTTGAACCCCAGTACCGCCACCTGTATTGTTGCCAAAAACTGAAATTCCAGTACCTGTATTATCGCCATAAATTCCTACACCTGTTAGAGAAGAATATCCATTAATGGCAAACTGTGCGCCAGTTGCAACAGCACTAAATTTATCTCCAGCAAAAATTGGTGCAGTTGCGCCAACAACTACTTCTCCTGTTGTTTGTATAATCCGCATGCGTTCAGTATTTGAGGAACGAAAAACTAACGGATTTGCATCTGTTGTTCCAATAAAATTAGCTGTCATCCCAGAATTTCCAGTAGTTAGCCAAGCATAATTGTTGAGTGCAATTGCAGGTGCCTGAAAACTTAATGCACCAGAAGCATTGTATTGCAAAACTTGCCCTGCAACGGTTGCTGGTCTAGTGATAGGAAAGGCATAACCGGTAAGTGCTGGATTGCCTATTTGAAATTCACTATTGGTTCGTAATTTTTTTGCACCAGTAGTAAACTCCCCATAAATAAGGGCGTTGTTTGCATCAGCATTTGTGTTTTCGATATATAATTTATCTGATCCTAGTTCGTTAAATCCTGCTTGATGCCCTAAGGCTACATTATTTGCTCCTGTAAGGTTGTTAAATAAACTTTGATAACCAACCGAAGTATTATTACCACCAGTTGTTACATTTGGATTTCCTGCTAAAGCTGGATTTCCTGCCAACGCTTGAAATCCCATAGCTGTATTATTTGCTCCAATAGTATTATTTACCAACGCTTGAGTTCCAGATGCAGTATTATTATTTCCTGTAGTATTTTTAAATAATGAGTTCACACCAGTTGCATTGTTTGCAGTTCCTGTGGTTGTATTCAATAAAGCAGAATTTCCAAGAGCTGTATTGTTGTTTGCGGTAGCTGTTGTCAATGCATTTCTTCCTATTGCAGTATTGTTTATTCCAGTAGTATTTGAAAATAATGCTCCAACTCCAATAGCAACATTGTCTGATCCAGTTGTGTTGGAATTCATTGCGGCATCGCCAACGGCAACATTTACTTTTCCAGTGGTATTATTTGTCATGATATTGGTACCAATAGCCGTATTTCGGTAACTAGTGGAAGGATTCAATAAAGTATTTGCACCAAAACTGGTATTTTTTACATTAATTGTAGTAGACAATGCACCAATTGGATTACCAATAAATCCAGCTCTCAAGTTATTCCGTCTTACTACTAGATCAACATCATCAGTAGTTCCTATAAAATTAGTTGTTGCTAGTGTTCCAGAATTTCCAACTAAACTCCAATCAGTAGAAGCTCCAGCAGTAATTCCAACCCAAATTGTTCCATTAAAATAATAAAACCCGGGTGTATTATCTGTTTGATAAATAAGTAAACTTGTTGCTGGTAAAACTATTGCATTGCGCTGAGCTTCTGACATTCTGGGAATGAGAACTCCTTTGTCGTTGGTTGGAGAAGAAATATCTAATTCTGAAGATGCATCAGGCGTTGTTGTCCCAATGCCAACTTGCGCAAAGGTAAAATTTATAAAAAATAAAAATACAATTGCAGGTAGGTTAATGATTTTCATGATTTTGAATTTTGAAATTTTAACAAATGTATAGAATTTATAGAATTTATTTACCGTTTAATGACGGTTTTTTTATATATTTAATTTTTTAAATATAATTATTCAAGTTCTATATGCTCCATGTAAAAAATATATCTTTTGGATATCATAATGACAAAACGATAGACACTATAAATTTTGATTTAATAAGCGGAACTACTTTGGCAATTATTGGCGAAAGTGGTTGCGGGAAAAGCACTTTACTTAAACTCATTTATGGATTATATGACCTTGATGAAGGCGAAATCTTGTGGAATGAAATGCCTGTATTTGGACCAAAACAGCATTTAATTCCCGGAATGGAATTTATGAAATATCTAGCCCAAGATTTTGATTTAATGCCTTTTACAACTGTTGCCGAAAACGTTGGTAAATTTCTTTCGAACACCGATCCTGAAGAAAAAAAAGGGCGAATTGCAACGTTGTTAGAAGTTGTAGAAATGACTGACTTTGCGCAAATAAAAGTAAAGTTTTTAAGCGGCGGACAAATGCAGCGCGTAGCAATTGCTAAAGTTTTGGCACAAGAGCCCGAAGTTTTATTGCTGGACGAGCCTTTTAGTCATATTGATAATTTTAGAAAAAATAAATTACGTCGTCATCTATTTTCATACTTAAAATCAAAAAAGATAACTACAATTATTGCAACACATGACACTAAAGACATACTTTCTTTTGCAGACGAAGTTGTCGTGTTGAAAGATGGAAAACTTATTGAAAAAGCCAACACCAAACAATGCTATTACAATAAAAAAAATCAGTATATTGCATCGTTATTTGGTGATGTAAATACAATTAAGGCTTCTTATTTTTTTGATAATGACGATAGCATTTTATTGGTTTATCCTCATGAGTTGCAAGAAGTAAAACATTCAAAATTTAAGACAGTTGTTACCAATTGTTTTTTTGAGGGAAATAATTATTTGATTGAATCTCAAGATGAGACTACTAAATATTATTTCGCTAGTGCACATTTTATAGAAAACAACACAGTGGTTTTTTTAGATTTAACTTCAAATTTCAAAAATTTTTAAATTACTATTATGAAAAAAATATTATTTTTAGTTTGCATGATTTTTCAATTTTCTAGTGGACAATTGTCTTGGCAGGAAACTAATATTAACAGCACAATTTCAAGATATGATGATGTTTTTTTCTTGAACGAAAACTTAGGTTGGGCAGCTTTGGGTGGTGGTTCAAAAGTTTATAAAACTACTGATGCTGGCGAAAATTGGACACTTCAATTTCAAGACTTTCAAAATTATTTTCGAAATATCGAATTTCTAGACGAAAATATTGGTTTTCTGGGCACTTTGAATGGAGATTTTTTTAAAACAGTAAATGGTGGCAACACATGGCAAGCAATACCTTTGCCGAATAATTTAACCGTAATTTGCGGTTTGGATGCAGTAAACGCCACGACAATATACGGTTGTGGTTCTTATAATGAGCCAGCATACATTATCAAATCTATTGATAGCGGTACAACTTGGACTTCTATAGATATGAGTCTTTATGCAAATGCACTAGTTGAGGTTTTATTTACATCTGAGCTAGTAGGTTATGCCTCTGGAAAAAGTGACCAAGGCGGCGTTTTATTAAAAACAATAGATGGCGGTATTAGCTGGACAACCATATATCAAACCACAATTCAAGGCGAGTATGTTTGGAAATTACAAATTTTAAATTCAAGCCCAAACGTGATGTTCGGCTCTGTTTCATCGGTATTTGATTTGCCAGGAAAATTAATAAAATCTGTAAATTTTGGACAAACTTGGATTTCAAAAAATGTTCCAGACACCGATATTCAAGCAGTAGGTTTTATTACAGAAAATCATGGTTGGATGGGCGGACACGGATCGGGATTTCTCGAAACTTTTGATGGAGGCGCAACATGGATAGATACAAATTTTGGTTTTTCGCTTAATCGGTTTGTTTTTTTAGGCAATAATGTAGCTTACGCTTGCGGACAATCAATATATAAATTAGACGCTTCTTTATCATTACCTTCTTATGAAACGCATCGCTACCAACCAATTTCAATAAAAGTAAATCCAAATCCTGTTGTTGACAAATTAAATATAGAAATTGATTATCTTCATGCTGACAATTTATTATTAGAACTCTATTCGGCAGAAGGAAAACTACTGAAGAAACTTACTAAAGATAGTGTTTCATCAAAAATGAAAAAGAATTATTCGATTGATTTTGATTTTCCAAAAGGAATCTATTTATTAAATTTTGTTACCAACGCAGACCACCAGTCTATTAAAATTATAAAATAAAGAAATGTACCATTCAAAAATATCAGGTCTTGGCTATTACGTTCCAGAAAACATTGTTACCAACGACGACCTCACGAAAATTATGGATACTAATGATGCTTGGATTCAAGAACGAACCGGTATTCAAGAGCGACGTCATGTAGTCAAAGGCGATGGGCAAACTACATCGTCAATGGGTTTGAAAGCAGCCAAAATTGCCATAGAACGAGCAGGAATAAGTAAAGACGATATCGATTTTATTGTTTTTGCCACCATAACACCCGATTATTATTTTCCTGGACCAGGTGTAACTTTGCAAAAAGAACTCGGAATCAAAACCATCGGCGCGCTCGATATTCGCAACCAATGTTCGGCATTTATCTATGCCATTTCAGTTGCCGATCAATACATAAAAACCGGAATGTACAAAAATATTTTGGTAGTTGCCTCCGAGTTGCAATCATTAGGATTGGACATGACCGATAGAGGAAGAGCGGTCTCGGTTATTTTTGCCGATGGTGCAGGAGCGGCGATTTTATCTCGCGAAACTGATACAACCAAAGGAATTTTATCAACACATTTACATTCAGAAGGTGAACATGCACTGGAACTCTCTATGTCAGCACCCGGAATGGGCGGTCGTTGGATTAATGATATTTTAAATGATCCAAATCCTGAAGCAGACGAAAGTTATTTGCCACACATGAACGGACAATTTGTTTTCAAAAATGCCGTAGTGCGTTTTAGTGAAGTTATCAATGAAGGATTGCAAGCTAATAATTTACAAGTTTCTGATATTGATATGCTTATTCCGCACCAAGCCAATTTGAGGATTTCACAGTTTATCCAGAAGAAATTCGTACTTCGAGACGATCAGGTCTTCAATAACATTCAGAAATTTGGCAATACAACGGCAGCATCCATACCTATTGCGTTAACCCAAGCTTGGGAACAAGGCAAAATTAAGTCGGGCGATACCGTAGTTTTGGCAGCCTTTGGTAGCGGTTTTACTTGGGCAAGTGCCATTATCAAATGGTAAGCTAGAATTTAGAAACTAGAAATTGTCAAAAATAATATCTTAATTTGTGAAATTCGCAATAAAAAAATCTACAAATCTGCGGTAAATAATTCGTGTCAATTCGAGTAATTCGTGGCAAAAAAATCTGCAAATCTGTAGCAAATAATTCGTTTCAATTTGAGTAATTCGTGGCAAAAAAGAAATTAACGAATTTGTGGTAAAAATTTACAAATCTGCAGCAAATAATTCGTGTCAATTCGAGTAATTCGTGGCAAAAAAGAAATTAGCGAATTTGCGGTAAAAAAATCTGCGAATCTGCATCAAATAATTCTTGTCAATTCGAGTAATTCGTGGCAAAAAAAAATTAGCTAATTCGCGGTAAAAAAATTACAAATCTGCGTTAAATAATCTGTGCTAATTCGTCCAATTCTTGGCAAAAAATCTGCGAATCTGCGGTTAAATAAAACCTACAAATCAATCTTCTGCAATTCCTTATAATTAGCAAATAACTTTCTAAGCAATCGACCATAAATCAATCTATAAACCAACCAAAAACCAGCAACAAAACCCCCAACAATTAGTACTGAAATACAAACAAATATTAAAATATTTTTCAGATTCATTTCGATTGAGTCAAAATTAGGATTCTGATTAAAAGCATACAAAATACCAAAAATGACGCTCACACCAACCATAATCAAGTTGTAAAAAATATAATTCCGAACTGTTTTTCGGGTTGCAATAATATCATCCATCAATTTTTTGGTTGCGTTGGTAGTCGCAATTTTTTTATAATTTTTATAAAACTGATATACAAAAAACAAAATCACAATATAATTAAAAACGGTAGCTATTTTTATAAACGTACCATAATCAGAATTTTCAATTTTTTGGAGCAGTTCCATATCAAACGAAAAAACACTCAATACTACGCCAAGTCCCAATTCGATTAAACTAATAATCAAAATCCACTTTACGATCGACGACGATTTTTTATGCAACATCCCATAAATACTAGCTTCAGAAACCTGCTCAAAAGCCAATTCCTGATTCTTCCAGTCTTTTTTTAATAAATCCAGTGCTTCCATGTGTTGTTTACGGATTTAAAATTTTCTTCAATTTCCCTTTAATTCTATTCATCTTCACGCGTGCATTCACTTCCGATATTCCCAAAGTTTCTGCAATTTCAGTATAATCTTTATCTTCCAAATACATAAAAACCAGCGCTTTTTCAATATCATTTAGCTGATGCACAGCCTGATATAGCAACTTTATTTGGTCTTCAATCTCGCTATTATAATCCTCTTGACTTATAAAAAAACTATGCTTCTCATAATCCACCGTTTGCACCGTTCTAGTACTTTTTCGGTACAAGGTTATAGCAGTATTTAGCCCAACACGATACGCCCAAGTCGAAAACTTACTATCGCCTCGAAACTTCGGAAAAGCTTTCCAAAGCTGAATCGTAATTTCCTGAAACAAATCCTTATGTGCATCGCTGTCAATAGTATACAACCTACAAATCTTGTGGATTATATTCTGATTTTCGCGCAATTGCTGCACAAACGACTGTTCCAAGTTCTCGCTCATCGACTAGTAAGTAGACATTTTTTAATAATTGTTACAAATTTCCAAAAAAAACTTGTTATTTGCATCAAAATTTCAAAAGTAAAATTAACAACATCTTAACCGAATGGTCTTACTGAGCTTGTCGAAGTATGGGCGTTCCGCAAGCGGCGGGCTATCCACTACAATCTTTTTCACTTGTCACTTCGCAAGCTCAGGACAAGTAAAAAAGGATTTTCGTTTCTATCCCTAACGCGCCCAACACATCAAACCATGAACATCAAACAAGAACTTCACCAACACTACCAGCAACTTGTGCAAGACCGCATCGATATTTTTCGAGATATGATAGCTGCGCTAACCGAAGATTCCAAAAACGATGCCAAAGGCTCCGCAGGCGACAAGCACGAAACCGCTTTATCCATGATGCATATCGAGCAAGAAAAACTGAACTCCAAACTCAAAGAATGTCTAGACCAGAAAGCCATTTTCGATCGCATCGATGCTACACAAATTCATAATAAATCGGCATTCGGCAGCTTGGTTACCACTAACAAATTGACTGTTTATATCAGCACAGCATTACCCAAAATCACTTTCAAAAACCAAAACATCTTTGCTGTTTCTCCACAATCGCCATTAGCCGAAAAGTTATTAGGCAATCAAGTAGGTTTTGAGTTTGATATGAATGGAGTACAATATGTAATTTTAGAAATCGAATAAAATCCGTTTAAATCCGCAAAATCTGCGTCATCCGCGTTCTAAATTTTACATTTTATAACACAATTCTTCATAAAATCGAATAATATCTTTCATAATATCATAAAAAACGATTATTTGGTTTAAATTTATAATTAAAAAAACATTTTTAATTTCATAATATAATTCAATACCACATTTTTGTATAATAATCAAAACAAAAAATTATGTGCGGAATTGTTGCCATCATCGGAAAAGGTAAAGATGTAGAAGAAGTAAAAAAACTGTCTAAGCGCATGTCGCATCGTGGTCCAGACGAAAGCGATTTGTATCTCACACCAAATGGGCATATATTAAGTCATGAACGTTTATCCATTATCGATTTACATTCCGGTCGGCAACCCATTCAAGGTTCGTCAACTGCTTATATGGTTCACAATGGCGAGATTTACAACCATCAAGAATTAAGAGACGGAATTTTAAAACACCATTCGTTCAGAACCAAATCCGACTCCGAAGTTATCGTTCATTTATATGAAGAATTCGGTTATGATTTTCTGCATCAACTAGACGGTGATTTTGCCTTTGTGGTGGTCGATGGCGATGATTTTATTGCAGGTCGCGACCCAATGGGCGTAAAGCCTCTATACTATGGTATGGACGATCGTGGACGCATGTATTTTGCTTCCGAAATGAAACCAATTGTAGACCAATGCGTTACAATGTCAACATTTCCTCCAGGGCATTATTATACGCCAGCAACTGGTTTCGTAAAATATTATACACCAGAATACGAAGATTTCAAAAAAGCAACCCACGAGCTAGATTTAGCCGCAATAAGAGAAACATTAACCGAAGCTACTCGCAAACGGCTAATGAGCGATGTACCTATTGGAGTATTGCTTTCTGGCGGATTAGATTCGTCATTAACATCATCAATCGCTTCACGTTTATTGAATGAAAAAGGTAAAAAATTACATTCGTTTTCCATAGGTTTAGATGCCGATGCACCCGATGCAAAAGCTGCTCGCAAAGTAGCTGAATTTTTAGGAACCGAGCATCATGAAGTGCATTTTACGATTGGTCAAGGAATAGAAATTCTAGAAAAACTCATTTGGCATCTTGAGACGTATGATGTTACTTCAATTCGTGCCAGTACGCCTATGTATTTTTTGTCGAAAGCAATCACCGACATGGGTATAAAAGTCGTGCTTTCGGGAGAAGGAGCCGACGAAATTTTTGGAGGATATTTGTATTTTAGAAATGCGCCAACCACCGAAGATTTTCAGAAAGAAACCATCGAGCGAGTGCAAAAATTATTCACAGCCGATTTATTGCGTGCCGACAAATCCACCATGGCACATGGGCTAGAAGCGCGAGTGCCGTTTTTAGACAAAGCCTTTTTGGAGATGGCAATGCTCATAAAACCCGAGGAAAAACAACCAAAAACATACGACGGAAAAGAAAAATATATTCTCCGTAAAGCCTTTGATACGCCAGACAATCCATATTTGCCAGACGAAGTTTTATGGCGTCAAAAAGAGCAATTTTCGGACGGAGTTGGGTATAATTGGATTGACGAATTGATTGACTATTGCTCGTCTAAAGTTACCGATGCAGCACTAGAAAATGCTTCAAAACAGTTTTCATACAACACGCCAACAACCAAAGAAGCGTATTTTTATCGTACTATTTTTCATAAATATTATCCACAACTTCATGCGGCACAAACCGTTAGAAAATGGATACCCAAATGGCAAGAAAACCAAGACCCAAGCGGTCGTGCCAATGCTGCCCATGTTCAGGCAGATACCGAAATTGCCAAAACGGCAGTTTTTAGTTAGAATCTAGAGTGTTTTTTATAGATTGTTTGTGAATTAAAACGTTTACCTCGGTAGGCGTTTTTTTTTGTCTAATTTTTAACCACTTTTTTCAAACTACAATTTCCATTTTTATCTAGAATTTCTATAATATAAGTGCCAGTTTGTAACGTTTCTGTATTTATTTTTTTACCAGTTTTTCTTTAAATAAATTTCCTGAAACATCTTTTATTTGAACATAGTAAATACCACTTCTAAGTTCAGAAATATCGTAAGTTATAGAAGGTTTTAAAAACTCTTTTACAAGTCTCCCAAAATTATCATATAGGCTAATTTCTTTGAGATTTTGATCTTGTATTTGAAAAGTAGTTGAAGCAGGATTAGGAAAAACGAAACTACGTTTCATTGATTTCTCAAAATTATAATTTGATAAACTCACAGGCTCGGTTAATGGAAAATTAAAATTTAGTGTGGCTAAATCTTCTAAGAAGAAATAATTACATACAGGACTAGTATTTGAGGTAAAACATTTAATATTTAACGTATAAGTACCATTATTAGGAATTTGGACATTGAAGTTTTGAATATCTTCGTCAACTGCTGTAGCACCAAATAAATAATAACATACATCAATTGAAATTACGTTATTTGATAAATTAATAGTGTGGTCATTGTATTTAAAAATTGTTCCACATATAGTTTCCAAATTCACATTAATTTCATTAGTGCTTATTTGCGATATTGTTAATCCAGTTATGCCAATTTCTTGTTCTTGTGCGAAAAAAAGACTTGGGATTATAAAAAGGAAAGTTAAAATTTTTTTCATGATTTCTAGTTTTTAATGATTGTTTTTGCATCAACTATTTGCCCGTTGCAAACTAAGGCAACGGTATAAAAACCGTTAGGATAGTTTGCAATATTGATAAGAGTTTCCTTCAGGTTGGAATCTAAAATATAATTATTGGAAGCGTAAGCCGTACCATAGTTGCCTAAAATCATTAGATAAACAGTTCCTGCTTCGTTGATTTTGTAATCTACAGTAATATTGCTTGATGCTGGATTAGGACTTATTGTGCCTATGGTACTTGGTTTTATGCTTATATCAACTTCCGAATAATCTTTAAAACCATCGGCCGTTGCAATAACCTCGAGTTTGTATTTTGTGGCAATATCGGTAGTGACTGTTAAGTCCTTGCCCGTATAAATTAAATTGCCTAAGCTGTCGTACCAGTTGTAAATGGCAGGTTCACTTATTTGAGAGGCACTAATAGCGATGGATTCGTTTTTATCTACCGCTTTATCGGTACCTGCATCGGCCACAAAAATGGGACGGATATTTTTATGAATTTCAAACGTGCAGCCACCTTCAATGTCATTGGTACTTGCATTTTTTTGAATGAGATGGTATTGGTACTCTGTTTTATCGGTTAACTCTTGTGTGAGGAAGTTAAACTGTAACTCCAGCGAACCGCTTTCGTTTTGGTGTAAAACAGTATTGTTGAGTTGTACAAGATTATTGGTTACAAGAGCTACTTTTTCAATCGGTGTGGTCGAAATATTATTAGATAGTTTGCCACCTCTATCCCATGCTGTGTAAAAGGTTTCATCCATTTTGATGCTTATCTCCGCTTCTTCATAAATGGCTTTGCCAGTTTCTGTTGCTTCTTTTATAATCTCAAACTTAACATTTTTTATAGTGTTGGTGGTATTATCGATACCTACACTTCCGCTTAATATTCCATCTGCTTCTGCTTGGGCATTGATAACCACAATGCTTTTCCCTGCTATATTATTGTTGTTTTTTATATTGGTATAGGTGTTAGAAACTTCTGCAAATGCGTTAATATCCGTTAGTGATATAATTTTTGTTAGTAAAAAAGTATTCCATTCGGTTTCATTGCAACTTACAAAAAAAGGCACATTCCATGGTAGGGATACTATTGTTTCTTGTCCAGGACTTAAAACGGGAATATCCAATGTACCAATAAGCGTAACAGCACTATTTACTGGAGCGATTGCCGATCTAAAGGATGATGACGAGGTGCCATAATTGGGGATGGAACAATATATTTTAAGTTTTTCGGTACCTGTTGACGCCGCACAACTTTTATTGGTAATTTTTGTATAAATATAATTTGGAACTGTTGGATTAAATTGAGGGTTTTGATGTGCTTGCACCGTATCTTGTTGATTTCGTACCCAAATATCGGGGCTATTCCATAAAACTGTTGATGTGGTATTGGGTTGTATGCCAAAATCTGTGGGCGTATCTTTTACCATAAGATCAAGTGTTGTCGAATTCATGGCTTGTGCCATCAAGACTGCTGCATGGGCATCTACCAATCCATAACCCATTTCTTCATTCCAAGTACCGTTGGGTCTTCCAGCTGTGGTTGCATACGAATAACCACCTACTTTCTGGCAAGTTTTTTCGATAACATCTCGCACTTGCTTTGCGCTCAGGCAGGAATTTACAGACAATAGTAATGCTGCGATGCCAGAAACGTGCGGCCCAGCAAATGAGGTACCAGTCTTGACTGATAAATTGTTATTTAATACTGTAGATATTATTAGGCTTCCTGGAGCTACCATGTCTAGGCTTTCTCCATAGCATGAAATATTAGTTCTACTCCCTGACGATGTCATTGCGCCACAGGTAATTATTTTTTCATTTGGGTTTGCAGGATACTTCACATTATAACCGCCAGGACGTAACAGAGGGTTGTTGCCAGAAGCAAAAATTATTATCGTCCCCTTACCATTTCGTCCATCAGTTATTGCAAGTTCAATTGCATCTTCAACCAATTGCGAGACGATAGGGGTTTTCCATGAGTTATTAATTATGTCAGCGCCACCTATTTGCCAAGCCCAATTAATTGCATTTGCTAACGAAGAACTTGCGTTTGGTAAGGTTAAATTTAACGAATTACTTATGGATAGCAGTTGTGACTTTGGTGCAACACCTGCAATTTGAGAATCATTATTTTTGACTGCGCCAATTATTCCTGCAACAAAAGTACCATGATAGGATAGTTCTGCTCCATAAATTTGACTGGGAGAGGTTTGTGTATCAGAGTCATAACTTGTTAGTGATAAGTTCTCCATTAATTCGGTATTTGTAAGATCTATACCACCATCAACAACAGCAACTTTTACGCCAAGACCTTCGCTAATTGCCCAAGCTTCGCAAGCATTAATATCATAATTGAAAGATGTATTTGGGTTAATGCCGTCTGTATAACCGTTAAATAATCCCCATTGTTGCGGAAAATTTGGATCATTAACACAGATATTGCTTGTATTTTGGCTTTCAATAGTGCTTGTTGTTGCAACTAAATCTTCGCTATTATCAAACAAAAAATCTGGTGATGATGCTGCAAAACTTCCAGTTTCAAATAAATAGTTTGCTATTTGTAACGTATTTTCAATGGTGTTTTTTGTACATTTTAATGTGTACCAAAGTGGCATAAATTGATTTTGAGATACAATTACAAGATTTTTATTTGTGGCATGTGTTTGTAATAAAGACAAATCGGAAGCATTTTTTAATTTAACATACAAATAATTTGACATTCCTAGCTTGTCACCAGCCACTGTTTTGTAGGAAGGGTTAACGGCTGTAACTAATTGGTTGCTTTTGACACTATTCATTTTTTGAAAGTATTCTAAATCGGAAGGTACAGCTATAAAATCTACTAAAGCAAATTTTTGAATTGATGTAGCAGTATTATCAGTTTTGAGCTCAAAATCTTTCAAATTTATATTTGAAACGCTAGATTTTTGAAATGAAATATCAGTTATTATATTAATACTGCTTTTGTCTAATGTTAAAAATACCTTTTGTCCTTTGTAATAATAATAAGGATTGTTTTGAGCAGTAGTCAAGATAGGAAATAACACAAACAGCAAACTAAATAGTGTTGCAATCTTTATAATGTTTGTTTGTTTGTTTGTTTGTTTGTTTGTTTGTTTGTTTGTTTGTTTTGTTTGTTTGTTTGTTTGTTTGTTTGTTTGTTTGTTTAAAAAAAGATCGTAATAAAATATTTTCAATTATATTAAATCAATCTAAAAACAATTGAATCATTTTCGTATAATTTACACGACTGATTTTAATTATTTTACATTGATTTTTTTCTTCTTTCCAGGAATTTCTATGTTCCATAAATAATCATGTTATGCAAGATCCAGTGCGACCAACAACAATAGGAAGTGAAGGCGTTGTGTATGAGAGAGCTACCATAGGTAAGTACACACACCCGTGCGCAAAGATATTTACATACTGTTTCTAATATTAAAAATGTTCAATTATTTTGTGCTGTATCTCCCCAGATATACAAGAAGTTTGGTTTGATTAAAAATGTGAATAATTGTGATGAAAATAGTTAAGATGATGACGATAGTATTCATAATAATAACGATAACAACAATCATAACATCACAAACATTAACATTTGATGCAATATTAAGAGTTGTGGCTGGCATCAAAAGGGTCTGTGTGCCCCATCACGGGCAATCCCTTAAGGCCGAATGATCTAGAAGGAGTCAAAGATCTGAAAAATAGGTAAAGAAAGAAAAGAGATTAAAAAACTCTTGAGAAGCGTACATCCATTTCTCACATGTGCTTTTACTCTTAAACTTCTCGTTTTATATCACTCTTCCTTCCTCCCTTCCTTCCTTCCTTCCTTCCTTCCCTCCCTCCCTCCTTCCTTCTTACCTTCCTTCC
>JAYVHB010000050.1:0-59489 GCA_043771555.1 Flavobacterium sp. | reverse complement strand
CACCTGCTGGATCGGTGTCGGTTTTTATAAAATAAGGCCCGTTTGCCCAATCTATGGTTGCAAAATTGCCCGAAACAAGTGTTCCACCACCAATTTCTACAGACGCCAAACCATTGGCGTTGGTCGTTGGGTTGTGAGTTTCTACATAAATCGCTGTGCCTGTTGCGGTGGTTTGCAAAATGCTTACTCGCATTCCGACTGGTATTCCTGCAACTATTACATTGCTGGCATTTCGAATAACGGCTTGGTAGCTGAACTTGTTGGGTGCTTGGGCGTGAGCAGTATTCAGTACGCAGTAAACAGTTAGCAGTGCAAACGTTTTGAATATATTTTGGATAATTGTTTTCATAATATTTTTTTTAAAGTTTATTTTTTTGCCGCTAAGGCACTAAGACGCAAAGTTTTTTTATAATTGGTTTAATTTGTGTGAATTTGTGTAATTTGTGGTTTAAAAAAGTTGCCACGAATTCGCTAATTTTTTACCACAAAAGGCTCAAAAGTTTAAATTCGTGCATTCGTGGCTAAAGGACTAATTTTTAACGATTTTGAATGTTTTCAAGGCTTTGTTTTGATCGTTTACTGACAACACATAAATCGCTGTCGAAAGATCGTCGAATGAAATATTTGTTTCGGAGCTACTTATTTTTTGGTTCGTAATTAATCGTCCGTTCATATCGGTAAGTTGGTACGTCAGCTCTTGCAAATCGAAGTTTTCGATTTTTAGATTAACTAGCGATGTGGTTGGGTTTGGATATACCAACATCTGTAACGAAATTTGAGAAAACTCCTCGCCACTTAATGTAGTAATCCCAAAAGGTTGCTGCACGCCTTGACTCACGTTTCCGGTAGAGCTGCTGCTGTACAAAAAGGCTATTTGCCCAATCGAATAACTGGTCGAGCCTCCTGCGCCAGTAGTTTCGCCACCTGCTGAAAGTGTTGCTTGTTGTGCATTGGCTACAAAGCCTGCAAATAATAAAAAGAATAGTGTTTTGAAATTTTTCATAATAATAATGTTTAATGTTAAAAATGATTTTTGAAATTGAAATTAATCTTTACTTTTTTTCTCAACAAAAAAGTAGTTTGTTGTTAGGTGTAAAATTCTAGTATTATTTTATCCTAAATCTCATACTTTTGGGTGGTTTTTATAGTGGCAGTTTTTGTAAATTTGCTTTAGAATCTTTTACTATAACTCTTAAATTTTTGTTTGAATGAACATTAAAATCACTATTCCCTTTTTTATACTTTTTAACTGCTTCATTCAAGCTCAGGACGCTGCAGTTGATCACTTTCAAGACAGTTTGCAAACCATAATTAAACAAACAAATTCTAAAACTATTTTGAAAGAATCACTGTTTCTATTAGGAGAACATTTGGTGCAACGCAATCCACAAAGAGCAGAAGAAATTGCCACACGCTTACAAAAAGAATTTAATGTAACTAGTAGTAGTCCTAAAGAAAAAACAAGGAATAATTATATTTTTGCGGCGAGTCATCGCTGGCAAGGCGATTATAAAACGGCTTTGGTTTACTATAATGAAATTTATACTACATCAGTCAACAATAAAATAGCATTGGATATAGCTAAAAGTGCTAGTTTTATGGGAAATATTTATATGTTTAAAGGGAATAATGTATTGGCTCAAAAACTATTAATGGAAGCCGCCAATATATATGAAAAACAAGGCACAGCAGAAGATAAAGCAAAAACAACCAATGCTCTAGCAAGTTTTTATGTAAGTGTAAACCAGTTTGAAAAAGGAAAAAAAGAATATTTAAAATCACTTTCAGCTTTTAAAATTTTAAAAGACAGTGCAGGTTGCGCTAGTGTCAATGCGAATTTAGGATATGTGTATACGGAACTGGGTGATTATAAAAAAGCAGCATTCTATTTGAAAGAGCAAAAAAAACTACTAAACATATTTCCTACCAAAAGAGAACTTGGGTTTCATCACGATTTTTTAGGAAATTTAAGACAAAAAGAAGGGCGATTGCAAGAGGCGTATCAAGAGCATTTGACTGCTTTACAAATAAGAGAAAAGTTAAGTAGTACCTATAATTTGTGTGAGTCAAAACTCAATATGGGAGCTGTTTTGATACATATGAATAAACTTGAAGATGCGATTTTTCAACTGCAAGATATTTTTAACTATTCCGAACACGAATCGTTAAGTCAACAACAAACCGCCTACCAACTTTTGGCTGAAGCCTATGAAAAAATGGGGAAAAACCAGCTTGCATTAGATAATTTCAAAAAGTATAAACAAGTGAGTGATTCGATTTATTCCGAAAAATCGTCTGAAATTATTGCCGAAAAAAATGCACAATATGATGAACAAAAGAAGGATTCTGAAATTTTACTATTGAATAAAGAAAAAGAAATTTCAAAAGCCAAATTGTATAAATCTAAAATAATATTATTTATTAGTTTATTAGGAATAGCTTTTTTATTACTCGCATCGTTTGGGTTATATAAAATGTATTCCAAAATAAAAATTAAAAACGAAATTATTGAAAAATCATTAAAAGATCGTGAACTATTGGTGCACGAAACACATCACAGGGTAAAAAACAATTTACAAATGATTTCTAGTTTGCTTAATCTGCAATCGAAATATATAAAAGATAAAGCAGCGTTAGAAGCACTTCAAGACGGAAGAAGAAGAGTCGAGTCGATCGCTATTTTACATAAAAATTTATACATTGGCGAACAACTTACAGAAGTAAATATTCAGGATTATTTTGAAAATTTAGTAACTAATATATCCAAAAACTACGCAAAACCTGATCAACCAACAAAACTAGTTGTTGAGGCACGCTCAATTTTCATGGATCTGGAACAAGTAATTCCTATAAGTTTTTTAGTAAACGAACTGATAACCAATTCACTAAAACATGCGCAACTAGATGTGCCAGACAAATTGTTGCAAATAAACGTTGCAATGACACAAACTAGTGAGTTTTATTTACTAACGGTGCAAGATAACGGTAACGGGTATATTAGAATTTCGAAAAACAACACAAAAGAAACTTTTGGTCAGCGTTTAATAACAATGTTCACTCAAAAACTAAACGCACAAGTTTCCACTGACACTTCAAATGGAACGAAATTTCAATTCACAATTCCGAAATTGTTAATGTAATAATTCGTTTAAAAAAGCAATAGTTTCAGATCGTGTATGCGTGTCTAATTTTTCGAAAATATTTTTTATGTGTGTTTTTATAGTATTTACACTTACAAAATGTTTATCGGCAAGTTGTTGGTTGTTTTTGCCTTCATATAAATCTTTCAGCACTTCGAATTCTTTTTGCGTAAGTTCGGTTATAATTAATTTATTGAGGTTTGTTTTATTGAGATCGATTGGAATATGAAATTTTGAAAAATTAAACATTGAAATTTCAATAGTCGAGTAAAGCTCGTGTTCGTTAAAAGGCTTTACAATATACCCCATTGGCGTAGTGTGTTTTGCTTTATTTAAAATCTCAGGACTTGAATAAGAAGTTAAATAAATAAATGGCAATTTCGAATGTGAATTAATGTAATCCGCAATTTCAAATCCTTCATAATAACCACTCAAATTGATGTCGAGTAAAACCAAATCAGGTTTTTTGGTGGCAATTAATTGAATAGCGTCTCTTTTATTATAAGCAATCCCAACTGTGGAATAGTTGACATTAGATAGCATTTCTTTGATGTCTTCTGCAATGATTGCATCGTCTTCAACAATTAATATTCGGATTGTAGACATTTGAAATAATTAATTATAAATGTTAAAATTACAAAAAATAACTATATTGTTAATCATTATCATTAGAAATTAATAAATATTTCCGCTAAAGTTCAATAAAATAATGTTTTTTGATTTATACAAAATAGTAAATGCTGACTAAATCTATATTTTTTTCAAATAGCTATTAAAACAAAGTTGGGATTGTGCTACTTTTTTGAAAATTACAATTATTTGTCAAAAATATTTTTTTTATTACATACCCTTCAATTCTTCAGCAACTTTCTCGAGTTCCATGTACCAATCTTCGCCAAAGCGACGTACGAGTGCTTCTTTTACAAATTTGTAAACTGGAACTTCCAGTTCGGCACCCAAAGAACAGGCTGGATCGCAAATATCCCAACGGTCATAATTGACTGCTGCAAACTCGGTAAAATCTTTTACACGAATAGGATACAAGTGACAAGAAACTGGTTTTTTCCAAGTAACTTCGCCTTGATTATAGGCTTGCTCGATGCCGCAAAGTGCGGTTTTACCATCAAAAATTACATAAGCACAATCTTTATTGTCTATTAATGTAGTTTCGGTGGTGCCGTCGGTGCCGATTACGGATGTACCGAATTGTTCGATGGCAGCAATGCCTTCTTTGCGAAGAAAGGGTTTTACTTTTGGATAGATTTCGGCTAAGATTTTGACTTCTTCATCACTTAAAGGTGCGCCCGCATCACCATCTACGCAGCAAGCTCCTTTGCAGGCAGACAGGTTGCAGACGAAATCTTTTTGAAGAATATCTTCGGAGACGATGGTTTTGCCGAGTTGAAACATGGGGCAAAGATATGGTTTTGATTGCAGATTTTTGATTGTGGATTAACGATTTTTGATTGTTGACTTTCGCCTGCGTTAGTGATGGTAGTGGAAATCCTTTTTTGCGGTTTTGTCCTTCGACAGGCTCAGGATGACAAAACCGCAAAAAAGATTGGAGCGTACAGCACGATTCGCCACGGCGAATAACGCCCAGAAAAAATGTATCTTTGCTAAGTAAAAAACTATAACTATGTTTGAAGTTAATTTTAAAGAAATTTTGACCGTTACGATGGTTTTGTTTGCTGTGATTGATATTATTGGCAGTATTCCTGTGATTATTTCTTTGAAGCAAAAAGTGGGTTATATCCAGTCTGAAAAAGCGGCGATTGTGTCGTTGGTGATTATGATTACGTTTCTTTTTATAGGAAAAGAGTTGTTGAATTTGATTGGTATTTCGGTCAATTCTTTTGCCGTGGCTGGTGCTTTTGTGTTGTTTTTTTTGGCCTTGGAGATGATTTTGGGTATAAGATTATATCGTGATGAAGAAGCCAAAACGGCGTCGATTGTGCCTATTGCTTTTCCGCTAGTTGCTGGAACGGGTACGATGACGACTTTATTGTCTCTTAAAGCGCAGTATCACGACATTAATATTATTGCGGGTATTTTGTTGAACATTATATTGGTTTATGTGGTTTTGAAATCATCATCAAAAATCGAAAAAGTATTAGGAAATACTGGTTTAAGTATCATACGAAAAGTTTTTGGTGTGGTTTTGCTTGCAATTGCTGTTAAATTATTTGCGACGAATGTTAAAGCACTTTTTGTATAATTGTAAAAATAGTATTTTTGTAAAAAATTTATCCATGAAGGTATTTATTTATGTACTCGTTTTTTTGGCTTTGGGTCTGATTGTTTTTAATATAACTCAATTAAATTTTAGCGATTTGTTTTCAAAAGATAGCGTCATGGCATTAATAGGTATTGTTGCCTCGTTTTGTGCTGTTTGTGTTTTATTGATTTTTAAAATGTCGAAATCTATTGAGTCGAAAATTAAAGAATAATTTTTTAGAAATTTCAATTTCACAAGTTCCAAACTCCATACATATGTTGGAATTTGGAATTTCTTTTTTTACAATTTTAAAATAAATTTATGTTTGATGTTTTGATTATTGGCGGCGGAGTTTCGGGCGTTTCTTGTGCTTTGGTTTTGGGATCGGCACATAAAAAAGAATTTGTTGCAGATAAAAAAATAGGGATTATAACCAATCAAAAAACATCGTCGCTACAAAACGCCGTTTTTAATAACGCTTATGGCATTCCGAAAGGCAAACTTGGTGCTGATTTGCTTATAGAAAGTGTGGCGCAATTATCGGATTTATATCCTCAAGTTTCTCAAATTGAAAATGAAAAGGTAATCAAAATTTCGGGCGAATTTCCAAATTTTGAGGTTATTACAAATAAATCTAGCTATAAAACTAAAAATATCGTAATCGGAATTGGTTCGTCGAATACTTTTGCCATTGAAGGCTTGTTGGAATTTGTTGAAAAACACCCTAAAGCTGTTGCCGAAAAACAGCGTATTTGGTTAAAAAATATAGATCATAAAGTCACAGAAGGTATTTATGTAACTGGTACTTTAGCTGGCTGGCGAAGTCAATTGGCTATTGCCGCAGGCAGTGGCGCCACTGTTGCAACTGACATTTTAACTTTGTGGAATAACGGTGTTGATGTGCAAATTCATGATAGTGTACAAAAATAAAAAAGGCTGCTCGGTTTTAGAGCAGCCTTTTTGATATATAAAATAGGTATAAAAATTAAACTACACCTTGACCTAACATCGCATCGGCAACTTTTACAAATCCTGCAATGTTTGCCCCTTTTACATAATCTATGTAACCTCCATCTTCTGAACCATACTTTACGCAGGAAGCATGAATGTTGAGCATAATGTTTTTTAGTCGTTCATCAACTTCTTCAGACGTCCAAGACAAACGTAAGGAGTTTTGTGACATTTCTAGTCCAGAAGTTGCAACACCACCAGCATTAGATGCTTTTCCTGGTGCAAATAATATTTTTGCTTTCTGAAAAACGGTCACCGCTTCAGGCGTAGAAGGCATGTTTGCTCCTTCTGCAACACAGATACAACCATTTGCTACAAGTTGTTTTGCCTCGTCTTCATTCAATTCGTTTTGAGTAGCACATGGCAAAGCCACATCACATTTTACTTCCCAAGGACGTTTTCCTGCCACATATTTAGCATTAGGATATTTGGTTAAATAGTCTGAAATTCTTCCGTAGTTTACGTTTTTGATTTCCATAACATAAGCTAATTTTGCAGCATCAATTCCGTCAGCATCATAAATATATCCTGCTGAATCTGATAACGTTACTACTTTTCCGCCCAATTGTGTTGCTTTTTCAGCTGCGTATTGTGCCACATTTCCAGACCCAGAAACAACAACTGTTTTTCCTTTGAAAGAATCACCTTTGGTGCCCAACATGCTTTGTGCAAAATACACATCGCCATATCCAGTAGCTTCTGGACGAATTAACGATCCTCCAAAAGAAATTCCTTTTCCTGTCAAAACACCAGTAAACTCATTTCGTAAACGTTTGTATTGACCAAACATAAATCCAACTTCACGTCCTCCAACACCAATATCACCAGCTGGAACGTCGGTGTCTGCGCCAATATGTTTTGATAATTCCGTCATGAATGATTGACAAAATTTCATTATTTCATTGTCAGATTTTCCTTTTGGATCAAAATCGGCTCCACCTTTTCCGCCACCCATCGGCAAGGTTGTCAAACTATTTTTGAATGTTTGCTCAAACGCTAAAAATTTTAGAATACTAAGATTTACTGATGGATGAAAACGAATTCCGCCTTTGTAGGGACCAATTGCCGAGTTCATTTGGATTCGATAACCACGATTTACTTGTGTTTTTCCAGCATCGTCAAGCCAAACAACACGAAACATGATGATTCTTTCGGCTTCAACCATACGTTCCAAAAGCATTTTGTTTTGGTATTTGGTATTTTTTTCAATAAAAGGAATTACCGTTTCTGCAACTTCCTTAACGGCTTGCATAAATTCCGGTTCGTTTGGGTTTCTCTTAGAAACTGCATCAATAAATGCATTAATACTTTGTGACATACTTCGTTTAATTATAATTTAAGAAATCGATTTCGTAATAATTTGCAAAGATACATTTTCTGCAAAAACTTTTAAAAGTTTTTTTAGAATTATGCTTTTTTATTTAGCTTCTACAAATTAAAAAATCAAAGTTTAAGGCAAAAATTAAAAAATTAAAGTTCAACTAATTGTTTTTAAGGAAAATTATTTTATTTTTACCAATTAGTATTCGCATATTTGCACTTTCAAAATAAATTCAATTTAAGATTATGTTGAAACGTATTTTTTTATTAACAATAGTATTTATTGGTTTTTCAAACCATGTTAATGCTCAATTCAGAAATTTATACCATGAAGTTGGTATCTATGCCGGGCCTGTTTTTTTAAAATCTGATTTTGGTGCGAGAGACGACTTTGAAAATTTTTATAAAAATAATGGTTATAATATAGGTGTTGTTTATTATCTATCTGGTGATGAGGATTATTTTTCTTTACGAGATAATTTTAAACTTCGTTTGGAAGCCTCTTATATGGAGTCGAATTTGAAACATTATGGTAAGTATGTAAATACATCAGGTAATAATTCAGTTGGAGTCAATCAACTTAGAGCAATGTCTGGCAAAACATCTTCAACAAGTGCTGGTTTTCAAGTTGAGTTTTATCCTCTCAAAACAGATGACTATTATAGAGGCGGAAGAATTTCTCCCTATGTGAGTGCTGGTTGTATGGCTAGTTTATATAGTTCGGAAGTTGCTACTTCTTATGGAAACGGCAAGATAGGAAATCCTTCAACAACATTAGTTAAATACCTTGACGGTTACAGAAATGATGTAAACCAGTTTACAGCTTCTTTATCTGGTAGTGTTGGCACAAGATATAAATTATCAGATTATCATTCGCTCCTGGCAGAAGTAAAGTTGCAATATTATTTCTCGGATTGGGTTGATGGTTTAAATCCAAATAGCAGAATTTATACAGAGAATAAAACCAATGATTATTTAGGTTCTTTTAATATTGGTTATATCTATTATCTAGATCAAAATTAAAATTTGTTTAAAATAAAAAAGCCGTTTTGTAATTTTACAAAACGGCTTTTTTATTTTCCTTAATCTAGAGCTTGCTTCAAATCTTCAATCAAATCATCGGCATCTTCTATACCAACGCTCAATCGAACCAAATCATCTGTTATTCCGATTTCTTTGCGCTTATCTTCTGGAATAGATGCATGCGTCATTAAAGCTGGATGATTGGCCAAACTTTCTACACCGCCGAGCGATTCAGCAAGTGTAAAAACTTTCAATTTTTCTAAAAATATAATCGAATCTTGTTTTGCTCCCGATTTGAAAGTAAACGAAACCATTCCGCCGAAACCACTCATTTGCTTTTTAGCAATTTCATGATACGGATGACTAGCTAATCCCGGATAATAAACGGTCTTTACTTTTGGATGATTGCTCAAAAAAGCGACTACTTTCTCGCCATTTTCGCAATGACGTTGCACGCGCAAATGCAAAGTTTTGATACCTCGAAGTATCAAAAAGGAATCCATTGGACCTAATGTGCCACCAGTAGCAAATTGCTGAAAATGCAATTGGTTACCTAATTCTTCGTCTTTAACAATTAATGCTCCAGCAATAACATCAGAATGTCCGCCTAGATATTTGGTAGCCGAATGCATCACAATATCGGCACCAAGATCTAATGGTTTTTGCAAATATGGTGTTGCAAACGTATTATCTACAGCAAAAAGAATTTTATGCTGTTTGGTGATTTTTGCAATTTCTTGAATATCAGCCAATTTCATCAACGGATTAGTTGGTGTTTCTACCCAAACTAATTTAGTATTTTGGTTGATTAACGATTTGAATTTTTCCAAATCATTCATATCTACAAAATGAAATTTAATGCCCGAATCTTTATAAATACGAGTAAACATTCGATACGTTCCGCCATAAAGATCGTCCATAGCAATAACTTCGTCGCCAGCTTTAAAAGAGCGTAAAACACAATCGGTAGCCGCCAATCCTGATGAAAAAGCCAATCCGCGAACACCGTTTTCGATACTTGCCAAAGCGTTTTCTAAAGCCGATCGAGTAGGATTTGCCGCACGCGAATATTCAAAATCTGGGTTTAAAGGTTGCCCTGGACTGGTTTGTACAAAAGTCGAGGTTAAATAAACGGGCGGCATTACGGCTCCAGTTGCAGGATCGTGGTGTTGCCCACCGTGAATGGTTTTGGTATTGAATTTCATTAGGATAAATTTTTTGTAAAGATAAATTTCTTTTTTGGCAGATGTTACGCTTTGATGATAAATTTTAGTTCTAGCCCAGATAGAAGGGAAAATCTTTTGGGTAAAGAACTCTATTTTTTGCTGTTTTTGCAGAACGACCAACGGAAGTTACTGCAAAAGCTTGCAAAAAAAGGGTTGTTGCCCAAAAATTTGGAATGATAGCTGGATTGGCTCTTAAAGAAACTTCTTGATTTGTAACATAATTCCAAAATGGACACCTTCATGAAAATTATTAAACGTTAGTGCAGTTTTGGCACTATCAATAAAAAAACCAGTACTTTTAGTAGTGTAGGTTTCATAATTTTGAAAAAAATCTGGTTTTTCAAAATCCGCCTGTGTTTTTATTGGTAAAGAAATTAGTAATTTTTTTAATTCATCAACTTCTTCTTGCGCGGTTATGCACGTTGGAATGGAACCGTTTTTATAGGTATTTTCCATTTCTTCAGAAATATACAAAGGCAAACCCGAAATTTTATAAACTAATATTTGTTGCGTGACAAGGATATGACCAATATTCCAAACGATATTGTTGACGAAGCCCTTTGGAATGGTATTTAATTGTTCTAAAGTAAAAGAATCTAACAAACGTAAAAAAACGTTTCGGTTGTTTTGTAAAATTCGTAAGGCGGTTTCCATAAGTTTTATTAATTAATTTTGTAAAAATACACATTGTAAGTCTAAAAAGAATTTTCTTTGCCATTAGAAATTTAGAAAAATGAACAAAATATACTATCTCGCTTCGTGCGATACTTGCCGAAAAATTATAAAATCACTTCCTACAACGCATAATTTGACGTTTCATGACATCAAACAAGATCCTATTTCAGTTGCTGAAGTGGAACAAATGCAAGAACTTTCTGGAAGTTACGAAGCACTTTTTTCTAAAAAAGCGCAATTGTATAAATCTATGGATTTGAAAAATAAAAATTTGACCGAAGACGATTTTAAGAAATATATCTTGGAGCATTATACGTTTTTGAGTCGTCCTGTTTTTATTATCAACAATAAAATTTATATCGGAAACACGCAGCAAAATATGCTGCAAGTCTACAAAGCGCTGGAAAATGTCTAAAAGAAATTTGGCTCTTCTTGGCGCAACTATTGTTTCTTTAATATATGGCTTGACTTTTACGATTGCCAAAGACGTGATGCCAACCTACATTAACGCCTACGGATTCATTGTTTTGAGGGTTTTTGGTGCGACGATTTTGTTTTGGATGGTTTCTTTTTTTGTAGCAACCGAAAAAATCGAAAAACAAGATTTTCCAAGAATTATCGCTTGTGCTTTTTTTGGTGTAGCACTTAACATGCTTACATTTTTTAAAGGATTGAGTTATACGTCGCCCATTTCGGCATCGGTTTTAATGGTTTCGACACCTATTATTGTATTGATTTTGTCTGCGATTATTTTGAAAGAAAAAATGCAAAAACGCAAAATTTTAGGCATCGTTTTAGGACTTTTCGGAACTGCTTTTTTGATTTTGTATGGCAAATCGGTGGGCAATGCTACTAATGCAAGTTTAGGAAATTTTCTGGTTTTTGTAAATGCGGTTTCCTATGCATTTTATCTCATAACTGTAAAAAAATTGATGGACAAATACAATGCGTTTTCGTTTGTAAAATGGATTTATTTATTCGGTTTTTTCATGGTTTTGCCTTTCGGTTGGAACGAATTTATGGCGGTAAGTTGGACAATAATTCCAACCGATATTTATTGGAAAATAGGATTTGTAGTTTTGTTCTCGACCTTTTTTACCTATTTATTAAATTTGCTTTCGATGCGTGAACTCAAGCCAACAACGGTTGCGGTTTTTATTTATTTGCAACCTGTTTTTGCAACGATTTTTGCAATTAGTGTCGGTAAAGATGAACTTAGTTGGGTCAAAATTGTTTCGGCTATTTTGATATTTTTTGGTGTTTATTTAGTAACAAATTCCAAAAATAACCGCTAATTCGCTAATTTTTAATGTTCTTAAATTAGCGAATTAGCGGTGAATCTTTTGACTAGTTTCATTATATTTACAACTTATAAAAAATTATGATACAATCAATGACTGGTTTTGGTAAAGCAACTTTGCAACTCCAAGCCAAAAAGATTTCGGTAGAAGTAAAATCGCTCAACAGCAAAGGACTTGACCTAAACACTAGATTACCATCTACTTATCGTGAAATGGAATTGACGGTTCGCAACGAAATTGCTGCAAAACTAGAACGTGGCAAAATAGATTTTTCGGTTTATATTGAAAGTACCGCCGAGCAAACATCGACCAAAGTCAATGTGCCAATCATGAAGGCTTACATGGCGCAACTTCGTGAAGTTTATGCCAATGCCGACGAAACCGAATTGATGAAAATGGCTGTCAGAATGCCCGATGCCATGAAAACTGAACGTGAGGAAATAGACGAAAACGACTGGGCCGAAATTCAAAAAACCATCAAAGAAGCATTAGATAATATTCTTAATTTCCGTCAAGCGGAAGGATTATCGCTCGAGAAAGAATTCAATTTGCGAATTGCAAATATTCGACAGTATCTAGCCGACGCCATTGCGCTCGATCCAGAGCGTATTCAGACTATAAAAGATAAATTACAAACGGCTATTGCCGAATTGAAAGTGAATGTTGACGAAAACCGTTTTGAGCAAGAACTGATTTATTATCTCGAAAAATTAGACGTAACCGAAGAACGAGTGCGACTAACCAATCATTTGGATTATTTCTTGGAAACCATAAAAGGCAACGAAGCCAATGGACGAAAATTGGGTTTTATAACGCAAGAAATGGGTCGCGAAATCAACACTTTAGGCTCGAAAGCCAATCATGCAGGCATGCAAAAACTGGTCGTGATGATGAAAGACGAGTTGGAAAAAATCAAAGAACAGGTTTTGAATGTTTTATAATTGTTTATGAATTTTAATTTGTGAAAATTTGTGTAATTTGTGGTTATAAAATATAAATGAAAAAAGGAAAATTAATAGTATTCTCGGCGCCATCAGGATCTGGAAAAACAACTATAGTTCGGCATTTGCTCGGCATAGAAGAGTTGAATCTCGAATTCTCCATCTCGGCTGCATCGCGCGAGCCTCGTGGCGAAGAAGTTAATGGCAAAGATTATTATTTTATCTCGACCGAAGAATTCAAAAAACATATCAAAGCCGAAGATTTTTTGGAATGGGAAGAAGTGTATCGTGACAATTTTTACGGAACGTTAAAAACCGAAATCGAACGCATTTGGACCTTGGGGAAAAACGTAATTTTCGATATTGATGTGGCTGGTGGCTTGCGCATAAAATCGAAATTTCCTCAAGAAACATTGGCCGTTTTCGTAAAACCACCAAGTATTGACGAACTAAAAATTCGATTAAAAAAACGCTCAACCGAAAGCGATGATAAAATAAATATGCGCATCGCAAAAGCTTCTATCGAACTTGCAACGGCTCCTCAATTTGATAAAATCATCAAAAATCACGATTTAGATATTGCCAAAAATGATGCGTTTGAACTCGTAAAAGATTTTTTGAAGGATTAAATTAGCTTATTTTTTGCCACAGATTTCAAAGATTTTCACAGATTTTGGTTTTTGTAAAAATTGTAAAGATTTCTATAAAATCAAATTCTATAAAACTATCTTTATAAAGTTTACTCACTTCCATCACCAATGATATTCGACATGTGATACACCGCATCGCCTTCATACACAATGGGTGAGTGGTTGGCATTTATGATGTAACCGTCGTTTGGCGCTTTCACTTTTTGCTCAAATTTCCCGAAAGGATCGGTAATAATTCCTAGAACAGTTCCTTTTTCTACAAATTTCCCGATATGATTATTGTCATGAAAAAGTCCTGAACATTTGGCGCGTAACCAGCCCGATTTTTCAATATAAATAGTTTTACTTTTTTGCTTTTCACAAAAATGTTTCTCACTCAACATGCCCAAATGATGCAGAATTCGTTTGCTGCCTTCAACGGCTTCTGATGCGATAGTTTTATTAATATCTAATGATTTTCCGCCTTCAAAAAGCAACATTTTCACATTCATTTTTTCGGAAGCGTTACGAAACGAGCCCGAAATATTTTTGGAATATAGTGTAAATGGCGCATCAAAAACATCGGCCAGTTTTTTCAATTCGAGATTATTGGGCGCAATCCGAATTTGAGGCGCATTAAAACGACTTGCACCGCCAGCATGAAAATCAATTGCATAATCTATAACGGGCATAATTTCGGTCAAGATATGATGTGCAAATCGACTCGCCAACGAACCCGACTTGCTTCCAGGAAAAACCCGATTCAGGTCGCGACCATCAGGAAATTCTCGAGATTTATTTACAAAACCAAACATATTTACAATCGGAATACAAATAACAGTGCCTATTTTTGGTTTGTTTATTTTTTCGATAAGCAACTGCCGAACGACTTCTACACCGTTAATTTCGTCGCCATGAATACCTGCCGAAAACAATACTATTGGACCATCAAGCTTCGACCGCTGAATGATTACAGGAATTTTCAGTTTGGTTGTGGTGTGCAAACGAGCAATTTCCATATCGATGGTTTTGCTTTCGCCAGCCAAAATTGTTTCGCCAAGAATTGTAATTGGTTTCGGGTTTTTCATTTAAGTAAAAATAATTTTTAAATTTAGAAATAAAATTTGGAATTCGTAATTTTACAATCGTAATTTCAATTTTCTTCTATGGAAAACACAATAAAAGCCTTGCAATTAAAATCAGAATTAGACCAACTTCGACCTATAAATAAGGAACAAGAAGATCGAATTATGCAAAAATTTCGCTTGGATTGGAATTATCACTCCAATCATTTGGAAGGAAATACATTGACTTATGGTGAAACTAAAGCATTGATTTTGCATGGAATTACCGCTCAAGGTAAAACTTTGAAAGACCATTTTGAAATTACAGGTCATAATGAAGCCATAAATTGGGTCGTTGAGATGGTTGCTGGCGAAAGACCGTTGACCGAAAATTTTATTAGAGAATTACACATCCTATTATTGAAAGAATCCTACGAAGTTGATGCCCAAACTGCTGAAGGAAAACCTACCAAAAAGCGAATTGCCGTTGGAAGTTACAAGACATCTTCAAATCATGTTTTGACAAAAACTGGAGAAATGTTTTATTTTGCAACACCCGAGGAAACACCTGCAGAAATGCATGATTTGTTGGTTTGGTATGAAAATAAATGTCTCGAAAAAGGCGTAAACCCAATAGTAATTGCAGCACAATTTCATTATAAATTTATCAGAATTCATCCATTTGACGACGGAAATGGCAGAACAGCAAGAATTTTGATGAACTTTATCTTGATGAAATATGGATTTCCGCCCTGCATCATAAAATCCGACAAAGATTCGAAAGACCGTTATTTTAGCGTATTACAACTTGCTGATGCTGGAAATATCGAAGCATTTATTGAATTTATTGCCCAAAATGTAAATCGCTCTCTAGAAATAATGATTGCTGGAGCAAATGGCGAAAACATCGAAGAAGACGATGATTTGGATAAGGAAATTGCGTTGTTGGAGCAGAGGTTGACTGGAATTCAAAACGTTAAGAGTATAAAAAAATCAGATGAGGTTTTAATTGAATTATTTGATGCAACTATTCTTGAAAACTTGAATAATGTTTTAATCAATGAAAATAAAAAATTTGAAAATTTTTATATGGAACTTACAGTTGAATATAGAATAGAGGAAATTAGACGATATATTTCAAGAGAAACTAAAGCTATTACTTTAAATGATAATTATGTTGATTCAAAAGAATTACTTTCTTTAAGGGAGAAGATGTCAATTGATGTAACAGAATTTATTTTTTTTATTAAATTTAATAAATTTAACCGAATTGGATTTGGTGATTTTGATTTTAAAGCCAATATCAAATTTATTTTTAAAGATATTTCTTATATAGTACTTTTAAATTCAAAAGAATTTATTGAAATTCCATATGGTGTACAAATGACATATTTAGAAACAAAAAGAATTATTAAAGCACTTACTAAAGAACACAAAGAATTTATCGAGCAAAAAATCGCTGAAAAAGAAAATACTAATCTGTGAAAATCTTTTTAATCTGTGGCTAATTCTCAATAGCAATCTCAATTTCAAAAATCAATTGCAAAAAAATCTGAAATCTGAAATCAAAAATCAACATTCATAAATCCCAATGACCGAAACCCTTCAACTTCAAATACAATCGCTGCCCGACAATCCGGGCGTGTATCAGTATTATGATAAAGAAGACAAGATTTTGTATGTTGGCAAAGCCAAAAACCTAAAGAAACGTGTTGCTTCCTACTTCAATAAAGTGCACGACACTGCAAAAACCAATGTGCTGGTTAAGAAGATAGTTACTATAAAACATATTATTGTTGCGACCGAAAGTGATGCGCTTTTGCTCGAAAACAACCTCATAAAAACCCTGCAACCACGATATAATATCTTGCTTCGGGACGACAAAACCTATCCTTGGATTTGCATCAAAAAAGAACCTTTTTCTAGACTTTTCCCAACCCGAAAAATGGTCAAAGACGGCTCCGAATATTTTGGACCTTACACCAGTTTCAAAACCGTAGGCGTGATTCTCGATTTGATAAAAGAGTTGTATCCGCTACGAACCTGCAATTTCGATTTATCCGAAAAAAATATCGAAACCAATAAATTTAAAGTTTGCCTCGAATATCATATAGGCAATTGCATGGGCGCTTGCGAAGGTCATGAAACGTTAGAAAATTATCAAACGCAAGTAAACGCCATTCGCGAAATCCTGAAAGGAAATTTCAAAGAGTCGATGAAAGATTTCAAACGCGTCATGACCGATTTGGCAAGCAACATGCACTTTGAAGAAGCCCAAAAAATAAAAGAAAAAATCGATATTCTCGAGAATTATCAGTCGCGATCCACGATTATCAACCCAAAAATATCCAATATCGATGTTTTTTCGATTGTTTCTGACGAAAGTGCTGCTTTTGTTAACTTCCTGCAAATTAATC
This sequence comes from Flavobacterium sp., assembly GCA_043771555.1. Lineage (GTDB taxonomy): Bacteria > Bacteroidota > Bacteroidia > Flavobacteriales > Flavobacteriaceae > Flavobacterium. The sequence continues at coordinate 42,524 of JAYVHB010000050.1, read as the reverse complement.
ACGGTTCGATCATTCGGTCGCACACCATGGAAATCAAGAAAAAACTCGACGAAACCGATCAAGAATTATTAGAACTAGCAATCATCGAACTTCGCGAACGTTTCAAGCTTTTGTCACGAGAATTAATCGTTCCGTTTATGGTTGACCTTGGCGATCCCGAAACTTCGGGACTCAAAATAACAGTGCCGCAACTCGGCGACAAAAAGCAAATACTGGATTTATCCATTCGCAACGCCAAATATTTTAGAATAGAACAACTCAAAACATTGCAAATTGTTGATCCAGAAAGGCACACAAACCGAATTATGGCACAAATGCAAAAAGATTTGCGTCTCAAAGTCGAGCCACGACATATTGAGTGTTTCGATAACTCCAACATTCAAGGAACCAATCCTGTGGCGGCTTGCGTAGTTTTCAAAGACGGAAAACCAAGCAAAAAAGACTACCGCCATTTCAATATAAAAACCGTCGAAGGCCCAAACGATTTTGCCTCGATGGAAGAAGTCGTTCGTCGCCGATACAAACGCCTTCTCGACGAAAACCAACCGTTGCCAAACTTAATAATCATCGATGGTGGCAAAGGACAATTATCATCAGCACTCAAAATCATGGACGAACTCGATTTGCGAGGAAAAATAGCCATTATCGGCATCGCCAAACGCCTCGAAGAGCTATTTTATCCAGGCGATTCCGTGCCGTTATATCTCGACAAAAAATCCGAAACCCTCAAAGTTATCCAGCAATTGCGCAACGAAGCGCACCGATTCGGAATAACCTTTCACCGCGACAAACGCAGCAAATCGTCTTTAGTTTCCAGCATGGACACCATTCCCGGAATCGGCGAAAAAACCATGGAAACCCTAATAAAACAATTCAAATCCGTAAAAAGACTTAAATTAGCATCAGAAAAAGACATTTCTGCCGTTATAGGACTTTCACGAGCCAAAAAAATTGTCGAATTTTACCAAAACACAAAAAATTAAATTTGGAGCACATGTTTAAGGCGTACTTTCCATCCATTTTCCCGCTTTTCGCTATATCTTTTTTTTGCAAAAAAAGGATGCCGCTACAATCGGGGCTATACAATAAACGTCTTGTGTTTTTATTTTCTTTCGTCTTTTTTTTATTTTCTGAACAATCTTTTTCACAAGAAGAAATTCCTCGAAAAAAAATTGGTTTGGTTTTAAGCGGTGGCGGCGCTAAAGGATTTGCGCATATTGGCGTTCTCAAAGTTATAGAACAAGCCGGAATAAAAATCGATTTTATTGGTGGAACCAGCATGGGATCTGTAGTTGGCGGTTTGTATGCTTGCGGTTACAGCGCAACTCAAATAGATTCTATATTTAGAGCTACCAATTTTGATGAGTTGGTCAAAGACTATATTCCAAGAAATTCTAAAAACTTTTTCGAAAAAAGAAACGACGAAATGTATGCTTTTACCTTGCCCGTAAATAATTTCAAAATAGAAGTTCCAACCGCATTATCCAAAGGAATTTACAACTACAATTTATTAGTAAAATTAACTCATAAAGTGAAAGACATTTCCGATTTTAACAAACTTCCAATTCCGTTTTTATGCATAGGATCTGATATAGAAACAGGTGAAGAAGTCCTTTTAAACAAAGGATATTTGCCTCAAGCGTTATTGGCAAGTAGTGCTTTCCCAACGATTTTTACGCCTGTAGAAATAAACGGAAGATTGCTTGTAGATGGCGGTGTAACCAATAATTATCCCGTAGAAGAAATTAGAAAACTAGGAGCCGATTATATAATAGGTGTAGATGTACAAGATGACCTTAAAGATAGAAAATCACTAAAAGAAGCAACACGAATACTGGTTCAGATTTCCAATCTTCAGATGATAAAAAAGATGGATGCCAAACGAAAATTAACCGATTTGTATATAAAACCAGACATTACAAAGTATGGCGTAATTTCTTTTTCTGAAGTAAATGAAATAATTAAAAAAGGAGAAGAAGCAGGATTTGGCGTCTACGATCAACTTAAAGCTATAGGGGTTTCAAATCCAATTGAAAAAACAACAGGCATTAAAGTGCAAAAAGACAGCCTTAATCTCAATATTGTAGAAGAAGGCGAACTCAAAAATTATACTCGAGCCTATGTTATTGGTAAGTTGGGATTTAACGCGCCTTCAAAAATAAGTTATGCCGATTTAAAAAACGGAATCAACAAACTGGATGCTACCCAAAACTTTAGTGCCATAAGTTATCAAGTTTCAAAATCTGGTAATGCAGAAAAATTGGAGTTAAAATTAACCGAAAACCCAAACCGAACTTTTCTTAAACTGGCATTGCATTATGACCCCTTATACAAAAGTGCGGTTTTAGTAAATTTTACTCAAAAAAAATCGCTTTTTAAGAACGATGTTATTTCCGCCGATTTAATTTTGGGAGATAATTTTAGGTACAACCTTGATTATTATATAGACAATGGTTTTTATTTTAGTTTCGGATTCAAATCAAGACTCAATCGTTTTAATCGAAATGTAGCCAACGACTTCAACAACGGAACACTTTTTAATCAATTAAATATAAGTACTTTAAACGTAGATTTTCTAGATTTTGATAATCGAGCTTTTGTACAAACTATTTTTGCACAAAAATTTTTAATTGGCGCAGGATTAGATTGGAAATACTTACGCATAAAATCGAATACATTAAACAACTCGATTTCTATTTTTGAAGATAGTGACTATGCAAGTGTTTTCGGTTTTGCAAAGTATGATTCGTATGATAATAAATATTTTCCAAAAAAAGGATGGGAGTTTAGTAGCGATATAAATTCGTATTTATATTCAAGCGATTTTTCTAAACAATTCAATAGGTTTTCTATTGTGAGCGGCGAAGCAAGTTTCGCGCAAACCGCATGGCAAAAAATCACCTTTAAACTTCAAACAGAAATTGGTTTTACAATGGGGCAAAAAAGCGCACCGTATCTCAACTTTGTTTTGGGCGGTTATGGATTTAATGCAATCAATAACTTCAAGCCTTTTTATGGCTATGATTTTGTTTCGCTCTCTGGCGATAGCTATTTGAAAACCAATGCCACATTTGATTTGGAAATTTTCAAAAAAAACCATGTCAATTTCTCAGCAAATTATGCACTTGTAGAAGACGATCTTTTTGAAAAAGTCGATTGGATTTCTAGAGAAAAAAGAACAGGATATGCACTTGGATATGGACTAGAAACCTTGCTAGGTCCAATAGAATTCAAATATTCGTGGTCGCCTGAGGTAAAGGAGAATTTTTTCTGGTTGAGTTTAGGTTTCTGGTTTTAAAAAAACAATGCCTGTTTTTCAGTTTTTCTCAAAAAAAAAACTACATTTGGAATTCAAAAAAAACCAATCCAAAATTAAATTTTATGTCTGTATGGAGAGTTAAACCAGTTTCTGCCTTTGAAGCTGATATGAAAAAAAGTGATCTAAAACGAGTTCTTACCAAATGGGGACTTACATCACTAGGAATAGGCGCCATTATTGGCGGAGGAATTTTTACATTAACAGGTATTGCAGCACATGATTATGCAGGACCAGCATTGGCACTTTCGTTTGTTATTGCAGGTATCGGATGTTTGTTTGCATCACTTTGTTATGCTGAATTTGCTTCGGTTTTGCCAGTTGAAGGTTCTGCTTATGCCTATGCTTATGGTACTGTCGGCGAACTTTTTGCTTGGTTTATCGGCTGGAATCTCATTCTCGAATATATGATGGGCGCGACAACCGTCGCCGTTGCTTGGAGCGGTTATTTCGTAAAATTTTTACATCTTTTTGGCATAGATTTCCCCATTTGGCTTTGTAATGACCTAACAACAGCCACCGAAAAAAGTATTGAACTTGGGCAAGTAGCGCCTAGTTTTGCTTTTAATCTTCCAGCTTTTCTTATCACTTGGGTTGTAACTATGATTCTTGTAAAAGGAATCAAAGAAGCTGCAAGCACAAACAATATTATTGTTGTCATCAAAGTTGCTGTCGTTTTATTCGTAATTATTGTGGGTGCTTTTTATATCGAAATAGAAAACTGGACACCATTTATTCCTGCGGAAGTTCCTGCACTAGACGAATTTGGTAAAGAAACCGGAAAAATGAATTTTGGATTTGGAGGAGTTTTAACAGCAGCTACGATTGTATTTTTTGCTTATATTGGTTTTGATGCCGTTTCCACACAAGCCGGCGAAGCTATAAACCCTAAAAAAGATGTTCCATTTGCGATCATTGCTTCGTTAGTAATATGTACCGTTTTGTATATTTTAGTGTCATTAGTATTAACAGGAATGGTTCCTTACACGCTTCTTGACAAAGCAGCTCCAGTAGCATCGGCTTTTAGCGAAAAAGGATTAACATGGGCCGTATTTATTATTACACTAGCCGCAACTGCTGGTTTAACTTCGGTTATGTTGGTAATGATGCTTGGACAGACCAGAATTTTTCTTGGTATGGCAAAAGATGGTTTGATGCCACCGTTTTTCAAAGAAATCCACTCTAAATTCAAAACGCCACATAAAAGTACTTTCTTGGTAGGCGCAATTATTTCAGTTGTGGCAGCTTTAACGCCAATTGACAAAGTGAGCGAAATGTGCTCGATGGGAACCTTGCTTGCTTTTGCAATGGTATGTGTAGCCGTGATGATGCTTCGTTACAAAAAACCAGAATTAGAAAGACCTTATAGAACTCCAGCAGTATATTTAGTTGGATGTTTAGGAGTAGCTTTCAATTTGTTTTTAATGTATTTTGTACGAACAGAAACATGGTATGCCTTTATCATTTGGGGAATAATCGGAATTGCCGTATACTTTTTGTACAGCAGGTCTCGATCAAACCTCAATAATCCAACGGAATAAAGAATCAAAAATATGCTCAGAAAAATCCAAAAAAGTAAATTCGCTTTTTTGGATTTTTTTTTACTTTTTATTCCGATATTTGCTACACCAATCTCATAAATTTCTGATGTCAAATTCGGAAATCTAAAATCTGAATTCTAATGTTATATCATAAACTAGGTTCTTTTCCACAAAAACGACACACACAGTTCGAAAAACCAACTGGCGGTTTATACTACGAGCAACTCTTTGGTACCGAGGGTTTTCACGGACATTCTTCCTTGTTATATCATGTGCATCGACCAACACAAGTAAAAGAAATTGTAAAATCATATTCGGTTGAACCCAAAATAGCCATAGGCAAAAACATAAAATCATTACTTCTAAAAGGTTTCGAACTAAAACCAGCCGATGACTTCTTGGATTCAAGAAAACCAATGTTAGTCAATAAAGATTGCACCATTGGACTAGCAGCACCAAAAAAATCATTAACCGAATATTTCTATAAAAATGCCGATGCCGACGAACTCATTTTCATTCACAAAGGTTCAGGAAAATTGCGAACTATGTTGGGAAATATCGATTTTGAATATGGCGATTACCTGATTATTCCGCGTGGAACGATTTATCAAATACAATTCGATTCATCAGAAAATAGATTATTTTATGTAGAATCATTTTCGCCTTTTTATACACCAAAACGCTACAAAAACGATTCAGGGCAACACTTAGAACATTCTCCATTTTGCGAACGCGATTTCAAATTGCCTTCCGAAATAGAAACTCACGACGAAAAAGGCGATTTCCTAATCAAAATCAAAAAAGAAGGCATGATGCACGAAGTAGTTTATGCAACACATCCATTTGATGTTGTGGGTTGGGACGGCTACAATTTTCCATATGCGTTTTCAATTCATAATTTTGAACCAATTACGGGTCGTGTGCATCAGCCGCCACCAGTACATCAAACTTTCGAAACCGCAACTTTTGTAGTCTGTTCTTTCTGTCCGCGTTTGTACGATTACCATCCAAAATCAATTCCAGCGCCTTACAATCATAGCAATATCGATTCTGATGAGGTGTTGTATTATGTAGATGGCGATTTTATGAGCCGAAATAACATCGAACAAGGTCATATCACGTTGCACCCAAAAGGAATTCCGCACGGTCCAGCACCAGGTGCTATGGAACGAAGCATTGGTCACACCGAAACCCAAGAATTAGCGGTTATGGTCGACACTTTCCGCCCATTGATGGTAACCGAAGAAGCTATGGGATTGGACGATGGGAAGTATTATAAAAGTTGGATGGAGTAAGCCTCCCCAACCCCTCCAAAGGAGGGGCTTTAAAAACTTAGTGTAAAAAATAAATATTAAAAACGCTTTTCTCCACGGCGAGTCCCTCCCCTTTGGGGAGGTTAGGTGGGGCTTATTATGTCAAAAGAAGTAACATCAGTAAACTACGGTTTAGAAAAAATATTTGAAGGCGCACAAGATTTCTTGCCACTTTTAGGAACCGATTATGTCGAGTTTTATGTCGGCAATGCCAAGCAAGCAGCACATTTTTATAAAACAGCTTTTGGTTTTCAATCACATGCCTACAAAGGTTTAGAAACTGGATCTCGAGATTCGGTAAGTTATGTTTTAAAGCAAGACAAAATCCGTTTGGTTTTAACCACAGCGTTAAACAGTAATTCGCCAATTGGTGAACATGTAAAAAAACATGGTGATGGTGTTAAAGTTGTAGCGCTTTGGGTTGAAGATGCACGTTCTGCATTTGAAGAAACCACCAAACGTGGTGCAAAAGTATTTATGGAACCCGTTGTTGAAAAAGACGAATTTGGCGAAGTAATTCGAGCCGGAATTTATACCTATGGCGAAACGGTTCATATGTTTGTAGAGCGTAAAAACTACAAAGGTGCTTTCTTGCCAGGCTTTGTTGCACATAAATCCGATTATAATCCAACAGCTGTAGGCTTAAAATATATTGACCACATGGTCGGAAATGTAGGTTGGAACCAAATGAATGTTTGGGTAAAATATTACGAAGAAGTAATGGGATTTGTCAATTTCTTGTCTTTTGATGATAAACAAATTCATACCGAATATTCGGCATTAATGTCTAAAGTAATGAGTAACGGCAACGGGCGAATCAAATTCCCGATAAACGAACCAGCCAAAGGCAACAAACGTTCACAAATAGAAGAATATCTAGATTTTTATGAAGGCGAAGGCGTGCAACACGTTGCTATTGCTACCGACGATATTATTGCAACAGTAACCCAACTTCGTGCCCGCGGAATCGAATTTTTATCGGCACCACCAAAAGCCTATTATGAAGATATACCAAACCGTCTTGGCGAACACATGAGCATGATGAAAGAGGATATTTCTAAGCTCGAAGAATTGGCTATTATGATCGATGCCGACGAAGATGGTTATTTACTTCAAATTTTCACAAAACCAGTAGAAGATCGACCAACATTGTTTTTTGAAATTATTCAGCGTATGGGTGCCAAAGGTTTTGGCGCAGGAAACTTCAAAGCATTATTTGAGTCTATCGAAAGAGAACAAGCAAAACGAGGAACTTTGTAATAAAATTAAAGATTTGTTAAACATTTCGTAAACTACATCGATGTAGGACACATTCGATTATCAAATAAATGTTAAAGTTTGTTTTTTATAAAGAATATCGTAAAAGCCAACTTATATTTGCATCAGAATAAAAGGGGTGGTTCCCTGTTATTTTATATAAATTTCATAATTTATATTTTTTTGGTTGGTTAATAGCATAAAAACTCTGTCATTTCTTGACGGAGTTTTTTTGTTTTTATACATTTGGAACAGAAATTGTATATCCTCTATAAACACAAAGTATTTGCACAATGAAAAAAATAGTTTTACTTGTTTTATTATCGACTTCATTTGGAGTTTTTGCCCAAAAAGAAAGAGCTTTCGAAATTGGTGAATGGTTCAAATTTAGAATTCATTACGGAATCGTTAACGCTGGTTACGCAACTGTTGAGGTTAAAGAAGGCGAACGAAATAACAAGAAAGTATTTCATGCTGTAGGTAGAGGATATACCACTGGTATGACCAAACTTTTTTTTAAAGTAGACGATCTTTACGAAAGTTTTTTTGATAAAGAAACAAGTAAGCCTTATCAATTTGTTCGCAAGATTGACGAAGGTGGCTACAAGAAAAATCAAGAAGGTTTTTTCAAGCAAGATTCCAACCAAGTTTTGGTTAAAAATTACATTTCTAAAGAAGAAAAAACATTCTCTGTTTCTGAAAACGTACAAGATATTCTCTCAACTTTTTATTTTTTGAGAAACAATCCTAATGTTGACAAACTTAAAAAAGGAGAATCAATTGGAGTAGATATGTTTTTTGATGATGAAAGCACAAAATTCAAATTAAAATTTATGGGTACAGAAGACATTTCGACCAAATTTGGAACCGTAAACTGTATGATTTTTAGACCGTTAGTGCAATCTGGTCGAATTTTTAAAGAAGAAGAAAGCTTGACCGTTTGGATATCAAACGATGACAATAAAATACCTGTTCGTATCAAAGCTAGCCTAGCAGTAGGATCTATAAAAGCCGATTTGGATTCTTTCAAAGGATTAAAATATTCGTTTAAAGTAAAAGCAAATTAATAAAATGAATATTTCCGACAAAAGAGCCGAAGTTTTAAAAGATTTAGAAACAAAATTTGATTTAATAAATCAAAAAACAGACACGCATCTTGAAGGATTAGTCTACGCAAAACCAATAACCTATTGGGATTATATACAAACAGATGCGTTGCTTAGCATACAAACGCAACGCACTACTTTGCCCGACGAAATGGTCTTTATTATGTACCATCAAGTCAACGAGTTATTGTTCAAAATGATTTTGTGGGAAATAAACCAGCTTTGCGAAAATCCAAAACCAGCAACCGATTTTTTTACTGAAAAATTACGTCGTATTTCTCGTTATTTCGACATGCTTACTACTTCATTTGATATTATGGGCGACGGGATGGAAGTAGCGCAATACATGAAATTTCGAAATACACTAACACCAGCCAGCGGTTTTCAGAGTGCGCAATATCGAATCATTGAGTTTGCCTCAACCGATTTGATTAACCTTATCGACTTCCGCTTTCGAGCTACAATTGATAGAAATACACCTTATGAGCATGCTTTTGAACATTTGTATTGGCAAGCTGCAGGCAAAGATCATCAAACAGGCGAAAAATCATTTCTTATTCTCGAATTTGAGCGAAAATACAAAGCCGAATTTTTGCGAAACATGCAAGAATACAATACAAGCAACATCTGGCAAAAGTTCAAACAATTGCCTACAGAAGACCAAAAAAATGAAAATTTGGTGCAAGCCATGCGCCATTACGACCATACTGTCAACATAACTTGGGTAATGCAACACCTCAATACCGCCAAAAAATACATCGAATCTAGTGGCAAAGGCAACGGCGAAGCCACTGGTGGCAGCGATTGGAAAAAATACATGCATCCAAAATACCAACGCAGGATATTTTTTCCTAACTTGTGGTCGCAACAAGAACTAGACACTTGGGGCGAAGAAAAATAGAAACAGTAACTGTAAAGTTTGAAAAAAATACTCTTCTTACTTGCCTTTTTATTTTCATTATTATCTTGTAAAAAAACTGAGGACGATTATATTTTTGAAGAATTAGAACCTTCAAAACCTATTGTAGATTTTGGTTTTCAATACGACGATTATAATGTGCTTCTCGACACCATAAAACCAGGATATACTTTCGAGAAAATTTTAAGTAAACAAAACCTTAACGGAAAAAAAGTTGCCCAAATTATAAAAATCGTAAAAGATTCTTTTGAAGTGCGAACCGAGCGCAAGAGACCTTATGTTGCACTACGAAGTAAAGACAAATACAACAAGCTACAAGTACTTATTTACCAGCCAGATCGACTCAATTATTACATGATCGATTTACGAGATTCAATCGTTGGTTTCAAAAAATCACGCCCACTTTCTTTCAAAATAAAAACCATTGCAGGACGACTTAACGGCACCTTGTCTTCAACCCTAAAAAAAGAAAATATTGATGCCTCGTTAGTTAAAAAACTAACTCAAGTTTATGCTTGGTCCATTGATTTTTTCAAACTAAAAAAAGGCGATAAATTTGCCTTAAGTTATACGGAACGTTATATCAACGACACTTTGTATGACGGAGTAGATAGTCTTCGAGCTGCTTTTTTTGAATACAAAGGCGAAAAAATTTACGCGTTTCCTTATACTCCAAGCGCACGATCCGATAAAATTGACTATTACAATCAAGAAGGTAAAGCCCTTAAAAACTACTTTTTGAAAGCACCGCTTAAATTTGTAAACATCACTTCAAAGTTTTCAAAAAATCGATTTCATCCAGTACAACTCAAGTGGAAAGCGCATAATGGTACAGATTATGCCGCTCCAAAAGGTACACCAATTATGACGACTGCCAAAGGTATAATTGAGCAAACTGGATTCACTGCTGGAAACGGAAATTTCGTAAAAGTAAAGCATGACGGCACTTATGCAACGCAATATTTGCACATGTCCAAAATTTTGGTAAAACGAGGACAATCTGTGCGACAAGGCGATATTATAGGCAAAGTTGGTAGCACTGGACTAGCTTCAGGGCCACATGTATGCTATCGTTTCTGGAAAAACGGCGTTCAAGTAGACGCACTTCGTCTCAAATTGCCCAACTCCATCCCGATGGATAGACGCAATCTCCCAAAATTCTTTAAATACAGCAAACCACTTAAAAATGAATTGGATAGCGTGGCCTTCACCACATTCAGTAAAGTGCGTTAATTTTTTTGGAGCTATTCCTGCTCTACGCTCCAAGCTTTTTCGTGTCAAAGCATTTTTGTAATTCATAAAAAGTCCCGAAGCTTCGGGATCCTGAGGTCGCTTATTTATAAAAACAAAAATTGCTTTTCCATCTCAAAAGGCTTTCCGCTACTATCATGGCTAAAAAACAACAAATACAAATATTACAACTTAATTTGTAAATTTGCCAGTAAAATAAAAAACAAGAAATAAAAATCCATGTTACAAACAATAAATCCTACTAAAACCGACGCTTGGCATAAATTGCAAAATCATTTTCAGGAAATGCAATCCGCATCTATGAAAACAATGTTTCAAGAAGATGCTTCAAGAACTGAAAAATTTCATATAAAATGGAAGGATTTTGTGGTTGATTATTCCAAAAATATCATTAACCAACAAACTATAGATTTACTATTGCAATTGGCAAACGAAGTACATCTCAAAGAAGCTATCCAACAACAATTTTCAGGTAAAATTATCAATCAAACCGAAAATCGAGAAGTGCTTCATACGGCTTTACGTTGTAAAAAAAACGATGTTGTTGAGGTAAACGGAAAAAACATTATTCCAGAAGTTTATGCCGTAAAAAATAAAATAAAAATCTTTTCTGAAGAAGTTATTTCTGGACATAGAAAAGGATTTACAGGAAAGCCATTTACAGATATTGTTAATATAGGTATTGGTGGATCAGATCTTGGGCCAGCAATGGTTGTGGAAGCTTTACAGTTTTATAAGAATCATCTTAATGTTCACTTTGTATCTAATGTTGATGGTGATCATGTGCAAGAAACTATCAAAAAACTCAATCCAGAAACCACACTTTTTGTGATTGTTTCCAAAACATTCACAACACAAGAAACGCTTTCCAATTCTGAAACTATCAGAAAATGGTTTTTGCAAACTGCTTCGCAAACAGATGTAGCCAAACATTTTGTAGCCGTTTCTACCAATTTACAAAAAGTAACCGAATTTGGTATCAATCCAGAAAACGTTTTCCCAATGTGGGATTGGGTTGGCGGTCGTTTTTCGCTTTGGTCTGCTGTAGGATTATCAATTAGTTTGGCTGTTGGGTTTGATAATTTTGATCAATTATTACAAGGAGCCAATGACATGGATAACCATTTTAATCCCGAAGTCTCGGGAGAAAATTTGGATAAAAATATTCCGGTAATTTTAGCATTGATTAGCATCTGGTACAATAATTTTTTTGAAGCCGAATCAGAAGTTTTAATTCCGTATACACAATACTTACAAAAATTGGCTCCGTACCTGCAACAAGGCATTATGGAAAGTAATGGCAAAAGCATTGGTCGTGATGGGCAACCAGTAAATTATCAAACCGGAACCATCATTTGGGGCGAACCGGGTACCAATTCACAACACGCTTTTTTTCAGTTGATACATCAAGGAACAAAGTTAATCCCGACCGATTTTATTGGATTTGTAAAACCGCTTTATGGCAACAAAGACCACCATGACAAACTCATGTCGAACTTTTTTGCCCAAACCGAAGCGTTACTTAACGGAAAAACTTCCGAACAAGTGCAAGCTGAATTTGACCAACAAAATATAGCAAAAGACAAAGCCGATTATTTAAAACCCTTTAAAGTTTTTGCAGGAAATAAACCTACAAATACGTTGTTAATCAATAAACTAACTCCAAAAACACTTGGTTCATTAGTTGCTATGTACGAACATAAAATTTTCGTTCAAGGCATTATCTGGAATATTTTTAGCTACGATCAATGGGGCGTAGAACTAGGAAAACAATTGGCAAATTCTGTTTTGAAAGATATTAATTCTAATACTGTTCAAAATCATGATAGCTCAACGACCTTTTTATTAAATCACTATTTGAATAAATAAACAGTAGTTAAATAATTAAATAAAATGTTTTTTTAGCAACGTAAAATTGATTTATTTTTAATTTTTGGAGGTAAATCAATACAAATGCTGTTTATATTTAGACAAAAAGGCGGTTTAGGTTTCAAAACAATAATTGCTTAACTTAGTCTTAACATATAAAATAAAAGAAAATAGGAACTTTGCCAAAACTTTATAACAAACAACTATGAAAAAAGCATTTTTATTACTGCTATTCTTTTTCTCTTTATTTGGTTTTGCACAAGTTACCAAGTCTTCGATTTCGGGAACAGTAAAATCTAGTAAAGGCGAAACCTTACCTGGCGCAACAGTCGAGGTAAAACATGTTCCGACAGGGACAAAATATTTTGCAAATACAGATGCAAACGGATCGTACTCGATTCCTTCGATTCGACCAGGTGGACCTTTTACGGTAACAGTAAGTTTTGTTGGTTACAAACCTTCAACAATTACTGAAATTTTTGCACCACTTGGAAACAATGTAACTGTAAATGTAAAAATGGAAGACGAAACTAACGCTTTGCAAGAAGTTGTTGTAACAAAATCATCAAGTTCGGTTTTCTCTAAAAGTAGAACAGGTGCATCACAACAATTTTCAAATCGTGAAATAAATGCAGTTCCTATTATTGGATCAAGATCAATAACTGCGATAACCAAATACAATGCAAACGCTGGGGCTAACGGATCTTTTGGAGGACAAGACTCTCGTTTGAATAACTTTACTATTGACGGTTCTGTTTTTAATAATGGTTTTGGACTTGGTGGAGAAACTCAAGCTGGAGGGCGAACAGGATCTACAGCAATTTCGCTTGACGCAATAGAACAATTGCAAGTAAATATTGCTCCGTTTGATGTGCGTCAATCAGGATTTGTAGGCTCGGGTATCAACGCTGTTACTAGAAGTGGAACCAATGAAATTGAAGGATCGGTTTATCATTCTATTAGAAACAATAAAAAAGAATTTTTAGGAACCAAAGCAGCACGAACAGAATTTGTGTCTGGTAAATTTGACGAAAAAATATACGGAATACGAGTTGGCGCACCAATCATTAAAGACAAATTATTTTTCTTTGGTAATTTTGAAACCATTGATAATACAAGTCCTGCAACAACTTGGACGGCTTCAAATTCTCCAGCAAGAGGAGCTCAAATTTCGGATCCTACCTTAGAAGATATGCTAAAAGTTTCAGACGCGCTTAAAAAGTTTGGATACGAAACAGGACCTTACGAAGGATTTGATGCGGTTCGTGAATCAAAAAAATTCTTAACTAGATTAGACTGGAATATAAATGATAATAACAAACTAACCTTACGTTACGTTCATCATGATTCTAGTTCAGATGAGTTGACCTCAAATTCAAATTCATTAGGATTCGGAAATCGTCGAACAAACGTAAATTCCCTATCGTTCAAAAACAGCGGTTATGTTATTAAAGATAATACCCGTTCTATCGTTTTAGAACTAGATACCAAACTTTCTGAATCTTGGGACAACAGTTTTATTGCAGGATATGACTATCAAAATGAAGATAGAGCCTTGCAAGGCGGAGGAATTTTTCCAACTATCGACATCAAAAAAGGGAATAATACCTACATAGCTGCTGGTTTGGACCCTTTTACAGCAGGAAATAAATTAGACTACTCAACCCTACATTTTACCAATAACTTGACAAAAAAATCTGGGAATCATACTTATTTGATGGGTTTCAATTTTGAAAGATTTATCTCAAACAACTCTTTCTTTCCTGGTTCGAATGGAGTTTATACTTTTGATTCCTTATCAGATTTTGAAGCTGCAGCAGCTGCAGTACCAGCAAATGGTAGTGTTTCAACAAGTCCGATTTTACCATCAAGATTTCAATTTAGATATTCTGCATTGCCAGGTGGAGAAGAGCCACTTCAAGTTTTAAAGTCAAATAAAATTGACTTATATGCACAAGATCAATATAAATATTCGGATAACTTAAAATTTACTTACGGAATTCGCGCGACTAGAGTTTCTTTTGAGGATACAGCTATTGAAAACTCTGCAGTAACAGCTTTATCATTTGCAAATGGCGAAAAGTTCAATACTGGAAAAATGCCAAAAGCGCAATACTTATTCGAACCACGATTTGGTTTTAATCTTGATGTTACTGGTGATGCTACAACTCAAGTTCGTGGAGGAACAGGAATTTTTACTGGTCGTCCGCCAATGGTGTTTTTGTCTAACGCAATTGGAAATAATGGAGTTTTAACTGGTTTTATTGACAACAGTGGAGATGCATTAATAGCAGCAAATAATGGTTTCACTCCAAATCCTGCACAATACTTTACACCTGCAACTCCTACGTTACCTACAACATTTGATTTGGCTTTTACCGATGAAGATTTTAAATTTCCACAATCTTGGAAAACAAATATTGCAGTAGATCAAAAATTACCATTCGGTTTTACAGGAACTATAGAAAGTATTTATAGCAAAAACATCAACGAAGTTTTTTATTATAATGCCAATTTGGCTGCGCCAACTGGAACAATTAATGGATCAGTTAGTGGAGATAACAGACCTTATTATGCAGGAACTGACAATGGAGTTAGAATAAACAATAATGTATCAAACGGAATTGTTTTATCAAATACGAATCAAGGTTATTTTTACTCAACCACTATAAAGTTAGAATATCCATTCCAAAAAGGGCTTTGGGGTTCTTTTGCTTACACAAGATCTGATGCTTACGATTTGCTTTCTGCAGGATCAATTGCATCAGGATCATGGACAGGAGCAAGATCTGTGAACGGTAATAACAATTTGCCTTTATCTTTATCAAACAATAATACACCACATAGATTGGTGGGTGTTTTGGGTTATAAAATAGAATACGGGAAAAAAGCAGGAGCTTCAACTTCTATAAACCTTGGTTATATTGGTGAGCAAGCTGGTGCATTTTCTTATACCTTTAGCGGAGACTTAAATGGAGATAGAGTAAGCAATAACGACTTAATTTATGTTCCTAAAAAAGCTTCTGATTTAAGATTTGTTGATATTACTCAAAATGTTGGAGGAAACAATCAAGTTGTGTATACAGCTGCTCAACAAATTGAAGCTTTTGATAAATATATCGAACAAGATAGTTATTTAAGAAGCCGAAGAGGGCAATATGTAGAGAGAAATGCCACAACATTGCCGATGCTTCATCGTTTGGACTTGTCTGTTACACAAGATTTTTTCTTAAAAATTTACGGAAAGAAAAACAGTTTCCAGTTTAGAGCAGATATTTTGAACTTTACTAACTTATTAAACTCTGCTTGGGGAGTTTCTCAACGTGTAACTTCACCAAACATATTAAATGTTTCTCAACCTGCTGCTATTGGCAATAGTTATATTCCCGGTGTACAATTGGCATTCCAAACAGACGAACAAGGAAAACGTTTTCTTGCAAAAGATACTTTTCAGAAAAACGCCTCAGTTTTTGATGTTTGGCAAGCACAATTTACATTAAGATATACTTTCGGAAAATAATATTAAAAATTAAAAAATTAAATATCATGAAAAATCAAATAATAAAATTAATAACCGTTTTTACATTAGCATTTTCAGTTGTGTCATGTACTAAAGACGACAATAACGAAACAATTGCAAAACTTCCAACAATTCTAGAAATTGCGCAAGCCGATCAAGCTAATTTCAGCATATTAATTGCTGCTTTAAACAAAACAGGGTTGAATGCAACAGTAAGTGGACCTGGTTCTTATACTGTTTTTGCTCCAACAAATGCAGCTATGATTGCTGGAGGCGTTACAGAGGCTTCAATTGCGGCTTTAAACACTTCATCTACAGCATCAACAACAGAAATTGCCGCAGTTTCAAGCGTAAGAAGACTTTTGCAAAACCACATTTTAGGCGTTGCAACAAAAGCAGACGATTTGTTGGTTGCTGGATATGTAAAAACATTTGCATCTGGCATAGGATCAACTAATTTAAGTATGTTTATCGAAAAAGTAGGAAATGATGTTCTTGTAAATGGCGGAACAGCAATCATAGGAGGTAAAGTAACTTCACCAAATATAGATGCTAGCAACGGTATTGTTCATGTAGTTGATGGTCTTTTAAAATTACCTAAATTAGTTGACCATATCAAGATTAATCCAAATTTAAACACACTTGAGTCTATTATAACAACAACTGCTTTTGGAGATCAGTCAGTTGTTTTTGGTTTAGTTAATACAGCAAGCACAAATGCAGTTTACGCATCAAATAATACAAATCCTGCAATGACAATATTTGCACCATTAGATTCCGCTTTTACAGCAGCAACTGCAAGCGGTGGTTATTTAACTGGAGCTAACTTTGACCCAGCTACAAATTTAGCGGCAAATGTTACAAAAGTACTACAATATCACGTTAGCCAATCACTTCCATTTACTGCGCCAGCTGTCGCTGCAGTTGGAAATATGAACGCTACTTCTGCAACAGCATGGATTGCTGCAACGGCAACTTCAAATGCTACAATTAGAACTTTAGCACTTAATTCTGTACCAGCAAATCAAACTTTTAGCATCGAAAAAGGAACACTAAAAATAACAGATGTTCCGGTTGCAACTGCACCAGCAAGTATCATCAAAACCGTAAACATACAAGCTACAAATGGAGTTATTCATACAATAGACAGAGTTCTTAGACCAACTTTATAAAACTATTTATAACCAATATAAAAACGGCTCATCAGAAATTTTGAGCCGTTTTTTTATGGTTTACATATCCTTTTTTCTTATATTTGAATTTCAAATTATAAACTATGTACTACAATTTCCTTCAAAAAGCTCATTCTGGTTGGGCATATATTGCACTTTTATTGCTAGTTGTAGCAGTAGTAATTTCTGTAATTGGATTTACTTCCAAAAAAGAATTTACAGTACAAAATCGCAAAATAGCATTGTTTACACTCATCGCATGTCATATTCAGTTACTTATAGGAATGTTTTTATATTTTATATCTCCAGTTGGGTTTGCACTTCTTGGCGAAATGAAAGACAAAGCAGTACGACTTACCTCATTAGAACATCCACTTATTAATATCATTGCAATAATATTGATCACAATTGGTTGGTCAAAACACAAAAAAATTAGTGATGGCGTGGCAAAACACAAAACTTTTGCTACTTTTTACGGATTGGGGCTGATACTTATTTTAAGCAGAATTCCTTGGAATTTATGGTTTTAAAAAATAGTCTTAAACAGGCTTTTTTTATCAATGCATTTTTATTTGAAAGCATTAAAAAATTTCAAACATGAAAAAGACAACTCTCTTACTGCTTACTTTTTTAACAGTTTATTTTGGAAACATGCTTTTCGCACAAAAAGCAAAACCAAAAACGGTTGAGAATATTATAAAAGATTCTATTGCACCCGCAAAAGCAGATAAAGTACTCACGATGATTAAAACATCTGATACTATTATGCTGGTTACAGGCAAACTGGTGCCTTTTAAAAAAGACTGTCATGCTTCTTATTATGCAGATAAATTTCATGGAAAACGAACCGCTAGTGGTGCAAAATTTAATATGAATAGTCTAACTGCTGCTCACAAAAAATTTGCTTTTGGCACCAAACTAAAAGTTACTAACGAAGCCAACGGAAAATCGGTTTTGGTAACCGTAAACGATCGTGGACCATATGTAAAAGGACGAGAAATAGACTTATCAAAACGTGCTTTTATGCAAATTGCTTCAAGTAAAGGAAGCGGATCGGTCATTGTAACGATAGAAGAATTGAAATGATTTTAACTAATTTTAAATCAGTAACTTACTTTTTTTTTATTTTTTTACTCGTAAGTTGTACTGCTACAAAATCAACAACTTCTACAAAAAAAAGTACTGCAAAATTATTTAAAGATAATGTAGAAGCCAGTTATTATGCCGATAAATTTAATGGACGAAAAACCGCAAGCGGCGAAATTTTCGATAATTCTAAAATGACTTGCGCACACAGAACTTTAGCTTTTGGCACAAAACTTAAAGTAGCTAATCCAGCAAACAATAAAGAAGTTATTGTTATAGTTAACGATCGAGGCCCACAAAAAACATCCAGAGAAATCGACCTATCAAAAGCGGCATTCATAAAATTAGCCGAAAATATCAATCAAGGAATTCTGAAAGTCGACATCGCAATTGTTAACTAAATATTCCAATTTAAAAAAGGATTTTTACTCAGAAAAGCATTGTAATATTTTTCAATTCCAGTAACTTCTTGACCTAACCAACTTGGTTTTTCAAAAATTTCAGTTTCCGATTCTAGTTCAATTTCAGCAACAATCAAACCTTGATTTTCGCCCTCAAAAACATCAATTTCATAAACATGTTTGCCAACTTGAACTTCATGTCGTATTTTTTCAATAATTCCTTTTTCGCATAATTTCAAAAGTTGTTCTGCATCCTGCAACGAAATTTCTTTTTCCCATTCAAACCGTGACAAACCCGATTCATTTCCAGCACCTTTTATAGTCAAAAAACCTTTATTTCCCTTTATTCGAACCCGAACCGTTCGCTCAGGATTGGTGCTAATATACCCTTGTGAAATTTTAATTTTTGCAAAAGCAAGTGCTATAAAATCGTTGGACACAACCAAAAATTTACGTTCTATTTCTATCATTTTTTGGAGCTATTTCCCGCTTTTCGTTTCAATCTTTTAAGTTGTCTCTTCGCAAGCTCAGGACAACATAAAAGGATTTACACTTCTATCGGGGCTAGTTAAGAAACACAAAGATACTAATCAAACGTATAGTAAATTGATTAAATTTGTCTTGTGCAAGAAACCACTTTCAACCGCAAAATAATCCATGTAGATATGGATGCCTTCTATGCCTCAGTGGAGCAGTTAGACAATCCTGCCTTACGAGGAAAGCCTTTAGCCGTTGGCGGTTCCGAAATTCGTGGCGTGGTTTCTGCGGCAAGCTACGAAGCACGAAAATTTGGAGTGCGAAGTGCTATTTCGGGAGTTTTAGCCAAAAAATATTGCCCCGAACTTATTTTTGTACCACCAAGATTTGATCGCTACAAAGAAATTTCTTTAAAAATTAGATCCATTTTTTATGACTATACTGATCTTGTGGAGCCACTTTCGCTCGACGAAGCTTATCTTGATGTTACCCAAAACAAAAAAGGAAATCCAAGTGCTTCGTTATTGGCACAAGAAATTCGGTTGCGAATTCTTAACGAAACAGGATTAACGGCTTCGGCAGGAATATCAGTCAATAAATTTGTCGCCAAAATCGCTTCCGATTATAACAAACCCAACGGACAAAAAACAGTCAATCCCGATGAGGTAATCCCGTTTTTGGAAGCATTACCTATCCGAAAATTTTATGGCGTTGGTAAAGTAACTACCGAAAAAATGTACCAACTCGGTATTTTTACTGGTTTGGATCTCAAAAGTAAATCGGAAGAGTTTCTGGAAAAGCACTTCGGTAAATCGGGCTTGTTTTATTATAAAGTTGTTCGTGGCGAACACAATAGTGAAGTAAAATCGGATCGAATTACCAAGTCGGTCGCCGCCGAACATACGTTTAATGAAAATTTATCTTCAGAAATTTTTATGCTCGAAAAACTGGAAATCATCGCTTCAGAATTGGATCGCCGACTCAAAAAGCATAAAATATCAGGAAAAACGGTAACTTTAAAAATCAAATATTCCGATTTTACGCAACAAACACGCAGTAAAACCTTGCCTTATTTTATTTCAGACAAATCCTTGCTTCTAGAAACCGCCAAAGAACTTCTGTTTCAAGAACGCATGAAAGATTCCGTACGATTACTCGGTATTTCTCTTAACAATCTCAATACCGAAATTAAAAAAAGTATTGTGGTTCAGTTAAAATTTGATTTTTAGATAACAAAAAAACCCATTTACAATCGCAAATGGGTTTTAAACTAAAAAAAATAATAAAATCTCACCTTATTCTTTCATACACTGTTTTTTCACCGTTTCTAGTAAACATCATTTGATTGTTTTCTTGGTAATATTGTACTTGGTTTACTTTACTGTTAGGACTTTCTAGTTTAGTGCAAAGAAATTTACCTTCGCAGTACCAAGAACCAGTTGTTTTATCTTCTTCTGCGTTAGTGTATGCGCTTACCTCTTGAGTACCTCCACTACTATCTCCTGACCATCTAATGAATTGACCGTTGGGTTTTAATTCCAAAAAATAATCGGTTTGCATAGAAAAATGCATGTCGCCAGTACCCGA
Source organism: Flavobacterium sp. (assembly GCA_043771555.1). Taxonomy (GTDB): domain Bacteria; phylum Bacteroidota; class Bacteroidia; order Flavobacteriales; family Flavobacteriaceae; genus Flavobacterium. The sequence continues at coordinate 21,709 of JAYVHB010000050.1, read as the reverse complement.
ACTGTAGACGCTGGTGTGCCGCCATAATCCAAACAAATTGGAGTTAAGATTGCCGTTATTGTTTTTTACATTAGCAACATTTGTTTGGGTTTCTTTACTAAAGGTAATTGATGTTAATTGACCACCAAAAGCAGTTAGATCAAGTTGAAATAATAGTTCATTTTTAACCAGTTGTGCAGTAAAAGGATATTGAGCACTAGTTTCTTGGTCTATAACATTGCCGAGGCAGTTTTTGGCATTACTTGTACCTATTATGTCTCCCAATTGACCATTTATGGTTATCGTACCTGTTAAGTCATTTCCTTTTGCTTGTAACAATAAAGCACATGGCGCACCATTTAAACTTCCAGAAAAATTTCCTTCGAAAATATTCTTTTGCACTATCCGCGCTTCAGAAACGGTGTTGTTTTCCATTTTATTTTCCTTGTTTTTGGCACAAGCGACAAGCATACTAAAAACAGCTAGTGTTGTAATACTTTTTATTTTTTTCATGATTAATTAAGGATTTAATCAATAACTATTTTACGGATTTTGTGGTTAGCTTTGTCAACAACAATTATATCGCCATTAGCATCAACTTTTAATCCATTTGGGTTACTAAATTTTGCATTAATCCCAGAACCATCTTGATAACCACTTGAACTTCCAGCAATAGTCGTAACCAAACCTGACGGGGTAATTTTTCTTATTTGATGATTACTAGCATCTGCGACAAATAAATTTCCTGAAGCATCAATTGTAATACCAAAAGGTAAGAAAAATTGCGAAGCAGTTCCTTGTCCATTTGTAAAACCTTGAGTACTTCCTGCAATAGTAGATACCAAGCCAGTGGGTGTTATTTTTCTTATTTTATGGGTGTTTTCATCTATAACAAACAAATTTCCTAATGAATCAAGAGTAATGCCTGTTGGATCATTAAATTGAGCTAATCCACCTTGGCCGTCTGCAAATCCTCGGGTGCTTCCTGCAATTGTGGTAACAACTCCTGTTGGAGTTATTTTTCTTATTTTGTCGTTATCACTATCAGCAACATACAAGTTTCCTGACATATCAGTGATTATTCCAGTTGGACTATCAAATTGAGCTGCTGTTCCTTGACCATCAGCAAAACCAACCGTACCTCCTGCCAAAGTACTTACTAAACCCGACGGTGTAATTTTTCTTATTTTATTATTACCTGCATCTGCAACATATAAGTTTCCTGAGAAATCAATGGCTATAGCTCTTGTGTTAGTGAATTGAGCAGCAGTACCTTGACCTTCCGCTGTGCCAGATGTACTTCCTGCAAAAGTACTTACCATTCCAGTTGGTGTTATTTTTCTTATTTTATTATTGCCAAAATCAGCTACATAAACGTTACCAGTAGCATCAACGGCAATATCCCGAGGAGTTCCAAATTGCGCTGCACTATCTTGCCCATCAGCAAAACCAGCACTGCTGCCTGCTAAAGTACTTACAGTTACCGTATCAACATAAGTAAAAATACTGCTTTCTTGCGAAAAACCATTTACAGTAACTTTAAAATTTCCAGTTACCGATTTTGGTGGTACGCTTATAGTAAGTTGTGTGGTGCTGGCTTGTAGCACGGGGCAAACTTTGTCGTTTAGGGTTACGGCGTTGCTGGTGGCGTTGCCGCTGAAGCCTTTGCCAGTAATGGTTACAATGGTGTTTTTAGCACCTGTATTGGGTCCAAAGCTTGATATTTCTATTGGGTTTTCGGCAGCTGGTGGTGTTGGTGCTGGATCATCGCTTTTTGAGCAAGAGGCTATTACTAAAACGAAAAGGGTTACTAGGAATATGATTTGTTTTTTCATGAGTTTTTTGTTTTAAGTTTTAAGTTGGAACAGTATTGATGAATGTTTTTAACACTGTATTTTTGTTGATGGATGGCTAATCAATAACTATTTTACGGATTTTGTAGTTGTTTGAGTCTGCAACATAAAGAACTCCATTACCATCAATACAAATTCCATTTGGAAATTTAAATTTTGCACTAATTCCTATACCATCCTCAAAACCGGCCGTACTTCCTGCCAAAGTGGTAACAATACCTGTTGTTGTTATTTTTCTTATTTTGTGGTTTTCGAGATCTGCAACATACAAATTTCCTGCTACATCTAAACACATACCTTGCGGAACGCTAAATTGGGCGGTAACGCTTTGTCCATCACTAAAGCCGTAGGTGCTGCCAGCAAAAGTACTAACCAGTCCTTGTGTCGTTATTTTTCTAATTTTACTATTATCAGTATCTGCTACATAGATATTTCCTAATGCATCTATAGCTATATAATCTGGAAAATTAAATTGTGCTGCCGCTCCTTGTCCGTCAACAAAACCTGCTGTACTTCCCGCTAAAGTAGTAACTATTCCAGATGGCGAAATTTTTCTAATTTTATGATTAAAAAGATCAGCAACATATAAATTTCCTGACGCATCTACAACTATTTTCGATGGCCCATCAAACTGATCTGAGCTTCCTTGTCCATCTGCAAAACCTGCGGTGCTTCCTGCTAAAGTGGTAACCAAACCGGTAGGCGATATTTTTCTGATTTTATTATTATTTGTATCTGAAACATACAAATTTCCTGAACTATCGATGGTTAATCCGCTAGGTGAATTGAATCGTGCAGCACTACCTTGTCCATCTGCAAAACCTAATGTGCTTCCAGCAATTGTGCTTACTGCTCCAGTTGAAGTAATTTTTCTTATAACATGATTAATTACATCAGCTACAAAAATATTACCAGAAGCATCAACAGCAAGGTCGTCGGGTGTTTTAAATTGTGCACTTGGACCTTGCCCATTAGCAAAACCATTAGTACTTCCTGCCAAAGTGCTAACCGTTACCGTATCAACATAAGTAAAAACGCTGCTTTCTTGCGAGAAACCGTTTACAGTAACTTTAAAATTGCCAGTGGCCGATTTTGGTGGTACGCTTATAGTAAGTTGTGTTGTGCTGGCTTGTAGCACGGGGCAAACTTTATCGTTTAAGGTTACGGTGTTGCTGGTGGCGTTGCCACTAAAGCCTTTGCCTGTAATTGTAACTACAGTATTTTTTGGTCCGGTTGCTGGGCCAAAGCTTGATATTTCTATGGGGTTTACGGCTGGTGGTGCTGGTGCTGGATCATCATTTTTTGAGCAAGATGCTATTGCCAAAGCGAAAAGGGTTACTAGATATATGATTTGTTTTTTCATGATGTTGGTTTTTTGAAAGTTATGAATGAGTTTGCTTTTTGAAATTGAATTTGATTTTTGAGATTGTAATTGGTTTTTATTCTTACAAACAAACAACACAGCCCCAACTTTCCACATTAGGACTGTGCCTTTTGCTACCATAAAAAAATTTAATCAATAACTATTTTACGGATTTTGTGGTTATTTGTGTCTGCAACATATAACACCCCATTAGTATCAAATACCAAACCTATTGGTCTATTAAAACTTGCCGATGTACCTATGCCATTTGCATTGCCAGATGTACCGTTCGATAAACCTGCAACTGTAACAATTTCGCCAGATGTGAGTATTTTATTAATTTGATGCTTATTGACATCTGTAAAATAAATAGTTCCAAAGGAATCGATTGCTAATGTTGGTCGTGAGGTATTAAAGTTATTCTCAGTAGCAAGTATTGTAAACAATGTACTTACGTCGCCATTTGGAGTAATTTTTCTGATTCTATTATTAGTCTTATCGATGACGATCAAATTTCCTGAATTGTCAAATTGTAGTGAAGTAGGAAAATTAAATCTTGCCGAACTACCATTTCCATCTTGAAAACCTCTTGTTGAGCCAGCAAAAGTTGTAACCAAACCTGTAGGAGAAATTTTTTTTATTTTATGATTGTTATTATCAGCAACATACACGTTGTTTGAATTATCAATTGCGATACCCATTGGATTATCAAATCGAGCCAAATTACCTAAGTCAGACACATCACCATCATTACCATTTAAATCTCCTGCAAAAGCACTTACTAATCCCGTTGAAGTGATTTTTCGGATTCTATGATTACCTGAATCTGAAATAAAAATGTTTCCAAAATTATCACTAGCTAAATTACTAGGAAACAGAAAGCTGGCATCTGTTCCTTGACCTTCTTGGTTACCAGTTCCTGCACCTGCAAGTGTAGAAACGATCCCGTCATTGCTAATTTTTCTAATTTTAACACTACCACCATCAATAGTAAAAAAATTGTTGCTAGCATCGCTAATTATCTCAACTGGTGCATGAAACGTAGCTTGCAACAGTTGACCTCCAGTAAACAGTGGCACACCAGTTCCAGCAAAATCACTGACAGTAACAGTATCAATAAAAGTAAAAGTATTACTTTCACGACTAAATCCATTTACTGTAACTTTTATGTTCCCAGAGCCTGCCCCTGGCGGTATAACGATGTTAAGTTGGGTGCTACTGGCTTGCAACACGGTACAGCTTTTGCCGTTGAGCGTTACAATGTTGCTGGTTGCATTAGGGCTAAAGCCTACACCTGTAATGGTAACAGCTGTATTTTTTGGTCCGGTTGTCGGTCCAAAGCTAGATATTGCAATAGGATTTTCGGCTTGTGGTGCAGGAGTTGTTGGTGCATCGTCGCTTTTGGAGCACGATGTTATTGCCAAAACGAAAACGCTTACTAGGGTTAAAAATTGTTTTTTCATGATATTGGTTTTGAAAAAAGAGGTGTAATATTATTTCCAAATTGGAACGCAGATTACGCTGATGTAGCGGATTTTATTTTTTTATTTTTGAAATTGATTCTGTCACTAATTTTTCATAATTTTTTGGTTATAAATACCGTTTTCATTTTGTATTTTAGAGATGTACATGCCTGTTGGTAAAGCTTCTATAGTAAATGTATTTTTGCCAGAAGTGATGCTTTTTTCTAAAACGGTTTTGCCTAATAAATCGGTAATTTGGAGCGTGGCATTTTCTGAAATATCAATATTTAGTATACTATTTGTTAGATTTGGATATATATTGATATTTGCAGTTTGCTTAAAATTATAGTTGTATAAGTTATTTGTTAACATTGGGTCGATAATTTTAAAAAATCGTCGGTCGCCAACTAAAGAAGTTGAAAAAGTAGTTAATGGCTCACCGTTTTTGCTTAAAGTGATGGTGGTTAAATAATTACTTACAACTTGCACTCGATTTAGATTATCTATAATAACGTCTTTTGGTTCTATCAATCCAACTGCAGTAGGAAAAGTTTCAGTATTTACATTTTTAAGATTTATTAAAGTATTTGTATTGTCATATCTGGCGATATACAAACTTTTATTGGGAGCAATACTTGTAATTGAGGCAGGATTCAAAGATGTGCCAAAATTTGAAGTTCCTGAATAATTGCCAGTAATAATTACATTCTCATTAGCCTCAACAGCAATACCAACGCACGTTGCATTTATACTGGATTCAATTTTAAATGCCGTAATAAACTGCCCGTTATTGTTCATTTTTAAAACCAAACCAAATGGTGTGGTGCTAGTTAGATTAAAAACACCAACGCCAGGATCGCAATCTACAGTTCCAGCTTCACAAGATATAGCAGCATAGATATTCCCAGTTGTGTCTAGTGCAAGATGATGCCCGGTATCTGTACCAAATGTACCAATGTTTTTAGCCCAAATAAAATTTCCAGCACTCGATAGCTTGAGAATGAATGGGTCAGTTACTACCACAAACCCGCCATTGTTACTAGTCACTAATGATGCCAGAGGGTTTCCTTGTTCAAATGTGATGTTATTTCCAAATCTATCAAGTATATAAATGGCATCATTACTATCTGTTTTTATGTCTTTAATAAATTCGTTTGATTCCTTAGTTAAGTATCCTCTAACCCAAATAAAATTTCCATTAGGATCTAGTTTACTTACAAAAATATTATCATCAAAGTTTCCAAATGTACCTGTCAGAAGAACAACATTTGGTCCTGGATCAAAATCGGCAGTTTTAGAATAATTGCCTATCGTGAGAACATTTCCTTGTGAGTCGGTGGTTATTGCAGTTCCAATTTCGCTCCCAAAGCTTCCTAGAGTTTTTGCCCATACAAAATCACCATTATTATTAAGTTTAAGAATATAACCATCAAAACCAGAATTAACAGGAGTAGGTAACTCGAATACATTATCACTAGGATCAATATCAAATGTAAAAGAATAAGTGCCTGTTATGAGCACATTCCCTAAGTTGTCTATAGTAATATCCCTTTGATTGAGGCTGTCGCTTTTTATTGTTTTAACCCAAATTAATTGATCATTAGCACCCAGTTTTAAAATAAAAGTGTTGTAGTTGCTGGTAGGTTGCGATGTTATTAGTGTAACTCCGATTCCTGGATCAAAATCTACAGTTTCTATTAGTCTACCGGTTAAGTAAGTATTGCCCAAATTGTCTTTGGTCATAGCAGTGACAATCATATTTCCATTTGTTGTTGCTTCAAAATTGCTATAGTTTTCAAAATTGGAGCTTTGTGCAACTGTGGCTAGTGAAGTAGCCAAGCAAATAAGGGTTATAATTTTTTTCATAATTTTTAAGATTGGTTATTGTTTAATTATTTTCAAAATTCAGTTTAAAAAAGCCACTTATCAATAACCAATTATGGTTAATTTTTAGTAGTACGTTTTTTGGCATATAGTTATTGAAAAGCTTAAATTTTACTCTTTAATAATTTTTTGGTTATATATGCCTTTTTCATTTTGAATTTTGGTTACATAAATGCCGTTTTTCAAAAAACCAATATCAAGTGTGTTTGTACCATTTTCTAATTTGCTTTCAAAAATAATTTTACCTAGCATGTCAATTATTTGTAAGTTGGCATTTTCTTCAAAATCGATATTTAGAAAAGTGCTGCTAGGGTTCGGGTAAATGGCTATTTTACATTTACTTAACTCGCTTGTAGATAATGAATTACTTAATTGATCGTGCAGATAAACGACATTAATAAACAAACCGTTTTGATACATGTTATTTGTACCGCCCGTTTGCCCCATTGTGATATTTCCTGCAACTTCAAAACTAGCATGTAGCTTATTATTGGAATCAATAGCTATATTTTGATTATTAGAAATAATGGCATCTGGACCAAATGAGTCAATTTTTTTGTAATCTAAAAAAGTTAATTGAGGAGTAACTCGCAAAATAAAAAAGGAGTAATAATAGTTATTTGGCGATGTATTAATACTTGAAAAAATCACTGGGTTTGCTACCGTTCCAAAATTGGTAGTACCGCTCATTTTGCCAGTTAAAACAATATTTTGATTCACATCAAGTGCCAAACCATCGGGTCTAATTGCCAGTGGTGGTGATTCCAAAATTTTTGCCGTAATAAAATTACCGATTGTATCAAACTTTACTGTAGTTGTAAAACCCGAAGAGCCTTGAACATTTGAAATAAAAGTACCTGGTCCAGGATCAAAATCAATACTTCCGCTTGTAGAACAATAAAAAGAAGCGTAAATTTCATTTGCAGTATTGATAACGATATTTTGGGAAGATATACCCGATAGTGATATTGGATTGGTAGTGTTAAATTTTCGAATCCAATTGAAATTTCCGTTACCATCAAGCTTCAAGATAAATGCATCGTCGGAACTATTGGTGGTAACGAGATTAACTACTCCATTGCCCGGATCAAAATCGGCTGAACCTTTAAAATTACCTACTATAACTATGCTGTTGTTTGTATCTGTTTTTATATCCGTAGGTTTTACAAAATCAACAATACCGGCTCTTGCAATGCTTTTGCCCCATACGAAATTCCCATTTGAGGAGAGTTTACAAATAAAAGTATTAGTATCTGTTGCGTCGTTGGTGCCGTTTACATTAAAAACCGAGGTGCTAGGATCAAGATCTAGATTTGTTTGATAAGTTCCAGTAACAAGAATATTGTTTTGACTATCAATTGCTAGAGCAGTTGCTGTTTCTCTACCTCCACTTCCCATGGTTTTAATCCAAATTAAGTTGAAGTTCGAATCTAATTTTAGTACAAAAACATCACCGTTATTTGGGTTCACACTTGTTAAGTTCAATACTGCTGCGCCTGGATCAAAGTCCAATGTTCCTTGAAAAAATCCAGCAAGTAAAATATTGCCATCTGAGTCTACTTTAATGTCAAAAAATCTACTCGAAAAACATTGAAATCTTTTTGCGCTAATCAGATTGTTATTTGGACCGTATTTAGCGATATAAGACGAAGTTGCACTTGGGGATGATAATGGAAAATTAACACTGCTCGGGTCAAAATCTACCGTTTCTCTAAATAAACCACAAGAATAGGTGTTACCTGATGCATCAACAGTTAATGCATCGCAAAATTCACGCTCTTCAATATCACCAAAAATAAAAAAATTGTCAAATAAAGAGCTTTGACTAAAACTTGAAATTGAGAGAAATAAACTAATTATTAAAAATATTTTTTTCATGATATTGAATTTTAGCTATTATTGAAAGGTTATTTTTCTTATTTTATGGTTATTTCCATCACACAAATACAAGCTACCAGCCGCATCTATTGCAATGCCTTCTACCGTTTCAAAACGAGCATTTGCTCCAGTACCATCAGCAAAACCACCAGTAGCAGCACCAGCAATGGTGGTTTCTATGCCCGCTGGGGTTCTTTTTTTAACTTTGTTACCGTCTGTGTAGTACAAATTGCCTGTGGCGTCAAAGACAATACCACCAATACTAACTTCGGAACTTAATGTAATTGATGAAACATCGCCATTTGGTGTAATTTTTCGCAATTTAGTACCGTCTATGGTGTAAACATTGTTTGATGCATCTACTGCAATTATAGATGGAAATAAAAACTGAGCCGTTGCACTCGAGCCATCTACGGTGCCGCTTGTGCCGCTTCCTGCTAATGTGGTTACTACTCCTGTAGCTATAATTTTTCGTATTTTGTTGTTAGCGGAATCTGCTACATATAAGTTTCCAGCGCTATCAAAAACAACACCTATTGGTCTGGCAAATTGTGCAGCTGTTCCTGTTGCGTTGGTACTTCCTAAAATGCCTTGCTGACCAGCAAAAGTGCTTACCACTCCGCTTGATGTAATTTTACGAATAAGGTTAACCCCATGTTCACCCACTAAAACATCACCAGCAGCATTTACTGCTAAACCTCGTGCATCTACAAATCGGGCATCGGCAGCGGCACCATCAATTGGGCCACTGCTTAAACCATTACCTGCATAGGTGCTAACCACGCCTGCTGGTGTAATTTTCCTGATTTTTGTAGAAGCATTAGAAAATTCAGTAACATACATGTTTCCACTTGCATCTATAGCAATGGCAGATGGTCTACTAAACCGAGCCGCAGCACCGGTGCCATTAGCAAAGCCTTGCGTGCTGCCTGCAATTGTGGTTACTGTTGCTACAAGGTTTGTAGGATTTTGGTTTGGGTTTTCTGCAACTGGTGGTGTTGGACTTTCGTCTTTGGAGCATGACGCTGTTAAAACAAGAATACAAATTGCGAAGGTTATTTTTAGATTTTTCATGATTGATTTCTTATTTTTAAAATTAATTGGTTACCACAATTTTTTTGAATTTAGGATTTTCGCCAGCCAATTGCGGTTGTTTTTGGCTGTTTATCCAAAAGGAGTCACTGTTTTTTCCAACAGCATAAACATCCTCATTAAAGAGACAAATGCTTTTTACTTCGTCGGGGCTTGTGTTGGGAAGTACATTTGCAACGCCATTTTTCCAAATTACAGGAGCATTTATGTTACTAAATTTCTGACTACCTGCGATGTACACATCTGATCCTTTTATTGCCATATCTAAACATTCTTTAGAGAATTGGTTTGAAGCGATAATGGGTACTTCGGTATCGTTTTTAAGGTATACATATGAAACATCTGGATTGCCATTATCAAAAACGCCAATAATATGAATGTTGTTTTCGGAATCTATTTTTAAAAAACTACCAAAAAATAAGCCTGCTGGCATATTGATTCCACTAAGTTGGTTGTTTTTCCACTTTTTAAGATAATAACTTGCAGAAACGTTAACAATCTCAGTACTTTCATAAACTAAAACATTAATTTCGTTGTTAATAAACTCAATGTTTGCAGCTTTTGCGTCTTTTGCACCATCAGATAATAAGGTTTGATTGTTAGCTGTATTGGTCCATAAAACGGCAGTTTTTTTTCCGTTTGTGGTAAATACTTTAAATCCAGAAATATATACGTTTCCGTCTTTTACATACATGTCGCTTACGTTGTCAAATGCCTTATTAGTAAAAAGCGTCACTTTAGTACCGTTAATAAAATAAAAACCATCAAGAAAACCATTATTATAACTGTAAGCACCCAAAATGTAATAATTTCCGTTTTTAACAATCAATTTACTTGCCCCTCCTAGTCCGAGGTTAATTTTAGTGTTGTTTTTATATAAAACAATATTACTTCCAAACGAAACAGGATCATATTCATTTGTAAGTAGGTATACATCATTTCCTTCAACAACAAGCGAAACAATTTGAGATGCCGCACCTGCGGCAACTGGCATTACTGTTGCTACTCCGTTTTTCCAAATGGTTGCCAATTCATTACTAGTGGTTGTACCCGCAATATAAACGTTCTTCCCAGTCGGGTTTGTTCCAATTGGGTTTGTTCCAATTGGGTTTGTTCCGATAGGGTCTTGCGGTGCTGGTGTGTCCTCAGATTTTGAGCAAGAAACAAGTGCGAAGAATAGTAATACTATAATAGATTGTAATGTTTTCATGTTTTTATAATTTAAATTGTAATTAATTATTCAAAATTCAGTGTTCAAAATCCATTTGTCAATAACCAATTATGGTTAGTTTTTAGCCTTAAGTTTTTTGGTAAATAATTATTTTAGAATAAAATGACATTCAAATCAATCATTCCGAACTTCGGATCGTGATCATTCCTATTGCCACTTGCCATTTTATTAACTTAAATTTTTACTGTTCTTTAATAATTTTTTGATTGTAAATGCCCTTTTCGTTTTGAATTTTGGCTAAATAAATGCCGCTTTTCAAAAAACCAATATCAAGGGCATTGGTGCCATTTTCTAGTTTATTTTCAAAAACAACTTTTCCTAGCAAATCGCTAATTTGAAGATTTGCGCTTGCTACAGTATCAATATTCAAAATTGAGTTGGTAGGGTTTGGATATATTTTTGTATTTTTTAGAGTTGTAAAATCACTGTTGCTAAGTGTTGTGAAAATATCTTTAACATATAAAAAATCATTAAAAGAACCATTTCCTGGAAATATGGTTGGATTGGGATTTCCTGCTAAATACATTGGTATACTTCCAGTGAAATTTGCAGCGGCTAGTAGGTTGTTGTCGCTGTCAAGTGCCAAATGGGTTCCTGTTAACGTATTTCCATCTGCAACATGGTGGCTTATTCTTTTAAAATTGGATACATTATTTTGTGTATCGTAAGCCACTAAAAATAGTGCAGGATCACTTAAATATACATTAGTTTGGATAGATGGGTTTGCCGTTGAACCAAAATTACATGATTCTAAAAAACTACCTGTCGCGATGAGGTTTTGTCCTGCATCTATGACAATATTTTTTACATAATCATCTTTTAAACCACTTATAGTTTTTACATTTAAAAAATTTCCGTTGGTATCAAATTTTGAAATAAAACCATCTGCTCGTCCTGCTGATGTAATATTTAATTCTGCAATACTTGTGTCAAAATCGCAGGTATTCCAAAATTCGCCACCGCAATACACATTGTTTTGATTGTCAAATGCTAAACTATTGCCGAAATCTGGACCTGTACCGCCAAATCTTTTCACCCAGAGAAATTCGCCGTTATTATTTAATTTTAAAATAAAAACATCCCTGAAAAAAAAACTATCTGGTACAGATCCAGCAGTTGGTAAAGTAAACACGGCTGTTCCTGGATCAAAATCGGCTTGAAAGTGATATCCTCCTGTAAAATAGAGGTTGTCGTTAGCATCTATAGCCAAATCATAGCCCAAACCAGAAAAGTTAGAAAATGTCTTAGCCCAAATAAAATTGCCATTTGTATCATATTTAGTTACAAAAAGACCAGTATTTGGCAAATTGAATACCGCTACGCCAGCATCAAAATCGGTACTTGTGTTATCATATTGACCAAAACACAATATATTATTGGCACTATCAACCGCAATATCCGAGGCCAATTGATTGCCGTTGCCTGCAATAGGTTTTACCCAAATAAAATTGCCTGTACTACTGTATTTACAAATAAACGCATCATAACTGAATTCTCCAATTCCTCCAACATTGGTTAATGAATTAACAGTTGCACTAGCATCAAAATCTACGGTACCTTTAAATTTTCCTGTTATTAACCAATTGCCTTGCGTGTCAATTACCATATCTTCTATGAAATTAAAACTATCTGCGGTGGTGTTTGCAAAAAGGCGAATGCCTTGAAAAACTCCTGTACTAACGCTGTATTTGCTAATAAAACCAGTATAATTAGTGGCTGTAAAATTGGCAACAACACTACTTGGATTAAAGTCTAAAGTGTTGGAAAAAGTACCTGCCATAAAAAAACTACCAGCATTATTAGGTACGATTGCGTTGCAATAATCATAGGAATTACTTCCAAATACACCATAATTGGCAAAGCTAGAAGTTTGCGCATGGCTTGTGAACAACATAAAATTGACGAGTATTAAAAATAATGTTTTTTTCATTTTTTGAGATTTATATTAATTATTTTTCAAAATTCATCAATTGTAAGTCACATGTCAATAACCAATTATGGTTAATTTTCAGGAATTTAGAATTTGCTATAAATTTTTTATATACTTTTATTTTTTATAAAATAATAATGAGAAAAAAGAAACTATACATTTTAACATTCTGTTTATTAGCTATGATTAGTAATGGTCAAAAAAAAATAGTTGAGGACAAACGTTTCTATCATTTATCTAAACAAAACGGAATGTCGCACAATAACGTTACTGATGTTTTGCTAGACAAAGAAGGTTTTTATTGGATAGGCACTTTTAATGGTTTGAATAGGTTTGATGGCACCAATTTTAATAAATTTTATTATGATCAAAACAACCTTAACTCACTGTCGCACAACCACATTACTGATATCGAAGAAGATAATCAAGGTAATATTTGGGTAGCCACCATGCATGGCTTAAATAAATTTGACAAAAAAACAGGAAAATTTACCAGGTTTTTTTTTCATTCAAAAAAGTCAAAAAAGATAACTGATGAGCTTATAAATCGAATCTATACCATTGCAAAAGATAATGATGGCGATATCTGGTTTTCGGCCTATGGCGTTAGGCGTATTCGTCCAACAGATAATAGTCAGTTAAGTTTTGAGAGTACTATTCCTGTAAAAAATAATCCAGTTACATTTTCGTTTTTTGGATTTGATAAAAAACTAAATGGCATTTGGATACGAACGGCAAAAAATCTCAACTTTTTTGATATTGAAAATAAGCAATTTTATAATTTGCAAAACAATCCAAAAAAATGGCTAGTTTTTGATGAAGTTTTTAATGCTGAATATCAGATAAAAACCAATAATAATGGCAGGGTTATTATCACAGCCAATTCTGGCGAATTAAAAGTTTTTGAAGCAAGTTCAAACAAAATTACAAATCACAAATTACCGGTTAAAGATAAAATAAATGACTCGTACGTTATTAATGACAGTACTATTGTGGTATTGTTTGGTAACTATGATGCCATAAAATACAATTTTTTAAAGAAAACGTATTCTAATTGTGTGCTTCCAAGTATTTTCAATTATAGTACTAAAAGTTATTTTTTACCTAATAAAATTTTAGGAAGCAAAAATTTAATGTACACTAGTACCGAAGGTATTTTTATTGAAAATTATTCTGACAATCCAATTGTAGATTTTAAAATAAATTCAAGACTTAATCAATCATTGCATATTTTTCATATTCTAGCCCAAAATAATACAATTTGGTTGGCTACAAATCAGGGTTTAATTAATTTTAATACCATTACCAAAAAAAGTAAATTTATTCAATTAGACCAATCAACAGAAGATGTTACTGCTGTTTTAGCTCTAAATGATTCGGTAATATGTATAGGCACCAATTCTAAAATATTTTTTTTAAATACTAGAACTTTAAAAGTTATCAGTTCTCAAAAAGCATTAGGCAGAATTATATTTTTAGAAAAATCGAATACAAATAAACTTTGGGTTGGTTATTGGCGATTTGGGCTTGCAGAATACGATTTTAAAGGAAAATTATTAAATCATTATACAACAAATAATGGAATTAGATATAACCGTTTAGTAGCCTGTTTTAAAAATCAAGAAAATGGTCTTTGGGTTGGCATGAATGAAGGCAATGGTTTTTTTTATATTGATTTTGAATCAAGGAAAATTACAAATTATTTTGTTTCAGAAAAATCCAAAAATGAACTTAATAACAACAATATCAATGCAATTTATCAAAATAATGAAAACGAGGTTTGGTTAGGCACTTATGGCGGTGGAGTAATTATTTATAATATTAAATCTGATACTTATAAAAAAATCACACAATCTAACGGGTTGGTTTCAAACTACATTAATTGCATAAAAAAAGATACTAACAACAATATTTGGATTGCGTCGCCAGATGGCGTAAACTATATAAATCCGAAAGATTTAGAAATTCGCCAAACACCTTTAAATTTTCAATACACCGACAATGATTATACAAATAATTTTACAATTGCCAAAAATAATACCTTCTATTTTAGTAGTAATAATTCAATTCATGAACTAAACCCAAATTATTTTAGTGAGAAACGATTAACAAATAAAATTTTATTAAGCAGTTGTCTCAGAGTTGATAAAGAAGCTTTTTATGATATAAAAAACAACAATCTGGAACTTAATTATGATCAAAATTTTATAAAATTTACTTACTCAATAAATAAACAGAACCCTATTGAACAATTGCAATATGCCTATTTCTTGCAAGGAATTGATAAAAAATGGAATTATACCAATCAATCCTATTGCAGTTATAATAATTTGCCGCCAGGAAATTATAATTTCATCATTAAGGCAACTGATAAAACAGGAAATTGGGGCACCAATCAAAGTCTTTTAAAATTAAAAATAAATCCTCCTTTTTGGCAAACTTGGTGGTTTTATTTACTATCGTTTATTTTCACTATTAGTTTGATTTATTTGTTTATACAATTTCGAATTCATCAAGTCAAAAAAGTAGTAAAAATTCAAAATAAAATGATGAATATGCAACAAAAAATAAGCGAAGATTTGCATGACAATATTGGTGCGAGCCTAAGTAGTATAAACATGATGAGCGAAGTGATAAAACAAAAAAGCACTAATAATAATGATTCATCTTTAACAAATGCTCTGGACAAAATAAGCGAAATTTCTATAGAGGTAATTGCGGAAATGAAAGATACAATTTGGTTTATTAACCCTAAGAAACAAAATTTTGATTTTCTAATCGAACGAATTAGACAATTCACAGAACCTTTGTGTGCCGAATTAGAAATTCAATTCTATTTGAAGTACAAATCAAATAATCAATTAGAAAATCTATCATTATTCGAAAAGAAAAATATTTTTTTAATTATTAAAGAAGCTATTAATAATGCGCTAAAGTATTCTAAAGCAACCAAAATAAGTTTACTTATTTCTATAGTTAATAATCAATTGAGCATCCTTATAAAAGACGATGGTATTGGCATTCCTGAAAATATTCCGCTTGGCAATGGCATTAATAATATGAAAACGAGAACCGAAGAAATGAACGGAAATATCACATGGAAAAACCAAAACGGAACCCTAATCGAGATTAATATTCCTATTGCAAAAACTAAAAATTAACCATAATTGGTTATTTTTAGTTAACCAAAACTTACCGAGATTTGTAAAAAATAACTTATGCAATACAATATTTCCATATTTGACGATAATAATAACCTTCGCAACAGCATGAAAATGTTGTTAGAAACCGTTAAAGAGTTTACTATAAATGGTGTTTTTAGCGATGCCCGAAATCTAATTTCAAAATTAGAAATAAGCCAACCAGATGTTGTCTTGATGGATATTGATATGCCCGGAATTAGCGGTATTGACGCTGTAAAAGAAGTGCGACAAATCCTGCCAGAATGTATCATTATTATGCAAACCATTCATGACGACGAACAAAAAATATTTGACTCCTTAAAAGCTGGAGCTCATGGTTATTTAACCAAAGACACCAAACCACAAGAATTAATCGCTTTTATATTTGAAGCAATAAATGGAGGAAGCCCAATGACACCAGGAATTGCTCGCAAAGTAATTTCGCATTTTCAGTTACAACCACTCAAAGACAATGATTATAATTTAAGCAAACGCGAAAAAGAAATTCTACAACTTCTGGCCGATGGTAAAAGCTACAAAATGATTGCAGCCAATTTGTTTGTTGCCTACGAAACCATTCATAGTCATACCAAAAGAATTTATCAAAAATTACACGTTAGCAGTGTTGCCGAAGCACTAGGATTGGCTTTTAGAAATAATATAATTAGTTAGTTTTAGAAGTTTTTATTGAAAACAACTCAAATTTTGCAGCACTAAAAAACCCATTTATAGCTTTTATAAATGGGGTTTTTAATTGAAAATATATAAATTATTCTATTTCTGAAACTCTTAAAGTGTTAACCATTCCTTTTTCAGTAACAGGCATTGCAGCTAGGTTTATCAAGAAATCGCCTTTGTCTACAAACCCTTTTACACGAGCAATCTCATTTACATCAGTAACGGTATCATCAGTACTCACAAATTTGTCATAATAGAACGATTTTACGCCCCAAAGCAAGTTAAGTTGTGTCAAGATGCGTCTGTTGGATGTAAATACTAAGATATGAGCCGATGGTCGCCAAGCCGAAATCTGGAAAGCAGTATAACCGCTGTTAGTCAAGGTGCAAATGGCTTTGGCTTTGATATAATTGGCCATCATCGCTGCATGATGACAAATCGATTTGGTTATAAAACGATTGGTACGCACTTGAGGCGTGTTTTGTGGCACCTGAATGAGCGGCGAATCTTCTACAGCTTCAATAATTTGGGTCATTTGCTGAATAACTTGCACAGGATAACTTCCTACCGATGTTTCCCCAGAAAGCATTACGGCATCAGCACCATCCATAACCGAGTTGGCTACGTCATTTACTTCGGCACGAGTAGGCGTAAGGCTTGTTATCATGGTTTCCATCATTTGGGTAGCCACAATAACTGGAATTCTTGCCGTTTTCGCTCTATGGATTAGTTTTTTCTGAATCAATGGTACTTCATGCGCTGGAATTTCGACACCAAGATCGCCACGAGCGACCATCAATCCGTCACAATAGGCAACGATTTTATCAATGTTTTCAACACCTTCAGGTTTTTCTATCTTGGCAATAATTGGAATTTTATGATCGGAATTTTTCGAAATTAATTCTTGCAATTCCATCAAATCTTCGGCAGTTCGAACAAACGAAAGCGCAATCCAATCTACTTTTTGCTCAATGGCAAATAGTGCGTCTTTAATGTCTTTTTTGGTCAAAGCAGGAAGTGAAACTTTTGTATTCGGTAAGTTAACTCCTTTTTTAGATTTCAGTGGACCGCCTTGAATTACTTTACAAACCACTTCGGTACTTCCGTTGGTTGATAAGGCTTCAAACATCAGTTTTCCGTCGTCGAGCAGTATTTTTTCGCCTGGATTTACGTCTTTCGGAAATTCTTTGTAGTTCATATAAACACGATCCGCAGTTCCGGGAACGTCTTCGGCAGTTTGAAACGTAATGATATCGCCCGGATTAACCACAACATCTTCTTTCATCACACCAACCCGAAGTTTTGGTCCTTGCAAATCGCCAAGAATGGCAGTTGTATAACCAAATTCGTCATTCAAAGCACGAATTAAATCTATTTTGGCTTTTACATCATCATAATCGGCATGCGAAAAATTGACTCTAAAAACGTTAACTCCAGCATCGATCATATCTTTCAGCACTTCTTTGGTACTACAAGCTGGCCCAAGTGTGGCTACAATTTTGGTCTTTTTGTTTGTTGGCATTGTATTTAAAAAATTAAATTGTTTTTTGATTTTATTTTTTCAGCGTCGAGTGGATAAACCGTAATTACGCTGTCTATTGTTTTGATTGTGTTGACTATATATTCGGTACTGAATTTTGAGTTTTGAATTTTCAAAATATGATTTACCTTTTTAAATTCGGGAGCCAAATACACGTTTGTACTCACTTCATGACTCGTGTTTTCGAACAAATTTTTATCGGCATATTTTTTTTGGACAACTACTTCGCTTTTATTTTGGATTAAATCCCAATAAATTTCGTTTTCTTCATCTTCATAACTAAATCTAGAAAAAAGTGCTTCACCTTCTTTAATAGAAAGGCTAATTTCTTTTTTGTTTTTACTTAAAAGTACATTTAGTTTCTGGTTTATAAAATACGCCAAACGATAATCTTCCAACGTAGTATGAATGGCAATAAGCTCATAATCAACTTCGTCAACGTCATCAATTTGTAATTTATGAACCAGCATTTACTCCAAATTTAGTTGTAAATATAGTATAAGTTATTTAGAAAAAAAGTTCAAAAATTGAATTCTTGCCATATTTTTCTACGAAAACGATATAGTTTTTGTGGTATTTGTATTATTTTGGGTCTATTTTATCCTGAAATGCAAAATAGGAAGTTTTATTAGGAGCAATCCCGAAGTCTCGGGAGCTTGGGCTTTTTCGATGAGCGCATTTCCTGCTGTGCGCTTCAATCTTTTTTTAATAATAATATGTTTGAAAGATTATATGTTTACTTAATATAATATTCACTATAATATTTTTCGATGTCGGCTTCAGTAAAATATGAATATACAATGTAGCAATCAAAATCAGAGTTAGATCTAAAATTAATTATTTTATTAATCCTATATGGTAAAAATATAAACTTTGATTCTACCCACTTGTTTTTTTGGTTAAATAAATTTCCTTTTATTAAGTATATAATATACGGATAGTAATTAATTCTATGATTATGTTTTAATATATTGTATTTTTCTTTCTGATCTAAAATATAAGTCTCGACTTGAAATTGTATAAAACAACTATATGTCAAAAATATTCCAATAAATAAAAATAATAATTTCTTTTTCATGTTCAAATTATTGTTTTAATCCGTATGCGCAGATATTAAAAATTTCCTGCAGACGATAGCGCGGATTTGCAATCCGTACCACCAATAAAATGCAAAAAAATATAACAAAAAAACAACAATTTTTTTGGTTGTAGTTTACATGTGTAAACGGGCACTGATTGCAAATCTGCGCCTATCACGGGTATTTGTATCATTTCCCATCAATCTTATCCTGAAATGCAAAATACGCCCGTTGCGACGCTTTTTCTTCCGCTTTCTTTTTGGAAGTAGCTCTGGCTTTGGCAATAACTTTATCGTCAATACTCAATTTTACTCCAAAAAAACGCTCGCC
Source organism: Flavobacterium sp. (assembly GCA_043771555.1). Taxonomy (GTDB): domain Bacteria; phylum Bacteroidota; class Bacteroidia; order Flavobacteriales; family Flavobacteriaceae; genus Flavobacterium. The sequence continues at coordinate 2,227 of JAYVHB010000050.1, read as the reverse complement.
GCCAATGCCGTTATCCTCGAAAATATCGTAATGAAAACGTCTTTTTTCTTTTTGGCACCATTCAATAAGCAGGCTTTTGTAACTTGTAACTTTTCCTTCCAATCTCGGGATATCAACATAAGGCTCGACTACTCGTTTGTGAATAAATTTTTCGCAAACCAAATAGCCTTGATCCAAATAGATGGCGCCAACCAATGCTTCAAATAGATTGCCATGGATGTTTTCGCCAAAATGGTTTGGATTGACTTTGCTTTCGACATACTTAATAAGGTATAAGTCTTTGCCAAGCTCGTTAAGATGATCGCGACTTACAATTTTGGAGCGCATTTTGGTGAGATAACCTTCGTCGCCAGTAGGCACTTCTTTAAACAAATGCGCAGCAATGACAGAACTTAACATCGAATCGCCCAAAAATTCCAGCCGTTCGTAGCTGATAGGATTGCCCTTGTCATCTACTTTATTTACAGATCTGTGTGTGAAAGCCTTCTCGAAATTCCGAATTTGTTTTGGTTTGAATCCTATAATGCGCTCTATTTCAGAAAAAAAATTCCCGCCTTCTTCAGGACGGGAATTTTTGGTAAATATTTTTTTGAATAAGTTCATAAACAATTAATCCACTAATTTTTTGAATAATACACAAGCATTATGTCCACCAAACCCAAAAGTATTACTCATCGCCACATTGATTTCTCTTTTTTGAGGTTTGTTAAGTGTCAAATTCAAATTGGGATCAATATTTTCGTCCACCGTTTCATGATTTATTGTTGGCGGAACGATACTGTTTTTCATTGCCAAAATAACTGCAATTGCTTCAATAGCTCCAGCCGCTCCCAATAAATGTCCCGTCATGGACTTGGTCGAGTTGATATTTATATTTTTGGCATGTGCGCCAAAAACGGCACTAATAGCTTTAAGTTCAGCTACATCGCCAAGTGGTGTAGAAGTTCCGTGTGTGTTTATATGATCTACATCTTCTGGCTTCATTCCAGCATCGCGCAATGTATTATTCATTACTGCTATCACACCAATTCCTTCAGGATGTGGCGCTGTAAGATGATATGCGTCTGAAGACATTCCGCCACCGCCAACTTCACAGTATATTTTGGCACCACGAGCCTTGGCATGTTCGTATTCTTCGAGAACAATGGCACCAGCTCCTTCGCCAAGTACAAAGCCATCTCGATTGGCATCAAAAGGTCGTGAGGCAGTTTCCGGACTATCATTTCTGGTTGATAAAGCTTGCATGGAGTTGAATCCGCCCATTCCTGCAATGGTTACAGCCGCTTCCGAGCCACCAGTAACAATAACATCGCACATTCCCAAACGGATATAATTGAAAGCGTCAATCATAGCATTAGCTGACGAAGCGCAAGCCGAAACTGTTGTATAATTTGGACCCATGAAACCATTTCGCATCGAGATATGTGCTGGAGCAATATCGGCAATCATTTTTGGTATAAAAAACGGATTGAAACGTGGCGTTCCGTCGCCTTGAGCATAACTCAAAACTTCTTCTTGGAAGGTTTCTAGTCCGCCAATTCCTGCGCCCCAAATAACACCAACACGTTGTTTGTCAACATTATCATTGGTAATTTCAGCATCTTTTATGGCTTCTTCGCCTGCAACAATAGCATATTGTGCAAATTTGTCCATGCGACGTGCTTCCTTACGATCAATAAATTCTTCAATATTGAAGTTTTTTACTTCGCAAGCAAATTTGGTTTTGTGCTTTTCGGTATCGTAATAAGATATTGGTGCGGCACCGCTTTTGCCACTTACTAGTGCATCCCAATACTCGTGTATGGTATTTCCTATCGGAGTAAGTGCTCCTAAACCAGTTACTACTACGCGCTTTAATTGCATAAAATTTGTTTTAATATTATAATAAAACACCCATGTTTCTTTCAAAAAATAAATTTAGAAAAGATACATGGGTATTTATTTGTATCTTGATTGAAATGCAATCAAAAATAGTTTAATTTTTCAAATAAAAAAAATCCCGTAAAAATTTTCAAGTTTACGGGAAGTTTGATTTATTATTTTTTTGCTTCTTCGATGTACGAAATAGCCTGACCTACGGTAGCAATATTTTCTGCTTGGTCGTCTGGAATTTGGATATCAAATTCTTTTTCGAATTCCATAATTAGCTCAACAGTATCTAATGAATCTGCTCCTAAATCGTTTGTGAAGCTTGCTTCTGTTACAACTTCGTTTTCGTCAACGCCTA
>JAYVHB010000049.1:0-9005 GCA_043771555.1 Flavobacterium sp. | reverse complement strand
AAAATCGTTCCCAACGGGGTTCGAGTTGTGATTTTTATTAAATCAAAACATACAATTTTGCAACATAATTAATTCTAAAACCCAATTATTATGGCAATCGAAGTTATTACTCGCGAAGATTTAAATGAATTCCGTACTCTTTTATTATCTGATTTAAACACAATGTTCAATTCAAAACCGCAACAGCAAAAACAATGGCTCAAATCTATCGAAGTTAGAAAATTATTAAATATTTCTTCCGGCACTTTACAAAATCTTCGGGTAAACGGAACAATAACTTATACTAAAATTGGCGGAATATTATACTATTCAAATGCTGATTTAGAAAAATTACTCGAATCTAATAAAGTCGAAGCAACACCCAATTTATTCAATCCAAAATGGTTAGTCCGATGAATTACATAAAACATCTAACGGGATTTTTTGAGAAAGTTGCAATTGATAAAACACTCAATCCAACACACGTGAGTTTGTATGTGGCATTGTTTCAGTTTTGGAATTGCAATCGGTTTAAAAACCAAATAAGTATTTCACATGATGAGGTAATGCGTATTAGTAAAATAAGTTCTAAAGCAACCTATCATAAATGTTTAAAAAACTTACATTCATTAGGGTACATCAACTATGAGCCATCATACAATCCATTCAAGGGAAGCCACGTTTACCTTTTCAATTTCTCAGACGATTTGAAACCAATTCCCAAAAGTGATAAAAAAACAAGTTCAAATTCTGAACTTGTTTTTGGACTGGTTAATGAACAAGTACTGAACAAGCTCTGTACTACTAGTGAAACACGTACTGAACAAGCTCTAGTATCTTATATAAACAATACAAAAATTACAAACAATAAAAACATTTCAAAGATTGTAAACTTGGACGAGCAAGCAAAAAAAAATCAAATTGATGATGCTTTTTTAAAAAATATTGATTTTGAAGAAATGCCTTTTGCATTCGCCGACACCAATGAAAATCAAACTGAAAAAAGTCGGCAAAAAGAGATTATGCCAACAATCGAAAATGTCAAAGCCTATTTTCTGGAGAATAACTTTCCGGAAATAGAAGCTATCAAATTTTTCAATTATTTTTCCAGTAACGGTTGGTTAGTTGGAGGTAAAACACCGATGGTCAATTGGCAAGCAGCAGCAGAAAATTGGATATTAAATGCACCTAAATTCATTTCAAATGAACAACCCAACAGAGCAAAACACCTCAACACAGGAACAGATAAAGACTATTCAGAGCCATTATAATTACAGCGATGTAGTAGTTTGGTTAGAGAAAAAAGGTATAGATTTATACGGAAATCATTTCAAAATTCTTGAAACTGATCACACCATAATTTACAAACTCATCGCCTATTTCTTGAAAGATGAAGTAACTTGTTTTCAATATCAAATCGACCTCAACAAAGGAATTTTACTTTCTGGACCAGTTGGCTGTGGCAAAACATCATTATTGAATTTAATGAAATATCTAACACCAACTGAACATAAATTTTTTGTAAAATCGACTAGAGATATAAGTTTTGAATTTATCCAGGACGGATATGAAGTCATCCACAAATACAGCAAAGGCAAACTCTATGAATCGCAACCCAAAATAATATGCTTTGATGATCTAGGAACAGAAAACAACCTGAAATATTACGGAAACGAATGTAACGTAATGGCAGAAATTATATTATCTCGTTATGATATTTTTATATCCAAAAAAATCCAAACGCACATCACTACAAACCTTTCGGCAAGTGAAATTGAGAATGTTTATGGTAATCGGGTGCGTTCTCGTTTGCGTGAATTATGCAATTTAATTGCATTTGAAAAACAGGTTGTTGATAAAAGGAAATGAAATAAATATTAATTTAGTTCAATTGGCACAAATATTCGACAACGATATTGGCTTAATTCATTTGTATGAATTACAGTTTTTATTGATGATATAAACACTTTTAAAAAAAAATAATTCCTTAAAAAAAGTTAAGCAATAGTTGTTTTTCAATGTTTGTAAGTAAAAAAAGCTATTTTTGAATTAATTAATAACCTAAAAAAGAGTCAACATATTTTAGGATAAGACAGCTACACAAACCGCACAAAAAATCCTGCAAAAAAGAACATTCACATTTCAAAATAGTTATATTTGCAACTATGAAAAATTTTTGGTTACTTTTTTCTATTCTAATTTTAACGCTATCGGTTTTACCGTGTGGCGATACAATAGAATGTAAAGACAATTCAAAAACCGAAATTGCTCAACACAACGACCACGAAAAGCACAATCATAATTCAGAATTGTGTCCGCCATTTTGCAATTGCGCCTGTTGTGGCGTGCAATTAGCAAATTTTGAAATGCAATTACTTTCTTTTAAAGAAAGTAATATCTTCGTATTTCAAAAAGAAAAGATAAGTTTCTACGAAACAATCTACATCCAAAAAATTGCCGATAAGATTTGGCAACCACCCAAAATTGGTTAATAAAAAAGTGCTTCGCACAAAATAACCGTTTTGGTGCTTCGCACCAAAAACGCCTATTTATTTTATTAAACTAATTTATAAACAATGAAAAAATACATTCTTGTTTTGATTGTTATTTGTTTTTCTTCAAAAACATTTAGCCAAAAAACTCAAACAATAACTTTAGATGAAGCTATATCATTGGCTAAAGCCAATAATATCGGACTTAAAATTGCCGATAAAGAAATTGAAAAGCAAACTATTCTCAAAAAAACAGCTTTTCAAATAGACCCTTTACAAGTGCAATACCAAGGCGGACAATTTAACAGCGTAAGTTATGACCATAACGTTTCGGTACAACAATATTTTCCAATCGGAAAGATCACAAAAGCCAATCGTCAGTTACAAGAAGAATTAGCCAAACTTGCCGAAAAGCGAAAAGCAATTTCTGAATACGAAATTGAGAAAGCAGTTACTTTGTCCTACTATCAATATTTATTCGGAATATCAATTCAAAAACTCAATACAGAATTGAACGATATTTACACCAAGTTTCTGAAAAACGCAGAACTACGTTTCAAAACAGGCGAAAGCGGAAATATCGAAGTAATAAGTGCCAAAGCAAAAGTTAAAGAAATTGAAACTCAAAAAGTGCAAATCGATTATGATTTAGCAATTTATCAAAAGCAATTTCAATATTTCCTAAACACTCAAGATAATATTGTTCCGAATGACAAAGTTGTTTTCAAATATGAAAACACAACTAAAAACACTTCCAAAGTTGAAAGTATTATAACGGAATATTACCAACAACAAATTTCGGTTTATCAAAAAGAAGCCAATACTTTCAAAGCACAAAAAATGCCTAAACTCGGTTTGGGTTATTTTGCACAAAGCATCGATACTAAAACTTTGTTTCAAGGTTTTACAGCAGGACTTCAAATTCCGCTTTTTGGAAACGTAAATTCTACTAAAGCAAAAGCGTCAGCAATTAGTATTTCGCAATCAGAACTCGAATTACAAAAAAGCAAATTGACTTTAAAACTTCAAAATCAGCAATTGCAAGACGAACTCGACAAGCAAAAGAAAGGATTAGATTATTATCAAAACGAAGGTTTACAATATGCCGAACAAATTATAAACACAGCGCAAAAGAGTTATGAAAATGGCGATATGAGTTATTTTACCTATATCAGTTTTCTAAATCAAGCCATCGATATTAAAAAACAATATGCAGAAACCTTGAACGCTTATAATCAAAGTGCAATTCAATTACAATTTCCAACAATCCCTAATAATTAAAATGATGTACTCGCAACAACCAAAAAATTTGCTTTTGCTAATACCTTTTAAAAAAAGCGATACCATAAATGACCTTAATAAAATAAAATCAACATTTATGAAAAATATAAAATCAATAATTTCAGTTTTTTCTTTTCTCTTTGTTCTTGCTTCCTGCAACGATAAAAAAGTAGAAACAGAAGAACACACAGAAGAAGAAAACAAAACCGAAGTAGCTTTAACCGAAGCACAATTCAAAACCGTTGGAATAGTAACAGGTAGTTTAGAAAACAGAAATCTAAATACCATTATAAAAGCGAACGGCTTTACAACTGTTCCGCCACAAAATATGGCAAATATTTCAACACTCATTTCTGGAGTAGTAAAAGACATTTATGTCCTCGAAGGTACTTTTGTAACCAAAGGAAAAACCTTGGCAACTATCCAAAATCTTGAAGTAGTCGGAATGTTAGAAGATTACAAATCGGCAACAGCCAACATCGAATATTTGCAATTAGAATACAACCGACAAAAAACATTAAGCGACGAAAACGTAAATCCTCGTAAAGTTTTTCAAGAAGTAAAATCAAAATTAGCGGTCGAAAGAGCAAGAGGGCAAGCATCCAAAACCAAACTGCAAGCATTAAATGTAAACTTAAATTCTAGCAGTTCATTAATTCCTATTGTAGCACCTATTTCGGGTTATGTTGGAAAAATTAGCGTTTCAAAAGGAGCATTTGCCAACACGGGAACAACACTTTTTGAAGTAGTTGACAACAGCCAAATGCACCTTGATTTGAATGTTTACGAAAAAGATTTAGGCAATATTTCAGTTGGTCAAACCATCGATTTTATATTGACAAACCAAGGAAACAAAACGATAAAAGCAACCATTTTTGGTATCAACAAATCGTTTTCCAACGAAAGTAAAACCGTTGCAGTTCACGCCAAAATCAATGCTAACGATGCCAAAGGTTTAATTTCCGGAATGTATGTTTCTGCTAATATCAACATCAATAATTCTACCGTTGCTGCTTTGCCAAAAGATGCCGTTGTTAAAGATGGCGAAAAGTATTTTGTTTTCATTCAAGAAGAACAACACGAAGAACCTAAAAAAGCAAAAGTTAAAGAAGAACAACACAAAGAGGTGCATTTTGAAGCAGTCGAAGTGATTATAGGTACAACAGATTTAGGATATACCGAAGTGAAATTTGTAAAAGAAATTCCTGCCGATGCAAAAATTGTAGTCAAAGGAGCTTTCTATTTATTATCGGCTATGAAAGGTGGCGGAGAACACGAACATTAATCAATTTAAGTAAAAAAATGTTAGACAAAATCATACAATTCAGTATAAAGAACAAGTTTATAATTCTTTTATTTACTTTGGTTCTTATTGCTTTTGGTAGTTATTCTATTAAACAATTACCTCTCGATGCGTTACCTGACGTAACCAACAATCAAGTACAAATTATAACCACAGCACCTACACTAGCCAGTCAAGAAGTAGAACAATTAATAACTTATCCACTTGAACAAGCAGTAAAAACAATCCCAAAAGTAATCGAGTTACGCAGTATTTCACGTTTCGGATTATCAGTAGTAACTGTAGTTTTCAAAGACGATGTAGATATTTATTGGGCAAGAGAGCAAATTTTTCAACGTCTTGCGCAAGCCAAAGAAAACATTCCTGCTTATGCAGGTTCACCAGAGTTAGCACCAATTTCAACAGGATTAGGCGAAATTTACCAATACGATGTTTACGCTAGAAAAGGATATGAAGACAAATACGATGCAGTCAAATTACGAACCATTCAAGATTGGATTATCATTCCACAATTACAAGGAATTGAAGGCATTGCCGAAGTTGGCACTTGGGGCGGGAAACTAAAACAATACGAAATAGCGGTCAATCCAAATATACTAAATAGTTTAGGTGTTACAATAACCGAAATTTTTGATGCACTCGAAAAAAACAATCAAAATACAGGTGGTGCTTACATTGAAAAAGACCAATACGCCTATTTTATTCGAGGTGTTGGAATGGCAACAGGCATCAAAGATTTAGAAAATGTAGTAGTCAAAAACAGAAACGGTTCGCCAGTTTTGGTGCGTGATGTAGCAACGGTTAACGAAGGAATTTCTTTGCGTTATGGTGCATCAACCAAAGACGGTAAAGGCGAAATTGTTTGCGGATTAGCTTTAATGCTAAAAGGCGAAAACTCTAGTGCAGTGGTTGAAAGGGTAAAAGAAAAAATGATACAAATCAATAAAACTTTGCCAGAAGGTGTTGTTGCAGAAGCATTTATTGACAGAGGAAAACTTGTAGATAACGCTATAGGAACAGTTACTAAAAACCTTTTGGAAGGCGCATTAATAGTAATTTTTGTATTGATACTTTTTCTCGGAAATCTTAGGGCTGGCTTGATAGTAGCATCTGTAATTCCGTTATCAATGCTTTTTGCAGTAATCTTAATGAACCATTTTGGCGTAAGCGGAAACCTAATGAGTTTAGGAGCAATCGATTTTGGTATTATAGTCGATGGCGCAGTAATTATTGTCGAAGCCACAATGCACCATCTCCAAAAACTCAAACGACAAAAAGACTTAACCCAACTTGAAATGGATAGCGAAGTATATAAATCGGCTTCAAAAATTCGTAATAGTGCAGCGTTCGGCGAAATCATAATCTTAATTGTGTATTTACCAATCCTCGCATTAGTTGGCACAGAAGGCAAAATGTTCAAACCAATGGCAATGACTGTTGGCTATGCGGTTATTGGTGCGTTCATACTTTCGTTAACTTATGTACCAATGATGAGTGCACTATTTTTATCAAAAAACACCGAACACAAACCCAACTTTAGTGATAAAATGATGGCGTGGTTTGAAAAAATATACACACCATTTTTAGACAGAGCATTACGTTTCAAAAAAGCAGTTTTAGGTATTTCGTTAGCACTTTTTGTTTTTGCAGTTATTGTTTTTCAAAATATGGGTGGCGAATTTATTCCTACCATCGAAGAAGGCGATTTGGCATTTGAAACTAGAATTATGACGGGTAGCTCTTTATCTGTAATGATAGAAACTACGACTAAATGCGAAAAAATTCTTAAAGCTAAATTTCCTCAAATCAAAACTATTGTTACTAAAATCGGAAGCGGAGAAATTCCAACCGACCCAATGCCTATTGAAAATGGAGATATGATAATTGTATTAAAAGATAAAAGTGAATGGGGTGATTATGACAATTGGGAAGAAATTGGAGAAGCAATGAAAAAAGAAATAAACAAGGAGTTACCCTATGTTACTATGGAAGTTTCGCAACCCATTCAAATGCGTTTTAATGAATTAATGACGGGAAGCAAAAGTGATATTGCTGTCAAAATATTTGGCGATGATTTAGAAGTTTTAGACAAAAAGGCCAATGAATTAATGACAAGGGTAAAAAATATCGAAGGCGTTGGCGATTTAAAGTCCGAAAAAGTAACAGGTTTACCTCAAATAACAGTTAAATACAATTACGACAAAATTGCTTTATATGGATTAAATATTTCCGACATCAACAAAATAATTCGTTCCTCTTTTGCAGGCGAAAGCGCAGGTAAAATTTATGAAGAAAGCAAACGATTTGATGTTGTTGTACGAATGAACAAAGACAATCGTACTGATATTACTGATGTTTCTAATCTTTTTATTCCGTTACCAAATGGGCAACAAGTTCCACTTTCACAAGTAGCATCAATTGCTTACGAACAAGGTCCAGTTCAAGTTTCTCGTGAAAACGGAAAACGCAGAATTACCGTTGGTCTAAATGTTCGTGGTCGTGATATAAAAAGTGTAGTCGAAGAAATTCAAGCCAAACTTGAAACCAATTTCAAACTTCCAGCAGGTTATTTCGTAACCTATGGAGGACAATTTGAAAACTTGGTCGAAGCAAATAAACGCCTTTCCGTGGCTTTGCCTATTGCATTAGGTTTAATTTTGGTATTGTTGTTTTTCACTTTCAATAGTATGAAACAATCCTTACTCATCTTTACAGCCATTCCACTTTCAGCAATTGGAGGTGTTTTCGCACTTTGGTTGCGAGGAATGCCATTTAGTATTTCAGCAGGAATTGGGTTTATTGCCTTATTTGGAATTGCAGTTTTAAACGGAATTGTACTAATATCCTATTTCAATCAACTCAAATCCGAAGGAATAACTGATGCATTACAACGCGTTTTAATTGGCACAAAAACACGATTACGACCAGTTTTAATGACAGCCGCAGTAGCATCATTAGGATTTTTACCAATGGCATTATCAACCAGTGGCGGTGCCGAAGTGCAAAAACCATTGGCAACCGTAGTTATTGGAGGATTAGTTTCAGCAACATTACTAACCTTAATTGTTTTACCAATATTATATTTGTTATTCGAGAAAGGAATTAAAAGAAGAAAAAATAATCAATAACTAAATTAATATGGTTATGAAATTCAATACCAAAATACCACAATCGCTAAAACCCTTTTATCTAAAGGAATTGCAAGAAGCAGAAATATGTTTAACCAATTATAACTTATCAAAATCTTGGTTGCATTTAGAAAATGCCCACGTTTTGGGACAACCTTATCCATTTCAGCATACCTATGTACATTGGAAAATGCTACAATTTGGTTTCAAAATAAAAAACACCAAAGAAATTATAGGACAAATCCCAAGATTATTGGTAGGAGGAGTAAAATCTTTTGTTGGCAAAATTCCAGTAGGAAATACAGGTGGAGCAAATGTACCACCTCTAAAATCAATGCCAATAAATGAAGAACTATTAAATATAATTCAACAAAACTCAAAATAATGAAACACCAACATAAATACGATGCCAACGGTAAACAAACCTGTTGCACACTCGAAGAAAAAATAAATAAAAAAACCGAGCATCATTCTGATGATGACGGACACGACCACGACCATTCCAACGCGGAAAAATCTACGTTTCAAATGTTCCTACCAGCCATTATTAGTTTTGTATTATTGATGGTTGCCATTGGTTTAGATAACTATTTTCCTCAATCGTGGTTTACAGGTTATGTTCGTTTAGCATGGTATATTTTCGCCTATATTCCAGTAGGTTTTCCAGTAGTCAAAGAAGCATTTGAAAGCATTCGCAAAGGCGAAATATTTTCAGAATTTCTATTAATGTCTATTGCAACTATCGGAGCATTTGCCATTGGCGAATTTCCAGAAGGCGTTGCTGTAATGTTATTTTATGCCATTGGCGAAATTTTCCAAACC
>JAYVHB010000048.1:0-3414 GCA_043771555.1 Flavobacterium sp. | reverse complement strand
CGTTGTGCAACATTCGATGTACGTTATCTGGTTTTATATCGGTCCATTCGCTCAAAATTATTGGAACGGTTGGCAAATCGTCAATTCCTTTTCTGAACGATTTATCATTTGGTTTTTTCAACATTACAAAGTTTCCGTACATCCCAATTTGTTCTTGCAAACCTGTGTGGCTGTGGTACCAATGCGTTCCGTTTTGTATAATGGGGAAAGTATATAAATGTGTTGTCTTTGGTTTGATTGGCATTTGTGTTAAATTGGGAACGCCATCGTATTTGTTTGGCAATAGCAAACCGTGCCAATGCAAAGAAGTGTCTTCGTTTAACTCGTTGTGTACATAAATTTCGGCAATATCACCTTCGGTAAATGTTAGTGTGGGCATCGGGATTTGACCGTTTACTGCAATGGCGCGTTTTGGTTTGCCTGTAAAGTTTACAATGGTGTCACGCACATACAAATCGTAACGCACAATTTTTTGGGCAGTTGCACTCAATGCAACAAATAATACTAGAATTGATATTTTGATTTTCATCTGTTTATTTTTTAATAAGCATTTCCCAATCTGCGATTTTTTTGATTAGCGTTTCAGGGGTTTTCATTTTTTTTATTTCGGCATTTTTTACTGCTTTTTTTGCAGCTTCTATGGCGGTTGGATAATCTTTTAATTCTGCTGCAATTTTTTGTCTCAAATTTGGAAAATTGAAATTATCAGGTTCAATTTTTTCGGCTTCCATCAACCATTGTATGGCTTGTTTAGCATCTCTTTTGGTACTGTTATAATAATTTGCCGCTTGAAAAAGCAAAGTTGCATCTTGTGTTTTTTGTTTAATAATATTTTTGTCTATTAATGCCAAAACGATATCGTCATGCAAACTTTTTACAGGTATTTTTACCATGGTATTTTCCCATATAATTTTTAAAAATGCTTCTCCTTTACTATTGATATCATTAATTTCGATGGTAAATGATTCATAAAAATTACTGCTTTTTTCTACTGGAATTTTAAAGCGTAAAACATCTTTTTTTTCATCATAACCCGAATCGCCATGAAGTGTTGTATCAGTATTTACAATAATTGTCCATTCATTTTGCGAAGGAATTGTAAACAAAGAATAACTACCTGGTTTTAAATTAGTGCTACCAAAAATGATTTCTTCATTTGTTATAATTTGAGTTGCGTTGCTGGCACCCGTGCGCCAAATTTTATCGAAAGGAACAAGGTCGCCAAAAATTTTTCTGCCTCTTGCCAAAGGTTTGTTGTAGTTTACTTTGATAGTTGCAGTGCCTAATTCTTGTTCAAAAGATGCTGCTGGACTGGCAGATGCCAATTTGATCTGAACTTTTTCTTGTGCAAAAAATGTTATTGAATGTAGTGCGATAAGGCTGAATAAAAGTATTTTTTTCATTGTATTGGGTTTAATGTTTATTTATAAGTTTTTAATGAAATTTATTGATTTAAATTGATTTTGCGATTTTTTCCATAATAGAATGGTCTGTACCAAATTTACAAATAGCGTCGCAATTGGCTCTTAATTCTGAAAATAGTAGGTATTTTATATTCATTTTTGAGTTTTTTATAACTGGTCGGTTGAGTTGCTGGATAACATCTTTCTCTCGACTGTCAGGAATGATGATATAAAAAACCTCATCGCCGTTTGAAATACTAAAATATAAATCGGATAATCGTAATATTCCCGAATAGATACTCGTGCTTTTTTCGACTTCAAATGCTCCTATGATTTTGTTAGTTCCTTTTTGAAACCAAAGTACATCTATTAATTTTATGGTGTTTTGTGTGTCTTTATCGGTTGGAAGTTCTGGGAATTTATTGATTGAAATAAAAGAAAAATTTTCTCCTCCGTAGGATTTGCTTTTGTCATTGCTTGCCGGAGTTACATCAAAACCTAATGAAACTCCAATTTTCAACAAATGGTATTGCATTTCGTTATGAAGATTTTCTGCTAATTTTTCTTCTTGAATTTCTTTTTGACGTTTTAAAATGTTTTTTTCAAACTTATTGCGTTCTTCTTCGCTTAAATATATATCGTTACCAATGAGCATTTTTTGTGTTCCAATTTCAAAACATAATCCTGCAATTGCACCAAAATCATTTGACAATTCCGCTTTGTGTTTGCTGTTGGTTTCGATTAAAGTTTCTCTTATTTTTAAATATTCTGTCCAACTTCCTAACTTCTTTTTGTCTTTGAATAGAAAATTAAATCCGTTAAGAATTGCTGTATTAAATGGTGGAAACCAAGTGGGATGCAAAAAATATAAAATACTTGCCACCGCTGGACCTAAACCTTTTATTTTGAGTTCGTCTAGTTTTACTATTTCTTTTATTACTTGTTCTTCTGTTTTTGCATTGATACAGTTTTCGAGAAACTGACCAAATGCTGTTTTATTGTTTTGGTTTTCGTAAATATCTGGAATTCGCAATTTTGGTTTCCAATAAAAAGGATGTGCAACGCCAACAAAAATTTGTTTTTGTTCTGCTATACAACTCAATACAAATTCTAAACTACTGCCTTTGAAATCGTTTGGAAATGTTTTGTTTTTTATATCATCAATTACCTGTAAAACACCACGACGAATGGTTCGAAATGCTTTTAATCTTTGGTCATTATCTACAAACCAAGTTGTATAGACACTTTCGGTATCGGTTTTATATTGCTGGATTATTTGAGTAAGGTTATTCATCATTATTGAGTGTATTTATCCAACTGATTATTATTTCTTTTTGAGTGGTATTTAAAACAGCATCTTTATGGATTAAAGTATAGGAACGCAATGGCATTTCATTAGATTTTATTTGTTTTGAAATTCTGTCTAATTTATTGTTTTGCTTACGTTTACTATAAGTTCCCCATTCATTAAAATTCAAATTTTCTTTTCCTTCTTTAATATGGCTTTCCATAAAAAACCGTGCTGGTTGAATGTAGGAATACAAAGGATAATGAGTATTGTTGCTATGACAGTCATAACAAGAAGTTCGCAAATGGGTTTCTACATTTTTGGGTACTTTATAAATTGAGGTGAAATCCGCAGTATATACCTGCTCATAACTTTGGTTACGAGCAGGTTGATACAATTGCATTAGCAAAAAAATAATTAACCCTATATAAAGTATTTTTTTGATGCTTTTTTTCATTTTACAATGCTTTTTTCATAGAACCACAAGTAAGCATTTTAGAGCCTTGATATGGATTTTTGATGTCTTTAACTTCGCTTATCCAAATAGCACCTTTACCTTCATTTGCCATTGGGCAAAAATCTTGATATAGTTTTTGTTTTGTTCCAAATGTTTTAATCAAATCATTAATGTCTTTGCTTAACATTACAAAATGCTCTCTTTGGTGGTCAATTTTATCTGCATTTGCACCAATATGCTCTGCGTGTTCTTTGGCATCATCGGCA
>JAYVHB010000047.1:0-2133 GCA_043771555.1 Flavobacterium sp. | reverse complement strand
CTGTCCGAAAACAGATTTACTCGAAAAATAATTACTTTTGCTCATCGTTTATTGTATTTTGCAACACAAATTTACGATTACTTTAAAGAAGCCATCTTTTTGGCTTCTTTTTTATCGGACAACAATGAAAGAAATTATAAATTAAAGAAAATTTAATAACTTAACGTCTTACAACAGCGGTTTGCAAAAATTGGGTTTTTGGGCGAATTTTACACATTGTTTTGTACTTTTCTGGTCAGTGATTAACCCGAAGTTTAGGCTAACCAAATCCCTAACTTCTGCAAGCCACGAGACGTTGTACGTAATGTTACCACAACAGACGTGAATATTTTACCTTAAAATTTTAATTACTTTAATTTCAATGCATTATGAGAGAAATTAAACTTACTAAAACGCAGTTTTCAGAGTTTAACGGTTATGATCAGTTTCAACTTTTTACCGATAATGATGGTTTTGCTGACTACGAAGATTTTGATGAAGAAGTCGATAAATTGTATCAAAAGTTTGATTGCATTGTAGTGACAGAAAATGATTATATTTATGGACAGAAAAACGGAATTCGGGTACTATTAAGTGACCAAGCAGACCAAGGGTATCAAATAGCTCAAGAAGTCCAAGAAGATTTTAAATAGATGTGTCAATGTGCAAGCAAAATAGTTGAAAAAAAACTTCCAATTGAGAAGAAATTTACGCTTGCCAAATATTTTAATACGCACTGGGATGCGTATGTACTAAAACCAAATCATTTCATAAAACCAGAACAATACAAGGCAGTAAACGCTATTCGATTATGCAGAACAGATGCTTTAGGTGTTGATCTTTATGCCTGCAAAGATTGCGGAGATACTTTTGAGATTCGGCATAATTGTAAAAATAGATTCTGTCCTACTTGCTCTTGGAAAGATACCTTAAAGTGGGGCGAAAAAATGCAAAATCAACTCATGAATGTCCCGCACAGGCACGTTGTTATGACTTTGCCACATTCGTTAAACGCATTGGTAATGTACAACCAACAAAACTTGACCAACGCTTTACTTGAAATTTCGGGACATTTAATGACCGAATTTTTATTAAAGAATCTTGGCATAAAAGCGGGTGTTATTGCAGTACTTCATACTTTTGGAGAAAAGAAGAATCTACACCTGCATGTACACATGATTGTTTCCTGGGGCGGAATTGCTGTAAATGATGCTAGTTTAAAAACATTAGAAAACCCATATATTAATTACAATAATCTTAAAGAGATTTTTAAAAATAAATACTTAAAAAAAATTCGCAAATTATACAACAATAAAGAATTAAACCATCGTTTTGAAAACCAAGCTGAATTTGAAAAGTTTTTAGACAAATTAAGTAATCATAAATGGATATTGCATCTTGAGCCTCCAATGAAAATACCAACACAAGTAATCACTTACATTGGTCGATATTCTAAAAGAGCATGTATAAGTGAATACAAAATAACAGATATAGACCAAGAATATATTTCTTTTAAACACAAAGATTATAGAGAAAAAAATGCTTTTGGTAAACCTGTCGAAAAAATTCTAAAACTGCATTACAATGACTTCTTCCCATTGTTATTACAACATGTACCACTACCCTATTTTAGGCTTGTGCGCTACTATGGAGCATATAACTCTAGAAGTAAAATAAACAAAAAATATCTATTTGCTAATCAAAATATCGAGACTCAAATAGCAACCAAAATAGAAGTTTTAAACGATACAATAAATTGTAAAGTCTGTAATTCGCAAATGATTTACATACAAACAAAAGTCAACAGAGAAAATCAAAATTGGGTAGTTTACAAAAAAACAGAATTATTAAAACGAAATAAGCAAAATGAGCAAAATTTTAAAATTGTAGCATAAATAATCATGGAGAACGTGTGTAAAATCGACAACAAAAAATAGTAAAAAATAGTAAATATTATAATTTTAATAAGATCATAACAGGAGTATTACATAAAAGAAACAAAAAAAGTACTTTAATAAAGTTCGCAAAAAATACGAAATGCAAAAAACGGCTTGAAGTTCTAATTAATATAAATAGATAAACACTACGTACAACAGCGGTTTGCAAAAATTGGGGTTTTGGTCTTGACTTTACACATTGTTTTGTACTTTTGTG
>JAYVHB010000046.1:0-80826 GCA_043771555.1 Flavobacterium sp. | reverse complement strand
ATAAAATGTGTAAAAATTAAAATTAAGTAAAAAAAGTATTAGGGTTTGCACAAACCCTAATACTTTTTTTACTTACACACTTTATGGGATACTACCTTTTGACAAAACGGCACAATTTTAGAATCTATATTTATTTTAATTTAGCAATCCACAAGTCATTACTACCTTTATTGTCTGTAACATCAAGGTTATTACTTTGCGATTCGCCTACAATAAAAATTTCATTATTTGAAGTTTCAACAAAATCTGTAGCTAAATCGATAGATGAACCTCCAATTGTTTTTTGCCATAACAATCCAGTATTGGCTTTATTATCTATTTCAAATATCCAGTAATCATTTTGTCCTTTATTCGAAATTTCATTTGTAGAACCTCGAGTATTTCCAATTACCCCAAAATTTCCATTAGACAATTTTTTTATAGTTGTTGCTGAGTCATACTCAGTACTTCCAAAAGACTTTTGCCAAATCATATGTCCATGGTCGTCGATATGAATTACCCAAGCATCAAATCCTCCTAGTGAATTAGTGACATCTTTGTCATTACTGTTGGATTTTCCTACAATTATATACGAATTATTATCCGTTTTGGTAACTCCATAAGCCTGATCTATACCGGTACCGCCATAATTGTGTTTCCAATCTAACATTCCGTTTTCTTGGATTTTTACAACCCAATAATCATAACTTCCTTTATTATGAGTAACGTCGAAATTAGTACTTTCCGAGTAGCCTACCATTACATATCCGCCATCATTGGCTTGTACAACATCACTCACAACATCATTTTGAGTTCCGCCATAATATCGAAACCATTGAAACTCGCCTGCACTGTCAAGTTTTACTCCAATAAATTCTCCAGTTCCATGTAATGCGCCACGATGTCCAATACCATGTCCAACACCATTATCCTGACCACCACCGCTACCATCAATTCCTTCATACTCTGAAAATCCTGCAACAAAAAAACCTCCGTCTTTAGTTTGAATTATTTTGTGTGCATGATCATGACCAGAAAATCCGTAATTTTTACTCCAAATTTTATCTCCCAGCCCGTTTATTTTACTAATAAAAAAATCATGTTGTCCCACATTTCCAGGAATATCAGCATCATTACTTGCACTATAGCCAGCAATTACATAATTTCCGTCATTAGTTGCAATGATACTTGTTCCATAATCGTTTTTGGATCCACCAATTGTTTTACTCCAAACTTTATTTCCGTTTACATCTATTTTGATAATCCAAATATCAATTTGATCGTGCATTTTATCGATATCTCCATTGAGGCTGTTGGTATTTCCAATTACAATCATTCCGCCATCTGAAGTTTTTACAACTCCATTTATTTTCTCTTCTAATGAACCACCGAAGGTTTTACTCAAAACCAATTCAGCATTGAAATTCGTTTTAGTAACATTAACCGATGTCTCTTTTTCAGAACAAGAAAAAAAGAAGAAAATAACCAGAATTTGTAAAACTATTTTTTTCATCTCACTATTAATTTTAAAGAAGTTGAATTATTTACTTTAACGAAATAAATACCCGAATTTAAGTCTTGTACCTCAATATTAATTCTATTAGTGTTTAAATTTGGTATTGTTTTTACTTTTTTACCAATAATATCAAAAAACTCTACTGTATTAATTTTATTTACAAAAGATTCTATCGTTACATAATTATCTGCTGGATTTGGACTTAAATTGAAAGTACTTTTTTCAAAATTTTGATTAGCAAGCGAAGCACTTTTTTTGACAATAAAAAGACCAGAATTAATATCGCTCATAATAATACTTCCGCTTGGAAAGAACGGATAAGTATTCCAAACACCATTGTATGTTGCAGCATTAGAACTCGGATAAGTATCAAAAAAGGCAATTTCATTCATAGTATTGGTTGTAGTAATATTTGCCGTATTCAAAATTCGTAATCCAGCGGTATAACTTGCCAGAAAATAATCATTACCAATTATATATCCATTATGATCTATTGCTGGTGTTGTTCCAAAATATTCGCCTTTCAAAACAGGATTATCTAGATCGGTAACATCAATTATAATTGATCTTCCATTAAAACCAAAGGTTGTTTCATCTATTTCGTCACATAAAATCCAATATTTTTTATCCGCAGTAAACCAACCTTGGTGCGCATAAGCGTTATTTGGATAGAAAAAGTTTGAAATTGTAATGGGATTTGCTTTGTTAGTTACATCAATAATTGCTACTTTACCAGCATTTGCACCCATAAAAATTTCTTTCCCTTGGTAATCTGTATCTGGGCCATCATATAGAACTATTTGTGCATCATGAGTATAGCCTTCGTCATCATAGGTACCAACCAAAACTGGAGCAACTGGATTCTGCATATCTAGAATTTGAGGTCCACCACTTACTAGATTTGTTCCATCACAATAAGTATATCCTGTTGCTGGATTACTTGATACCGTATGGCAATTCCCGAAACCTGTGTATCGAGCATCTGCTGTAAATGTTTGCGGTGTAGTTACATTTCTTAACCTTGTTAAATCGAAAATTTGCATCCCATGACCAGATGTTTCGCTAACAATTAATGCGTGATTATTAATAACACTAATTTCTCTCCAAATACTGGTTGTGTTGTTATGCGCCAAAACTTTACCTTTATACACTGGAACACTCGGATTTGTAATGTCTACAAATGCCGTATGTGTAGAACATCCCATTATGGCATATTCTTTTCCGTTAAGAGGATCTGTCCAGCCCCAACATCCACTTCCACTTGTTGCGCTTGTACCACCTATTTGAGTAAAGGGCATAAACTTTTTCAGGTCTATATTACTACAAGGATAAATACCTGCAAAACCATTAACACAGTTTTGTCCAAAAGACAAACCAAAACTCATAATCGATAAAAGAAATAATTTTTTCATAATAAATTTTTAAACATGAATTGCTCTATTTTCTGTTGTAGCCAAAGCGGCTTCTTTTAATGCTTCTGCAAAAGTTGGATGCGCATGGCTCATTCTCGAAATATCTTCTGCAGATGCTTTATATTCCATGGCATATACTGCCGCTGCAATTAAATCGGCTGTTCGTGCACCAATCATGTGAATTCCTAACACTTCATCGGTTTTGGCATCTGCAAGAATTTTTACAAATCCGTCCAAATCGCCACTTGCTCTAGCGCGACCTAGTGCTTTGAAGGGAAAACTTCCAGATTTGAAAGCAACTCCAGCAGCAACCAATTGTTCTTCAGTTTGTCCCACTGCAGCAACTTCTGGCCAAGTGTAAACAACTCCAGGAATTAGATTATAATTAATATGTGGTTTTTGTCCTGCTAAAATTTCGGCAACCATAACACCTTCTTCTTCTGCTTTGTGCGCCAACATAGCGCCACGAACGACGTCACCAATGGCATATATATTTGGTGTGTTGGTTTGCAAATGGTCGTTTACTTCAATCATTCCTCGATCGGTTAATTTAACACCAGCCTTTTCGGCAGACAATCCGTCTGTAAATGGGCGACGACCAACAGAAACTAATGCGTAATCGCCATCGAAAGTAACTGTTTCTCCTTTAACATTTTCAGCTTGCACTTGTACCGCATTTCCTTTTCGTTCAACTGATTTTACTTTATGCGAAACATAAAATTTCATGCCTTGTTTCTTCAAAACTTTAGTCAATTCTTTAGACAATGCACCGTCCATTCCTGGGATTATTCTATCTAAATATTCAACAACAGAAACTTGCGCGCCTAATCTCAAATATACTTGACCTAATTCAATGCCAATAACGCCACCACCAATTATTACTAAATGTTTAGGAATTTCAGGCAGTTTCAACGCTTCTGTAGAAGTAATTATACGTTCTTTGTCTAATTTTATAAACGGCAAACTTGATGGTTTTGAACCAGTTGCAATAATTATATTTTTTGATTCTATAACTTCAGAAGTTCCGTCTACTTTCGAAATTTTAACATGAGTAGCATCTTCAAAACTTCCTATTCCAGTAAAAACTGTAATCTTGTTTTTGTCCATCAAATAATTAATTCCGCCAACGGTTTGATCTACAACAGCTTGCTTGCGAGCAATCATTTTGGCTAGATTGGCTTTTATTTCGCCCGAAACTTCTATTCCGTTTTCTTCAAAATGTTTTAAATCATCATAATGATGGGATGATGATAATAACGCTTTTGAAGGAATACATCCTACATTTAGGCAAGTTCCTCCTAAAGTGGCATATTTTTCTATAATTGCTGTTTTAAAACCCAATTGGGCGCAACGAATTGCGGCTACATATCCGCCTGGTCCAGAACCTATAATGACTACGTCAAATGAACTCATTTTATTATTTTAATAATTAACATTGTAGCAAATTTACGAATTCAATTGCAATTTCAATGTTAATTATCAAATTCAATTTGAAATTTTAAAATCAATCCCAATCTTGTGCAATAAAAGTCATTGTTTCGTTTTTTGTATTACTTAAAATAAGTTTATTCCCATCTAGTTTATATTTCTTAAATGCGTCTATTTTTTTTGAAAATTCATCTTCTAGTTTCATGTCATCACAAGCCATTTGCGTCATGATACCTTTTGAAAAAATAATTTCCGAATTGGTTATTTTGTATTCAAAAGTAAACGAATTACAACCCATTTGGGCTGTTGCAAGTTTCGAATTAGTTAAATTTAGCTGGGCTTTATTATCGATTAAAAAATTCTTTTCGAAATTTGAAAACTGCACTAACATCCAAATTCTACTGAGATTTTCGGGTTGATTAGCTGTTTTCATGTCGACATTTTTAGGTTTGCAATTTGCAAAGATTAGCAAAATAGATATGAAGGCAATTTTTTTCATTTTATTTAATTATTATTTTTTAGTAAATATAAAAATACTTTATTCATCTCCGATTTCTATTAATCATTGAAGTTTATCAACTAAAAAATTACGTTACTCTTCAACAATTTTGAGTAAAAACTTTATTTAAAAATTTTAAAATTACTCCTTTAAGATATTTTCATAAATTCTTAAACCTAGACAACGAATCTACATACAAATCCTCAACTTTTTTGCGTGCCCAATCGGTTTTTCGTAAAAAAGTTAAACTCGATTTTATTGAAGGATTGTCTGTAAAACATTTTATTTTTATCAATTCTGATAAGGTATCAAATCCATAAAAAGCAACCAACTTTTCTAAAATTGATTTTAATGTTATCCCGTGAAGTGGATCTTTATGTATTTCCATTTTACAAATTTAAAGCATTTTTATAAAACTATTGTCAAATCTTTGTTTTGTAGTTACCTTTGCCATTATGTTCAAAACTATAAATATTCTTAACAAACGAGCTCGATTCGATTATGAAATTATCGAAACTTACACGGCAGGCATCGTTCTTGCTGGAACTGAAATCAAATCGATTCGATTAGGTAAGGCAAATATTACCGAAAGTTTTTGTGAATTTAATGCCCAAAATGAATTGTTTGCTATCAATACCTATATTGAAGAGTATACGCACGGCAATCAGTTTAACCACAAAGCGAGAAGCGAACGCAAATTACTTTTAAACAAACGAGAACTAAAAACCCTTGCCAAAAACGTTCAAGCCAAAGGTTTAACGATTGTTCCTTTAAAACTACATACCACCGAAAAAGGTATCGCAAAACTTGATATTGGTCTTTGTCGTGGTAAAAAAACATACGATAAACGAGAAAGCCTCAAAGAGCAAGACACCAAACGAGATTTGGAAAGAATTAAAAAATCGTTCTAAACAAAATTCATGAAAGATTTATTAAAATTAGGACGAGAAAACAAAAACCTCAAAACTAGAGAGTTGGCTGCTTTAACTAATATTGACCAAGCGCTGATTAGTAAGTTTGAAAATGGTCTTAGAAATCCTACTGAAAAACAAATAACTCTTTTATCCGAAATATTAGAAATAAACCATAAAGAATTACAAACAGCTTGGTATAAACAGAAATTATTACATAATTTTGATTTTAATCCGAATGCCATTGCAGCGATAACTCAAATATTACAAGAAAAAGGAATTGAGATTAATCAAGGAGAAACCAAAGAAAATAAACTTGTCGATATCATGGCAGAAATTGATAATTTGAAAAGTAAATTGGCAAATTTGTGATTACAATGAATTAAAAAAATTAGTTTTTATTTTCCAATAAAGGTACAAATTTAAAATCGCCAAATTCATGTTTCTCAAATTGGGTTTCGTTTTTACGAATTAGAAGCGTCATGATTTGCTCTTCTTCACCAAGCGGAATTACAAGCCGTCCCCCTATTTTGAGTTGTGCCATAAGTGGTTTCGGAATTATCGGCGCGCCAGCAGTAACAATAATGCTGTCGAATGGTGCATGGTTTTCCAGACCTTTATAACCATCGCCAAACGACAAATGCTTTGGTCTGATACCTAGTTTTGGTAATAATGCAGACGTTTGCTTAAACAATTCATTTTGACGTTCTATACTATAAACTTTCGCACCCATAAGGCACAAAACTGCTGTTTGATAGCCCGATCCTGTTCCAATTTCTAATACTTTATGGTCTTTTTTTAGTTCTAACAATTGCGTTTGAAAAGCAACAGTATAAGGTTGCGAAATGGTTTGCCCTGATCCAATAGGAAATGCTTTGTCTTGGTAAGCAAAATCTTCAAAACTCGAATTCAGAAACAAGTGTCTTGGTATTTTTTTAATTACTTCAAGTACATTTTTATCGGTGATACCTTTTTCAAGTAATACTTTAGCGAGCTGATTACGAAGTCCTTGATGTTTGTTGGTATCTTTCAATTTAGGTTTTATTTATTTCGTAAATTTATAATTAAAAGTTCAATAAAAAAATTTCAAATTGCATTTTAAATTGACTGATTTTTTAATTTGGAATTTGAAATTTGTACCTTGTAATTTCTTTTTTTGTAGTATTTTTGATAAAAATTATTTTTATGCTTAAAGTTGGCGTTTTAGGTGCAGGTCATCTCGGAAAAATACATTTAAGATTATTACAACAATCCACCAAATACGAATTGGTTGGTTTTTATGACGAAAATCACGAAAACGGAGCTAAAATAGCTTCAGAATTTGGATATACACAATTTGATACTATTGCTAGACTCATTCATGCTGTTGATGTTATTGATATTGTAACGCCAACGCTTTCCCATTCTAAATGTGCCAAAGTCGCTATAAAATCAGGCAAACATGTTTTTATCGAAAAACCTATTTCGAATACTGTTGAAGAAGCGGAAGAAATCATCGCTTTAGCAAAAGAATATAATGTAAAAGGGCAAGTGGGTCATGTAGAAAGATTCAATCCTGCATTCATAGCAGTCAAAGCTATGATCGAAAATCCTATGTTTATAGAAACGCATCGTTTGGCAGAATTTAATCCGCGTGGAACCGATGTTCCAGTAGTTTTGGACTTGATGATTCATGATATTGATGCTATTTTGAGTGTTGTAAAATCCAAAGTGAAAGCAGTTCATGCCAGTGGCGTTTCAGTTTTGAGTCAATCGCCAGATATTGCTAATGCACGAATTGAGTTTGAAAACGGCTGTGTTGCTAACATTACATCGAGTAGAATTTCGATGAAAAATATGCGTAAATCACGTTTTTTCCAAAAAGACGCCTACATATCTGTTGACTATTTGGATAAAATTTGTGAAGTAGTAAAAATGAAAGAAGCTCCCGAAGTTCCTGGTGATTTTGATATGATTTTACAAAATGCTGAAGGCGAAAAAAAACAAATTTATTTTGCCAATCCGGAAGTTTCTCCCAACAATGCCATTCTCGACGAACTCGAAAGTTTTGCCGATGCCATAAATGACAATTCATCGCCAGTGGTAACTTTAGAAGATGGCACAGAAGCGTTGCGAGTAGCGTACATGATTATTGATTCGATGAACGAAAAATAAAAAAAGTAAAGTTATATTCCTTCGGAATAACAAACTAAACTTTTATACTTTTAAACTTATAACCTTTCAAATGAAAACAATAGCCGTAATAGGTGCTGGCACGATGGGCAACGGAATTGCTCACACTTTCGCACAATCGGGATTTACCGTAAAACTAATTGATCTGTCCGAAAAATCGCTCGACAAAGGCATGGCAACAATCGCCGCAAACCTAGATAGAATGATTGCCAAAGGCACAATCACTGAAGCCGATAAAGCCAAAACAATAACCAATATTATAACGTATACCGATGTTAAAGACGGGGTTGTTGGCGTAGATTTGGTCGTGGAGGCCGCCACCGAAAATGTCGAATTAAAACTCACTATTTTCAAACAGTTGAATGAGCTTTGTTCTCACAATACTATTTTGGCAACCAATACATCGTCAATTTCAATCACACAAATTGGGGCTGTAGTTACGCATCCAGAACGCGTTATCGGGATGCATTTTATGAATCCGGTGCCGATTATGAAATTGGTAGAGATTATTCGTGGTTATACTACTTCCAACGAAGTTACAAAAACCATCATGGAATTGTCCGAAAAACTAGGAAAAACACCAGTAGAAGTAAACGATTATCCAGGTTTTGTAGCCAACAGAATCCTAATGCCGATGATAAACGAAGCCATCGAAACGTTGTACCACAAAGTTGCTGGCGTTTATGAAATTGATACGGTCATGAAACTAGGCATGGGACAACCCATGGGACCACTGCAACTCGCAGATTTTATTGGTCTTGACGTATGTTTGGCAATCCTAAATGTCATGTACGATGGTTTCAAAAATCCGAAATATGCACCTTGTCCGCTTTTAGTAAACATGGTACGAGCTGGAAAATTAGGAGCAAAATCTGGTGAAGGTTTTTATGATTATTCTGAAAGTAAAAAAGCAGAGAAAGTTTCGAAACAATTTAAAGTGGCTTAACCACAAAGAACACTAAGAATACACAAAGCTCACAAAAAAGCTTTATTCAAGTAACGCAGAATAAGTTGAAAAAATTAAAAACTTTAAATCTTAGTGACCTTTGTGAAAAACTTTGTGTCCTTTGTGGTTAAAAAAAATGGCAAAAATAATCCCTTTCAAAGCAGTACGACCAACCTCAGACAAAGTAAGTTTGGTCACTTCTCGTTCCTACGACGAATATTCGGCTGCCGAATTGGCTTCGCAGTTGGATTTTAATCCGTTTTCGTTTTTGCACATTCTCAATCCAATATATGTAAACCAACAAAAAGTAGGATTAGAAAAGCGCTTTAAACTCGTGGCTCAAAAATACCATGATTTCAAAAACGAAGCCGTTTTCTTGAAAGAAGAAAAACCCGTTTTTTACTTGTATGAAATTCAGGCAAAAAACCAAAATTTTATCGGAATCATTGCAGGAACTTCGATTGCTGATTATCAAAATAATGTAATCAAACGACATGAAGATACACTACAATATCGTGTAGAATTATTTAAAGATTATTTGCATGAAACGGGATTTAATACCGAACCCGTTTTGATAACCTATCCTGATGATTTGGAGTTAGAAAAATGGATTTCGACCAAAAAAACGGCACCAAGAATTTACGAATTTTCAACCAAAAAAAGAGAAAAACACTTGCTTTGGAAAATTGACGATCAACAGGAAATTGATTTTTTGGTTCAAAAATTTGAAGCAATACCGAGTTTGTATATAGCCGATGGGCATCATCGATCGGCATCGGCAGAAATGTTGTATGAACAAGACAAAAAATCGGGTAATGAAAATCTAAATTATTTTATGAGTTTTCTAATTGCCGAAAGCAATGTCAAAATATACGAATACAACCGTATTATTCGGGATTTGAATAGCAATTCTAAAGAAGCTTTTATCAATAAATTATCAGAACATTTCATTATCAAAATAAAGCATCAAGAACTCTGGAAACCAACCGAAAAATATGAATTTGGGATGTATCTCGATGGCGATTTTTATGCCTTATTTTATAAATTCGAAAACAAGCAACAATCTATTTTAGAAACCTTAGATGCGCAAATTTTATTCGATAAAGTCTTGCAACCAATACTAGGAATCAACGATTTACGCAATGACGAACGAATTGATTATATTCCTGGAAACCAATCAATAATGACTATAAAAGAGTTGGTCGACGAAGGCGAATTTGAAGTAGGATTTATGTTGTTTCCAACCGAAATTTCCGAAATAAAAACTCTTGCTGACAACAACCTAATTATGCCACCAAAAAGTACTTACATCGAACCAAAATTTCGAAGTGGATTGGTGGTTTATGAACTTTAGATTTTAGATTGTTGATATACGAAAATAGAATATAGAGAAAAGAAAATAGATACGACTTGTCATTTCGACGTAGGAGAAATCACATAATATTTAAAAAATGGATAAATTAATTGAAAGCTTAATTACATCAGGAATTCCTGCTTTAGTAATATTATTTGGATTGTATTTAGGTAAAAATTTAATAGAGCATTTCTTCAATGAAACAATTGAATTAAAGAAAAAAGAATTAGAACAAGAAAATAAAAACTTTCAACATCAACTAGATTCTAAACACCAAGAATTTAATAAAATTTTCAAATTTACATATTGAAAGAGCTGATGTAATAAAAAATTTATACAGAAAATTAATTGAATTACAATCATCAATGTTTAATTATACAAGAAATGCGCATGTCGTAATTGAAAATGGTAAAAAAGATAAGCAAGATAGAATTGATAGGGTTAATTTAGCTTTGAAAGAATTTTCAAATTATTATTTCCCAAATAAAATATTTTTTAATTCGAGTTTAACCTTAAAAATGGATTCCTTAATTACTGATTATTATAAAACTGGATGGGACTTTACCGACGTGGTACATTATATGGAAAATAAATTTGATTTAGAAAGCGAAGAGATCGAATTAAATTTTAATAAAATGAAAGACTTATCAACGAAAGTTGAAAAAAATTTTCCAATTCTAATTGATGAACTTGCCGAAGAATTTAAAGAAATTTTAGGTGTTAATAATTAAATGTGATTTCTCCTCCGTCGAAATGACAAAAAAGTAAACTATGACTATAATAACAGAAAACCTACTCCAAATAAAATCCCAACTCCCAGCAATGGTAACTCTTGTTGCGGTTTCTAAAACCAAACCAGTTAGCGATCTAATGGAAGCCTACAACGCAGGACAACGCATTTTTGGCGAAAACAAAATCCAAGAAATGACCGACAAATGGGAAACTATGCCAAAGGATATTTCGTGGCATATGATTGGGCATGTTCAAACCAATAAAGTGAAGTTTATGGCAGAATATGTTAGCTTGATTCATGGTGTAGATAGCCTGAAATTAATACACGAAATCAACAAACAAGCAGCAAAACAGAATCGGGTTATTGATTGCCTTTTGCAAATGCATATTGCCGAAGAAGAAACAAAATTTGGTTTGAATGAAGAGGAATTAAACGAAATTTTAGTTTCAGAATCATTTAAAAAACTAACAAATATTCGAGTAACTGGATTAATGGGAATGGCAACTTTTACAGACAATCAATCACAAATTAAAAAAGAATTTCAATTTTTGAAAACTATTTTCGATAAAATAAGTAACCTGAAAACTGCTAACTGTCAACTGAATACTTTATCAATGGGAATGTCTGGCGACTATCAACTTGCCATTAATTGTGGCAGTAACATGGTTCGCATCGGAAGTAGTATCTTTGGTGGACGATAATCAATTGCAATATCAATTTCAATTGCAAAAATCGATACCAATTGCAACTTGAAAAATAATATTCAAAAAAAATAAATGGAAGAGAAAAATATTTTTAGTGAAAAAATTTTCAATTTCGAAGATAGATTGGTTCGGTTCGCTGGAGAATGTATTTTCTTTACACGAAATTTGAATAAATCCTACGAAAATGAATATTATAAAAATCAACTCATTAGGTCATCAGGTAGTTCCTCTTTAAATTTTGGCGAAGCACAAGGTACGATTACTGATAAAGATTTTGTCTTTAAAGTAGGATTAGCGGTAAAAGAGTTAAAAGAATCTAGAAATTCCTTGAAAATTTTAAACTATATTAAGGAAGGAAATGAAGCAATTAGGATATTACTTTTAAAGGAAGTTGAAGAACTAATTGCGATTGCTTCAAAAATGATAATTAACAAAAAATGATTTTTCAATTTCAATTACAATAGCAATCAAAAAAATCAATTTTTAGTTTCTCAAAAATTGAAATTGATTTTTAAACTATTGATATTGCAATTGATTTTTGATATTGACATTGAAAATGTACGCAATTCTCGACATAGAAACCACTGGTGGTCAATACAATGAAGAAGGTATTACCGAAATAGCCATTTACAAATTCGACGGGCACGAAATTGTAGATCAATTTATCAGTTTGGTCAATCCCGAAAAGCCGATTCAGCCGTTTGTGGTCAAACTCACTGGAATCAATAACGAAATGCTCAAAGGCGCGCCCAAGTTTTATGAAGTAGCCAAACGCATTATCGAAATTACGCAAGATTGTATCGTTGTGGCTCACAATGCCGTTTTCGATTATAGAATTTTGCGAACCGAATTCCGACGATTGGGTTACGATTTCAATTCCAAAACCCTTTGCACCGTTGCTTTATCGCAACAACTCATGCCCGAACAACCATCGCACAGTCTAGGGAAATTGGTTCGCGCATTGGGCATTCCGATGGCAGATCGACACCGTGCAAGTGGCGATGCTATGGCGACCGTCAAGTTATTCAAAATGCTGTTGGATAAAGATCTCGAAAAAACAATTCTGAACGATCTCATCAAGTTTGAAGTCGAAAAAGGAATCACGCCCAAACTTCGCGATCTTATGGAAAGTATGCCTTCAAGAACAGGTGTTTACTACATTTATAACGAAAAAGGAATTTTAGTATATATCGGTAAAAGTCGAAATATCAAAAAACGCATCAACCAGCATTTTACAGGAACCGACAACAAATCCAAAAAAATTCAAGCCGAAGTATTTACAGTTACCTACGACGAAACAGGCTCCGAATTGATCGCTTTACTCAAAGAATCGGAAGAAATAAAAGCTAATAAACCCATTTTTAATCGGGCGCAACGCAAAACGTTATTCAATTTGGCACTTTATTCTGAAAAAAATGAAGATGGATATTTGCTATTGAAACTTCAAAAAACCGATGCTCGCAAAAAAGAAATCACTTCTTTTTCGTCGCCACAAGAAGCCAAAAATGCGATGTTCAGAATCACTTCGCACTATAATTTATGTCAAAAATTTACTGGTTTATACGAAACCAAAAAAGAATGTTTCCAGCACAAAATAAAAGAATGTGATGGTGCTTGCATTGGCAAAATCTCGACGGACGAATATAACGAGCGCGTTCAGGAATTTATTGATAAAAACACTTTCGAAAACCAAAACATGATCATCATTGACAAAGGACGAAATATAGCTGAAAAAAGCGCTATTCTTGTCGAAAACGGTATTTACAAAGGATATGCTTTTTACGATTTAAACTACCAAATTACAAATCCTGAAGTGCTTAAAAACATACTCATTCCGATGCAAAACAACCGAGATGTTAAAAATATTATTCGTAGTCATGTGAGAAAAAGTAAATTTTTGAAGGTTATAAATTTTTAAACAAGTTAAACTTTGTCATTTCGACGAAGGAGAAATCACAATATATATTATTTGATTTCTCCTTCGTCGAAATGACAAAAATGATACTCATGAAATATCTAATTACAATCGTTGGACCAACAGCCATAGGAAAAACTTCCTTGAGTATTGCTTTGGCAAAACATTACAATTGCGAAATTGTATCTTGCGACAGCCGCCAGTTTTACAAAGAAATGCAAATCGGCACAGCAGTTCCAAGCCAAATAGAACTTTCGCAAGCAAAGCACCATTTCATTCAGAACAAATCGATTTTTGATACTTATACCGTTGGCGATTATGAGAAAGAAGCCATTGCCAAACTCGACGAACTTTTCCAGACCAACGAATATGCAATTTTGGTTGGCGGTTCTGGTTTGTATGTCGATGCCGTTTTGAAAGGTTTTGATGCATTTTCAGAAATTGAAGAATCCGTTCGCGAAAAAGTTCGACAGGATTATGAACAAAATGGTTTGAATTTTTTACAACAAAAATTGCAAGAGTTGGATCCTGATTATTTTGAAATTCTGACCAAAAAAAATCCTCAAACCATGCAAAATCCGCAACGCATGATGCGGTTTGTAGAAGTTTGTATCAGTTCTGGAAAACCCTATTCGAGTTATTTAGATAAAGAAAAAAACAAACGTAGCTTCACGCCTATTTGTATTGGTTTGGAAGCTAATAGAGATATTATTTATTACAGAATAAACCAACGTGTCGACTTGATGATGAACGAAGGATTGCTATCCGAAGCCGAAAAACTGTTTCCAAATAAAAACTTAAATGCTTTACAAACGGTTGGTTATCGTGAATTGTTTCAATATTTTGACAAAGAAATTTCTTTAGAATTTGCCATTGAAGAAATCAAAAAAAATACCCGTCGATTTTCCAAAAGGCAAATGACTTGGTTTAAGAAAACTGAAAATGTTACTTGGTTTGATTTTGAAACTAAATCAGAAAAAATTTCTTTATTTATTAATAAAATAATTCAAAATTCATAATTATTTAGATGCCAATTTTTCCCAACTTTACTTCGATTCTTTCAAAAGATTTCGAAATCAATTTTATTCAGTGTGCTCCAAACGGATTGTTGAAATATACCGAATTGTGTAACCTGATGCAAGTTACTGCTGCAGTACATTCGGAGCTTGGTGGCATAAGTTTTAGTGATATGCAAGTTTTTGACCAAGCTTGGGTATTGAGTCGCATGCGAGTAGAAATATCAAAACTTCCTAAATGGAAAGACACCATCACTATAAAAACATGGATTGTATCGCTTGAGAATTCGCGTTCTATTCGTGCCATGGAAATTTATTTGGACGAAGATAAAATTGCAACTTCAGAAACTTTTTGGGCAGTTATGAATACCAAAACTCGTCGCCCAGAAGCGTTAGCGATTGGACATGCGCATTTTGAGAAATATCAAGATGCTTTTGCTACGCAAAAACGAGTTTCGAAAATAGATTTTGATAATGCAACAACTTTGGTCAATTCTCGAAAAGTAGTATTTTCAGATTTGGATATTGTAAATCATGTTAACAGCATGAAATATCTAGAATGGTGTTTGGATTGTTTGGAGACAAAATTGCTTCTAAACCAGAAATTATCGAGTTTTGATTTGAATTATTTGAAAGAATTATCTTTGGATGATGCTATCGAGATTCGGAATGGAACTTCTGAAAATACTATTATATTTTCGGTTATGAAAGAAGAAAAAGCTTGTTTTGGATTGAAGCTTGATTTTATCTAAAGTCATGATACTAGCCCAGATGGAAATGGAAATCCTTTGATGAAAAAAATCTATTTTTTGATGACAGAAAAGAGCGACTGCAAGAAGCTCCTTTGATGGCTTTCAAAAAAAGATTTTTTTCGGCAAAGATTGAAATGTACAGCTGGAAATAGCTCCAAAAAAAAAGACTTCAATTGAATGAAGTCTTTTTTTATTATGCTTTAGGAACTTTTATTACTAGTCTGAAACCTTCTCCGTGTATGTTGAGCACCTCAACATTGGGATCGGGTTTAAGGTATTTTCTGAGTTTGGCTATATATACATCCATACTTCTTGAAGTAAAGTAGTTGTCGTCTCTCCAAATTTTTGTTAAAGCTAACTCTCTAGGCATCAAGTCGTTTTCGTGTAACGCTAGCATTTTTAACAATTCGTTTTCTTTGGGAGAAAGTTTTATTGGCTCTTCATTTTTGAACGTTAAAAATCGTAATTTGGAGTTGAGATGAAAACCTCCAATTTGGAATTCGAATTTTACTTGATCTGTTTTTACATCGCTTGCTTTACGCAAAATAATTGCTTTGATTTTCATTAACAAAACTTCTGAATCAAAAGGTTTGTTAAGGTAATCGTCTGCTCCTACTTTGTAGCCTTTGAGTACATCTTCTTTCATTGACTTGGCTGTCAAGAAGATAATTGGAACTTCTTTGTTTTTTTCGCGAATTTCTTTGGCTAACGTATAGCCGTCTTTATAGGGCATCATTACGTCCAATATACATAAATCGAAGGTGTCTTTCTTGAATTTTTCGAAACCTTCCATTCCGTTTTTGGCTAATGTTACCTCAAAGTCATTGAGGATTAAATAATCTTTGAGGATGGCCCCAAAGTTTTGATCGTCTTCGACCAAGAGAATTTTGTTGTTTGTTGCTTCCATTTTTTTATTTTGATTGTGAGTGAGTGTGCTAATTAATTAGGGGCAATTTGATGATAAAGGTGCTTCCTTTTCCTTTTTCGCTTTCTACAAAAATTTCTCCGTTGTGGTCATCAATTATTTGTTTTACATAGGACAATCCTAATCCATGTCCTTTAACATTATGAATGTTTCCTGTATGCTCGCGATAAAATTTTTCAAAGATTCGTTTTTGAGCTATTTTGCTCATTCCTAAGCCTTGATCTTTTATTTTTATTAAAATGGATTCTTTTACATTTTCAGTAAAAATATCTATTACTGGATTGTTTGGCGAATACTTGATTGCATTGTCAAGAATATTGACTAATACATTTGTAAAATGAACATCATTGAGTAATACTGTTGTTCTTGTGGCGTTGAGTTGTGTGTTTATAATTCCTTGTCGGTCTTCAATAATAAGGTTAATATGCTCTATGGCATCTGAGAGAATATCATGAAGATTGGTACTTTCTTTAGAGATATCGAGTTCTCGTTTTTCTAATTTTGAAATTCGTAATACATTTTCTACTTGTGCATGCATTCGTTTATTTTCATCTCGAATCATTTGCAGATAACGTTTTACAGTTTCAGGATTGTCAATGACTTTTGGGTTTTTTATGGCGTCAAGTGCAAGATTGATTGTGGCGATAGGCGTTTTAAATTCATGTGTCATATTGTTTATGAAATCGGTTTTAATTTCAGAAATTTGACGTTGCTTTATTAATTGATTTAAGGCACTTGTGTAGGCTATTAAAATAATTAATGTAAAAATAATTGACAAAATTGTAATTCCTAATAAGTCTGAAAAAAGAAACTTTTTTTTGTGCGGGAAACTTACCATTAACTGGTATTTATTTATACCTTCATTATCAGTAAAAATTGGTATTGCAGATGTGTTTTCTTTATCAAAATGAAATCTTTCTGATTTTATTTTGGTGGCTAGTCCATTGGCATAAATACCAAATTCAAAAGGCGATTTTACATCGTATTCGTCAAGATAAAACTTCAATAAATTACGGAGTTTTTCTACACTAACCCGATCCTGTATAGGCTTTGAAGCTGCTATGTCTTTGAAAAAAATTTCAAATTGTGCATTGTCTAGAATAGCCAGATTTCCTGTTTTTTGAATCTTAATATCAGGTGTTGTTTTTCGTTGAATACCTGAATTATCAATTTTGTTATTGTTGTAGATTTCAGTTGTACGCTGTGCAGAAAAGCTTTTTAGGCTTGTGCTGTCTGATTTTTTATCAAAGAACGAAGACGAAAGATTAAAATCTTCAGAAACTATATTATTGGAATAAATTATTGTCTCATTGGTTTTGGAGTTGCGTTGGTAATAACCAAACTCCAAAAAATCGCTTTTTTGAGGATCTTTTCCTATGCTGTCTTTGAGTTTTTTATACTTGTCAATGTAGCTATAAGCTTCCTCTTTTTGTACCTTATCGACAACATTACCAATTACTTGCGTAACATGGAAACGAAATTGTTCTTCATTGTTTTTGAGCGATGTGTTAAACCAATAAACTTGAACCAAGATGATACCTATAAGAGATAAACTCATCAATAGCACTAGCAAACGGAAAAACAATTTATTCATGAGAACAAATTTAACATTTTAACATTTAGAACATGAATAGATTAACCAAAGATTAACATTTATTAAGAATAGTATCAAATTGTTACTATTTTAAGTATTTCATCAATTTTTGCTTTTGCAATTTCGATATTTGAGTTATCGATGACATAATCACTTTTGGCAGCTCTTTCTTCATCAGAAATTTGATTTTTTATGCGTGCCAAAACTTTTTCTCGCGTTGTTGTATCTCTTTGTATAACTCGCTCTATTCTTGTTTCTAAAGGAGCAGAAATGGTTATAGTAATATCACAATCTTTGTAGCTTCCACTTTCAAACAGTATAGCCGTTTCTTTTACTACATACAAATAGTTTTTACGCTCTTGAACCCATTTTTCATAATGTTTCTTAACTTCTGGATGCACAATACTATTGAGTAATTTCAGTTTTTCGGGATTGTTAAAAACCAGTTCTGATAATTTATCTCTATTGATGGTTTTGTCTTCATCTAGAATTTCATTTCCTAAACTAGCTGCAATTTTGGCAATAACTCCTGGAAAATCCATCACTTTTTTGGCTTCAAGATCTGATACAAAAACCGGAATTCCTTTTGATAATAAGTAATTTGCTATAGTAGTTTTTCCAGATCCTATTCCGCCTGTAAGTCCAATTATTTTGGTTGCAGTATTTGAATTTTCAAAAAACAATTCGGCAAAAGCCTCTTGTGGTTTTTTCTTCAATAATGAAATTTTTAGGAATGATTCTAAAAACCCAAAACCATATCCGAAAAATTGTTTCCAAACTGCTTTTACAGATGCAAAACCTACAAATAAATTTTTATTTTGAATCATCGAAACTATAAAAATCAAAATAAAATAAACGAAATAAATTTTTAATAACCAATCAATTGCAAAAACTAATAATAAGATAGAAAGAAAAAAACCGACTATAAAAACTGTAGGAAACCAATAAGTCATTTTTGCATATTCTGGATGCCAAGAATTTAATATAGGTCGTGCTTTTCCAAATTTGGAAACCTGCAATTCAAATTTATCCCAATCAATACGTCTTTTATGGTAGACAAAGGCATTTTTGAACAATCGTGATTTGAAACCCAACTTCCACAACCGCATAGACAAATCTGGATCTTCTCCAGGATGAATGTTTCCAAAACCTTTTGAAGTTTGAAACGCTTTTTTGGAGATTCCCATATTAAAACTTCTCGGTTGAAAAGCATCTATTGCTTCACTTCCGCCGCGAATTCCGCCAGTTGTCATGAAAGAGGTCATGGCAAAGTTGATGGCTTTTTGGGTTTTTGAAAACGTTTTCAAAGCTTTATCTGCTCCACCATAACAGTCAACAAAATTTGCAGCTAGCTCTTTTTCAACTTCTATTAAATAATTTTGTGGAATAATACAATCAGAATCAAAAAGTATAAAATAATCTCCTATTGCTTTGCTCATTCCATAATTTCTTGAGGCGCCAGGACCAGAATTTTGTTTGTAATAATATGAAATATTTAATTTGTCAGAAAAAGTATCTGCAATTGTTTCGCATCGTTCAGTAGATCCATCTTCAACTATAATAACTTCAAATTCATTTTTAAAATTTGATGCCACCAAACTTTCAAGTAATTCTCTGATTTCTTGAGGTCTATTAAAAACAGGAACAATTATCGAAAAATACATATATGTTTGAAAATTTTTAATTTTAACAAATATAAAAAAAAATCCACCAATTCGAAAATTGATGGATTTTAAAAAAAAATAAAAAATTAGTTATTGTTTGATAACCTTTAACGTTTTTACTTGGCTATCAGAAGTAACTTTTACTAAGTAAGTTCCAGAAGCGAGTTGTGACATATCTACTTTTGCATCTGTAGCATTGATAACTTTAGTTACCACTTCTTGACCTAAAAGATTAACAATTTGTACTTTATCAATATTATTAGAATAAGACAAGTTTAAAATGTCAATTACAGGATTGGGATATACTTTTATAGAAGATGGTTCAAAAGTATTACTAGCCAAATTAGGGTTATTATCTATTATATCTAAACCAAAAGTTCCATTAGAAGCTGTACCCCAGCGGTCAACTTGTACATAATAGGTATTTCCTGGAGTTAAGGTTGCAATATTAATAATGGAAGAAAAGCTTAAATCTCCACCATTTACTGTACCACCATCTTGATCGCAAGCTATTGCAGTGCCTAATGTAGTTAAGTTAGAGCATGTTACACCTGTACCGTTATACACAGCTATTTCGGTATCAATTAAAGTACCGCCAACAATATCTGTTGTGACTTTCACATTTCCAGAAGGTGGTGCTACAAACGAAAACCATACTGATCCGTTTATTCCGCCGTTAAAACAAGTAGGAGCAGGCTCACTTGTTTCTGCTGTACAAGAGTAGTTGTTATATTCTGTACCAGAAGCTGAAGTACCAACAGTTAGTAAAATTGCTTGACATAAATTATCATTTGAAGGTGGTGGGGGATTAGTTCCAATACAAACATTAAATGTTGAAGTTTGTCCAACAGTTGCAGTATAAGTATATACTCTAAGATAATAAGTATTTCCTACTATAAGTCCAATTGGAGAGCTTGCATCGGCATCAGAACATGTTCCGGGCACTAATGTAAGATTATCACAGTCAAGACCTGTCCATAAAGAATGAAACATATCAGTTGTCAATCCTGCAACATTTAACAAACTAATTGGATGAGAAGTTTGCGTAGCGACGAATGAAAACCAAACATCGTCATCTTCGGCACCAAAACAAGACGTTGCATTTGTAGGTGAAGCGGTTGCTCCTGCTACTGAACCTGCTGTAACATCTGTACAAGATAAATCTGGATTTATTGATAAAGCTATTGCACCTACACAATTATCATTTACAGGTGGACAAGCTAATTGATTTTGAGCAGGACTTGTCAATATACAAGTAGCGTCTTGATCATTGGATACGGTGAAAATTACCGGAGTCGCGTTTGCATAAGGACCAAAATTAGCAATTCCAGTAGCTGAAACATTTTGTGTTGCACTTCCCTGATTGTCAGAAATTGTTAACGAAGTCGCTGTACCTAAACTAGTTACATTTACAGCTACAAAAAATTGAGGAGCGATGTCGCAATCTGATACTATAGCGTAAGTAGCAGTAGCATTAGTACAGGTGTTTTCTAATATATTTAGGGTATATGCTAAAGTTTGAGGTGCTGGCCATGTTGATATAACAAAGTAATAAGTTTGACCATTAACAACAGGAAATTCATTTATGGTAACCCCGCCTGCACCTGAATTAGCACCTCCACCAACACAACCCGTGCCAATTGCTGCACAACTTGTGTAAATAAAAAGTCCTGACCAAGTACCTGCGGTATCTAAGTCAATATTAATTGAAGTGTCTGAGGTAGCTGTATATGCATAAACAACATCATTACCGCCAAGGTAAGGAGATGTGGTATTACAACCAGTAGCACCTGGAGATCCTTCATAATTGGCATCTTCATAAT
The DNA here is from genome assembly GCA_043771555.1 of Flavobacterium sp. Lineage (GTDB taxonomy): Bacteria > Bacteroidota > Bacteroidia > Flavobacteriales > Flavobacteriaceae > Flavobacterium. The sequence goes on along the minus strand of JAYVHB010000046.1, from coordinate 59,483 downwards.
TTACAGTATTGTCTGTCGTCGTATATGGCAAAGTAACAATTATTGGGTTAGAACATAAACTACCTATTGCAGGTGGGGGTAATGTTGCAACACAAATATTAAAAGTTGTGTTTTGTCCTACATTAGCTGTGTTAGAATAAACTCTAAAATAATAAGTGTTTCCAACAACTAAATTACTCACAACACTATTGTTAGAAGTAGAACAAGTTCCTGCCAATAAGACAAGATTATCACAATCTGCTCCTTCCCAAACTGAATGTTCCATAAATGTGGTAGAACCTACAACATTTGACAAGTCAATTCTATGTCTAGTATCCGCAGCAACAAATGAAAACCAAACATCATCATCTTCATTTCCAGCACACGATGTTGTACTTGTTGAAGATCCAGTTGCGCCAAGCACAGTGCCGGAAGTTACTACATCACAAGTCAAAGCAGGATTAACTGTTAACACAACTGCGCCTGAGCAATCATCATTTGCTGGTGGAGTAAAAGTTGTAAAAATATATTCTGTACATCCAGTTGCTTCACCATTTGTACTGTAAGGCGTAATAGTTACATAATACATTGTACTTGGTAACAATGCACCAACATTATAAGTGGTAACATTTAAAACATCTGTTTGTGGCAAAACATCAGATCCTCCGGAAGTTGTTCCTACTGTTAATTTATATCCTGTAGGATCGCCAGTTGCAAAAGACCAAGAGATATTTCCACTTAAATTTGCATTAGAAGCATTATTGGCAGGTGTTGTAATTACTGAATCACAATTTGGTGGTCCAGATGGAGCAGTATCATTAGCAATATCATCAAAACACAAATAAAATTGATCTGTAGATAAAGCTCTAAAAGCGATGTAAATAGGCTGTCCTATGTAAGGTGTCAAATCAATAATAACCTTACCCCAAGCATTTGGTGCAGCCGTGTCTGGTTGCAAAACAGTTGAGAAATTTGCCGAAGATGAAGCATCAGTAATTGAGATTAATACCTCATAATGTTCAACATATGTAGGTCCATAATTTTTTACCCAAAAAGAGAGTCGATCATTAACTCCAGTAGCTGGTGTTAATTGAGGAGTTATTAAATAGTCATCGTGGGCAGTAGCATTATAGGTAATTCTTGCAGTATTTGTACCGCTAATAGCTACCGGTGGCGGAGTAGAAAATCCTTGAGGTGGTCCAATATTCCAGGTATTTGCTCCACCTTGATTAATGACTGTCCAACCTACTGGTATTGCAGTTGAAGCATCAAAATTTTCAAGAAATTGTGCCGAACTACTTGCTATAAAACCGAAAATTAAAGCGATTAATAAAGTAATTTTTTTCATTTTTTTTAGTTTAATTAATATCTTGCAATATAATCATAAATTTTAAATTGAAAATATAAATTCTACAAACTGCAAAAAAAAACCACCAATGACATCATTGATGGTTTTTTAGTACACTAAAATCTGTAAAATTATTCTTTAATTATTTTAATTGTTTTTACTTCATTTTCAGATGCCACTTTAACCAAGTAACTTCCAGATGATAAAGTAGATAAATCAATTTTAGCATTGTTTGTATTTAACTCTTTTGAAAGTACTTCTTGACCTAAAAGATTACTAATTACAATTTTAGAAATATTTTTGTCATAATTAATATTCAAGATATCTTTAATAGGGTTAGGAAATGTTTTTAATGAAAACGCTTCAAACGAATTTGAGGCTAGATTAGGAGTTACATTTACAGTATAATCTTCTACCTGACCATAAGCCGCTCCCAAACATGGAGCAATAAAATTAGTTGTTCCAAAAATTTTCTTTACCCTCATTCTAGTATTCCCTAATAAAGCAGTTGAAGGAACTGCAATAGTACCTGAAGCTTGTATTGCATCAATACCTGTACTATTGAGTATTGTCATTATTGGAGAAGGTCCATTAAAATACACTTCTCCAGCATCATTTAAAATATTATTTTGATTCCAATCAATAAAAACAATAAATCTGTTAGTAAAATTTCCACCTGTATTTCCTTTTAATACAATAGGATACGAGGTACCCAAAGCAACTGCCGCAATTGAAGATAAATATAATTCATGCCCATCACTACCATCTATTACTGCACTGGACGGATTTATAATACCTGCAAAATCAACTGATGTAATTGGCTCAACATCGGTTGCAAATGCTAAAGGCCCACAATAGGGAGAAAATGGATTAATACCTGTTGTGAAACTAAACTCTGAACAACCAATAGCAGCACCAACACTATTTTTTGCAATAACTTTCCAATAGTAAGTGGTAACGCTTAAAACTGATAGTAAAGTAGTTGACAAACTTGAAGTATTAACTAACAAAGTTGTTGGGTTTGCTGTTGTTCCTAAAAAAACATCATATGTTGAAACAGAACCTCCAGATGTAGGTGCTGTCCATGATAACACTACAGGAGCTGTTGCAACTACATCGGTCGCAGCGTTTACTGGAGCAACCAGAGCAGCACATCCCGGAGCAATTAATGGAGCAGTTCCATTTACTACATCATCAAATAATAAACGGAACTCATCTGTACCAGTGGCATGAAAACCAATGTAAATAGACTGTCCAACATAAGGCGTTAAGTCGATTGTAAACTGTGTCCAGGCACTTGCAGCCTCTGCAGCAGGTGTAAGAACTACGCTAAAGTCAACAGCATCAAGTCCAAAAGTAGATAATACTACTTCATAAGTTTCTAAATATGCTGGATCTTGACTTTTTACATAATAAGTTAACTGATCACTAACTCCAGCGGTAACTGTAATTTGAGGTGTAATTAAATAATCATCATGAGCCACTGCGTCATAATTGATTTGTGCTGCATTTGGTGCAGAAAATGCACTTCCTACAGACCCTGGTCCAAAGACAAAACCGTTGGCTCCACCAGCATTAATAATTGTCCAACCAGTTGGAATAGCGGCGGCGGCATCAAAATTCTCAGAGAATTGCGCGTTCGCATTAAAACTCAATATTAATATCGAGAATAATAAAGTAAATTTTTTCATGATTTATTTTTTGTTTAGTTTTATAAATATAATATAAATGTAAGACAATCATTAAAATTAAATCATAAAATCGATAAAAGGCAAAAAAAAACAATGAAATACATCATTGTCTTTAAAAAATTAAAAAAGTTAGGTTTTACTTTATACTCTCTACCATAAACAACTCCTCTGCATCTGCTAAATAATCAACTCCTGCAACCCCAAAGCCAAAAAGATTGTGAAAATCACTTCTGTAACCTAATAAATCTCCTATTTCGGGTAAATTTTCAGTAGTAGCTTCTTTCCAAAGTGTGGCCACTTTTTCTTGTACATCGGCGCGCATTTCCCAATCGTCTATGCGGATTCTTCCTTTATCATCTGTCGGAATTTCGTTTCCTGTAAACAATCGTTGGGCATACAAACGTTGAATTTGCTCTATACAACCTTCATGAATACCTTCGGCTTTCATAATTTTGTACAATAATGATATGTATAACGGAATTACAGGAATTGCCGAACTCGCCTGTGTAACCAATGCTTTGTTTACAGATACAAATCCTCGTCCGTTAATAGATTTCAAATTTTCTGATATTTTAAAGGCAGTTGCTTCCAAATCGTCTTTAGCTGCTCCAATGGTTCCTTTTCTGTAAACAGCTTCTGTAACTTCTGGTCCAATATAGGAATAAGCAACCGTTTGAACTCCTTCTGCAAGTACATTGGCATCTTTGAGTTGTTGTATCCACATGGCCCAATCTTCGCCACCCATTACAACCACCGTATTTTCTATATCATCACCAGCTGCAGGTTCTATGGTCACATTGGTTACATTACCAGTATGGAAATCGACTGTTTTATTGGTAAAAGTACCACCAATAGGTTTCAAAACCGAGCGATGCAAAACACCAGTTGTAGGATGCATGCGCACTGGCGAAGCCAAACTGTAAATAATTAGATCTACTTGACCTAAATCGGCTTTAATTAAATCGATAGTTTGTTTTTTTATTTCGTCAGAAAAAGCATCGCCATTAATACTTTTTGCATATAAATTGGCTTTTTTTGCTTCATTTTCAAAAGCAGCCGAATTGTACCAGCCTGGCGAAGCGGTTTTTCCTTCTGTTGGTGGTTTTTCGAAAAAAACACCAATTGTTGCCGCATCACAACCAAATGCACTCGAAATTCGAGAAGCCAAACCAAATCCTGTTGATGCGCCAATAACCACAACCTTTTTGGCTCCAGCAATTTTTCCTTTGGATGTTACATATGCTATCTGATTTTTTATGTTTTGTTCACAACCTTTAGGATGTGCCGTTGTACATATAAATCCTCTCATTCTTGGTTCTATAATCATAATTTTAGATTTTTAAAATCAATTTAATATTTCAATAATTCTTTTGCATGCACCAAAGCAGAATCTGAAACTGTTGATCCTGATAACATTTGTGCAATTTCTGTAATTCGTTCGTCTTTTGATAATAATTTTAATTCCGATTGGGTTTGATTCTCATTTGTTGTTTTAAAAACTTTAAAATGGGAGTCGCCTTTTCCTGCTATTTGTGGCAAATGCGTAATGGCAAATACTTGCATGTTATGGCTCATCGTTTGCATTATTTCGCCCATTTTATGTGCAATTTCTCCCGAAACTCCTGTGTCTATTTCGTCAAAAATAATGGTTGGCAAATTAGAATATTGTGACAATACTGCTTTGACAGCAAGCATAATACGAGACATTTCGCCACCAGAAGCTACTTTTTTGAGTAATCCAAAATTGGAACCTTTATTGGCCGAAAACAAAAACGAAATTTCATCTTTTCCGTTAGAAAAATAGGTTTCTTTTGGTGCTGTTTTTATATCGAATCTCGCATTTGACATACCGAGTTGTTCCAAAATGGTTACCAACTTTTGTATCAAAACGGGTATTGCCTCTTCCCTATTTTTATGAATAGAATCAGCAATGCCATCAAGATTTTTTTCAGATTTTGAAATTTTATCTTCCAAAATCACGATCTGATTTTCTATACTTGATAACGAAACAACTTTGTCATCAAGATTGTTTTGAATAACTAATAATTCAGCTACAGAATTTACTTGATGTTTTTTTTGAAGTGAATAAATCAATTGCAACTTTTGATTGGTAGCTTCTAGTTGTTCTGGTTCTCCAAAAATGGTTTCAGACAACCTGTTCATTTCTTTTTCGATATCGTCAAACTCAATCAATACAGACGAAATGCGATCATATAGTTGCTCATATTCGTCTGAAAAAGCTTTAATTTTTTGAGCTGAAATCTTAATTTCTTTCAGATTTTGTAAAACGCCAAGTTGGTCGTCTGTTGCTACAGCTATTGCTCGCGACAAACTTTCTTTAATAAACTCTACATTATTCAATTTTTCAAAATCGGCTTCCAAAACTTCTTGTTCGCCTGTTTTTAACTTTGCTACAAGCAATTCGTCTAATAAAAAACCATCGTAATCTTGTTCTTTTTTCAGGGTTTGCAAATTTTCTTGCAAAAGTTTTATTTCAGACTTCGCGTTTTTGTATTCCTTTAATTCTATACTATATTCCGAAAGCAAATCGGCATTGGAAGCAACTGCATCAATAATTTGAAATTGCACCGAATCGTCTGAAAGCTCTTGCGTTTGATGTTGCGAATGGATATCGATGAGAAATGCACTCAGCTCTTGAAGTTCTTGAAGATTTACAGGTGTGTCGTTTATGAAGGCTCTTGATTTTCCTGACGGAAGAATTTCTCTTCGTATAATTGTTTGCTCATCATAATCAAGATCGTTGTTTTCAAAAAACGGCTTTAAATTATAATTTTTAAGCTCAAAATTTGCCTCGATAATACATTTATCTTCTTTGTTTTTTAAAGAAGATAAATCGGCACGTTTGCCTAAAACCAAACCTAAAGCTCCAAGTAAAATGGATTTTCCGGCTCCAGTTTCGCCAGTGATTACCGATAATCCGTTAGAAAAAGTAACCGAAAGTTTTTCGATTAATGCAAAATTTTCTATGGTTAAAGATATAATCATTATTTAAAATTGGAATCTATTAAAATTTAATTCCTAACCATTTGCTGGAATTGGTTGGCGATACTTGATTGAGATTATCAACCAAATCTGTAATTGAAATACTTGGTCCACCAGAAAAAATAGCTACTAATTCATCTGATTTTGCATCAAAAAAAGTTCTTGTCAAAAATGCATTTGGACGTACTTTCTGAATTTGTGACAAGGTTGCCACAGCAGTTTTTATTTTTTCTTTTGCAGATTTCAAATCTGTTGCCATTGTATCAAGTGCTTCATAATGATATTGGTACATCGCTTGTCTAAACGGACTAAACGTATTTGATAACATATTATTAATCAAAAAATGGCGGTTGCTATTTCCAGAAGATGGATTCCAACCTACATAACCACTGCTTTGTGCGATATTAGCGATGTCTTGTGCTAAAGCCAGCCCGTCTGCACCACCATTATTGGCAAAAGTATCTGCATCCATACCTATAATAAGGGCGCAATAAAATGAAACTACCGAAACAAGATTGGAGTCAAATGCGTTTGGGTTATAATTAAGAACTTGAAATTCTGTATAAGAAAAGGCAAAATCTTTATCATTAAAATTTAAAACTGGAGAAGTATAAGTTGAATTGTAAATTGGACGAGAAGACTGCACTTGCAAAGACGCCGTAAAAGAATCTGTAGTTGCAGTTAAAATATCAATAAACATAGAACAATTAATTTTCTCGTTTGTTGCTACTTCTTTTCCTGTAAAGTTGGTTTTATTTACAAAATCGGTTAACGAGCGTTCTAATGTTTTAAAAACCTGACGATTACTTACAGTTCCTACTTTTACAGCATTTATAGTTACGGTACAATTAAGTTCTTGAGCAGAACTCATTATAAACGAAAAAAAAGCGAAAATTACTACTATCTTAAACTTCATAATGTGCCATTATTTTATTAATAATATCTTGAGCAACAGCTTCTTTAGACTTCAAATCCATAGGCTCAATTTTAAACTCTGAATCAATAAAGGTAATTTTATTTGTATCTTTGCCGAATCCTGCGCCTTCATCTTGCAAGGAATTTAAAACTATCAAATTTAGGTTTTTTTTCTTAATTTTCAACTTCGCATTTTCAATTTCGTTTTCGGTTTCTAAAGCAAAGCCTATCAAAAATTGATTTTTCTTTATTTCGCCAAGAGATGCAAGAATATCTTTTGTTTTTTCTAACTCAATGGTTAACGTAGCTTCTGCCTTTTTTATTTTGTGATTCGCTACATTCTTCGGCTTATAGTCGGCAACTGCGGCAGCACAAATAGCAATATCGCTACTAGCAAAATGATCATGACACGCATCATACATTTGGCTTGCAGTGGTAACTCGTACTAAATTAACTGCTTTATTTTGTACATTTAGATGTGATGGTCCTGAAATTAAAACTACATCAGCACCAAGATTGGCGGCACAATTGGCAATATCAAATCCCATTTTTCCGGTAGAATGATTGCCAATAAAACGAACTGGATCGATCGCCTCGTAAGTTGGCCCAGCCGTAATTAGTATTTTTTTTCCTCTTAAAGGCAATTTTTTTTCGAGATCGGCTTCCAAAAAAGCTACAATATTTTCTGGTTCTGCCATTCGTCCTTCGCCAGAAAGTCCGCTAGCTAATTCGCCATTTTCGGCAGGAATTATAGTATTTCCATACTTTTTTAAAGCTTCAAAACTTGCAATTGTTGAAGGATGTTTGTACATATCCAAATCCATAGCTGGAGCAAAATATACAGGGCATTTTGCAGACAAATAAGTAGCAATAAGTAAATTATCACAATTGCCATTTGTCATTTTGGACAACGTGTTTGCAGTAGCTGGCGCAACTACCATCAGGTCTGCCCAAAGTGCAAGCTCTACATGATTGTTCCATTGCGCATTTTCGTCAAGCTCATTATAAAAAGAGCTGTGTACAGGATTTTTTGAAAGTGTAGATAAAGTTAATGGCGTAATAAAATCTTTAGATGCAGGCGTCATAACAACTTGAACTTCTGCACCCGATTTTACTAATAACCGAACTAATGTAGCTGTTTTATAGGCGGCAATTCCACCAGAAATCCCAAGAATAATTTTCTTTCCGCTTAAAACTGACATTAAGTTCTATGAATTAAGAACGCAGATTAGAGATTTCAGATCTTCAATAAATTTCAAAATTTAGAATCAATTCTGATAGCTATTTTCTGATTTCTGACTTCTGCTTTCAGATTACTTATTTTGTAGATTCTCTATGATAGATGTCTCCATCCAGCCATTCTTGAACAGCTAACGCGTGTGGTTTTGGTAATTTTTCGTAGAATTTAGAAACTTCAATTTGCTCTTTGTTTTCAAAAACTTCTTCCAAACTATCATTGTAAGTGGCAAACTCTTCTAATTTTTCTGTCAATTCTTTTTTAATTTCAGAATTAATTTGATTTGCTCTTTTAGCCATAATTGTAATAGCTTCATACACGTTTCCAGTAGGTGCTTCAATAGTTGTCTTATTGTAAGTGATTGTGTTTACTGGTGCTGTCGTCTTTTTTAAATCCATGACTTTTTTATTTTTGAAATTGTTTTAAATCGTTTTCTATTCTTGATAACATTGTATCGGCTGCAGATTTCTTTTTTGGAGTTGCATTAAATTTAATTAAAGAATTGTAGGCCATTTTAGCATTATCTAATCGTTCTTGCATCTTAGAAGGAACACTATTTATAGCGAGATTGTAAGCCGAATCTAGTTTGTAATACAAAGCATCTTCTTTGAAACTTGTTCCTGGAAAATCTGCAATAAAATTATCTAAAGCAATTAATGCTGCTTTGTAATCTGAGATTGTATTGTATTGTTTTGCGTTTTCGAAAACCTTTTTTTCTATCTTATCTGCTAGTGTCTTCAAAGTAGTATTTGCTTCTGGGAGAAAAGTAGACGATGGATATTTGTCAATAAAATCTTGAAGTTTAGTTATTGCTTTGGATGTATCGCCTTGATCAATACTGTATTCTGGAGATAACATAGCATAACTTTTTGCTCCTAAAAAAGCAGCTTCTTCGACCATTTCACTTTTAGGGTAACTAGAAACAAAACTTTCAAATTGGTAACCAGAAAGATAAAATTGTTCGGTTTTATAGTACGACTGAGCAAACATATAAAACATGTTTTCTGCTTGTGGCTTTCCTCTATATGCTGGAGCTAGTTGCTCAAAAAGGCGAATCGCTTTTGAAAATTTGCCTTTATCATATTGCTTTTTTGCAACAGAAAATTTTAGGGCAACATCTTCCTTTTTAATTGCTTTTTGATATTCGCTACAAGAAGTAAAGAATACTATCGAAATAAGTAATATAAAAAATTTATTCATTAATTTGGTTTCTATTTCTTGATTTTGGGCTTGCGAAGACCATTTAAAATCTGGTGCAAAATTAGGTAATTATTTAGCTAATCCAAAATTATTTTTTGACTATTCGAATTAGGCTTTAAATCTGAATTTTATTGGTTGTTTTTGATAGTAAAATCTCTCAACCTGCTTGCAAGTTCCTCCGTTACATTTACTAGTGGAAGTCGCACTGTATTTTCAGAAAAACCTAGTGTTTTAAATACTTCTTTGATTCCTGCTGGGCTTCCTTGTTCAAAAATCATGTCAATAGCATCTGTAATATGAAAATGAATTTTATAAGCTTCGCTCACTTTAAGTTGTAATCCAAATCGAATCATGTCTGAAAATTGTCTCGGAAAACCTTCTCCAATCACTGATATAACGCCACTTCCGCCAGCCAAAACCATAGGCAAAGCAATCATATCATCGCCAGAAATTACCAAAAAATCTTTCGGTTTGTCTTGGATAAGTTTCATTGCTTGCACGATATCGCCAGCTGCTTCCTTGATTGCTACAATGTTTTTAAAGTCATTTGCCAGTCGCAAAACTGTTTTTGGCAACATATTACTACCTGTTCTGCTTGGTACATTATAAAGTATAACTGGCAAAGGCGCATTTTGGGCAATCATTTTAAAATGTTGATAAATTCCTTCCTGAACCGGTTTGGTGTAATAAGGAGAAACTGAAAGTATGGCATCAAAAGCACTAAAATCTCTAGTTTTTAATTCGGAAATCAACTCGGCAGTATTGTTGCCGCCAACGCCAAGAACAAGCGGAAGTCGTTTGTTATTTGCTGCCACAACGGTTGCTATGACCAATTCTTTTTCTTCTTTGGATAAAGTGGCTGGCTCGCCTGTTGTTCCTAAAATAACCAAATAATCTACGCCATTATCGATCTGAAAATTTACAATTCGGCGAAGTGCTTCTGTATCTACAGAAAAATCTTTTTTGAAAGGTGTTACTAGCGCAACTCCAGTTCCTATGAGTGATTGCATTATTATATTTTATTTAAAATTTTAAGATATTTGAACAACTCTTCAACAAAAATTTTCACTTCAGTCATTTTAGAATTGATAATAAAATGGTTCAACTTTTTATTAATTTCAGGAAAACCAACTTTAAAAGTAGCTTTAGATAAATTGGTAGCTACCAGCAACGGAAGTTTCTCGATATCATAGTAATTTATCAATAAATCAAATTTTTGATCTATAAAATAAGTGACTTCTGCATTAGAAAAACTACTTGACCAACTCAAATCATGATGACTAAAGGTTGGTTTATCGAATAATTCATTTTTGTAAATTTTATCTTTAAAAACCAATATTGAAATATCAGATTCTTTTACTCCATTGTTTCGAATCAATTTAACCAAGTCGTTTTTTTTATTCAAAATGGTTTCGTCATAAATAATTCCAATTGTTTTTATTTTATCATTTGAAGAAAGGTGTTTGACGTTTACCAAACTTTTATTTATTTTATTTTGAATAAAAAAATTCTTGATTTGATTTAAAAACATAGTATTTTTGCTTGAAATACAAATTTAATAAATTTTGATGCATTTCTGATGGTAAAACTAAAAAACTATAGTTCTATTGTAAATAATTTTGTTTTATTCTTAACATTTTCAGTCTTTTTTTCTTGTCAAAACCAACGATTATTTGTTACAAAAATCGAAGGAACAAAAATAGGAATTACTGAAAAAGCTACTCAAAATGAAGCGATTGACGCCTACATAAAACCGTATAAAGATAAAATTGATGCCGATTTAAACACGGTTTTGTCTTATGCACCACAAACTTTTGATAAAACAGGCGCTTGGCAAACTTCTGTAGGAAATCTTTTTGCCGATTGCACTTTCAAACAAGGCAATCCAATTTTTCTGAAAAGAGAACAAAAAGAAATCGACTTCGTTTTGCTCAATAATGGCGGAATTCGCTCCATTATTCCGAAAGGAAATGTAACAGCCAAAACTGCCTATGAATTGATGCCGTTTGAAAACGAATTGGTTGTAATTGCACTAAAATCAGAACAAGTAATTGAGTTAGTAACGCACTTGATTGCCGAAAAAAAGCCACATCCTGTATCTGGAATCACCTTCACAATAAGCAAAGAAAATATCCTGAAAAATTTGTTGGTTCAAGGAAAACCGTTAGAAACTTCAAAAATTTATTATGTGGCAACCAACGATTATCTGGCAAATGGAGGCGATAATATGGAGTTTTTTAAAAAAGGAATAAAACGTTATAATTTGGATTACAAATTACGAAATGTTTTGATCGATTATTTTAAAACTACCAATTCACTTCCTGTTACAACAGACATTCGTATCAATAAAGAATAAAAATGGAAAGAAGAGAATTTATACAAAAAACGGGTGCAAGTGCCACATTATTTGGGCTTGGTTTATCATTAAGTAGTTTCGATATTCTGAATTCAAAACAACTTACCATTTTACATACCAACGATGTGCACAGTTATATTGATGCATTTCCTGCCGATCATCCTAGAAATCCAAATATGGGTGGCGTTTCGCGTCGTGCGGCAATTATTGAATCTATTAGAAAAGAAAATCCAAATGTGCTGCTGCTCGATGCTGGCGATATTTTTCAGGGTACGCCCTACTTCAACTATTATGGTGGTGAACTCGAGTTGAAGTTAATGAGCATGATGCATTATGACCTTGCTACATTGGGTAATCATGACTTTGACAACGGTTTGGAAGGATTTTTGGCTCAAAAACACCATGCAACTTTTGATTTTGTAAACGCCAATTATGATTTTAAAAATACCATTCTTGATACACAAATAAAGCCCTATAAAATTTTTGATAAAGCCGGAATTAAAGTTGGTGTTTTTGGACTTGGCATAGAACTAGCAGGATTGGTTGACAAGAAAAATTATAAAGAAACCGTCTATACCGATCCTGTTGAAGTAGCATTAGATATTGTAAAAAAGCTAAAAACTACCGAAAAATGTGATTTGGTTATTTGTCTTTCGCATTTGGGATATAAATATAAAGACGAAGAAAATAAAATTTCAGATTTGAAATTGGCAAAACTTACTCGAGATATTGACCTTATTATTGGTGGTCATACGCATACTTTCTTGGACAAACCAACTATTGTACGAAACCTTGATGGTAAAGAAGTTTTGGTCAACCAAGTTGGTTGTTATGGGCTAAATCTCGGTCGCATTGACTTCTTTTTAGACAATGATAAATCCAAAGCAACAACAGCAAAATCAATAATAATATAGACATTCAAAAAAAAAGTTGTATTTTTATTTGTAATCCCCAAAAAAAGATACTTTTGTATTCTTGTTTTTTTAAATAAAATTTATGAGTTCGCACAACCACAAAGACCTCCACAGCAAACTTTCGGCAGCAGGATTATTAGTAACATTAGGTATAATTTACGGAGATATTGGAACTTCTCCTTTATATGTAATGAAATCCATAATCGGAAATAGTGCTATAAGTGCAGACCTCATTTTAGGTGGATTGTCCTGTATTTTTTGGACATTAACCTTACAAACAACTTTAAAATATGTAATAATCACTTTAAGCGCAGACAATCACGGCGAAGGAGGAATTTTTGCATTATACGCTCTAGTAAAAAGAACCAAAATACAATGGCTAATTGTCCCCGCAATTATTGGAGGTAGCGCATTGTTGGCAGACGGGATTATAACGCCTCCAATTTCGGTTTCTTCGGCTGTTGAAGGACTCCGAATATTCAAACCAGACATTCAAACCATACCAATTGTTATAGGAATTTTATTTCTCCTTTTTTCGATACAACAATTTGGAACCAAACTCGTTGGGAAGTTTTTCGCACCAATGATGTTAGTTTGGTTTTCCATGCTTGGCGTTTTGGGTGTGATTCAAATGATAACAAATCTGGCGGTATTCAATGCATTAAATCCTTATTATGCCTATAAATTATTGACTTCTGATGTAGCTGGACAAGGCTTTTTTATTCTTGGTGCTGTTTTTTTATGTACTACAGGAGCAGAAGCTTTGTATTCAGATATGGGACATTGCGGACGCAAAAATATTCGTGTGAGTTGGATATTTGTAAAAATTACATTGATTCTAAATTATTTTGGACAAGGAGCCTGGTTGCTTGCGCATGAAGGCAAAACTTTGGCCCAGTTAAACGCAAATAATCCCAATCCGTTTTACATGATTATGGCCGATTGGTTTCAACCCATCGGAATCGTAGTTGCAACGCTCGCAGCAGTAATTGCATCGCAAGCATTAATATCTGGTTCCTTCACGTTGATAAACGAGGCTATGCGACTCAATTTTTGGCCAAAAGTGAAAATAAATTTCCCTACAGATGTTAAAGGACAATTATATATTCCGTCACTCAACTGGTTGCTTTTTGTAGGTTGCGTTTTCATTGTTTGGCGATTTGAAGAGTCGAGCCATATGGAGCATGCCTATGGATTGGCAATTATTCTTTGTATGATAATGACCACTATTTTATTAAATTTCTATTTGATAATGAAGCGTGTCAAATGGTATTTTATTGCGCCTTTAATTCTTTTATATTTGGTCATCGAACTAGCATTTTTAAGAGCAAATATAGAAAAATTTGTAGATGGCGGTTATGTTACCCTTTGCATCACAGCAGTGCTTATTGCTGTAATGTCAATTTGGTTTTTGGCCAAACAAATTAGTAAAAACTATACCAAAATTGTAAAAATCGACTCCTACAAAAAAGTTTTGGCAGAGTTGAGTGTTGATTTGTCAATTCCGAAATATGCCACACACCTCGTATACATGACCAACTCACAACGCGTGGACGAAATTGAAGAAAAAGTGATGTATTCTATTCTTCAAAAACGCCCAAAACGTGCTGATATCTATTGGTTTGTTCACGTTAATATTTTAAACGAACCTTACCGAAAAGAATATCGAGTTAACGAAATTGTGAAAGACGACATCTACAAAATTGATTTTTATTTAGGTTTTAGAGAACCTACCAAAATAAACTTAATGTTTAAGGAAGTGATAAAAGATATGGTTAGCAATGGCGAGGTTGACATTACAAGTCGCTACGAATCGCTAAATAAGAACAATATTTTGGGTGATTTCAAATTTGTATTGTCAGAAAAATTCTTGTCTAATGATAGTGATTTAACTTTTTTCGAAAAAATAGTAATGAATGCTTATTTTGTAATGAAAAAATTCAGTTTATCAGAACAAAATGGTTTCGGGTTAGATAGTAGCTCGGTCAAAGTCGAGCAATTTCCCATGGTCATACATCCGCCAGAAATAATAAACATGAAACGTATAGATTATAATCCTATGTAATTTTAATAATAATTTGGGCGTTACCCGACGGGTCGGGCTTTTCGTTCCAATCTTTTTTAGTCTCGTTCTAAAAACGAGACCAAAAAAGGATTTTCACTTCAAACGTAGTTCACTGAACTCCAACGAAAATAGTAGACAAGTGAAGTAATCCCTAACACATCTCAAAACAAAAAGTATTCTACTAAAAGAATACTTTCTTTTGCTTTAAAAGCAATACCTTTGCAAGCTGATTTAAAATAAAATGAGATTACACCGAAATTTAGTTTACACTACGATAGATGCTTTAAATGCAATTTTCAACGAAGGAGAATATGCCGATAAAGTGGTAGCACGTTCGCTCAAAAAAGACAAGCGTTGGGGAAGTTCTGATCGCAAGTTTGTGGCCGAAACAATATATGAAGTAGTTCGGTGGAAACGATTGTATGCAGAAATTGCCGAAGTCAAAGAACCTTTTGATAGAGACAATCTTTGGCGCATGTTTGCCTCATGGGCAGTTATGAGAGGCTATCCTATACCAGATTGGCGTCAGCTAGAAGGAACTCCGGAGCGCAAAATAAAAGGTCGGTTTGACGAGTTGACCAAAGTTCGCGCCTTGAAAGAATCCATACCCGATTGGATAGATGAACTTGGCGTAAAAGAACTTGGCGAAAAGGTATGGGCAAAAGAAATTGCAGCGCAAAACCAACCTGCTAAAGTAATTTTGAGAGTAAATACCCTCAAAACCACCAAAGAAAAACTCCGTGCTATTTTGATGGATTTAAACATCGAAACCGAATTTCTAAAAGAGCAACCCGATGCTTTGGTACTAAAGGAAAGAGCAAATGTATTCTTGACAGAGGCTTTCAAAGATGGTTTTTTTGAAGTGCAAGATGCCAATTCACAGTTAGTAGCTGCATTTCTAGACGTAAAACCAGGAATGAGAGTTGTCGACACTTGTGCAGGTGCAGGAGGAAAAACGTTGCATATTGCTTCTTTAATGGAGAATAAAGGACAGCTTATTGCCATGGATTTATATGAAAGTAAACTCAAGCAACTAAAACTTAGAGCCAAACGAAACGGTGCTTTTAATATTGAATATAAAATAATCGATTCGACTAAAGTCATCAAGAAATTACAAGAAAAAGCAGACAGAGTTTTGATAGATGCGCCATGCAGCGGACTAGGTGTTCTAAAACGAAATCCAGATGCGAAATGGAAACTACAACCAGAGTTTATTGATAATATTCGTAAAGTACAGGCAGAAGTTTTAGAAAGCTATTCACGCATTGTAAAACCAGGAGGAAAACTAGTTTATGCCACTTGTTCTATACTTCCATCTGAAAATCAAGAACAAATAAAAAAATTTTTAATCACAGATAACGGAAAAAATTTTAACTTTGTTAAAGATTCTAAAATTTTGGCTCATGAGTCGGGATTTGATGGTTTTTATATGGCACTATTAGAAAGAAAAATCTAAATCACTTGTTATGAAAAAAATATACTTTTTATTTATATTGTCTTCTACATTATTAATCGCACAAGCACCTGCAACCTATTATAATAACGCAACAGGAACAGGATATGCATTGAAAACACAACTGAAAAATATAATTTCATCTGGACATTCAGATCAAGGTTATGCGGCCTTGTGGAATCTTTATTCTAGTACTGCTTTTCGGGATAACTATTACGAAAATAATGGTTCGTTGCTCGATTTGTATTCAGAAAATCCCACAGGAACAGATAGTTATGAGTATACTTCATCAGCACAACAATGTGGCAATTATAATTCTGAAGGCGATTGTTATAATAGAGAACATCTAGTACCACAGTCCTATTTTGACGGTTTTCAGGTAAATCCCATGAAAAATGATCCATTTCATGTGGTTCCTTCAGACGGAAAAGTAAATGGAGATCGAAATAACTTGCCATTCGGACTTGTAACAACACCAAACTACACTTCTACAAACGGTTCAAAAAGAGGAACTTCCGTTATAGATGCAGCAACTTTATCCAACTATAGTGGTATCGTTTTTGAGCCAATTGATGCGTTTAAAGGAGATGTTGCTCGAAGCTTTTTTTATTTTGCAACACGATATGAAGACTTGATGGATAACTTTTATACATCGGCAAATAGCGCAACCTGTCAAGCAAAAAGTATGTTTGACGGTTCTGTCAACAAAGTTTTCTCAGATGAGTTTATCAACTTACTACTAAAATGGCACATTCAAGATCCAGTTTCTGCAAAAGAAATTGCACAAAACAACAGAATATTTCAATTTCAAGGAAATAGAAATCCATATATAGATAATCCTAATTATGCTTGCCAAATATGGTCAACTCAATGCACTTTTGTTACAAATGCATTAAGTAGCCAACAATTTGAGTTAATAAATTTGGTTTCAATTTATCCGAATCCATCCAATGTCAACAAAATCTCAATAGAAACTTCTTCTTCATTACAAGAAATAAGCTTGATAAACCTAAATGGACAAATCATTCAACAAATAAAAAATCCAATTTCTAATAGAAATACCTATACAATAGATAATTTATCTAAAGGATTTTACTTCTTAAAATTAAACTCTGAAAATCAGACTACTACTAAAAAAGTTATTGTAAACTAAATATGAAAAAAATATACTTATCGCTGTTTTTTATAGCATCACTAGGTTTTGCACAAAACGGTGCTCCAGCAAGCCCTTACTATAATGGATTTGATTGGAATTTGAGTTTACAACCACTAAAAAATGCAATAGCAACCAAAATAACTACAACTCATACCAAATTTTTAACCTATGCCCAATTGGAAAATTCGTTGCGAACTTTAGACTTAGACCCTAACGATGCTTCAAATAACAATGTATTATTAATGTACGGCTTTGATGATGCAAATCTTTGTGTTTACACTTCTGAGAGCGATTTTGGAACTTCTCCAAACTGGAACCAGCACCGCCGACGCAACAAAAATGCAGATGTATCTGGTGGAAGTCAATGTGCTTGGAATCGGGAACATGTGTATCCTCAAGCTCAAGGAACGCCTGACTTAGGTCAAAGTGGCGCAGGATCTGATGCGCATCATTTACGAACTTGCGATGTAGATAGAAACAGCAACAGATCAAGTTCTAAATTTGGAGCTGGAACCGGAAACTCAGGATATAATGGATCTTTTTGGTATCCTGGAGACGAGTGGAAAGGCGATGTAGCAAGAATTTGTATGTATTTGTATTTGCGCTATCCTTCTCAATGTCTGCCCGAAAATGTGGGTACAGGTGGCTTTACAAGCGATATGTTAACTTTGTTTTTACAGTGGAATGCAGAGGATCCAGTTTCATTATATGAAGACAAACGAAATACCTATTTAGGAAACTCGTCTAACTTTTACGGACAAGGAAATCGTAATCCCTTTATAGATAATCCTTATCTTGCTACTAAAATTTGGGGTGGACCAGTGGCAGAAAATCGATGGCCAACTATCTTTGTCCTTGATACCAATCAATTCGATTTGAATTCAATAACTTCAATATATCCTAATCCATCAAATTCTGATGTAATTACCATTAATTCTTCTATACCTATTGATAAAATTGAGTTATTGACTATTAACGGACAGCTTATACAACAAATAAAAAATCCTATTTCTCAAAATAATGAAAGTTATTCTTTAGAAAATTTACAGAAAGGTTTTTATTTTGTAAAACTTACTTCAACCAATCAATCTACGATAAAAAAGTTGATTGTGAATTAAAAAATATTAGAATAAATTTAAAAAACCTGTTTCATACGCTGAAACAGGTTTTTCGTTTTATAATAAAAACAATTTCTCATTATACGAAAAAACGCTTGTCTGCTCAATAACGTTTCATCACTTTCTATATGATTGTAATCTGGAATACAACAATCTGATGTGGAATCTTAAATGTAACTATAATTGTTGATTTATTTTTAGGAAAAAAAATGTGTTAATTTTTTCATCAGCTAGGAACGCTTTAAATAAATTGAGAATTGTAATCAAATAAAAAATCACTTTATTACGCACACTTTAAAATTTGTATTTATTGATTACAAGAATTAAACTACATTAATAATTATATAAATTAGTAATATTGCAGTTAATTTGTAGTTTATGATGTAAATGTGCGTTTTTTCTTTGATAATAAATAGCATTTTAGGGAATTCATAAAAATT
This sequence comes from Flavobacterium sp., assembly GCA_043771555.1. Classification (GTDB taxonomy): domain Bacteria; phylum Bacteroidota; class Bacteroidia; order Flavobacteriales; family Flavobacteriaceae; genus Flavobacterium. The sequence goes on along the minus strand of JAYVHB010000046.1, from coordinate 40,608 downwards.
CTATTATACTACTATGCATGCATATTAATTAACATTTTTTTAATATATCTTTGTGTTCTAATCAACACCAAATTATTTTATGAAAAAAATTACATTTTTATTACTACTATTCGTTTTTTCTTTTGGGTATTCCCAAAAAGAAGTAAGCGGAAAAGTTTCAGATTCGTCTGGAGCAGGATTGCCAGGCGTAAATGTCACTGAAAAAGGCACAAGAAACGGCACATCGACAGATGCTGATGGAAACTACAAACTTAAAGTGCAAGATGCAGCCGCGTTGGTTTTTAGTTATGTAGGTTATGGATCTGTTGAGAGAAGTGCCGAAAACACAAACAATATTGACGTAACGCTCACAGAATCTGGAGGTCAAACTCTAGATGATGTTGTAGTTACAGGAACTAGAACTGCTCCCCGAAGTAACACAAAATCTGCTTTACCAATTGATGTGCTTAGTGCTCGTGATTTGACTTCAACAGGTCAAGCAACATTTGATAAAGCACTGCAATACAGAGTTCCGTCCTTTAATACAGTGCAAACTCCGGTAAACGATGCAACTTCGTTATTAGATCCTTTTGAGATTAGAAATATGGGACCAAGTAGAACTTTGATACTTATAAATGGAAAGAGAAAAAATTTAAGTTCACTAGTTTATGTGCAAACATCACCAGGAAGAGGAGAAACAGGAGCTGATATCTCTGCAATTCCGCAAGATGCTATTGAACGTGTTGAAATTTTACGGGATGGTGCGTCTGCACAATACGGATCAGATGCAATTGCAGGTGTAATGAATATTATCTTGAAGAAAAATTCAACTGCAGGTTCAGCTAATTTTAGAACAGGTATAACTGGAAAAGGAGATGGTGAAAGCTATGGAATAAGTTTAAACAATGGTACAACAGTTGGAAGCAAAGGATTTATCAACTATACAGTAGATTTCTCAAAAGTCGCATTGGCAAACCGTCCTGGAACAGTTAGTGCAGCAGGCGAAATAGATCCTGATTACGGATTGACAGGTGCGAGTGATCTTGCGTTTGTTAATGCATTTTTAGCAAAACGACCAGATGCCGGTAACATCAACGGCTCACCTGAAACTGCAGCTGCAAAATTTTTAGTAAATGGTGGAAGTCAATTAAGTGAGACTACAGAAATGTATTATAATGCTGCTTATGTATACAAAAAAGTAAATTCATTTGCTAATTATAGAACTCCATATTGGAGACCTTTGTCTAGTTATCCTTATTTAGCAAGTTTATTTGGAGATGGAACACCAGCATCTTATGAAGGATATGTGCCAACTTTTACTGGAGAACTAAATGATTATAATGCAACATTAGGTTACAAATTTTCTAAAAATGGTTGGAATACCGATGCAAGTATTACAACAGGTGGTAATCAACAAGATTATACTGTAGGCAACTCTCATAATAGATCACAAAATCAAGATGTAGCAGGTGTTGGCGTAAACCCAACAGCTTTACTTTTCGCTTCAAATCCAAATGTATATACTGGCCCAATTTCTTTCACACCAGGTGGTGTTGGTTTTAATCATTATGTAGGAAATCTAGATGTTAATAAACAAATTAATGACAGCTTTAGTATCGCATTTGGAAGTGAAGTACGAACAGAGACTTTCGAAGTAAGAGTTGGTGATGAAGCATCATATATTGGTCGTGGAGCTGATTCTTATCCTGGTACCAAACCAGAAAATGCAGGAAAGTTTAATCGTTATAATTTAGGTTTTTACGCAGGATTTTCAGCAGATGTAGTAAAAAATTTATTACTTGAAGGTACAGCACGCTACGAAGATTACAGCGATTTTGGTAGCAAAACTGTTTGGAAACTTAGCTCAAGATATAATTTTCTTGATGAAAAATTGACTCTAAGAGGATCAATCAGTACCGGTTTTAGAGCACCAACTTTACACCAGATCTACACTCAAAAAGAGCAAGCTTCTTTTAGTGGTGGCACAATCAAAACTGAAAAAATTATTAACAACGTATCATCTGAAGCAAGATTAAATGGTGTTGCACCATTAAAAGCAGAAAGTTCCACAAACATTACATTAGGTTTGGGTTACAAATTAAATAAAGATTTTACTGCAACTGTAGATTATTATAATATAAATCTTAAAGACAGAATTGTACTAAGTGATAAAGTATCTGGTTTTGACGGCAAAACAATATCTTATTTTGCAAATGCAATTAATACCAAAACTGCTGGTATAGATATCGTTGCAAATTACAGAAATATTACATTAGGCAATGGTAAATTAGCGATCAATTATGCGGCAAATTTTTCTACTCAAAATGAATTAGATGGAGCAACAAAACAAAACCCTAAAATTGCAGAAGACTTATTTGGGTTTACTCAACAATCATTATTGTTATCCTCACGTCCTTTTTTCAAACACATAATTGGTCTTGATTATTCGATAAATAAATTTTCATTCAATTTAAATAATACTGTTTTCGGTCCAACCAAATTTAAAAATGCAGATTTGTTTGACAAAGAAAAATTATCAGTAAAATTCTTGACTAAAATAGTAAGTGATCTAGGAGTTAATTATCGCGCAACAGATAAAATGACATTGACATTAAATATTAATAATTTATTAAATGTGTTACCTGAATGGAAACTGTTTTCAGAAAATGGTGAGAGTGTTGATTCAATCCTTGCTGCCAAAGGAAAAACTGTTGAACAACAAAATAATGCATTGACTTTTAACGGTCGTTATTCTCAAATGACGTATGATGCTTATCACTTTAGCCAGTTAGGATCAATGTTCAATCTATCTATGAACTACAAATTCTAATATTGTTTTTATATTTAAAAAAGAGCCTTCGAAAGTTGGCTCTTTTTTTTGTATTTTTATTTTTCAAATTGAATGATTATGGCAACACTTTACGACGACAAAATGGCGCAAATCTTTGACGCCATGTACCAAGTTTTTATTGATTATGATGCGGAATATCAGTTTTATAAACAGTTTATAGATACAACTAAAAGTAGGAATGTTCTTGAAATAGGTTGCGGCACTGGCAATTTAGCCCAACGATTTATTACAAATAACTATGATTATTTAGGTATAGATTTCAGTCAATCTATGATTGATATTGCAGAAGCAAGAAACCCAAACGGTTGTTTTATTGAAGCTGACATGCGTAATTTTAATTTAAAATTATCGTACGACTCTATTTTGATTACTGGACGGTCAACCAGCTATTTGATAACTAATGATGATGTCAAAAGTGCATTTTCGTCGGTTTTTAAAAACCTAACTAAAGATGGAATTTTTATATTCGACTTTATTGATGCCAATCGCTATATTCCATTTATATACAAAAATAAAAATATAACACACGAAGCAACGATTGATGGAAAAAAGTATCGTCGAATAGGAAATTGGGTTCCAACTCTAAAAACAGAAAACTTCATGCTTGATTGGTCGGCAAATTATTATGAAATAATCGACAATGAAGAAAAATTGATATCCGAAGATTTTTCGACCGTTCGTGTTTTTACATTGAATGAAATAGAGCTTTTTTTATTCCAAAATGGATTCGAAATTATCGAAACTATTGACAGAAAAACCTATGCTTATGACACCTATGTTATAGTTGCAAAAAAAATCCTAACCTGAAAAACTTCAAACTAGGATTTATAAATATATTGGGATACTTGTTACTCATTGTGCAAAAACGCTTGTCTGTTCAACAGCGTTTCTTCACTTTCAACATGTTTGTCATCTGGAATACAACAATCTACAGGGCAAACTGCAGCACATTGTGGCTCGTCATGAAACCCTTTACACTCAGTACATTTGCCAGGAACTATATAATAAACATCATCTGATACTGGTGTTTGTGCATCGTTAGCATCTACTTCGGTGCCGTCTGGCAAAATAACTTTTCCTTTTAGTTTGGTGCCGTCTTTATAACGCCAATCATCTGCACCTTCATAGATAGCCGTGTTTGGACACTCGGGTTCGCAGGCGCCGCAGTTGATACATTCGTCGGTGATAATTATTGCCATTTTTTTTGCTTTAAACTAAAGGCATATTGCATAAAACGATTTGCCCAAAGCGAATAAAAGATTACTTTTGTGCAAAATTACAATCAAATCTATTCATAACCAAATAAACAAATGTTACAAAACGAAATAAAAAACGGTTTTATCGAATTAGGGAAATTTTTAGGTCAATTTTCGGAGGATAATTCACAAAAAAACGATTCGGTTTTGAATAACAATTTGTTTTATGACGATTTTCAGGATTTGATCAAACTTTCACAATCGCACAATGGTTGGTACACGCCCGAAAATGTTTATTTTGCAATACAATCATGGGCAAATGCATTAACGGAAGAAAATCTACAAAAATGGTTGTCAAACTATAATTTCTCCAACATAAAACCAAAACAAGTAGGAATTATACTTGCCGGAAACATACCGCTCGTGGGCTTTCATGATTTTTTGTCGGTATTAATATCAGGTCATTCGGTTTTGGTAAAAACTTCGTCTAATGACCAAAAGTTATTGCCTTTTTTAGTAAAATATCTTGTTTCTATAAATTCAGATTTTGAAAATAAAATTACTTTAGTTGAAGGAAAACTTGAAAATTTTGATGCCGTAATAGCCACTGGAAGCAATAATACGGCACGCTATTTCGAATACTATTTTAAAGATAAACCTTCAATAATTCGAAAAAACAGAAACTCGATCGCTGTTCTTGATGGTTCGGAATCGAAAGATCAAATGATCGCTTTAGGCGAAGATATATTCCAATATTTTGGGCTGGGTTGTCGCAATGTTTCCAAACTATTTATTCCAAAAAAATACAATTTCGATCAATTTTTCAATGGAATGTTTCCGCATCAAGATGTTATCAAATACCAAAAATATGCCAACAATTACGATTATAACAAAGCGGTTTTTTTGATGAGTAATTTCAAACTTTTGGATAATGAATTTCTAACCATAAAAGAAGATTTAAGTTACTCCTCGCCTATTGCTTCTGTGTTTTATGAATATTATGATGATTTAGAAACCTTGAAAACGAAATTAGAAACAGAGAAAGATCAAATTCAATGCATTGTTTCGAACAATCTTATAGAAAACTCGATAGCTTTTGGACAAACCCAACAGCCCAATCTCTGGGATTATGCTGATAATGTGGATACTTTGGAATTTTTGATGCCTATTTAAACAATTCTTAAGGAATTAACACTACAACGTTTTTGTTAATAACATCATTTTTTAGCTCATAAATAAAATCGGAATTTATAATCTGATAAACGAAATTTGCATTTCAATATTTGAAACTATTTTCGATGAAAATTCACAATTACAGCGCAGGTCCCTGCATATTACCACAAGAAGTTTTTGAAAAATCGGCGCAAGCGATTTTAAATTTTAATAATTCTGGGCTTTCAATTCTAGAAATTTCGCATCGCAGTAAAGACTTTGTTGCTGTTATGGACGAAGCTCGTGCTTTGGCATTAGAACTTTTAGGTTTAACGGGCAAAGGATATCAAGCATTATTTTTGGCTGGTGGAGCAAGTATGGAATTTTTGATGGTTCCGTACAACCTAATGAAAACCAACGGAAAAGCTGCCTATCTCGATACAGGAACTTGGGCGGCTGGAGCTATAAAGGAAGCCAAAAACTTTGGCGAAACCATTGTTGTAGCTTCATCAAAACCAGAAAATTACAATCATATTCCGAAGCAATTCGAAATTCCTAATGATGTAGATTATTTTCATTGCACCTCGAACAATACCATTTTCGGTACGCAAATGAAATCGTTTCCTGAAACCAAAGTTCCCGTAATTTGCGATATGAGTTCAGACATATTTTCGCGAGTTTTGGATTTTTCAAAATTCGATTTGATTTATGCAGGCGCACAAAAAAATATGGGTCCAGCGGGAACGACTTTGGTTGTTGTTAAAGAGGAAATTTTGAACAAATCTGGACGAACAATCCCAAGTATTTTGGATTATCAAAAACACATTGCTGCCGAAAGTATGTATAATACGCCAGCGGTTTTCCCTGTATATGCTTCGTTATTGACTTTGCAATGGCTGAAAAACCTAGGCGGAATTGCTGCTGTAGAAAAATTGAATAATGCGAAAGCCGAATTGCTTTATGCCGAGATAGATCGAAATCCTTTGTTTGTAGGAACTGCAAATAAAGAAGATAGAAGTACCATGAACCCTACTTTTTTATTAAAAGACGAAAATCAAGCAGCAACTTTTGACAAAATGTGGAAAGCCGCCAATATTTCAGGATTAGCTGGTCATCGTTCGGTTGGTGGTTATCGCGCATCGATGTACAACGCCTTACCTATAGAAAGTGTTCAATTATTGGTGGATGTGATGAAGGATTTGGAAAAAAGCCTACAAGCATAGTTATTACAACAATGCCCTAGCCCTGATGGAAGGGAAAATCCTTTATTGAAAAATTGATTTTTCTTCAATTTTTAAATAAAGATTGGAATGACAGCAGGAAATAGCTCCTGAAAAAAATAAAACAAAAAATATAAAAATGAAAATATTAGCGAACGACGGAATTTCGAAAAGTGGCATTAAAGCTTTAGAAAAATCTGGTTTTGAAGTGATTACAACCAAAGTTGCGCAAGAACAGGTTGCTAATTACATTAATGAAAAAAATATTGCAGTCTTGTTAGTTCGCAGTGCAACCAAGGCAAAACAAGACCTTATTGATGCTTGCCCAAACCTAAAAATTATTGGTCGTGGCGGCGTTGGCATGGACAATATTGATGTTGATTATGCACGTTCGAAAGGAATTCACGTTATAAATACACCAGCATCGTCTAGCGAAAGTGTTGCCGAGTTGGTGTTTGCACATTTGTTTTCAGGCGTAAGGTTTTTGCACGATGCTAACAGAAATATGCCTTTGGAAGGCGATTCGAACTTTGAAGGGTTGAAAAAAGCATACGCCAACGGAATCGAATTGCGAGGAAAAACACTCGGAATTATAGGTTTTGGGCGTATTGGCCAAGCGGTTGCCAAAATGGCGTTGGGATTAGGAATGAAAGTTATTGCTTCAGACAAATTTGTGGGTAAAGCCGATGTAAAAGTCGATTTTTATAACGGTCAATTTATAAATGTAGAAATAGAAACCGAACCTACAGAAGATGTCTACAAACACTCCGATTTTATTACGCTTCATGTGCCTGCTCAAGATGGTTATGTAATCGATGGAGCCGAAATTGCGATGATGAAAAAAGAGGTAGGAATAATCAATTGTTCTCGTGGTGGTGTGATTAATGAAGTAGCTTTATTGGAAGGTTTGGAGTCTGGAAAAATACTTTTTGCAGGATTGGATGTTTTTGAAAATGAGCCAACACCCGAAATTCAGATTTTGATGCATCCAAAAATTTCGCTCACACCGCATATTGGAGCGGCAACTTTGGAAGCACAAGACCGAATTGGAACAGAACTTGCAGAGCAGATTGCGGGTTTATTGAAAGTTGTTAACTAATTGTTTGATATTCAGAAATTATTTATAAATTTACGGTTAAACCAAAAAATTTTAAACTAAAAATATACAATTATGGCAGGATTAATGGATTTATTAAATAGTGATTTGGGTAAACAAATCATTGCAGGAGTTAGTGGACAAGCAGGAACTAGTGAAGGTGAAACTTCATCAGTATTATCATCTGTGTTACCAGCATTGGTTGGAGGAATGATGAACAACTCACAAACACAAGATGGACAAAGCGGCCTTTTGGGTGCACTTTTGGGTGGCAAACATGGCGGATTACTAGACAACCTATCAGGAATGTTAGGCGGAGGCGATGTTCAAAACGAAGGCGGTAAAATTTTGGGTCACGTTTTGGGCGATAATCAAGGTGCAGTTCAAGAACAAGTAAGTCAAAATACAGGTATTGGATCTGACAAAATTGCTATGATTATGAAATTGGCGGCACCAATTTTGATGGCTTATTTAGCCAAACAAGCTTCTGGAAGTGGACTAAACCAACAAGGTCAAACTGCTGATGGTGGTGGACTTGGTGGATTATTAGGCGGACTTTTAGGCGGAGGTGCTCAAGCACAGTCTGGCGCACAAGCACCATCTATGGGCGGATCAATCTTAACCTCAATGCTAGATCAAGACGGCGATGGCGAACTAGGTATTGGTGATGCTATCACTGCAGCTACAAAAAAAGGTGGACTTGGCGGATTGCTTGGTGGACTTTTTGGAAAATAAAATTTTATTTTCTTAATATTTATAACCAATCGCTTGTCGGTTGGTTTTTTTTTGAAATAAAAGTTAATTTTATATAAATCTATTTGATTTTGAATAACTTTATATAAAAATTAAAGATGAGAACAATTTTATTTATACTATTTATTGTAACATTATCGAGTTGTACCAGCGCAAAAAAAATGACAACTAATCCTTCTTTGACAACTATTAAATCGGATACTGTACGAATTGCAAACGATTCATTAGAATATGAAGTGATTATTATAGATGCTGGATTTTCAAGTTGGATGAACGGTCGATCCAAACCAAGAGGTTTTTATGGCATTGATTATCTCGAAAGTCGTAACCAGCTTTATGTAACAGAATGGAACAATCGCGTACTCCAACCGCATCGTTTTGAATCCATGTTATATGAAATGCAAATTAATTATGATAGAAACATTCGATATGGCTATGAAGTTAATTATTTGATTTATAATTATTTTATTTATTTTCAGCTTACCAATAAGCAACAATTAACGGGTTTTGTTCCGAGGCAATAATTGTTTATTTTTGCAGGATTATGACGTATTTTGAAAATTTTAAAAACCGCTGGGGCATTTCGTCTAATTGGCAAATCATTATAATTATGATTGTTTTTGCAATCACAGGTTCGTCGTCAATGCTTTTGACAAAACCTATTATCCATTTATTAGATATTGATATTTCTAAAATGAATCCGTTTTTATTTTACTTTTATAAAATCGGAATTATTTTTATGGTCTATCAGTTTTTATTACTTTGGTTTGGTTTCCTTTTTGGACAATATAATTTCTTTTGGAAATTTGTAACCAAAATGCTTGATAGTATGAGTTTTGGGATTTTCCAGAGCAAAAAAAATCCCGAGTAAATCGGGAAATTTATCAATTGTATACTTTTCTAATTTTTCTTCAATCCATAAACATAAAACCAAGTTAATGTAAAGGTTGGTATTACGTCCATTCCGGGTAAAATTTCTTCTAGAAAACCTATTATAGCGGCCACTTTTCCTGTTGTTCCTTTATACATTTTTGCTAAAAGCATAGAAGAAATAGGTGCCCAAATAATATCAATAAATTCTGCTAATCCAGGTATAATATACGATATCATACCGATTGCATCAAAAATAATACCCAAAACTAACATCGCATATTTATTAGTTGCCGCTGGAGCTGGGTTGGTTTCAATTTGTATTTGTTGTGTCATTTTGTTTTTTTAATTTAAAAATTATAAAAACTATAGTACAAATCTAGTGCCAAACTACTTTTCTTTTTTTATCATATTGAAAAAGTCATCTCGGTTTTCTTTCTCATTAAAAATACCAGCGTATTGAATTGTGGATGTGAAACTATCTGTATGTTTAATCCCTCGACTTGACACACAAAGGTGCTTTGCTTCCATTACAACAATAACGTTTTCAGTATTTAAAGCAGATTTTAATTCGTTAAAGATTTGCATGATTAAGCGTTCTTGAACTTGTGGCCTTCGTGAATAATAATCAACAATACGATTCAGTTTTGACAATCCTATTACTCGACCGCTCGATACATAACCAACATGTGCTTTACCAAAAATTGGCAAAAAGTGATGCTCACAAGTTGAGTTGAAAGTTATATCGGCTTCGACCAACATTTTATTATAATGATAGCCGTTCTCAAATGTGGAGAGTTTGGGTTTATTTTTTGGATCTAATCCAGAAAAAAGTTCTTTAACAAACATTTTTGCAACTCTATGAGGCGTTCCACGAAGGCTATCATCGGTCATATCAAGACCCATTTCTGCCATTATTTCAGAAAAATGTTTCTCGATAGAAGCCATTTTTACTTCATCAGATTTGTCAAATGCATCAGGGCGAAGCGGAGATTGTGCGGAAGTCATTTGGTGATTTTCACCGGTAATTTCAAAAAATTCTTGTTCGTTTTGGTTGTTCATTTAGTGTTATTAAAATTTGTTTACATCTATGCTCGAAAGCTGTTCGTTAAATAAAATTTTATTTATTGTTTAACAAATGTACAAAATAATTAAACAAAATAGGATTTTAATAAAATTAATTTAATATAAATTTATAATACGTTTTAGGTTTTAAAAATTAGGTTGTTACTTTGTAAAAAATAGACACGATGATTATTGCCAAAAATATTTATAAAAATTATGAAACCCTTGAAGTCTTAAAAGGCGTTGATTTACATATAAAAAAGGGCGAAATTATATCAATTGTTGGTGCTTCGGGTGCAGGAAAAACAACCTTGTTACAAATACTTGGCACTTTAGATTTGCCCTCAAAAAATCAGTTGACTGAATTGATGATCAACAACGAGAATGTTTTGACAATGAATGATAAGTCGATTTCTAAATTTAGAAACCTCAATTTGGGATTTATTTTTCAGTTTCATCAATTATTGCCAGAATTTACGGCTCTAGAAAATGTTTGTATTCCTGCTTTTATAGCAAAAAAAGACAAAACTGCTACAGAAACTGAAGCCAAAAGATTACTAGATTATTTGGGCTTGTCAGAAAGGATTCATCACAAACCAAGCGAACTGTCTGGTGGCGAGCAACAACGAGTAGCTGTAGCACGAGCCTTAATAAACAAACCAGCCGTCATTTTTGCTGACGAACCCTCAGGAAATTTGGATACCGCTTCTGCCGAAAATTTACATCAATTATTTTTTAAACTTCGGGATGAGTTTGGGCAAACTTTCGTAATTGTTACTCATAATGAAGAATTGGCCAATATGGCCGATAGAAAGCTCACTATGGTTGATGGTTTGATTAGCAATTAGTGTATGAACCACAACGAACTGAAAGATTTTCTGGACGAAAAAGTGACGCTTTACAACAATCCAAATTTTATTGAGAGTGATCCTATCCAAATTCCGCATTTATTTACTCTTAAAGAAGATATTGAAATTGCCGGTTTTCTTGCTGCAACAATCTCGTGGGGAAATCGTAAAATGATAATCCAAAATTCGCATAAAATGATGCATTTGATGGGAAACTCGCCGTATGATTTTGTAATGAATCATAATGCGAATGATTTAGAAAAACTACAAAGTTTTGTTCATAGAACTTTTAATGCTACTGATTTTGAGTTTTTTATAAAAAGCCTAAAAAATATTTATCAAAATCATGAAGGTCTAGAAGCAATTTTTGCTAAACATCAAGAAGCAACTTCGATGCAAAAAAGCATCACTGAATTTAAGAAAATTTTCTTTGAAATAGCGCATCTAACAAGAATCCAAAAACATGTTTCTGATCCAGCTAACAACTCGGCTGCCAAACGTATTAATATGTATTTGCGTTGGATGGTTCGTGATGGTAGTAAAGGTGTCGATTTTGGGATTTGGAAAAATATATCTGCTTCTAAATTGTCTTGTCCATTAGACGTACATTCGGGAAATGTTGCCCGAAAACTAGGACTACTTTCACGAAAACAAAATGATGGCAAAGCCCTATTTGAACTTGACACCAATTTACGAATTTTGGACGAAAAAGATCCCGTAAAATATGATTTTGCTCTTTTTGGATTAGGTGTTTTCGAAAAATTTTAAGCTTTTATACCCAAAGCTTTATTCAAATCATCAGAATTAGTAGGCTTTGAAATAAAATTTCGAACCGACTCATAGTTTTCACACTTTACAATTTCACGCGTATCTATAGTTGACGAGACCACATAAATATTTAGTTTATCTTTAAAAGGTGTTTTTTCTAATTCTTCAAGAAATTGCCAACCATCAAGCACTGGCATATTAAGATCCAAAAAAATTACGTCTGGAAAATTTTTCTTTTCAGCATTGACATCTTTCAAATCATTAAGTGCATCAAGACCATTTTTAAGGTTTTTTACTTCCTTAAAAACATTCATTTTGGCTAATAATTTTTTTAATACAATTACAAAAATCGGGTCATCATCAATGATGTAGGTCAAGTCAAATTTACTCATTCAGGGTTACTTTAAATTCGGTTCCAACGTTAATTTCACTTTTTACTTCTATTTTTCCGCCAAGAGCTTCTACATGATTTTTGGTCATAAATAGTCCAAGGCCAACTGCATCTTCATTGCCATGGAATGTTTTATACATTCCAAAAATTTTATCTTTATTTAATTTCAAATCAATACCTATTCCATTATCTTTTACGCTGATATGGGTTTTATCTGCTTTATTACTAGCAGCTATTTCAACAATAGCTTTTCTTTTTGGAGCTTTATATTTTATTGCATTAGAAATCAAATTGAATAAAATACTCTCAAGATAGGCAGGAATTGTATTGATTTGGATAGTAGCATCAACTGTGTTCTTTATTTCTACATTTTCATCAAGTATCAGAGCATTTACAGACAAAATTGATTTATCAACTTCTGATTTTATATTTAATTTATATTTTTTAGCTTTAGACTTGAGCTGAATATTTATTGTTTCATTCAGAAAATGAATCGTTTTAGACAATTTATCATTACTTTCTTTCAATAATAACAAATATTCTTCCTTTTCATTTTCGAGTTTTGTATCTTCAATCAAGTCAATAAGCATGGTCATATTACTGGTGTTGGAACGAATATTATGTGAAATAATATGCGTAAAATCAAGTAATTTTAAATTTTGAATTTTTGATAAAGTATATAATTTATCAATTTTTTCTTGTGCTTTTTTTATTTCAGAAATATCTCTAGAAACTACAATATATTTAGAATATTTTCCATCAGAATCATCATAAATAACGCTGGTACTGTCTTCTCTCCAAACGTACTTTCCGCTTTTTGTTTTAAATCTAAATTGATATTTAAAACTCGTTTCTTTTTTTTCTAAACTTTCGTAAATTACTTTTTTTACTTGTTGTACATCATCAGGATGCATACTAGCAAAAATATCTTGTGGTTTATAGGTTAGCATTTCTTCATGCGAATAACCCAATACTATTGAATAAGATGGCGAAATATAACTTAAATTTCCATCTTCAAAAACCATATAAATATCTTTAGAATTATCGGTTATCAAACTCAGTTTTCGTTGACTTTCCAGTAATTCAGATGTTATTTTTCGACGTTTATTCTTTTCGAGCATTAAAGTCAAAATATCTGATACAGATTTGGCGAAAGCAAGATCAGACTCTTTCCAAACCCTAGGATCATCTCGATGTTCACAGCACAAAACACCTATGATTTTGCCATTTTCTCGAATAGGCAAATCGAGCATATCTGTTATGCCAAGTGGTATCAAATAACCTTCTTTAAGTTCTTGGGTGTATTGGTTTGTCATTACATCGTCTGCAACAATTGCAATTCCGTCTGAAAGAGCTTGAAAATAAATGGGAAGATCTCTAAATGCTAGTCTATCTCCAGAAGAATACTTATTTTCTATTTTATCATACAATTTTATACAAACCAAGCTATCATGCTCCAATCGCCAATAACTAGCCCTATCAATGTTCAAGCCGTAAACAAGTGTTTCTGTGATTACATTATAAATTTCATCAATAGTATTTTTTTCTACAAATGAAGTTTTGTTGAGCTTCAAAATAAGATCAAAATGCTTTTGCGTAAAGAGTAGATTTTTGCTTATTTTTCCTTCTTTCATGAACCTTGATATAATAACATTGCTAACGTACAAATATTTAATTTATGTGTAAATTTTAAATTGTTAATATTTATAAAATTACAAAAAAAAAATACAATTTTAATAACATGTAGTTCAAAATGTTATTTTTAACGGCAAACTACTTGCAAAAGTACGAAAAGTAATAAAAACAACGCCAAAATATAAATCTGTATCTTTGTCAAAATTATTTTATAATGATGACTTTCGAGCAATTTAATCTTCCTAAATCGGTACAAAAAGCGGTAGACGAACTTGGTTTTACAAAACCTACACCTATTCAAGAAAAATCGTTTGCCGTAATTATGTCTGGACGCGATATGATGGGTATTGCGCAAACAGGTACAGGAAAGACCTTGGCTTACCTATTGCCATTGCTCAAATTATATAAATTTACAAATACAAATACACCAAAAATAGTTATCCTTGTGCCAACTCGAGAGCTTGTTGTTCAAGTTGTGGAAGAAGTCGAAAAATTGACCAAGTACTTGTCTATAAAAACGTTAGGAATTTATGGCGGTGTAAACATAAACACGCAGAAGAAAGCCGTTTTTGATGGAATTGATATCTTGGTAGGAACGCCTGGTCGCGTTATGGATTTGGCTTTGGATGCTTATATTCGCTTTGACGAAACCCAAAAATTGGTTATCGATGAGTTTGACGAAATGCTAAATCTTGGTTTTCGTGTGCAGTTAACTTCGATTTTGGCAATGATGAAAAACAAACGGCAAAACATCCTTTTTTCGGCAACAATGACCGAAGAAGTCGATGCTATTTTGGGCGACTATTTTGATTATCCTGAAGAAGTTACGCTTGCCGCATCTGGAACGCCACTTGAAAAAATAAATCAATTGATTTATGAAGTTCCTAATTTTTACACTAAAGTAAATTTACTAAAACACCTTCTAAATTCGGATGAATCGACCGACCGAGTTTTGGTTTTTGTAAATAACAAACGAATATCTGATTTGCTTTTTGATAAAATTGAAGAAGAATTTTCGGGGCAATTTGGTGTAATCCATTCTAACAAGTCGCAAAATTATAGGTTAACGACGATGGCAGAATTTCAAGAAGGAAATCTGCGAGGTTTGATAACTACCGATGTTATGGCGCGTGGTTTGGATATTTCTAATATTTCGCATGTTATCAATTTTGAAATGCCCGAACGACCAGAGTTGTACATGCACCGCATAGGTCGAACTGGACGCGCAGACGCAACAGGAACTTCAATTAGTTTTTATACCAAACGAGAACAAGAAATGAAACTCGAAATTGAGGTCTTAATGAATAAAGAGTTACTTCCAGAACCTTTTCCTATTGAAGTTGAAATTGCTACTTTATTAATAGGTCCAGAAAAAGAGAAAGAAAAAATAAAGCAGCTTTATAAGAAACAAAGGCTTGAAGGCGATGGTGCTTTTCAAGAAAAAGCCAAGAAAAATACCAAAGTCAATCTTGGCGGACCATCCAAAACCAAAAAGAAAATTTCGGGCTCTGTTAACCGAAACATGCTGCGAGAACAAAACAAAAAAAGAGCCAAGAAAAAATAAATTATTGCTTCGAAAAAATCAAACAAACTGGCGCACAAAGTTCCATTTTCTTGTCAGTATCCAGTAAGTCACCGTTCATTTTGTTGATTCTAAAAATAGAAATATAATCGGAATTTTGATTGGCTACGAGCAAATAATTTCCGTTAGGATCAATTGCAAAATTTCGTGGAGATTTTCCCAAAACATCTTTAGAATACCTATATATTAATTGTCCGTTTTTTTGAATTCGAAAACAAGAAATTTCATTTGCTGTTCCTCGATTTGTGGCATACAAAAAATCTCCATTTGGAGTAATATGAATGTCTGCCGCACCAATTTTTCCCTCAAAATCTGGTTTTATAAGTTTGGTTTCCTGAATCTTATCCAAACTGCCATTATTGAACTTAAAAACCGTAATTCGTGCATCTAACTCTTGAAGTAAATATAAAAAACTTCCATCTTTACTAAAAGTAAAATGCCTTGGACCACTTCCTTCTTTTACCGAAATTTTATCTTTTAAGGTAAGTATTTTATCTTCAGAATTTTGATTGTATTTGTATATCAAAATTGAATCTGTACCCAAATCAGCAACTAAAATATATTTTTTGTCTGGCGAAAACTGAACCATGTGCGCATGCGGACTTTCTTGTCTTTTCGGATTAATTCCTTTACCAAAAAGCTGAATTACTTGCTTTGCATCAGACAAACTTCCGTCAGGATTTTTCTTAAAAACAACAATCGATCCTCCAGAATAATTGGCGACCAAAACATTTTTTTCGTCACTTGTAATATAACATGGATCTGCACCTTTAGAATTCTGTTGATTTATGTAACTAATTGTGTTGTTTTTTGAATCATAACCAAAAGCAGAAACAGTACTTTCAGCACCATTTTCATTAACGGTATATACAAATTTCTTATCTGGAGAAAGTGACAAAAAACTAGGATTTATTATTTTTTCTGTACTGGTTTTCAAGACAAAATCGGCGGTTTGTGTATCAAAATCATACGCATAAATCCCTTTGCTATCGCAAGTATTGGTGTAGGTGCCAACAAATAATGTAGACCTATTATTTTGAGAAAAAAGGAAACTAAAACTAAGTAAAACGAACGCTAAAATACTTTTCTGAAACATCATAATTTGGATTTATTTTTCAAAAATAGTATTTTATAAATTAATTTTTTAGAATAAAATTAAAATTGGTACTTTTGACAAACTTATTTAGAAAATGCAATTCAAACATCCAGAAATTCTTTACTTTTTATTTTTGTTGGTTATTCCAATTCTGGTTCATTTATTTCAGCTTCGTCGTTTTATAAAAGAATATTTTACCAATGTTCAGTTTTTAAAAGAATTATCGGTACAAACGAGAAAAAGCTCTAAAATAAAAAAATATTTACTCTTAGCTTCACGATTATTGCTTTTGGGTTTCTTGATTTTGGCTTTTGCACAACCTTTTTTCAAATCAAAAGATAGTAAAAATGCAGCCAACGAAATGTACATTATCTTGGATAATTCGTACAGCATGCAAGCCAAAGGGCAAAAAGGCGAATTGCTTAAACGTGCTGTTGAAGATTTGCTGCAACATGCGCCAGAAAATTTGAATTTTTCGTTGGTTACAAATAATGAGAATTTTTGGAATACAGATATTAAATCCATTCAAAAAGAGTTGCAAAACATCCAATACAGTGCAACACCATTTGTATTAGAAAGTGCTTTATCGAAGGTTAAATCTCGCAAATCTGCCTTCAATAAAGATGTCATTATCATAACCGATGCAGTAGGAATTGAGCAAAAACAACTCAAAAGTATCGATGCAGATTATAATACCTTATTTATTGTACCCAAAGCTGAACAGAAAAATAATGTTTCTATAGATAGTGTTTACATCAATCAAGCACTTGATAATTTTTATGAATTGGGTGTCAAGTTAACGTCGTATGGCAGCGATGTAAAAGAAATTCCGATTGGCTTGTATAACAGCGACAAGCTTGTTGCCAAAACGATTGCCAAGTTGGATGCCAAAACCAAAATCATGAATTTTACGATTCCGAAAGCTGATTTTCATGGTTATTTTTCGATTACCGATTCGAGTTTAGATTATGACAATCAATTGTATTTCAGTATTTCAAAACCCGAAAAAAAGAATGTCATAAGTATTGGTGAAGCCGAAAAAAGTAATTTTTTGAGTCGTATTTATACTTTAGATGAGTTTGAATATCAAAACTTCGCGCTTCCATCTCTGGATTACAATTTGCTTGACAAGCAAGATGCTATTGTTTTAAATGAATTGAAAGAAATTCCGCAAGCGCTTCAAACCACCTTAAAATCGTTTGTCGAAAAAGGCGGAAATTTAGTTTTAATTCCATCGCAGGAAAGTTCAGCAGCTTCTCTTAATCCGTTTTTGAAAAATTTTGGACCTTTACAATTCGGAAGTACTTCTGGAGCAGAAAAATTGATAACCAAAATACAATTCAACAATCCATTATTTGCTAGTGTTTTTGAGAAAAAAATTGATAATTTTCAATATCCAAATACCAAATCTAGTTTTAGTTTTGTGGGTGCAACACCACCAATTTTAAGTTATGAAGACCAAAGTATGTTTCTTACAGCGATAAGCAATCAACTTTCCAACGTTTTTGTTTTTGCAGCAGCAATTAATAAAATAAATTCCAATTTTCAGCAATCGCCACTTATTGTTCCCGTTTTTTATAATATGGCGCAAAACGACAGTAAAACAGGTGTTTCTGCTATTACCATAGGCGAAAACAAACCACTTATTATTGACTCGCAATTAACTAAAGATGAAATAGTTAGCGTTAAAAATAAAACTGAAAATTTCATTCCAGTACAACAAATACTCAATAATAAAGCGAAGCTTACTTTTAACGATTTGCCACAACAAGCAGGTAATTTTGGAATTTATAAAAAAGACGATTTAATCAAAAATATTAGTTTCAATTATAGCCGAACAGAAAGTAAAATTGATGAAAACGCTTCCGATATTTTATCTAATTTTAAAATTATTGATTCCATTGAAACCGTTTTTGATACTATAAAAACAGAAAGAACCGATAGTCAAATCTGGAAATGGTTTGTGATTTTAGCCTTACTGTTTTTGGTAGCCGAAATATTCATTCAAAAATTTGTAAAATGAAACAAAATTTGAATTTGAATAAAAATTTAATTTTTGAAATTTCAGAAATTGTAAATCAATCCCGAAAAAATATTGTAACGAATATTAATATTGAAATTTTAAGTACCTACTGGACAATTGGGCAGTTAATTGTAACAAATGAAAAAACAAACGAAATAAATGAAAAATCCAGCAGACAGCTTATCATAGAGTTATCGACAGAATTGTCAAAGAGTATAGGAAAAGGATTTTCGAGATCAAACCTTACTTATATGAGGTTACTTTATCTCAATTATTTAGGTGGTGTGACAGTGTCACACCATTTAAGTTGGGGACATTACTACGAACTATTAAAAATTGACAATCAACTTGAAAGACAATTTTATGAAAATCAAATTGCCACAGAAAAATGGTCGATTAGAGAATTAAGACGTAATAAAAAATCAGCATTATATCAGCGACTAGCTATTAGTAAAGACAAACAAGGAATTTTAGACTTATCAAAATCTGGTTATACAATTGAAAAAGAAAATGATTTAATAAAAGATCCGTATGTGCTCGAGTTTCTTAATTTATCTGAAAAAGATAGGTATTCAGAAAAGCAACTTGAACAAAAAATAATAGATAATCTTCAAGATTTTTTACTTGAACTAGGCAAAGGATTTGCATTTGTAGGACGACAGCAAAGAATTTCGTTAGGAAATAAACACTACTATGTTGACTTAGTCTTTTATCATAGAGTTTTAAAATGTTTTGTACTTATTGATTTAAAAATTAATGAAGTAGAGCACTATGATATTGGACAAATGAACTTATATCTCAACTATTTTGAAGTAGAACAAAATGTAAAAGGTGATAATCCTCCAATTGGTATTATTTTAACTACAGAAAAAGATGATGTATTTGTTGAATATGCAATTAGAGGCATTTCAAATAAAATATTTGTTTCTAAGTATCAATTATATTTGCCTGAAATAGAAGAATTGCAAGTTAGAATAAAAAATATTGTTGAAAAATAGTCCTTTTTTAAAGCTAAAACTATGAAACTAATTATCCGAGAAGCCAAAATTGTCGACAAGCAAAGTTCGTTTCATAACCAAACGGTCGATTTGCAAATTGAGAACGGCATTTTTACTAAAATTGGTGCTAAACTTCCTAATCCTGAAAAAATAGAAGAACTACAACTTGAAAATCTTCATGTTTCGCAAGGTTGGTTTGATAGTAGTGTTTCGCTTGGCGAACCAGGTTATGAAGATCGGGAAACTATAAAAAATGGGTTGCTAGTCGCCGCAAAAAGCGGTTTTACTGCTATTGCGTTACAGCCCAACTCCTACCCGATTATTGACAACCAGTCACAGATTAATTTTGTAAAATCAAAAGCTCAAAATTCGGCTACAGATTTGTATCCAATTGGTGCGCTGACCAAAAATAGCGACGGCAAAGATTTAGCAGAATTGTATGATATGAAAAATGCTGGAGCAATTGCTTTTGGCGATTATAATAAAAATATTGACAATCCGAATGTTTTGAAAATAGCCTTGCAATACACGCAAGATTTTAATGGATTGGTCATTGCCTTTTCTGAAGATACCACCATAAAAGGAAACGGTGTTGCCAATGAAGGTATTGTTTCTACAGGATTGGGATTGAAAGGAATTCCGAATCTTGCAGAAGCACTAAGTGTTACAAGAAATCTTTATATTTTGGAATATACTGGCGGAAAATTACATATTCCGACACTATCAACAGCAAAATCGATAGCACTTATAAAAGATGCTAAAGCCAAAGGATTGCAAGTAACTTGTAGTGTTGCGGTGCATCATTTGGTTTTGACAGACGAAAAATTACATGGTTTTGATACACGATACAAAGTTTCGCCGCCACTTCGAACAGAAAGTGATTGCATAGCTTTGTGCAACGGATTGAAAGATGGAACCATCGATATGATAACTTCAGACCATAATCCGATAGATATTGAACATAAAAAAATGGAATTTGACCATGCAAAAAACGGAACTATTGGTTTAGAAACCGCTTTTGGAGCATTACAAAATATACTTCCTTTAGAATTGATAATAGAAAAATTAACTGGTGGGAAAGCTGTCTTCGGAATTGAGATAAATCCTATAGAAGTAGGCTCAAAAGCTGAAATTTCAATGTTTAACCCAAATTCAGAATCAATTTTTACTAAAGAAATGATTCTTTCCAAATCCAAAAACTCGGCTTTTCTTGGCGAAAAAATGAAAGGCAACGTTTATGGAATTTTCAATAATGGAAAATTAGAAATCAAAAACTAAAAAATCTTCGTGAACTTCGTGCCAAACTTTGCAAAATTGTTGGTTAAAAAGAAAAAAAATGGATAAAGAAACAATTAATAAAGGAAAAGCGATCGCCATAACGAGCTACATATTATTTGTTGGCCCGTTGATTGCATTTTCTATGAATTCTGAAAACAAAAATGAATTTGCCGCTTTTCATATACGACAAGCTTTCGGATTGACCATCACATTTATTGTACTTGGCGTATCCATAAGCTATTTCAATAATATAATGATTGCTTCATCGATGTGGATTTTTATATCGATTTTGACCATTTACGGAATTTTTAGTGCTGCAAATGGGTCAATAAAACCGATTCCGTTATTGGGAAATTATTTTCAGAAATTGTTTAAGTGAAAAAGTTGGAAGTTGGAAGTTGGAAGTTGGAAGTTGGAAGTTGAACTATTTTTAGAAGAAAAAAATAATGAGTTTACATTACATAATTGAAGAACCAAAAATCATTCTAGACAAAAACCCAGTTTTGATCTTATTGCATGGTTATGGTAGCAACGAAGAAGATTTGTTTTCGTTTGCTAACGAACTTCCGGATACTTATTACATTATTTCAGTTCGTGCGCCTTACGATATGGGTTATGGTAGTTATGCTTGGTATGCCATAAATTTTGATGCCGACGAAAACAAATTTTCTGATATTCCGCAAGCGCAACAATCGCGTGATTTAATTGCAACATTCCTAGACGAAATTGTGGTTAAACATGCTATAGACAATAATCAAGTAACCTTAATTGGTTTTAGTCAAGGTTGCATTTTGAGTTATGCCGTGGCGGTTTCATATCCTCAAAAAATAAAACGTGTTGTAGCAATGAGTGGTTATTTTAATTCGAAAATTGCCAAAGATGGTTTTGAAAAAAATAATTTCGAAAATCTTCATATATTTTCGTCGCACGGCAATGTAGATCAAGTAGTTCCTGTTGCTTGGGGACGAAAAGCACAACCTGAATTATCGCAATTGGGTATTGACATAGTCTACAAAGAATATCCAATTGGGCACGGAGTTTCGCCACAAAATTTTTATGATTTTAAGAATTGGCTGTCGAGTTAACGAAGTCTAGTTCATAACAAACTGCGCTAAAACTTTCTGCACTTCATATACATTTACCGATTTGTTAAATTGCTTCACAACACTTGGATTGACCTCACTAGAAATCCAAATTTTAAGTTCGGCTTCCAAATCAAAAGTGCCTGCAGTTTCTATACTAAATCTTGTAATGCTTTTATAAATTATTGATTTATATTCTGTTTTGTTTCCAGTGATGCCTTGCTTACCTACCAAAATCAATCGTTTGTTTGTAAAGATAAAAACATCGCGAATGAGCTTAAAACCCAATTCAATTTGTTCGTTTTCGACTAATAATTGACCATAATCCTTAACTAGTTGGTCTGTAGTAACCGACCCTGCGTTTCCTAATAATGCTGAAAATAGTCCCATATTATTTTTGATATAAAAATGTTGTTACGGTCTCAAATTCTAAGTTTTCATTGTCATCAACAAAATATTTGAGCAACACTTCGCCCCAATATTTACCGTCGTTAAAATCGGCAATTATCCACCGATGGTTTAAGAGTTGCGCCTTGTTAATAATGAATTTTTGTTCGCTAATTTTATCTTGATCTACATATTTATTGCCTTTTGGATCGTCATTAAAACTCATTAATTTTTCGGTCACAATCGGAATCAATTTTTGATAATCCAATGGTTTGGCACCACTGTCAAAATAATTTTGAGCATTTTCATTATAAGCCAGCGAGAAGTAGTTTGCAGTGGCAATTTTTTGTTCAGATGCATCAAGTTTTGTTTTTGTTTTGGCGTGCAAACTTTTTTCAAATTCAGTTTGCTTACCAAAATACATGTACATAAAAACATTCATAATCACAGACAAAATAAGTGCATAAAGCAAAAAAGAGTTTTTCATATTTTAAAATATTAAATTGTAATTTCTAAATTATCGTATGCCAAAAAAACATTTTCTGGCAAACGATTTTGAACGTCATCATGAAAACCAAATAGATGGCTAATATGAGTTAAATAAGCTTTTTCTGGCTTGACCAAAGTTATAAATTCTAAAGCTTCCTGCAAATTAAAATGTGACTGATGCGCTTCTTCTCGCAAGGCATTTATAACAAGAACTTTAAGATTTTGAAGTTTCAAAATTTCTTCGTTATCAATGGTTTTTATGTCTGTTAAATATGCAAAATCATCAATTCGATAACCAAAAACTTGCAGGTTTCCATGCCAACCGTTTATAGGAATTATTGTTTTATTTCCTATCTCGAAATTCTGATTATTAACCACTTCAACACAAGAAACAACTGGAGCGCCTGGATATCGATTTTCGGTTTCAAAAATATAATCAAAACGTTTTTTTAGATTTTCGATAACACGCTGGTGTCCAAAAATTGGAATATCGCCTTGCAAAAAATTAAAAGGTCGAATGTCGTCCAAGCCCGAAGTATGATCTGCATGCTCGTGAGTGAACAAAATAGCGTCCACTTTCGGACATTTTGAAACCAACATTTGCTGCCTGAAATCGGGCCCACAATCAACAATTATAGAAAAATTTTCCCAACTTATCCAAACCGAAACGCGCAAACGTTTGTCTTTTGGATTGCTGCTTAGGCAAACAGGATGCGTACTTCCTATTACTGGAATTCCTTGTGAAGTACCGGTTCCTAAAAAGTGAATTTTCAAAAAATTATTTTTTTTTACAAAATTACCATTTTTATCTAGTATTAAAAAGCTATTTTACTAACTTTGTACCTTTATAATTACAAAAAATGAGTGACCAGATTACAATAAAAGGCGACCGATTAATAGAGCAAGTGCCAGCCATAAAAGACAAAGCACTTCGCATCAATTTGAACGAAAATATTTACGGAACCTTTTCCGAAATTGGTGCTGGTCAAGAAACAGTTCGACATTTTTTTAGAGCTGGCGGATCGTCAGGAACAATCGCCAAAGCAATGTCGGCCTACGATAAAGATTTTAGCGATGCCATTTACGGTATTGAAGCCGATGGCCGTTATGTTACCGAAGAACGTCTCAAAAAGATGTTGACGCACGAAGTAGAACTAACCGAACAACGACTCAAAAGAGACAAACATCCTAGCAAACTCTTTTTTAGTTATGCCAATACGGTTGCAACAATCGACTTTGCAAAGCAATTTAAAGGACATGGTTGGGTTGGAATAAAATACCAAATCGAACCCGACGAAGATTATAACGAGATTATTCTTCATATCCGTTTTAAAGAAACCGATTCTAAGTTACAACAAGAAACATTAGGTATTTTGGGTGTAAACCTCATCTATGGAGCATATTACAAGTATAATGATCCTAAAAAGTTATTACGCTATTTGTACGATCATCTTGACAAAGACCAATTAGAAATTGATACCATCAACTTTTCTGGACCACGATTTGCAAATGTTGACAATCGTTTGATGAGTCTGCAATTGGTGAAAAACGGCATGACCGATGCCGTAATGTTTAGTCCAGAAGGAAAAAATATTCTTCCTGCATCTATATTATACAAGAAAAACATATTGGCTTTGCGCGGTAGTTTTCGTCCAGTAACTAGCGTAAATATTGACATGTACGAGAAATCCTTAAAGATGTTTCTCGAAGAAAGCAAGGTTGAAAAAGAAAATACACTCGTGATTTTCGAAATAACGCTATCCAATCTTCGCTCTGAAGGCGAAATCGACGAGCGTGATTTTATGGATCGTGCCGAGCTTTTATGTTCGTTAGGACAAACGGTTATGATCTCGAATTTTCAGGAATATTATAAGGTTGTTGAGTATTTTTCTAACTATACCAAAGCCAGAATGGGCTTGGCAATGGGTGTAAATAACCTCGTAGATATCTTTGACGAAAAATATTATCGTCATCTTAGTGGCGGAATTCTGGAAGCTTTCGGAAAGCTTTTTTATCGCGATTTGAAGGTGTTTTTATACCCAATGATCGACGAAGATGGCAATACAATCAACTCTCAAAACCTGAAAGTGCATCCTCGAATGAAAGAATTATATAAGTTTTTTGCCTATAACGGAAAGGTAATTGACATTGAAGATTTCAATAAAGAACACCTCAAAATCTTTTCTCGCGAAGTATTAAAATTGATAAGTAATGGCGATACCGGATGGGAAAAAATGCTTCCAGCTGGTATTTCTGAAATCATAAAGCAGCATCAATTGTTTGGTTATGATCCCAAAAAAATTTTAGAAAAAGCAGAGTAATAAGTTTTTTTTAGCCACTAATTACACGAATTTTCACAAATTAAATTGTGAATGAAATTATGAATTTATAAGGTTGAAAAATTCAAAAATTTTAAGTAAAACAATTCAAATAAACAAAAAGTATCGCTCAAAGGGCGGTATTTTTTTTGAGCGTTACCTCATCAAGTTAAGAAAAATAACTTGACAAGGTCGGGCTATCCACTACAATCTCCCGAAGAAAAAATCGGGAGGATTTTCGTTATTATCCCTAACGCAAACAGCCTAAAAACCAATTAAATTGCAATTCCAATTCAGGTTGTTTTTATACCATAATTGTCCTTGAGAAACCTGCAATGGACAATCAAAATTATTGGTATAAAGTGCTCCAGTGCCCAATCCTTGAGGCATCAAATTTTGTTGCAAAAACGTCCATTGAGCGATAGCATTTAGCCCAATATTCGACTCCAATGCCGAAGTAATCCACCAGCCTATTTGGTGCTTTTCGGCAAGCATAATCCACTCTTGCGTACCTCTAAAACCACCTACAAAACTAGGCTTCAAAATGATGTATTGCGGCTTGATTTCGACCAACAAAGCTTCTTTATCTTCAACCGAAAATACGCCTATTAACTCCTCGTCCAAAGCTATAGGGATTTTACTGGTTTTACATAGCTCTGACATACTGTCATGCTGCTTTTTTTGTATTGGTTGCTCTATGCTATGAATTTCAAATCCAGCTAGTTGATTTAATTTATCTAAAGCTTCAATAGAACTAAATCCGCCATTGGCATCAACCCGAATCTCAATGGTGTTTGCATCAAAATTTTGACGAATATAGCGTAATAATTGCAGTTCTTTATCAAAATTTATAGCTCCAATTTTGAGTTTTATGCAACTAAAACCTTCGGCAAGTTTTTCTTCTATTTGTTGCTTCATGAACTGCTCCTCGCCCATCCAAACCAAGCCGTTAATGAGTATTGATTTTTGACCGTTTGTAAACTCCGACGGAAACAACAAAAAAGGGTTTTCAGACCTCAACGATCGGAACGCCATTTCGACTCCAAACTGTATGCTAGGAAACTCCAAAAGCGCTTCCCAAAGTTGGTCTTCTCTAAGATGAATATTCTGGCACGTCCATTGCAATTTTTGTTCGTAATCGTCACGGTCGTCAATGCTCAAACCACGAAGCAATCCGCACTCGCCTATTCCTTTTTTATGACCATCATCGATGACGATAAACCAAGTTTCTTTTTCGAGCAAAATACCTCTAGAGGTGCCCGAAGGATTTTTGAAATTTAGGAGGTGTTTTTGGTAGGTGGCTTGCATGGGTTTTTAAATTATACAATCAAATTTTAGAATTTTCAACAGCAATTATTACCTCATTTTTTTGATTGTCTACTCGTTTTAGAATTCTATCTAAATAGTCGTCGCCAAAATGATTTCTAATCCAATAAACCTCTTCTGTAAAATCTTTGAAATTTTTTGGAGTATTCAAATTTTCAAATTTTATTGTTCCTAATCTTCTCAAAGTTTTGCTTGATAAAGTATGGTATTTTTTTAAATCTAAAATTAAAACTTTAACGAAGTTGACTAAACCTTCCTCATTGCCTCTGAGTAATTTTAAATAAACATTTAAATTTACTAAAGATTTCATTTCTAAAGAAAAATCATTTCTTCCTGTTTTGTTTTGCGGTTTAAAAAATTTAATGTTTTCATAATTTTTCCAAAACTCATTGGATAATTTTAATTTTTTTTCATCAAATTCACATGCAATATTTGAAACTAATTCTTCAAATGTGATTTCCTTAATCTTGGAATTTTCATTTGATTCGTTATCTATTACTTGCGCAAATAAACTTAATCCTTTTTTTCGTAAAACATTAAGTTGGTACTTGTCAAATTCCTTTGCTGTTTTTACCCTTGCTGGTAGCAGTGAAATCTTTTGAATTACCTCAGGATAGTTATCACTAATTTCCTTAAAACGATTTCTTATCCTAGTAATTGTATTAATCTCCTGGTTTTCTTCTGGATTTTGGTTTAGTTTTATAAACAATCCTGCAGCAGTTGGCTCTTCTTCTTCATCGAATATTTTTGCGTCTTCACCCAATGAACTATGAATTAAAAACATTTTCTGTTGCGCAATTTCTCTTGTTTTTACGACGCTTGCTCCCATAAGTGACGGAAAAAAATTATATAAATACAACTCGTCAAAAACTTTTACGCCAATTCTATTGATTCGACCAACACGTTGAATAACTCGGGTTGGATTCCAAGGTATATCATAATTTATAATTACTCCTGCTCGGTTCAAATTGAAACCTTCCGAGAGTTTATCACTTGTAATAATTACATCATAATGATTGGTTTGCGTTCCTTTGTATTGCGCATTAAAATCAGTGTTTAGTGCGTTCGCTAATTCTTTTGTTACTTTTCCATCGCAAACCAATAACCTTAATCCAAATTGATTTCTAAAATAAGGCTCTAAATGTTTTATAGTGTCAACGTATTCTGAAAAAAGTAGTACTTTTCTATTTTTATCATTTGATAAAATAGTTTTTATTTCGTTAGCTATTCGTTCCCTTTTTGGGTCGTTACTAACAATTTTTAGTTGCAATAATTGTTTTTGAATATCCTGAAAAATTTCAATATCATTGTCAATATCTGCTAAAAAATCTGATTTTCTTTGAAATTCGTTACTATCATAAACGGTGTTGTTTTTCGGTACTTTTTTCTTTAGTTCGCCTTTGCCATACTGTTTTAATGTTTCTTCTAAAGCCAGTTTAAATTCTAGATCTAAATTTTCTTCTGAAGCATTTTGCATCATCTTTTCAATCAACTTTCGATCTAAAATATATTTACCCTCTGATTTTGTAATAAAATCTTTTACTAACAAATGAACCTCTAAAAATCGATTTATTGAATCGCTAAAAGCACCAAACGAACTCTCGAAACGTTTTACTAACAAACGTCTCATAAAGTCAAATAAATTTTGTTGCTGTAAAAATTGTCGATTTCCGTGCTCATCTAATTTTTCTTCATCTTCAATAATTTCTAAATAGCGAAAAGGCTGATAAATGGCACCTGAAAATTTTCCTTTAACTGCAAAATAGTAATTTAGAATACTATCATAAAATTCATTTTGTTCTACTGACAACAAATAAAACAGTTCTT
The DNA here is from genome assembly GCA_043771555.1 of Flavobacterium sp. Taxonomy (GTDB): domain Bacteria; phylum Bacteroidota; class Bacteroidia; order Flavobacteriales; family Flavobacteriaceae; genus Flavobacterium. Next base: position 12,378 of record JAYVHB010000046.1, on the reverse strand, counting down.
TTGGGTCTTTAACTTTTGATAATTCTCCTACTTCTTTATAATACGCATGATCTTGCAGCAAATCAAGTCGGTTACGTCTTATTACTACAGGCGAAATGACACTTTTAATCTGATTTGCTAATACTTTGGTTTCGTGTCGAACAATTCTTATATCTATTGGAAGTGATTGATTTAGCATGGCAATATAATACGTCTCTGCATTTTTACGTTTCTTTTCGTTTTCTGAATTCCAATTTTTAAGAATATCTGACAATCGTTTATATTTGTAATTAAATCCTCGAAATAAGGCTTCCAAATCATCTTCAATCGTTATTCCTGATTTTCCAGGAACAATAAATAGTTTTAATAACGAAAATATATCGGCTGGCGAATTGTTGAAAGGTGTTGCCGTTAATAATATAACTGTTCTATCGCTACAAATAGTTTGCAAGGCTTCATAATCGGTAGTGTCTTGATTCCTGAAATAATGGGCTTCGTCGATAATAACAACTTCAATGCCTTTGCCTTTTATGGTGTCTGCCAAAGATTCTAACTTGCCACGGCTTTCGACATCCCAATTGTGCAACTGGAAATCTTTTACATATCCTAACCAGCCTGAGCCACTACCAAGTTCACTATCTGAGCCACGCTCGCCAATTAATCCTGGAGGACAAATAACCATTCCCCGTTTACCAATATTTTTAGCGATTAAGGATGCAATTACCGATTTTCCTAAACCCACTACATCGGCAATAATAACGCCGTTGTATTCTTCAATTATTGATAATGCTTGATTTACCGCATCGGTTTGATAACTGTATTTTTTATATCCGATTTCTTCTAGTAGATTTTCTACTTCGGGTTTTATTTGTTTTTGTTGCTGTAAGTCTAAATAGGTTTTTAGTATTAAAACATACGCTTCAAAAGGTGTAACTGATGCTGCTTGTGATTTGTGCTGAATGAATTGTATCAAAAACTCTTTTCGGTTTTCGATTTCTGAAATAGGAATAGCTCGTTCCCAAAGTTCATCAAAATAGGTTTCTGCTTCGGTAAAACCATAATCTTTTATCTCCACATTAAACTCTTCTTGACCTGATAATCCAGCACGTGTTAAATTACTACTGCCTGTAATAAATTGTCCTGTCATTGCCTGAATGTTTGCCTGTTCTTCGTTTAATCGGAATAGGTATAACTTAGCGTGGTTTGAATTTTCGGTTTTGCGAATGATTAATCGTTTTTCGTTTAGCATTTGCAGAAAGAACTCTACTTGGTTGTAGAATGCTTCTGTGTCCATTTCTTCATTGTTAATAGCATTACCCATTGAAGTCATAAACTGATTGAATTGGTCGTCTTGTGATTGCTCTTCCTCTTGACTACCGTGTTCTACAATTTTATTTAGAATTTGATCTACTTGTAGTCCAACCAATAATTTTAGTGTTAGTTTATCATTCTTTTTAAGATTTTCAAAGAGTTCTTGCCAACCTGAAAAATAAAAGAAACCTACTAGAAATTTAAGTTCATCACTAATTCCGATTAATGTATTTAATCTTCCTTTAAGCGATTTATTGGTTTTGTTATTGGTTATGAAATTGTTTGCCATTAGTTTATTATACTTAAAGTCTTATTATTATTTATATTGAGCATTGTATTGATTATATCGCAGCTTTTACTCAATATAAATTGGTGTTATTGCTACACTAATTAACGTGAATTATATTATAAGTTTGATTTATATGCTTGATTAGGATGGTTTATATTTGGATATAATCTTTCTAATTTACCACTTTTAACAAGCTCGGGTATTATTTTGTTTTTTAGATACTTAAAGTCTTTGTTTATTACTTTTGATATCACGTCGATTGACTTGAATTCGTCTTTACATAAGTCCATAATTTGTTGATGTAATAAGTCTTTTTTTAACCATATTTTCTTTCCAATTTGAGAGGTGTCCACTAAGTTGTTTGAGGTGTCCACCTTTTCTTTCGAGGTGTCCACCTTTTTACTTGAGGTGTCCACCTTTTCTTCGGAGGTGTCCATTAAGTTGCTTGAGGTGTCCACCAAAGAAAGTCTTCTATTCTCAAAGTATTCAGAACCTTCTGAATTTAGGTGGTAAGTTGTCCATCTTCCTTTATTTTCAGATATCAAATACCCTTGTTTACACAATTCTTGAAGTATTCTAGTAATTTCTGTTTTGTGTTGGTCTATCATATACTGCAACCTACTATTTGAAACTTCGCCTTCAATATGACAGGTTGCCAAAATAGTTAATTCATCTTTTCCTAAAGCATCTACATCAGAACCAAACAAATCACCAAGTACATCAAGTGTGTCCTCTGGAATTATACTAAACATAGGAAGTTCTAGAGTTAATCTATCAGGCTGTTGACTTACTTGCAAATAAGGAATTCTCCAATGTGCATAATCCCAACCTGCCATAATTTTGTTGACACCACTACCTGCTTTTTCAGCACTACCCATCATTAAAAACATTTTTTGAAGACTTGGATTTCTACATTCACTGATACCGCCGTGATAGTATTGGTGTAATGTAACCAGCAATGTTCCTGGATTAGAAAACATAAAACTATTAGTCTTGTGTTCGATGACAATATTACCTGGCGCGGTATAGTCCGTATGGATTAAAGTATTTACAAATGCTTCACGCAAGGCAATATGGGCTGGTGTTTCATCTTGTCTAACGCCATCTTTTAATTGAAAAGGTTTGGGTAAACTTGAAGAAAGGCGTGGTCCTATTTTTAAATAAAATTGAAATAAATTAGCTTCCCAAGTTCCGTCAGGTATCACTCTATCTGTCCAACGAATGTCTGGATCACTTGAAAGTATCTCTCTAAAATCTGGAAAAAAATTAGGTACACATTCTAGGTCAGTAATACTTTCGGATTTACCAAACATTAACAAACCCGCTACTGTAAATCCTTGTTTTTTGGTTATACGATCTTTTCTATAACCGCCTAATTTTTCAAGCAATTCGAGGTCTTCTAAAACCAACCAAGGATGAGTTGGCTTTGCAGCAGCAAATAGTTGGCGGTATTTTTTCAAACTATTCAAATCAATATCATCGATGGTAAATCCTTCTAAAATACGGCTGTCGTGTTGCATTGAAGTGTCAGCATCGGCAAGCATTCGCCTTACTTCTTCTTTGGTACATTTATAATCTCCTTCGTGATTTCGTTTGTAGGTGTTTTCAAAAGGATTTCGCGTTAAATGAATTGGTTTTTGAGTTCTTTTGGCATTAGGTATTTTAAAAATAAGTACTGTTTTCCCTTTAACATCAACCGATTTAACATCGTCATCTGTTAGCAAATTGCAATTGGTGGTATCGGGATTGTTTATTTTATCCCAAAATATTTTTTTAAGACTGTTAATTTTATCAGTATCAAGTCCATCAATTTTAAGCATTCCTTTTGTTTCGGAAACTCCAAAAACAATTAAACCTCCATTGCTATTAGCAAAAGAAGAATAAGTTTTCCAAAAATCAGATGGGAAACCACCTTGTGCCGATTTATATTCTAGTTCTGAAAATTCATTATTTGGAAAAATACCATATACCGAATGAAGAAATGACCATTCTTCGTTATCAAATAAATCGAATTGTTTATTAGTATCCATACTTTTGTTATGCTTCTATTTTGAAATTATCATACTCTTGTTTACTCAAACTAAACTCTGGCTCCACCACAAAAACTTCCCCATAAGTAAGCTTGTAGAGTTTGTAAACCATTATTCTAACTTTTTATTATCTGTCAAATCTATAAAATTTTGTTTGCTAACAATTTTAGTGCCCGATTTTTTTTCTAATTCTTTCCTTGCATTTCCTGCAACATTTCCGCCAGCTTTGGCTGCTTTGTGGTTTTCTACAAAACCAATGGCGTTTTTATTTTTGGCGATTTCGGTAGTAGAAGCTTCGCCAAGCATTGTAAAAATCAATTCTAAATCGGTCATGTGGTCGCGCAAATTTTCTGACGATTTGGTCAATCCTTTTATGTTTTTATACTCGCTTGGAACAATACCAAAGGTAGCTTTGCTAATTTCAGCAGTTAATATTGCATATTCTTTTCCTTCTTTTACGCCACGGTTTTTCCATTCGTTGGTCAATTCGTCACGAACTTGAATACCTCTTATTCTTTTTTCTATCCACGCATCGCTGTAGCCTTTGGCTTTGTAAGTGGCTCTTATTCGGGCTTGTACCAACTCTGGATTTTCTATTTCGGCAATGCGTTCGGCACCCACTTGAGCTAGCCATTGTTTGAAAGGTTCTGCTTTTGGTGATGGAATGGATTGAATAAGACGAAGTAAATCTTGATTTGTTCCTGCTAAAGTTTTTCTTTTTATACCCGATTTATTTTCCATTGTTATCTGGGGACAATTTGTCCCTAGGAAGTTGCCAAGTTCTGTATCTCGTTTTCGGAGTTTTTTTAAATAATCTGTTGAATTTACTGAATTGGTAAGTACTTCTACAACATCAACAATAGAGAAATACCATTTTTCATTCTCCTCATCATAAAACGAGCGAATTGATGCCGTTTCAAATAATTTTAAATTGGTCATATTTATATATTTTTAGTTAATAGCAAGCATTTTCAAAGCGTTACTATTTGTAACGGTTTGATTTCATTCTGCAAGTAATCGCTTTTTTAAAACCCTCCAATATACTTGTGGATTAGGGCTTTCGGTTAATACTTCAACTACATCAACAATCGAGAAGTACCATTTTTCCTCTTGTTCGTTGTATGCTGAACGTACATTTTTTTCTTCAAATAATTTTATATTGCTCATAATTATTTTATTTTTAATTTAAAGGAGTAATCTTCAAGTGTACGATTTTATCGTACGCTTAACTTACCTTTTTTACATTTTATAATTATCATATTGATCCTTTGTTAGCCCAAACGTTGGCGCAACCACCAAAACTTCCTCATAAGTAAGCTCGTAGAGTTTGTAAACCATAACATCAATTTGGTTTTCTAAAGCTGTAGTGTCAATATTTACTTTTTTGTTGGTGAGGATTTGGTTGACTAATGTGATGAAAGGTTGTTGCGAAAGTACATCAGTTTTGAAAATAGGAATTTCTAATAATGGTTCTTTATCTAATTGATAATTATTTCCTTGCATTTTACCTTTATTTTTTAACCAAAAAGCTATTAATTTCGAATTCAGCAATGAAATTAAATATTTTTGATTCAGTCTTTGTGTTTTTATGACATAAAAAGTAGCAGAAACATAACAATCAAAATCTGTATATGTGAATTTTGGTTCTCCAACACATTTTCTTAAAGTTATTATTTTCTCTCCTTTAAAAAAACTCTCCTCTCTCGCTCTATGTAAGCCATAAGGTTTATTGTCCGAAGTAATAATATCTTTAAATTGATCTAAATGAGATTTTATATTTGGAAATGGCTTTATATTTTGTTCATTTTTAAATTTTGAATCCGTATAAATGATCCATTCTTCATTTTTACTATTTCCATACCATTTGTGTAATTGATTTGTTGTGAAATATGGTTTTATTAACTTTAATTCCGAATCATTAAAATATAAATTATTTTTTTCAGTGTTACTTAAACTAAAAACCCCTTGACCTACCTTAAAATCAACACCTAATTTTAATTTAGTTTTTTTATTCAAGTAATCTTGTGGAAAAACTATTCCTTGAGCAACTTCATTTTTTTCATTCAAAACAAAATTACTTTTTGCTTTTATTTTTTGAAGAATGATTTCGTTTTCATTATTGTTGAAAGTCAATGTTTTATCAATAAATTCTTTTTTAATAATTGTTGGTTTTAAAATTTCATTATTATTGCTTTTTTTGTCATGTAAAACATCTAAAACATCTTCAAATGTAGCTTTGGTTGTTGTAATTTTTCTTAAATCAAAATTGTAATTTTCATTATCATTTCTGTTTTTAAAAAACATAATCATTGTTTGTATGGCTGCGCTTTCAAAAATCATATAACTACCAAAATCTATTAATTTTTCAATTTTAGCGTCTTTAATAATTTTATTTCTCATTTTTGAAGCACCTGAATTTGTTGTCCAATTATTTGGTGCTATAAAACAAATTACGCCTGTTTCTTTTTTTAAAAAGTCTAAATTTCCGCAAGCAAATAAATACCAAATATCCATTTTCCCTTGATAATATGGAGAGGTTCGTAAACCATCAAAAACGGTTTTATCTGTATATTCTTTTATATAAGGCGGATTTCCAATCACCACATCAAAAGTTGCCACGCCAAACATCCATTCTGGGTCAAAAAATGGCGACGAGCTGTTTTGGTCATAAGGGTTCCATTGTATTAGTGTGTCGGCATCGCTAGTTTCGGCAGTGTTTTGTTTGTTGGCTTCGGTGGTTATTTGTTTGGCTAGCAGTTTGTTGCTTTTTATAAGTTGGTCGCGTTTGGTTTTGTTAAGGTCAATTTTAAATAACGATTCCGCTTTTTTGCTGGTTTCAAAAATGTCTATTTGTTGTTTAGCATCTACCACATCTGCCCAAACTTCGGGCAAATTGGCAATTTCGGTTTCTTGTTTTTCTAGTTGTTTTTGGTATTGGGCAATCAAAAACTCGTTAGCGTTTGGAGCAATGCTGTTTAGGTACAAGTCAATATCTTGACACAGTTTTTTGTCTTGCTCGCGCAGGGCTTTTTTGTCTTGCCATTTTTGTGCTCTAAAGTTTTGGTGGCAGCGTATGTCCCACAATTGTTTTTTTAGGGCTTGCAAAGTTGGGTCTTGCAACTCTAGTCGGTTTTTGGCTTCGGGTTGTAGCCCAATAAGTGTGTTGGCAGCTACAAACTTGGTCTCTAGGTTGGGTAACGACTTGATGCCATAATTGTCCTTTATATCCTCGGTAGTTTCTTGCTCTACTACCAAAGCAATAAAAAACCGCAATTTGCTTATTTGCACAGCAATACTTTGTATGTCAACGCCATAAATGCAGTTTTCTATCAGCTCTAGCTTTATGGCATAGCTAGAGAAGGCGTTTTTGGTATCGGTTTTTTTAATTATTTTGTACAACGTGTTCAAAACGCCCATCGGAAATGCGCCTGAGCCACACGCTGGATCTAAAATTTTTATATTTCGTAACGATGTGGCAATTTTTATACAATCGGTAGAAGATAAACTATCCGGCAAAACATCTTCGCTAAAAAGTTGTTGCAACACGGTTTCTTCAATTTTAGGACATTCTTTTTTGAGGTATTGCAAGATACTTTCGTTGACCATATAATCCACAATTTCGCGTGGCGTGTAAAAACTTCCCGATTGCTTTCGGGCGGTTTCTTTGGTTTCAGGATTATAAGCACCAAGCAAGTTCTCAAAAACTTTACCCAAAAGTTCTGGATCTAAGGCTACTTCTATATCATCGGTCGAGTTTTCTTCTATCGTAAAATTGTACCGTTCTAACAACGGAATAATTCCTTGTTTTTCATCAAAAAAGATACAATTGGGCAAAAAAGCACGTTTTTGTCTGCCGGCTAATCGGCTAAAGCCGTCGTAGTACATTATTTTGCCGTTGTCTTGTTCTTTGTCTAAACATTCAAACAAGCCACCGTTTAAAAACGGAACCGATTGGTACAAATCTATAATTTCGGCTTGCGATTTGGCAAACCAACTTTGGGTTTTATTGTCTCTAAAAAGTGTTTTGATGCCATAATGTTCGTCTTTGCCATTATAGCTTTTGTCGGTAGCAAAAGTACGCTCGTCTATAGGTTTGTTTAGCGAGGCAAAAAATAAGTTTTGCAAAATGGCGTTGTAATAATCGCCACTGGTTTTGCTGTTTGGGTCAAAATCTACTAAAGTATTTTTGAGAAAATCAAGATTGAAAATTTGGTTCGGAATTAGATTTTTCTTTTTTATAAACCAAACAAACATCAATCGGGTTATTAATCGAATAAGATGTTCTTCAATTTGTCTGTCGTCGGTTTCTGTCGAAATATCATTTGGGAAAGTTACTTCAAAACCATCTTTATCGGCATACGCCCATTGGTACCATTTGAATAATTCGATGTAAAACTCTTTGGTTAATTTTTCTACGCTAAATGATTCTTGAATTTCGTCTAACGAACTGAAATTCGATTTTCCAATGCGGTCTTTAAAAGTTTTGTTGGTAGCTTCGGGGTCAATAAAATAAGTATACCGTTTCCAATTGCTAAACTTTTGGTCTTTATTACCATAGTTTTTACGAATAAATGAAAAACGGAAACAATTCTTTGAATCATAAAAAACAAAGATTGCTCCGTCTTTAAAATCTTCTTTCAGAACATTTTTGGCAATCTCAAACTGTTTTTTCTTCGAAGAACGATCGGACAATTCTCCTTTGTATTTGCAGGCAAAAACCAATAAATCACTTGCGTCATTAAATTCTATTTCGCCTATTTTTTGTAAACTAGAAAAATTAGTAAAATCTTTATCCTTAAATATATAGTCTAGATTTTCTGCTACAGGTTTTAATCCTTTTGGCATAAAAAACGCCTTTAGATTCTCTAGTGAAAATTCGTTAATAAGTTTATCCATTAAAATATATTTAGCGTGCTTCAAGCAACTTTATAATTGCAAAGTTGTAAATATAGGAAATGCAAACAAATTATGTAAGGAAATCAGAAAACATACTAAACTTTTTCTACTCCAAAACCCGCAAAATTTTCTTGAAGTTTTTGCTTGTTAATCCCGCTTTTTCGAACTTGGCAAAATCGGTTTTGGTTCTAATAATCCAGCTTTGAGTAGCGGTTACATTTTGCGATTTGTATTGCTCATGAATTTCTTTAGCGAGTTTGATTTCGTCGGTATGCATGTAGGCGTGAGCCAAGTTGAGTTTTACCAACAATTCGTTTTCGTCCATGCTCTCAGCAGTTTTCAAAGTTTTGATGGCTTTGGCGTATTGTTTGGTGACGAGATACAACTCTGCAAGCTGGTTGTAATCGAGTACTGTTGCTTTGTTGCTTGCTACTAGTGTCAAGGATCTTCCAATGGCCAAATCATATTTTTTGGCAGCAATTTGTTTTGAAATATCACTACGAACGCCATCGTCTATAACATTAGTGTTGCCAATGGCTGCAAGTGCAATGGCTTCAATATCTTTCAGGGTTTTTGATTTTTCTTCGGGCAATAAGGCTTGAAATTGCTGAAAGGTATATTTCTCTTCAATTTTTTCGAGTTGTGATACGCAAAAATCGTTGGCGTTGGCAACTTTCTTGGCGGCATCGGCATTTTGAAGTTGTGTGAGTATACTTTTTTTGTTGTCAATGTTCCAGCCACGAGCGAGTTTATTGTCGACCCAAGGCACGATTTCGAGCACAATTTTCTGATTCATAATCCAATTTTTGCTTTCGAAGGCAAAAAATAAATTTTCAGTATTGGGCTTGAGACATGACATTTTCTGAACCGATAATAGCTTTGCTTCTTTGTTGACTGGAGTGTTTTGAAACAAACAAGCGTTTGTTGGTTTTCCTGTTTTTTGATAATCGGTTGCTGATTTTTCGGTGGTGAAAATTCCGTATTTGCATTTGTCATCGCCAGAAACTTTTGATAACAAGAAAACAGCTCCTGCCGAACCTTGACTTATTCCGCTAGGATCTGGAATGGCTTTGAGCAATGATACTAAACTGGATGCCAATTCTTGGGTTTCGCCAAGAAGCGTAATACGATAAATAACTTCAGTGGTGCCCACAGGAAAATCTTGCGATTTTATCATGATGCGATCACGAGCCGAAACCACGATTTGTTGGTTGGTGGTGCGCTCTTTGTCCCAATAACCGTCTTGTTGGGCGAAAGAAAATGTGGCTATGATTGTGGCTATGAAAAGAAGTGTTTTTTGCATTAGTGAAGTTTATTAAATGACAGAAGTTTGTTATCAAGATTGATGCCATAGCCCAGATAGTAGTGAAAATCCTTTTTTTATTTTGTCCTTCGACAGGCTCAGGATGACAAAATAAAAAAAGATTGGAACGGATAGCTGGAAATAGCTCCAAAAAAAAATTAATTGAATAAATAGTACAAAAGCATGTCGGAAACAAAGTAAATGAGCCCAAGTGATAACAAAATTGAAAGTAGAAATGTACTCAAGGCCAGTTTTTTGAGCTCGGGATCGAGTAGTTTTGGGTCTTTATTTTTATAAACTGTAACCAGATGAAACGTTAGCGGAATATAGGCAAACAAGAACATATATTGGTCGAAATGGAAGTCGTTTAGTAAAGCAAAAATCATAACCAAAATCATGGATGAAATTACCAAAAAGAAATGGTACTTGCGTGCCCATTCGTTGCCATTTTTGACAACTACAGTATTTTTATTAGCTTTTGCGTCTGACTCTTGATCGCGCATGTTGTTGAGATTAAGCACGCCAACACTCAAAAAACCAATGGCGGTAGCTGGTAAAAATAACAATAAGTCGAGTTGCTTGGAAAACATAAAATAGATGCCGAAAGTACTAACCAATCCAAAGAAAATAAACACAAAAATATCGCCATAACCGCGATACCCATAGGCGTTTTTGCCAACGGTATAGCGCACTGCAGAAGCTATGGCTAAAATCCCGAGAACGAAAAATATGATAGAATAAAGAAAATACTTGCCTTTGAAGGAAAAATAAATGAGCAACATGGCCGATACCAACGTTAGAAAACCAGTGATGAAAATGGCATATCGCATTGCCGCTGGCGTTATAACACCGCTTTGCAAAGCACGTTTTGGCCCTACTCGATCGTCGTTATCGGTGCCTTTGATTCCGTCGCCATAATCGTTGGCAAAATTGGATAGTATTTGTAATCCTAAGGTAGTGGATAATGCAAAAATCACGATGCGCCAATTGAAATAGGATTGCGACATGGCATAAAAACATCCTAAAATTATGCCTGATACCGATAATGGTAGGGTTCGAACTCGTGCGGCTTCTATCCAGTGTTTCATATTTTTATTTTTTTGCCTTAAAGGCACAAAGTTTTATTATTTATACCACAAAGGCACTAGGGCGCAAAATTTTTATTTTTTTTTACCAAAAAGGCGCTACTACTATTGGTTTATACTATTTTATTGTTAACAAATAACTCTAACTTAAATCTAGTTTTGATATCTGAAAACTGATTGCTACTCAAGGTAACCACTTTTTTTCGAAATTTGGTTTCCTTTTTTCTAGAAAAGCATTTCTGCCTTCGGTTGCTTCGTCGGTCATGTAGGCCAATCGAGTTGCTTCGCCAGCGAAAACTTGTTGTCCAACCATTCCGTCGTCGGTTAGATTCATTGCAAATTTAAGCATTTTTATGGAAGTTGGCGATTTTGCTAAGATTTCTTGTGCCCAATCGTAAGCGGTTTGTTCGAGTTCGGTATGCGGAATTACGGCATTTACCATTCCCATTTCGTAGGCTTCTTGAGCAGAATAATTGCGCCCAAGAAAGAAGATTTCTCTTGCTCGTTTTTGACCTACCATTTTGGCGAGATATGCTGAGCCATAACCGCCATCAAAACTCGTGACATCGGCATCGGTTTGCTTGAAAATAGCGTGTTCTTTGCTTGCTAAAGTCAAATCGCAAACTACATGTAAACTGTGACCGCCGCCTACAGCCCAACCTGGAACGACAGCAATAACTGCTTTCGGCATGAAACGTATGAGTCGTTGTACATCCAAAATGTTTAATCTATGGTAACCATCATCGCCAACATATCCTTGATGACCTCGGGCTTTTTGATCGCCACCAGAACAGAAAGAAAAAACACCATCTTTGGAACTTGGTCCTTCTGCCGATAGTAAAACAACGCCAATAGAAGTATCCTCTTGCGCATCATGAAAAGCTTGTAATAATTCGGAAGTTGTTTTTGGTCGAAACGCATTGCGAACATCTGGACGATTGAAGGCTATTCGAGCGACACCGTTGCATTTTTTATAGGTAATATCTTGAAATTCTTTGGCTGTTTTCCAGTGTATCATTAATTTTTAATTTGTACACAAAAATAAACCTTTTTTTTGATTAGCCCTTCAATTTTTTAATATCTAAAAGATAAAATATTACAAATAATGGTGTTAATATAATAAGTTGTTTAAGTTAAATAAATATTAATTAAACAAATTGGAGTAGGGTTTTCAAGAATGTATTTGTTTAATCAATAGCGCTAAAGTATTTTTAATCACAAACAATTTTTAAAACCATTTTCTTATGAAAAAATTTATTTTAACAAGCCTAATTTTAACCTTTTATGGATTATCGCAGGCGCAGACAGCTCGAGTACAAGTAATACACAATTGTGCAGATGCAGCAGCAGCAACTGTAGATGTGTATTTGAATAATGTATTACTTATTGATAATTTTGCATTTAGAACCGCTTCGCCATTCGTTGATGCTCCTGCTGGGGTACCCTTAACAATACAAGTTAAAGGACCAACAAGTACAGTTGCTT
>JAYVHB010000045.1:0-2753 GCA_043771555.1 Flavobacterium sp. | reverse complement strand
CATAAGCGACGGTTATACGGTTAATACCAACAATATTTTTCACAACCCCAATAATCCAGCCGAGAAAAACAAAAGAAACGGAATTTTTATGTCTGGTGGCGGTTTTAGCCTAGAAACTGTAACTTGGGGAATTACAGAAGTCCCTTATGTTTTAGAAGTCTATGCTCAATATTCAAGCCCAAAAACTGTCAATATTCCTGCCAATGTTGTAGTAAAATTTCCAGGTTCAAGTTTCGGAATTGGTTATAACGTCAATACATTAAACTTAAATCCATCGGCTATTTTAACTTCCTATAAAGATGATGCTTCGGGCGGAGATACCAATGGCGATGGCAACGCATCTTCTCCAGCAAATGGAGATTGGCTTGGACTATATAGTTATGCTGCTGTTGCTTATATTAATAATGCCAATATTAGATATGCAGCCAATTAATATAAAATTCGAAAAATAAGTTTTGAATTGTTTTTTAAAATCGTCTTGTGAGTTTTTACAAGGCGATTTTTTTTTAATCTGAATTTATTTTAGGTTCTAAAAAGTGTACAAACGGTTGATTGACAATAATGATTTTATAAAATAATTTTACACCATTAATAATCATAAAATTTAAGAAAATGAAAAAATCAATTTTAATTTTAGGAGTTATAATTAACTCGATTATTTGCTCCTGTAGCAAAAGTGATACTAAAAGTACTTCTTCAACTGGAACCTGCTTTGAATGTACTGTCGAAAATGTATTAATAAAGTATTGTCAAAAAGATGCGACCACAGCAACAATAACCGCAAATGGACAATCAGAAGAAGATACATTTACTAGTTGGACACAATATGTAACCGATACAAAATCTGGAGTTGCAACTATTGGCGGAACTTGTAATTAAACTTAAAAACTATAAAAAATGAAAATCTAAGAAAATTATTTTATACAACTTTGTTTGTAGTAAGTATTGCTTCCTGTTCAAAAAGTGATGCTCCAAAAAGTACAACCGACGTTTTGACTGTAACGACAGCTGCTCCAATTCAAAAAACAGATCCTCAAGCCGTTACTCTTGGTGGCGATGTTACTAAAGATGGAGGAAAGCCAGTAACCGAAAAAGGAATATGTGTTGGTGATGCGATCAACCCTGTGATTACAAATCCAGATAATTTGACCGAAAATTTTGGTACTGGACTTGGTGCTTTTGGTGGTGATCTTGATTTAACCAACGAACAAATTCCAGCAGGTACTTATCATTACAGAGCCTACGCCAAAAATGCCGATGTCACAGCATACGGTGAAGACAAAACTTTTACTAAAAATTAATTAAATAAAACATGAAAAAATCTATTTTAATTCTCGTATCTATTTTAACCTTTGCAAACTCTTTCGCTCAAAAAAGAAAGTCAACAACTGCAAGGAAATCGGTAACTACCGAAACAACATCTTCAAACAATTCTGGATCGTCCCAAAATACAAGTTATAGAAGTAGTTCGTCAGGACAATATGGTTTTGTAAAAGGAGATATTTTTGTAACTGGAACTATTGGTTATGTATCCAAAAGCAATGGCGGAACAAGCGAAGGAACTTTTGCAATACAACCTGGAGTTGGTTATTTTATCAATAACAATGTCGCTATTGGCGGTACCTTAGGATTCGTAAACACCTCATCAAAACCAGCTGGCGGTGGAAGTTCAGCTTCAACAAGCGAATTTGGCATTGGTCTTATGGCTCGTTATTATACAACTCCTGCCTCACAATTTTCATTATTTGCACAAGGAGCTTTTGAGTTTAAATCTCAAACTGCAGATGGCGGTGGTGGCGCTACAGGATTTGGATTAAACGCCAAGCCTGGCATAAGTTATTTTGTTTCAAAACATTTTTCAATAGAAGCGACTGTTGGCGAAATAGGATTTTCTAGCCTAAAAGCAAAAGGAGCTTCGGAGGCAAATAATGATTTCAATTTCGGATTTAACCTCAGAGACCTTGGGTTAGGTCTCAATTATAAATTTTAGAAGAGAAGATGTTTTGAGTTAGTTTTTTGTAAAGAGATTCAGGATTGTCCAGAATCTATTTTTTTATACAAAAAATCAACCGAAAAGTTGATTGACAAGCACTTAACTTAAACTTAATTTTACATTATTAATAACAAATAAATTTAATAACATGAAAACAATTCAAAAAATCATTAAAACAATCCTATTGCTAACTGTTTATTGTTCTATCAATTCAGTATTCGCACAAGCACCACAAAAAATGAATTACCAAGCGGTAGTTAGAAACGCCAACAACGAGTTAGTTGCAAACACAATTATCGGAATGAAAATTAGTATTCTAAAAACATCGGCTACGGGAACAGCAGTTTATGAAGAAACGCAAAACCCAACAACCAACAACAATGGTTTAGCAGTTATCGAAATCGGAAATGGTACTGTTGTCAGCGGTTCTTTTTCAGGCATTGATTGGGCAAATGACCTCTATTTTGTAAAAACCGAAACCGATCCTTTTGGCGGAACCAATTATACAATTTCAGGAACAAGTCAATTGACAAGTGTGCCTTATGCACTAAATGCTAAAACCAGTGAAGACAATAAATGGTCTTCTAATGCAAATGGTATCAACAATATTTCGGGGAATGTTGGTATTGGGACTACACAGCCAGACTATAAATTAGATGTTGTACATAGTGGATCAAATGGAGTAAGAATAAAATCAACTAGTGGTTATTCTGTTTTAGATATAGATTCTCAAAGTGGTGAATCTGCCATTCGATTTGCC
>JAYVHB010000044.1:0-6189 GCA_043771555.1 Flavobacterium sp. | reverse complement strand
CGGCTTTGTCAATTCCTCGTTTCAAATCCATTGGATTTGCACCTGCTGCTACGTTTTTCAATCCTTCTTTTACGATGGCTTGTGCCAAAACTGTCGCTGTGGTGGTTCCGTCGCCTGCCAAATCGTTGGTTTTGCTGGCAACTTCTTTGACCATTTGTGCGCCCATGTTTTCTAGTGGGTCTTTCAATTCAATTTCTTTTGCAACGGTAACTCCATCTTTGGTGACGGTTGGCCCTCCAAACGATTTTCCTATAATGACGTTGCGACCTTTTGGCCCAAGTGTTACTTTTACTGCATTTGCCAATGCGTCTACGCCACGTTTTAGTCCGTCGCGCGCTTCTATATCAAATTTTATATCTTTTGCCATTTTGGTTTTTTTAAACTAATTTATTTCTATCGATGTTTTGTTTTGCGTCAGGGATTGCAGTGGAAATCCTTTTTATTATTTCGTTTTTTCGAAATAATAAAAAGATTGTAGCGAAAAGCCCGACCCTTGTGGTGACGCCCTAGTTTTTACTATTTAGATGATTGCAAGAATATCGTCTTCACGCATGATTAGATAATCTTTTCCGTCAAGTTTCAGCTCTGTTCCTGCATATTTTCCGTAAAGTACGGTATCGCCAATTTTTACGGTCATTGGTTCGTCCTTTTTGCCATTTCCGGCAGCAACAACGGTTCCTTTTTGTGGTTTTTCTTTGGCCGTATCTGGTATAAATATTCCAGAGGCTGTTTTTGTTTCGGCAGCAGCTGGTTCTATAAGAACTCTGTCTGAAAGTGGTTTGATTGTTAACGCCATTGTTTATTTATTTTATTGTTTGTTTTATTTGTATTTCAGAAATAATGCCAAGCTCAAAAAACTGACATTTTGCCTATAAAAAAATGCCAGCTTTTTTTGGCTGGCATTATATTATTTTAATAAAAATTATTTTGCTGGAGCAGGTACAACTGGCATTTTATCTGCTGGAGTTGCCGCTGGTTTACTTGTTGCTGGAGTTGCAGTTTTTGGAGCATTCATTTCAGATTTGTCGATAATTTTCGAATCAGATCCGCCAAGTGTTCCTGTAAAACTCAAACTTGACAACAAGATTAAAACTACCAATATTGTTGCTAGTGTCCAAGTGCTTTTGTCAAGAAAATCGGTTGTTTTTTGAACGCCACCCATCATTTGTGATCCGCCAAGAGTTGATGATAATCCGCCACCTTTTGGGTTTTGTACCATGATGATAACGATTAGTAAAAAACAAACTATAGTTATTAAAACTAAAAAAATTGAAAATGTGCTCATTGTTATTTATTATTATGTTCTAAATTTTTGATATCCAAAATTCGGTCTGCAAAGAAACTACTTTTTTCTGGATATTTCAAAATTAATATTTCGTAGGCTTGAATTGCTTTTTGATATTTATGTTGTTCCAAATATACCTTGGCCAAAGTCTCGGTCATCAAGTACGAATTGTCAGATTTGCTGGGTTCGAAAATAAAACTGGAAGTTTTTGAATCGTGTTTTATTTGTGGAATTTTTGGGTTGGATACTATAAATTTATCAATCAGCTCGTTTTTCTTTTGTTTCTCAAGATCGATTTCTGAAGATTTTTCGCTTTCAGACATCGAAATTTCTCTATTTATTGGTTTGCTTTTTGATAATTGTAACCATTCTTGAAACGAATGTTTTTCGGAAGTTGAAAAAGCCAGAGGTTTTCCTATTTCGAGTTTTTCTAATGCAATTTCCATTTCTGGAATCGAATTTTCTTCGATTTTTTCTTCCAAAACATAGTCTGGATTTGAAGCTTTGATGGATGCAATTATCGATTTTTCGATTTTATATGGCGGAACAACAATGCTGTTTTCTACAGCAATATCTAAAATTGCTGCTTCTTTTTGACTGGAATTAGTGTTAGAAATCGTTACAAAATCATCTGAAGTAATGTAGTCAAAAAGAATGCTCCTGTCTGTTGTATGCGCAGCAGCTACTTTTAGCTCATAATTGTACTTGAAACTATTTTGGTTGTACAAACCTTTGAGATGCAATGCTCTTGCGCTCTGAAAATATGGAAATTCTTGGATTACTTTTTCTAGCGATATGGTTTGCAACTCATTGATAATAAATGGATTGTCGAGCAATGTTATTATTTCTGAAGTGTTCATAGATAGTAGTGCTGGTTTACCATTTGGCCAACGATTCGTTAAAGATATCTTGCGTGATGCGTTCGAAAATTTCTTCTAGAGCAGGTGTCAATTTGGCTCCAATGAGTTGTTCTTGTCCTGAATAATTATAAAAGTGCGAAAACCTTTTTTCGAAATTATCACTTTCTTTATTTTTATTTGTAAATCGAACATTTACTGAAATTGTCAAGGTCGATTGTGCGGCTTTAATATCGGCTGTGGCAGTAGTTGGCGAGATTCTATAATCGACAATTTCGCCTTCATAAACCAAATCGCCATTATTACTTGTTAAATTCAAATTGGTTTGATTCTGAATTAAATCCTGCAATCTATTGGTAAAAACCCGTTCAACTCCGGGCTGAATAATTGGCGCAACATTCTGAAATGAAACTACTTGAAACGTTTTGGCATCAATTTTTCCGGTTCCAGTAAAGTTATATATGGAACAGCTGTTGATTGCAAAAGCGCAAAGAAGTAGTACTATAAACTTGGTGTTTTTCATTTATTTTTTAAAATTCAAAAATACATTAATTTATTATAGATTAAATAATGAATTTTCAAATCATTTTAGGAATTTGGACTTTCTTTTTTGCAATTTTCTTCTAAAGGTCAAATTGTTTGATTTTTCTATATAAAGTTCTTTCAGAAATTCCCAATTCGTCGGCGGCAGCTTTTCGTTTTCCTTTGTTTTTTTCTAAAGATTTTTTGATCATTTCAATTTCTTTTTTGTCGAGTTTCAGAACTTCTTCTTCGTCTTCGACCGTTTCTGCAAACTGAAATTCTTCCTCGTTTTCTTCAAAATCGTTTTCAATTGTCTGTGGATTAAAAACGGAATTTCGTGGTTCTTCTTCAAAAGCTATTTCGCTTTCTTTTTCGTTAGAACCGTATATTTTCTGAATCAGATTGGTGTTTATTTCTTGCACTTTTGCCGATCCGTTTTTCATTAATTCTAAAGTCAATTTCTTCAAATCGTGCAAATCACTTTTCATGTCAAAAAGAACTTTATACAAGATGTCACGTTCAGTCGAAAAATCGCTTTCTGACTTTTTATTTCGGATTACCGATGGCAAATTATTCCCTTCATTTGGCAAATAGGTAAGTAGGGTATTGCCCGATATGTCTCGATTGGTCTCTAAAACCGAAATTTGTTCGGCCATATTTCGCAATTGTCGAATGTTTCCCGACCAACGGAATTTCTGTAAAACCGAAACGGCGTTATCATCCAACTTCAGCGGTGGCATTTTATATTTATGAGCAAAATCGGCAGCAAACTTCCTGAAAAGCAAATGAATATCGTCTTTGCGATCGCGCAAAGCAGGCAATAAAATCTCGACGGTACTTAGTCTGTAATACAAATCTTCACGAAATTTTCCGTTGTCAATCGCATCAAATAAATTAACGTTGGTAGCTGCCACTATGCGAACATTGGTTTTTTGCACTTGGCTGGAACCTACTTTTATGAATTCACCATTTTCTAGAACACGCAACAATCGCACTTGGGTTGTAAGTGGCAATTCGCCCACTTCATCCAAGAAAATTGTGCCGCCATCAGCAACTTCAAAATAGCCTTCTCGAGTACCAGTTGCACCTGTAAACGCTCCTTTTTCATGTCCGAAAAGTTCGCTATCGATTGTTCCTTCTGGAATGGCACCGCAGTTTACAGCAATGTATTTTCCATGTTTTCTGTGAGATAACGAATGGATAATTCTCGGCATATTTTCTTTACCAACACCGCTTTCACCAGCTACCAATACCGAAATATCGGTAGGAGCAACCTGAATGGCTTTTTCGAGTGCGCGATTGAGTTTCGGGTCGTTCCCGATGATCTCAAAGCGTTGTTTTATTGTTTGTATTGTTTCCATTTTTTAGCCACGAATTATTTTTATTTTGCCACAGATTAAAAAGATTTTCACAGATTTTTTTAATCTTTATAGAGCGTATCTTTTGTATTGTAATGATTTTGTTTGAAAATTAACTAACAATCCAATTTCTGAATCTGCAAGTTTTAAATAATTTAGAACTTGGGCAATATGCTCATTTGAAAATTCCTTTACCGCTTTCACTTCCAATATAACATCTTCATTTACAACAAAATCAGCATAAAATTTGTGTGGTAATATTTTTCCTTTGTATTCAATTGAAAACTCTTTTTCTCTTTCGAACAATATGTTATTCTCTGTAAATTCAATTTCTAGAGCATCTTTATAAATAATTTCTAAAAGTCCTGGTCCCAGATTTCGATGTACTTCCATACAAATTCCAATAATTTTATAAGTTTCTTCTTCTCTATAACCGTTCATAATTATTTTAATATGTAAGTAAACTTTTTATTTTAAAACTATTTTTTTGCTGCCTATTTTAATGCATTGGAAGGATTTCAAAAAATCTGTGAAAATCTTTTTAATCTGTGGCAAATTAATTTTTTAATTCATATCGCTATACCCAACCGCAACACCTTTCAAAGTGCCACTCGTACAACTTTCAATTTTCACATTCACAAAATCCCCAATTTTATAACCTTCCTTCGGGAAAACAACTGTAATACTTTGCGAATTTCTTCCAGAAAACTCCTCTTGAGATTTTTTAGAAACTTTCTCCACCAAAACTTCTACCGTTTGCCCAATAAATTCCTCGCTGCGTTGCCAAGCGTGTTTTTGTTGTAAATCGACAATTTCTTGCAAGCGTCTGGCTTTAGTTTCTTCGGCTACATCGTCTTCCATTTTGCGTCCTGCCAAAGTTCCAGGTCGTTCGGAATAGCTGTACATGTATCCAAAATTATATTTCACATACTCCATCAAACTTAATGTATCTTGATGATCTTCTTCGGTTTCGGTCGGGAAACCAGCAATCATGTCTTGACTTATCGAGCAATTTGGAATAATAGTTCGTATTTTATCAATCAACGCCATGTATTCTTCACGGCTGTGCAAACGGTTCATTTCCTTCAAGATACGATTGCTGCCTGATTGTACTGGCAAGTGAATGTGCTTACAAATATTTGGATATTTGGCAATAACATGCAAAATACTTTCGTGCATATCTTGCGGATTTGAGGTCGAAAATCGAATTCGCATTTTCGGGAAACCAACAGCCACCATTTCTAGCAAATTTTCAAAATCGACGGCTGTAGCTTTTTGCATTTCGCTAGCAGAAATAAAATCTTTTTTCAAACCGCCACCATACCATAAATAACTGTCTACGTTTTGACCCAAAAGCGTAATTTCTTTAAAACCTTTATTCCATAAATCCTCGATTTCGGTCATAATACTCTGTGGTTCCCGACTACGTTCCCGTCCACGAGTAAAAGGGACTACGCAAAAAGTACACATATTATCACAGCCACGAGTTATCGAAACTAGTGCCGTAATTCCGTTACTCATCAAGCGCACAGGCGCAATATCGCCGTAGGTTTCGTCTTTGCTTAAAATTACGTTTATGGCATCGCGACCTTCTTCTACTTCGGCAAGCAAATTGGGTAAATCTTTATAGGCATCTGGTCCAACAACCAAGTCAACAATTTTTTCTTCATCCAGAAATTTCTCCTTCAAACGCTCAGCCATACAGCCCAAAACGCCCACTTTCATATTCGGATTCACATTACGTTTTACGGCATTGTATTTCTGCAAACGCTTGCGGATAGTTTGCTCCGCCTTGTCTCGAATCGAGCAAGTATTTACCAAAACCAAGTCGGCTTCTTCCAAGATTGTAGTCGTATTATAGCCGTTTGTAGCAAGAATAGACGCGACAACTTCCGAGTCCGAAAAGTTCATCGCACAACCATAACTTTCTATAAAAAGTTTCTTTGTATTTTCGGGATTCCTATCCAAAACTAAGCTTTCGCCTTGTTTGCTTTCTTCGTGTTCCATAGTTTATAAACTGGCAACAAAGATAATGCAATTTCAAGAAATATGACAACTTGGCAGTATTTTTTTCTTGGAGCTATTTCCCGCTTTACGCTACAATCTTTTGTTCCAAAAACTTTTTTTGTAAGCTTTTGCAGGAACTTCCGTTGGTCGTTCTGCAAAA
>JAYVHB010000043.1:0-24380 GCA_043771555.1 Flavobacterium sp. | reverse complement strand
AACAGTATAAGTAACTCCCAAGCTGTAAACTGGCAATTGGTTTAGTCTAAACCAAGCCAAAGATCTATCTAATACTTGAACTGCATTTGTAAGTGTATTAGTTAATTTAAAACGGTAACCGGTAACACCTGTGAAAGCAGAAGTTCTAATATCTGTTGCTGTAGTAGCTAGCGTGCTACCACAAGTAGGACTAACTACAGATGCCAATGTATTTGGTGTTGTAACCAAACATGGAGCTCCGTAATATCCTAACCATACTCCTGCACGTTGCAACTCAACTTCTACAGAATATGTTGTTGCATAATCGTAACTAGGCAACAAAGTAAGTCTAAACCAAGCTACAGTTCTATCTATAGTTTGAACAGCATTGGTTGTTAAATTAGTTACTTTAAAACGATATCCTGTAGCCAATGTTACTGGTGTAGCATTAATGCTATCGAAAATATTTGACAAAGTTTGACCACAAGTAACACTATTTAAATTGGTTTTTACGGGCAAAACAGTAACAACGCTTATAACATTTGATTCTGTAGATGAACTTGAAGCACTAACCGCACTAACTCTGTAATAATAGGTACTTCCTAATGTAAGTCCAGTTACTATTTGTGAAGTTCCAGAAACTATTAAATCTTCATATCCGATTAAAAAAGAGGGAACTACATTATTAATAGTATGTGATCCTAAATTTGTAGTTTGGCTTGTTAATGTGTAAGCAGATGAAGAAACCGACCATTCTGAATTTGCAACTGTTGTTCCTGAGGAAGCAGTCCAGTTTGTATTAGGAGCAAGTACTGTTGGTTTTCTAATCAAAATTTTATCAACTGTTGCATTATTAATTCCTGCTACAGGCCAACCAGTTCCGGGATCAATACCAGCAGTACCAACTGCATCAATCAATATAAAAGAAGTACCTGAACCCCCATTATAAGCTAGTCCTGTTGCATCGTCTCCGTTAAATCCTAAAAAAGTAGTATATAAATTTGCTCCTAAAACATCAATTGCGTTATTAGCAATTACATAAGCAGCTCCATCGGCTAAAGTACCAGACAAAGACAAAGGCAATGTTGCTATACCTGTTGAACCAAAATTCCAATTTGAGCCATTTACGTTTTTCCAAATTTCGTAATTTGCTAAATTTATAGTCCCTCCAGTACCATTATAAATTTCGATATACTTTTTGTTACCACCAGAACCTTCTCCATATTCTGAAATAATAAGGTTAGATAGTGGAGCTATTGTACCAAAAGTAGGTGAAGTACTTACATCTAATTTATAGGATGTTGCACCAATAACTGGATTCCAATTAGCTACGAAAGATACGTCTTGTATTGCAGTTGCAGCAGTAGCAACTGGAGCATCAAGATTAGAGGTTGTAAAACTTAAAATCAAACCATTAACAATTCCTGTTGCATCATTTGAAAATCCTCTGTAAAAATAAATTGTATTTGGGAGTAAACCAGAAATAGTTGCTGATAAACCAGAAACCGTTGTGCTTGTTGCAAAAGTGTTGACAGTACTATACTCAACACCAGAATTTGTTATTGGGGAACAACCAACTAATGTAGTTAAAGTAAGCGTTGCTCCCGATGATGTAATTGCACTAGCACTTCCTGTTGTTACAGTAGCTGGAGTATTAACTCCTGAACCAGTTACTGAAACAGCAAATGGAGTTACTAATCCACCACCAGAGATAGAAATATTTCCGTTGTATGATTGAACTGTGATTGGGATAAATTTAACCCATACCACTTGTCCGCTAATTGATGATGTCGCATACGTTATGTCTAATGTTGAAGAATACACTCCTGTTTCTGTTAAAGAAAAACTAAATCCAGAAACTGCATTAATTGTTAAATTTGAACCATCTAGATTAACTCCATCTAATGTAAAAGCTGTTGTAGAAGCAGTATTCAAACATATATTACCAAATGCAGGAGAAGCTCCAATTAATGTTACCGTTGCTGTTAAATTTGGCAAAGTAGTTCCAGATTGACTTAAACCAAAACCTGTTTCAACTGCAGCTGAATTTCTTGCATTTACAGCGAAATTATAAGTTGTGTTTGCTAATAAACCCGTAACAGTAATTGAAGACCAGTTTGTGGCTATTTGCCAAAATGGTGTTACGCCGAGCGAACCATCCGCTTGAACGTATTGTAAGCCATTAACCTGAATTGCATATTGAGTAGATGCTGGATTACCATCTGTATTATTTATGGAAACATCTAAAGTTGAAGTTGAAGGATTGCTTACTAATGGACTGTTTGGAACATTTGCTAGTGTAAAGAAAGTTACTGCAGATCCGTATGATGTTCCCAAAGAGTTGGCAGCATATGCTTTGAAGCTATATTGAGTATTTGCTAATAAACCAGAAATTAAATTTGAAAAAAGTCCAGTTCCTGCACTTGGTGTAGCATTAGGAACATCGGTAACATTTAATCCGCCTAAAACTGGATTTGGTGCTAAACTTGTTTGCCCAAAAATAATCCCGTTTGAAACAATAGATACGCCACCAGTATTTGTTACATTTCCTACTAATGTAGCATTCGTATTTGTTATTGAAGTTGCTGGAGAAACTGTTGTTACAGTAGGGCTTGTATTTCCTACAATTGTTGTAATGTTAGTAGAAGTATTGTTTTCTACTCTACAAGTTGTACCTGCAGCAGTTAATCCATTTGGAATAATAAAGATAGTAATTACCTGATTTGCCGCTACTGTTATCGGCGTAGCTGGCGTTATTGTGTAAGTAGCCGCCGAGGTCGTTGGCGTATACGAACCTATTACAGTTTTTACTCCAGCTCCGATACTGTATTGTACAGAAACATTAGGAATTGCTGTAATGTTACTTACTCTACCAACTATACTTAAATTATTTAAAGTAAATGAGGTAGCTGCATCACCAGTAATGGTATAGGAATACCATTTACTTGCCGCAATATTTGCAGCTAAAGTTCCGTTAAATCCAGAGCCTGAAATGCTCCCACCAGCTGCGCCACATGTAACTCCAGCTCCTCTAGAAATTTGAGAAAAAGTTACCCCTGCAGGTGCTGCAGAAATTGTTGCAACAGGTGTAGCAGGGCACGTTATTGCAGACATTGCAGTATAGGAGACTGTTGTTTGCGCTGTTACAGTTTCAAATGATCCTAAAATCAATAGCATCATAAAAATCTGATTCACTGTTTTTTGTAAAAATGTTTTCATAAAAAAAATTAAATTATTTAATGCAAAATTAAATCTTTTAAGAGTAATTCTAATATTTACATGTTATCAATTTGTTAACTATTATGATGGGTTTTAAACAATTATCTTCTGAGCTTGAGCTTTTATTGGAAATTATTGAAATAATTAATTCAAATTGCTATTTTAAAAAAAATAAAAAGAAAAGGTTAAGTAAATTTGTTTTATGAATTAAAAAAAACCAAAAATTAACTAAAGATTAAATCTATCCATTTTTTGCTTAATCGATAATATTTCATATAAAATTGTAAACAAAGACTATATTAAAAGACACACAAGTTATAGTGATATTATTTAAACAATAATTAAATCATCAACAAGCTTTTATGCTAATCATCTTTCTTAAATGATTTATCCCTGAAATACTAAATAAAAGTAGATTTAATGAGCAATTAAACAAAGTAAGAAGTTTGGATGTATTTGAAATTGTAAGTTCTTATTTTAAACCTTAATGTGTAATAATTTTATAGTTATTCTTACAGCATCTGCATATCATTTTTTAAAACAAATCGTCCTAACCAAGCATACAATTAATCTCATAAAAGATTTGACATTTATAAATAAACAGGTGATTTTTTATTCCATAAAAAAAACGGCAACCCATTGCTGAATTGCCGCTTTATAAATAAAATAGTTTACTTATAACAACTTCTCGATAATTGCTTCTATCGTAATGCCTTCTGCATCGGCTTTGTAGTTTTTCACCACACGATGGCGTAAAATTCCCGTCGCAACCGCTTTTACATCTTCTATATCTGGAGAAAATTTTCCGTTGAAAGCGGCATTGGCTTTGGCTGCCAAAATAAGGTTTTGTGATGCTCTTGGGCCAGCACCCCAATCGATATAATTTTTGATGAAATCATTGGATAGTGGGTTATCAGGACGGGTTTTACTTACCAACGTTACAGCATATTCAATCACATTATCTGCCACAGGAATACGACGTACCAAGTTTTGGAAATCGATAATTTCTTGGGCTGTAAATAGTGGGTTTACTGTAACTTTAATATCCGATGTAGTGCTTTTCACCACATTTACTTCTTCTGTAAATGAAGGATAATCTAGCTTTATTGAGAACATAAAACGATCCAACTGTGCTTCTGGCAAAGGATACGTTCCTTCTTGCTCTATCGGGTTTTGGGTTGCCAATACAAAATAAGGTAAATCCAACTTGTAGTTTTGTCCTGCTATGGTAACGGCACGTTCTTGCATGGCTTCTAGCAAA
Organism: Flavobacterium sp.; assembly: GCA_043771555.1. GTDB lineage: Bacteria > Bacteroidota > Bacteroidia > Flavobacteriales > Flavobacteriaceae > Flavobacterium. The sequence goes on along the minus strand of JAYVHB010000043.1, from coordinate 19,921 downwards.
GCTGCTTGTGTTTTTGGTGGTGTACGGTTGATCTCATCAGCAAGGATAATATTCGAAAAAATAGGTCCTTTAATAAACTTAAAATTACGGTTTTCATCCAAAATTTCGCTGCCTAAAATATCCGATGGCATTAAGTCTGGAGTAAACTGAATTCGTTTGAAATCCAGCCCTAAAGCTTGCGAAATCGTATTGACCATCAAGGTTTTTGCCAATCCCGGAACGCCTACAAGAAGCGCATGTCCGCCCGAAAAAATACTTAACAAAATTTGATTCACAACCAAGTCTTGCCCTACGATTATTTTTGAAATTTCTTTTTTGAGTTCGTTTCGTTTTGCAACGAGATTATTTATAGCGGTAACGTCTGACATAATAAATATTAAATTTTAAATTTCAAAACACTGAAATCTATATTTGAAAACTGCGACTGAAAACTGAAAACTGCCTGCTACTTTTTGAGCCAATTATTAGTAAAAGCACAATCTCTATATTCGCCTTTATTGATTTTGATATAATTTTCAATTATTTTTTCGTCAAACCATTTGGCGATGGCATTAATCTGTTTTTCTTTGAGAGCAAGTTCTTTTATTTTGAGGTAATCTCTAGAATAATCTGCTGTATGTTCTTCAATTTTGTTGGTTACAGTAATGATTTTGTAACGTTTTTTTTGTGATCCGTCGGTATCTAAAATTGGAGCCGAAATTTCGCCTTCTTTCAAATTAGATACTTGCGAGTACAAACTAGGATCCATTTTTGTTAACTCAAAACGAGCATCTTGTGTTTTTGGATTTACTAACAATCCGCCATTAGCTTTGGTTTCTTTCTCGTCCGATTCGGCTCTTGCAGCATCAGCAAAGGTTAGTGTTTTATTGTCAACTTTATATTTAATAACTTCAATTTTTTCTTTAGCTTCTTTAAGAGATGCATCGGTCATTTTTGGAGATAACAATATATGTCGCAGCTCTACTTCTTGACCTTTAATTTTATCGACCATAATTATATGATAACCAAAGGTCGTTTCAAAAGGGTCTGAAATTTCGCCTTCGCCAAGCGCAAATGCAATGTCTTTAAACTCTTTTACGAAAGGAGTTTTCCGATTCATTTTATAATAACCACCGTTGGTACTCGAACCAGGATCTTGCGAGTACAATACCGCTTTGGTCGCAAAACTGCCACCTGCTATAATTTCTTGTTTAAATTCTAGAAGTTTATCAATAACTTTTTTCTTTTCTTCTTCTTCAACTTTCGGGTTGATAACTATTTGGGCTACTTCTAGCTCGGCTCCAAAAACAGGTTTGTCAGCATCAGGAATTTTCTTAAAAAAATTACGAACTTCCTCAGGAGTTATGGTAACTTCGTCTACAATTTTTTTCTGCATCTCGCCTGTCAATTTGTTCATTTTAATAATTTCAGAAAGGTCTTGACGAAAATCATCTTCATTGTTTTTATGAAAATATTGCAATACCTTATCCATAGTTCCCAAATTTTCCATCATATATGACAATTGCTCTTCAAGTTTGGATTTTACTTCTACATCGGTAACAATAATACTATCCTGCACTGCTTGGTGTGCATAAAGACGGTCTTCAAGCAACTTTCCTAACATTTGGCAACGAGAAATATCTTTAATAGAACCACCTTGACTTGAGATTTCTAGATACGACTTATCGATGTCTGAATCTAATATAATATAGTCGCCAACTGTTGCAACTACTCCGTCAATTTTTTGCTTTTTGCCATTAGAAATAAGTCGTTTTTTAACAAGTGTATCTTTAGCAATTTCTTGAGCCACAACTGGATTAATTGTTAGAAAAAGAAACGATAATAGGATGTTTTTTATTAATTGAAATTTCATAAATTTATTTTGAATCAAGCCCTAATCTTAAGCTAATTATTTTTTTATTTGTTTTTTTACGTTTTCAAAAACATCTTGATTTATTTTTACTGTAAATTCTTTTTTAAGCGAATCTACCCAATTTTGTTCGAGATATTGTTGGTAATCATTTATGGCTTTGCCTTTACATTCTTCTAATGTTTTTGCTCCAGCAGGCACAATTTTATTTACTTTGGTTACAAAATAATAATCGCCTTCTTTTGTAACGTCAGAAATGCCTTCTTTTAGTTTTATATTTTTTGGCAACGAATCACTTCCTTCTTCAAATACACCTACGTTGGTCATGATATCAACTTTATCTTTGGTGTTTAATTGTTCTTTAATCTTATCGGCAGTGATTCCTTTTTTTAATAATTTTTGAGCTTTTTTTATGACATCATTTTTGGTAGAGGAAGTAATAATAATATCGTACCTGTTTTTCCAATTGTAGTTGCTTTTATTTTTATCATAAAAAGTTTTCAGACCTAAAGTATCTGTTTTGGATTTTTCCCAAATTTCTTTTTCCATCAAGTCAAATAACAAAAGTCCGTCACGATATTCTTCCATCACGTTGGCAAAATCTGGAAATTCAGATTCTAAATTTGCATTATAGTAGGTATTCAATTCAGCATCAACAAAATTCTGATACACATTATCCACCCATTTATTTACAGGTTTAATTTTTGTTGCCGATTTTTGCTGTGCTTTTATGTAATTTAAAAAATCGGTTCCCGAAATATTTTTCCCGTTTACGTCAAAAAGCCTTGCGTCATAAGTTGCTGTTTCTTTTGGAGTTTCCCATTTTACTTCATAAACATCGTTGGTTACTGTAGCAGCAACTTTAATATAAAGTTTATCATCTCTTTTTATTGTATACTTTTTTCTGAGTTTGTCATTTAGCGATGAAGTCAATTTACGAGATCTATCGTCCTTTCCTATTTTACTTTCCAACTCATTTTTCATTTCTGAAAGTGGTTTCAAACCATGTTTTTCGATAAGTTTCATGATATGCCATCCAAATTTTGATTGAAATGGCTGTGAAATTTCTTCTTTGTTTTTTAATCCGAATGCAACGCCTTCAAACTCTTCAGAGCTTAATTGTCCTGATCCAAATCGGTTGAGAACGCCACCTTTGCCTGATGATGATTTATCTTCAGAAAATTGTTTGGCGAGATCTTCAAACTTTTCGCCTTGGTTTAGTTTTTTATAAATATCATCAATTTTTATTTTTGCTGCAGGAGCTTCTTCTGGTTTTTCAGGATTCATAATCATGATATGCGCTACAGTAACTTCGCCGCGATTGTCTCTCACGTCATCAACTTTAATTATATGATAACCAAAACGGGTGCGCACTGGTTTTGAAACTTTACCTACAGGCGTCGAATAAGCTGCACTTTCAAATGGATAAATCATTCTAAATGCAGAAAAATATCCCAGATTACCTTTGTTTTCTTTGGCAGATGGATCTTGCGAAAATTGTGAAGCTAAATTAGCAAAATCCTCACCATTTGTGGCTCTTTGGAAAACGTCTTTAATTATATTATATGCCTTTAAAGTATCTTCTGGAGCTGCATTTTCTTCAACAGTTATTAGTATGTGCGACGCTTTTATCTCTTTTAAAGAACGATTATATCCTTCTTCTACAAGTTCTTTAGTTACTTTAGAATCAGTAATATAATTTTTAGAAAGTTGTGTTCTATACGTCTGTAATTCGTTTTTATAACTATCGCCGTTTTGCAATCCTAATTTATTAGCTTTATTGATTTTGAGCTTATAACCAACAAATAATTCTAGATAAGCTGTTAAATCTTTTTGAGATTCGTCCTTAACAAGGTCCAAATTTTTATTGTAAACTCTGGTAAATTCATCGGTATAATACGCATTACCATCGACTGTAAATAAAACCTCTTTTTTAGAATTTTGAGCGTAACTCATTAAATTAAAGGAGATTAAAACTCCTAAAAACAAATGTTTCATTAGTATACTTTTAATTTTTAATAAAATAATTTTTGTTGTAAAACTCAGTTTTTTCAAATTTGAGTTAAGCCAACAAAAATAACAATTCAATTGCATTATACAACTATAGCGAATACTATTAACAAAAATTTATTAACGAAATATTTTTTCGTCCCAACAACTTATTTAGTTACTCAAATCATTCTGATAATTGTCTAATAAATAGTATTTTTGCAACCCACAAAATAAAAAAATGAGTTTTTTAAAAGAAATTGAACGCAGACGAACCTTCGGAATTATCTCGCATCCAGATGCCGGAAAAACGACTTTAACCGAGAAATTACTCCTTTTTGGTGGAGCAATACAAGAAGCTGGAGCCGTAAAAAGCAACAAGATAAAGAAAGGTGCTACATCCGATTTTATGGAAATCGAGCGTCAAAGAGGAATTTCGGTTTCGACTTCGGTTTTGGCGTTTATATACAAGGACAAAAAAATAAACATACTTGATACGCCAGGTCATAAGGATTTTGCCGAAGATACTTTTCGTACTTTGACTGCTGTAGATAGCGTGATTGTTGTAATTGATGTGGCAAAAGGTGTTGAAGAACAAACAGAAAAATTGGTTGCCGTATGCCGAATGAGAAAAATTCCGATTATTGTTTTTATTAACAAGCTCGATCGAGAAGGAAAAGACGCTTTCGACTTGATGGATGAAGTGGAACAAAAATTAGGACTGCATGTTACGCCACTTAGTTTTCCTATCGGAATGGGATATGATTTTAAAGGTATCTATAATCTTTGGGAGCAAAATATTAATCTTTTTAGTGGCGATAGCCGAAAAAATATTGAAGAAACAATTGCTTTTTCTGACCTTCAGAGTAGCGAATTAGAAAAAATTATCGGTGCAATTCCAGCCGAAAAACTTCGAGAAGAACTAGAATTAATCGATGAAATTTATCCAAAATTTGACCGAGAAGCTTATTTATCTGGAACTTTACAACCTGTATTTTTTGGCTCTGCACTCAACAACTTTGGTGTTCGTGAACTGTTGGATTGCTTTGTAGACATTGCCCCATCGCCAAGAGCCAAAGATTCTGAAACCCGTTTGGTCGATCCTAAAGAAGAAAAAATGTCAGGTTTTGTTTTTAAAATTCATGCCAATATGGATCCAAAACATCGTGATCGATTGGCATTTGTAAAAATTGTTTCTGGAACATTTGAAAGAAACAAGCCTTATCTTCATGTGCGCCAAAATAAAAATTTAAAATTTTCTAGTCCAAATGCTTTTTTTGCAGAGAAAAAAGAAATTGTAGATATATCCTATCCTGGCGATATTGTTGGTTTGCACGACACCGGAAATTTTAAAATTGGTGATACTTTAACGGAAGGTGAGATGATGAGTTTCAAGGGAATTCCGAGTTTTTCTCCAGAACATTTTAGATATATCAATAATGCAGATCCACTAAAAGCTAAGCAGTTAGACAAAGGTGTAGACCAATTGATGGACGAAGGTGTAGCGCAACTTTTCACTTTAGAATTGAATAATAGAAAAGTAATTGGAACCGTTGGAGCGCTTCAATATGAAGTTATACAATACAGATTGGAACATGAATATGGTGCAAAATGTACTTATGAAAACTTTCCAGTACATAAAGCTTGCTGGATCAAACCAGACGATGCTAAAAATGAAGAATACAGAGAATTTCTTCGAATCAAACAGAAATTTTTAGCAAAAGACAAATACAACCAATTGGTGTTTCTTGCCGATTCAGATTTTACGATCCAAATGACACAAAGTAAATATCCTAGCGTAAAACTATTTTTTACATCAGAATTTTAATTTTGTTAAAAAAAATTTGGCATTTGTTTTGTAGTTAAAAAATAAATAGTATTTTTACACGTTATTTAAAATAATTAAAAATGAAAAACAACTTATTCAAACTATACCTACTTAGTTTTTTATTACTTGCAGACTTTGTTATGTTTGCTCAACCTGGAGATGATAATGGAGATGGAACTTTAGAAGGTAATGACCCACTTCCTGTTCCAATAAATGGAAAGTTAATTTGGCTTGGAATAGCAGGATTGCTTTTTGTAGTTTATACGATAAAGAAAAACAGAAAAATTGCTTAAGTGTAAAACAATTAATCTGATAAAATTTAAATAGATTTATATTAATTCATAGTAATGAGCTCGATATTGTATCGAGCTCATTTTGTTTAAATTTGACTTACTTCTTTCATTATTGTAATAATATTAATTCATTTATTTCTTTAAATGAGATAAGTTATTCTTTCAACTGGTTTTGATATCTCTTCGTTTGATATAATAACCTTGCCGAATGTAGATTAACATTTGTATTGTCTTCATTGTCTTAAAATCTTTCTTACATTTTGCAATAATAGCTGCATCCAAGATATTATATTTGAAATTTGAATATGTTTTTAAAGACAAAGAGAATTTATCAATTGATTTTAATACTTTAAATTTTAAAGTAACCTAATCATTTTGATTCTTTCCTGTCTGCAAACCAATTGAACAATAGCGCTATAAAAACCAACCAATTAACGAATATTAGATTCATTTAAAACTTTTTTTGTATGTAAAAATGTTTCTCTAATAATAATTTAAGCGTTGAAACTTAAATGCATAATCATACTTGTCTTTTATTTCTAAAAAATTCCCAAAAATAGTGTCACTTTTTTTTTTACTCTATTATCTTCAAGAGTTTTCTTATGTTATGCTTGTCCTGTTGGTCCAAAATTAAGCGGAATTGGTACTTGCTCAGTGTCTTTAATTTCGCCGTTGGCTTGCTCGAAACGGTGTACATTTTCAGACAAAGCTTTTATTAATCTTTTGGCGTGTTGTGGTGTTAGTACAATTCGAGATTTTACTTTTGCTTTTGGTGCGCCAGGCATGATGCACACGAAGTCGAGTACAAACTCAGATGCCGAATGGTTAATGATTGCTAGATTGGAATAAATGCCTTCTGCCGTGGCTTCGTCGAGCTCGATATTGATTTGTTGTTGTTGGTTTTCCATTTTTTATTTTGTTTAATTTTTTCTATTTGCGGTATGCTGCGTTAGGGGTTGAAGCGGCATCCTTTTATTATTTTGTCCTTCGACAGGCTCAGGATGACAAAATAAAAAAAGATACAGCGGAAGACCCGACCCGTAGGGTAACGCCCAAATTATTTTGTGAAAAAACCTAACAGTTTGACGTATGACAATGCTGTTAGGTTTTTGTTTTTTGAACTGTTTACAAACGTAGACTAGTAGATGTACTCTTCTTTGTTTGCCATCATTTCATTATAATCGTCTTTGGATCCTACGATGGTGTGATCGTATTCTCTCATACCAGTTCCTGCTGGAATACGGTGTCCTACGATAACATTTTCTTTAAGACCTTCTAGGTAATCAATTTTTCCAGCTACTGCGGCTTCATTAAGTACTTTGGTGGTTTCTTGGAACGATGCTGCCGAGATGAAAGACTTGGTTTGTAACGAGGCTCTTGTAATACCTTGTAATACTGGTATTGCGGTTGCGGTGATTACGTCACGAGCGGTTACTAGGTTTTTGTCATTACGCTTCAATAAGGAGTTTTCGTCACGAAGTTCTCTTGGAGAAATGATTTGACCTGGTTTTAACGCTGCAGAATCTCCTGCATCTTCCACCACTTTCATTCCGTATAGTTTATCGTTTTCTACGATAAAGTCTTTGGTATGAATGAGTTGCTCTTCTAAGAATAACGTATCTCCTGGATCTTCAACACGTACTTTTCGCATCATCTGACGAATAACAACTTCGAAGTGTTTGTCGTTGATTTTTACTCCTTGGAGACGGTATACTTCTTGAATTTCGTTAACCAAATACTGTTGTACAGCGGCTGGTCCTTGGATTCGAAGAATATCGTCTGGCGTGATTGCTCCGTCTGACAATGGCACTCCTGCGCGTACGAAGTCATTTTCTTGCACCAATATTTGGCTTGAAAGTTTTACTAGGTATTTGCGGATGTCTCCAAATTTGGATTCGATTACGATCTCACGGTTTCCACGTTTGATTTTCCCGAAAGAAACTACTCCGTCAATTTCTGAAACTACGGCTGGGTTTGAAGGATTACGAGCTTCTAGAAGTTCGGTAATTCTTGGTAAACCTCCTGTTATATCTCCAGATTTTGAAGAACGACGTGGTATTTTTACTAAAATTTTTCCTGCTTTAATTTTTTCGCCATCTTCTACCATAAGGTGTGCTCCTACTGGTAAGTTGTACGAACGAATAAGCTCGTTGTCTTTTCCGTAAATTAATAAAGTTGGTATTAATTTTTTGTTTCTTCCTTCAGAAATTACTTTTTCTTGGAAACCTGTTTGTTCGTCAATTTCGACCATGAACGATTGTCCTTGTTCTAAATCTTCGTAAGCAATTTTTCCAGTAAATTCTGAAATAATTACGCCGTTATATGGATCCCATTTACAAATTGCATCACCTTTCTTCACGGTATCTCCATCTTTAACAAAGATGCTAGATCCGTACGGAATGTTATGTGTGTTTAGGATAATTCCTGTTTTTACATCAACCAATTTCAATTCGGTAGAACGAGAAACAACAATGTCTACTTTTTTACCTTCAGCATCTTCGCCAACAACTGTTTTAAGATCTTCTATTTCTAGTTTACCATCAAAACGCATGATGATGCTTGACTCTTCAGAGATTCCTCCCGCAACTCCACCAACGTGGAACGTACGAAGTGTAAGCTGTGTTCCTGGCTCACCAATTGATTGGGCTGCAATTACACCTACTGCTTCTCCTCGTTGTGTCATTTTTCCTGTGGCCAAGTTACGACCGTAACATTTCGCACAAATTCCTTTTAATGCTTCACAAACAAGTGGCGAACGAACTTCTACTTTTTCGATTGGTGCTGCTTCAATAGCTTTGACAGTCGCTTCAGTTATTTGCTCTCCAGCTTCGATTATAACTTCAGAATTTAATGGATTGATAACATCTTGTAATGCTACACGTCCAAGAATTCTTTCGCCAAGGGTTTCTACAATTTCTTCATTCTTTTTCAAGGCAGAAACTTCGATTCCTCTTAAAGTACCGCAATCTACCGTGTTTACAATTACATCTTGCGATACGTCATGCAATCTACGAGTAAGGTAACCAGCATCTGCAGTTTTAAGTGCGGTATCGGCAAGACCTTTACGAGCACCGTGTGTAGAAATGAAATATTCTAAAATCGATAATCCTTCTTTAAAGTTAGAAAGAATTGGGTTTTCAATAATTTCTCCACCTCCAGCAGTCGATTTTTTTGGTTTGGCCATCAATCCACGCATACCTGTAAGCTGACGAATCTGCTCTTTGGATCCACGCGCACCAGAATCAAGCATCATGTATACCGAGTTGAAACCTTGTTGGTCTTCACGGATATTTTTCATTGCAAGTTCGGTTAATTGGGCATTTGCAGAGGTCCAGATATCAATAACTTGGTTGTAACGTTCGTTATTGGTAATCAATCCCATGTTGTAGTTTCCGGAAATTCCTTCTACTTGCTCACGAGCATCGGCAATTAATTTTGTTTTTTGTTCTGGAATACGAATATCTCCCAATGAGAATGACAATCCACCTTTGAAGGCAAATTTGTATCCCATATCTTTCATGCTATCAAGGAAAGCAGCCGTTGTTGGAACATCTGTTACAGCAAGGATTTTTCCGATAATGTCACGAAGTGATTTTTTGGTTAATACTTCATTTATGTATCCTGCAGCTTCTGGAACAACCTCGTTAAACAAAATTCTACCAGCTGTTGTTTGGATAATTTGATATACTAATTCTCCAGCTTCGTTGAAATCTTTTGCACGAATTTTTACACGCGCATTCAATTCCAAACGTCCTTCGTTAAGAGCAATATTTGTTTCTTCTGCAGAATAAAAAGTCAAACCTTCTCCTAAAATTTTCATTTCTGGTGTTGTCAAACGCTCTTTGGTCATGTAATAAAGACCCAAAACCATGTCTTGAGAAGGTACCGTTATTGGAGCTCCATTAGCTGGATTCAAAATATTGTGAGAAGCCAACATTAATAATTGAGCTTCCAAAATAGCTTCTGGTCCAAGTGGCAAGTGAACTGCCATTTGATCTCCATCGAAATCCGCATTAAATGCCGTACATACTAATGGGTGCAATTGGATTGCTTTTCCTTCAATAAGTTTTGGCTGAAATGCCTGAATTCCTAAACGGTGTAAGGTAGGAGCACGATTCAGCAATATTGGATGTCCTTTAATTACGTTTTCGAGAATATCCCAAACTACTGGTTCTTTTTTGTCTATTATTTTCTTGGCAGATTTTACGGTTTTTACAATTCCGCGTTCTATCAATTTACGGATAACGAATGGTTTGTATAATTCGGCAGCCATATCTTTTGGGATACCACATTCGAACAAACGTAATTCTGGTCCAACAACAATTACCGAACGCGCAGAATAATCCACACGTTTTCCTAAAAGGTTTTGACGGAAACGTCCTTGTTTTCCTTTGAGGGAATCAGAAAGTGACTTTAATGGTCTGTTCGATTCTGTTTTTACAGCAGAAGCTTTTCTTGTATTATCAAATAAGGAATCTACCGATTCTTGCAACATACGTTTTTCGTTACGAAGGATTACTTCTGGAGCTTTGATTTCCATTAGTCGCTTCAAACGATTGTTACGAATAATTACACGACGGTACAAATCATTCAAATCTGAAGTTGCAAAACGACCTCCATCAAGCGGCACCAATGGTCGCAATTCTGGTGGAATAACTGGCACTACTTTCATAATCATCCATTCTGGACGATTCTCACGGTTTAAGTTCGATTCGCGAAAAGATTCTACTACTTGAAGTCTTTTTAGAGCTTCTGTTTTTCTTTGTTTTGATGTTTCGTTGTTTGCTGAGTGACGTAATTGATATGATAATTCGTTTAAGTCAATACGAGCTAATAAGTCCATAATACACTCTGCTCCCATTTTGGCAACAAATTTATTTGGATCAAAATCATCCAAATATTGGTTGTCAGCAGGAAGTGTATCGATGATATTTAAGTATTCTTCTTCTGTAAGGAAATCTAATCTTTCGATTGGTTCGCCTTCAGGATTTTTGGCAATACCAGCTTGGATTACTACATATCGTTCGTAGTAAATAATCATATCTAATTTCTTAGATGGAAGTCCAAGTATGTATCCAATTTTGTTTGGCAACGAACGGAAATACCAGATATGTGCAATTGGCACCACAAGATTTATGTGTCCTACTCTATCACGACGTACTTTCTTTTCGGTTACTTCAACTCCACAACGGTCGCAAATAATACCCTTGTAACGAATACGTTTGTATTTTCCGCAAGCACATTCAAAATCTTTTACTGGTCCGAAAATTCGTTCGCAGAAAAGTCCGTCACGTTCAGGTTTGTGTGTTCTATAATTGATGGTTTCTGGTTTCAAAACCTCGCCTCTTGACTCTGCCAAGATTGCTTCTGGTGAAGCTAAACCAATGGAGATTTTATTGAATCTTTTAATAGGATTCTTATCTCTGTTGTTATTGTTATTGTTGTTTCTGTTATTCATAATAGTTTTTACTATTGATTTATTTGCAATTAAAAAATTGAATTTTAAAAAACGTTTTTGTTGACGTTTTTATTTCCTCGGGTTACTTCTCTAAACTTCAAATGCCTATTTGAAGCGCTAATTATAGAATCATTTTCTATAAAAAATCGGAACGGGTTACGGGTCTAAATCTTAAAAACTTGTTTAATTATGATAGAGACGTTGCAATGCAACGCCTCTACATAACCAAATTTATTCTTCTAATCGAATATCTAAACCTAAACCTTTCAATTCATGCATTAATACATTGAATGATTCTGGTAATCCTGGCTCAGGCATTGATTCTCCTTTTACGATTGCTTCGTAAGTTTTGGCTCTTCCGATTACGTCATCTGATTTTACTGTTAAGATTTCTCTTAAAGTAGAAGATGCTCCATAAGCTTCTAATGCCCAAACCTCCATCTCTCCAAAACGTTGTCCACCAAATTGCGCTTTACCACCCAATGGTTGTTGCGTAATTAATGAGTACGGTCCTATTGAACGTGCGTGCATCTTGTCGTCAACCATATGTCCAAGTTTCAACATGTAGATTACTCCAACTGTTGCTGCTTGATGGAAACGTTCTCCAGTACCACCATCATAAAGATAGGTATGTCCGAAACGTGGAATGCCAGCTTCGTCAGTCAATTCGTTGATTTGATCCAATGATGCTCCGTCGAAAATTGGAGTTGCATATTTGCGTCCTAATTTTTGTCCAGCCCATCCAAGAACGGTTTCATAAATCTGACCGATGTTCATACGAGAAGGTACTCCAAGTGGATTCAAAACGATATCTACTGGTGTTCCGTCCTCAAGGAATGGCATGTCTTCATGACGAACAATACGAGCAACAATACCTTTGTTACCGTGACGTCCCGCCATTTTATCACCCACTTTTAGCTTACGTTTTTTGGCGATATATACTTTTGCTAATTTCAAGATACCCGCTGGTAACTCGTCACCAACTGTAATCGTAAATTTCTCACGACGTAAAGAACCTTGAAGGTCGTTCAACTTAATTTTATAATTATGAATCAAGTCGTTTACCATCTTGTTGGTAGCATCGTCTGCAACCCATGTTCCTTTGGTTAAGTGAGCAAAATCCTCCACTGCATAAAGCATCTTTTGAGTATATTTTTTACCTTTTGGTAAAACTTCTTCACCCAAATCGTTCATTACACCTTGTGAGGTTTTTCCGTTTACGATAACGAAAAGTTTTTCGATAAGTTTGTCTTTTAATTCAACAAATTTTGTTTCGAATTCCATTTCTAACGCACCCAAATCGTCTTTGTCTTTGGTACGTTTCTTTTTATCTTTTACCGCTCTTGCAAATAATTTTTTGTCCAAAACAACTCCATGCAAAGATGGTGAAGCTTTTAGAGAGGCATCTTTTACATCACCAGCTTTGTCTCCGAAGATTGCTCTAAGAAGTTTCTCTTCAGGTGTTGGATCTGATTCTCCTTTTGGAGTAATTTTTCCGATAAGAATATCGCCAGGTTTTACTTCGGCACCAATTCTAATCATTCCGTTTTCGTCCAAATCTTTGGTAGCTTCTTCAGAAACGTTAGGAATATCATTAGTTAATTCTTCATTACCCAATTTGGTATCTCTAACTTCTAATGAATAATCATCAACGTGGATTGAGGTAAAAATATCGTCACGAACTACTTTTTCAGAAATTACAATTGCATCCTCAAAGTTGTACCCTTTCCATGGCATAAATGCTACTTTAAGGTTTCTTCCTAATGCTAATTCTCCGTTTTGAGTTGCATATCCTTCTGAAAGTACTTGACCAAGAACTACTCTATCGCCTTTTTTAACAATTGGTTTTAGGTTGATACTTGTAGACTGGTTGGTTTTTCTGAACTTGATAAGGTTGTATGTTTTCTCATCCGATTCGAAACTAACCATTCTTTCTTCTTCAGAACGATCGTATTTTATAGTAATAATGTTGGCATCAACATATTCAATAACTCCAGGACCTTCAGCATTGATAAGTACTCTAGAATCTGAAGCTACTTGGCGCTCCAATCCTGTACCAACAATTGGTGCTTCTGGACGTAATAATGGTACGGCTTGACGCATCATGTTCGATCCCATCAAGGCTCTATTCGCATCATCATGTTCCAAGAAAGGAATAAGTGACGCTGAAATAGAAGCGATTTGGTTAGGTGCTACATCTGTATAATGAACCTGAGAAGGATCTACAACTGGGAAATCTCCTTCTTGACGTGCAATTACGTTTTCGGCAGTTATTTTTCCGGTGTTGTCCATCTGAATGTTTGCTTGCGCAATCATTTTTCCTTCTTCTTCTTCAGCAGATAAATATATTGGAGTAGCGTTTAAATCTACTTTTCCATTTTTTACTTCACGATACGGCGTTTCGATGAAACCCATTCCGTTTACTTTGGCGTAAACACCAAGTGACGAAATCAATCCAATGTTTGGACCTTCGGGAGTTTCAATCGGACAAAGTCTTCCGTAGTGCGTGTAGTGAACATCACGAACCTCGAATCCTGCTCTTTCACGAGAAAGTCCGCCTGGTCCAAGTGCTGATAAACGACGCTTGTGCGTAATTTCGGCAAGTGGATTGGTTTGATCCATAAACTGTGACAATTGGTTTGTTCCGAAGAATGAGTTAATCACAGATGATAATGTTTTGGCATTAATCAAATCGATTGGTGTAAACACCTCGTTATCTCTAACGTTCATTCTCTCACGGATTGTTCTTGCCATACGAGCAAGTCCTACACCAAATTGTTGTGATAATTGCTCACCAACGGTACGAACACGACGGTTAGATAAGTGATCAATATCATCAATCTCTGCTTTAGAGTTGATTAGTTCAATCAAATATTTCACAATAGTGATGATATCTTCTTTAGTCAAAACTTGTTTTTCCATCGGAATATCAAGATTTAACTTTTTGTTCATTCTATAACGACCTACTTCACCTAAGTTATAACGTTGGTCAGAAAAGAATAATTTGTCGATAATACCTCTTGCCGTTTCTTCATCAGGCGGTTCAGCGTTACGCAATTGTCTATAAATATGTTCAACAGCCTCTTTTTCAGAGTTTGTTGGATCTTTTTGTAAAGTATTATGGATGATTGAGTAATCAGCAACATTAGTACTTTCTTTGTGTAATAATATTGATTTTACATCAGCATCAAGAATTTCTTCTACATTGTCTTTGTCAAGAATGGTATCTCTGTCAAGAATAATTTCGTTACGCTCGATAGAAACAACTTCGCCAGTATCTTCGTCCACGAAATCTTCATGCCAAGTGTTCAAAACACGCGCTGCAAGACGACGTCCTATGTATTTTTTCAATCCTGTTTTAGAAACCTTAATTTCTTCGGCAAGGTCAAAAATTTCGAGGATATCTTTATCACTTTGGAAACCGATAGCTCTAAAAAGTGTGGTCACTGGTAGCTTTTTCTTTCTATCGATATACGCGTACATTACGCTATTGATATCTGTAGAAAATTCTATCCATGAACCTTTGAAAGGAATTACACGGGCAGAATATAATTTAGTTCCGTTTGCGTGAAACGATTGTCCGAAGAAAACTCCTGGAGAACGGTGCAACTGAGAAACAACTACACGTTCTGCTCCATTGATTACGAAAGTTCCGCTTGGCGTCATGTAAGGAATTGTACCTAAATAAACATCTTGAACGATAGTTTCGAAATCTTCGTGTTCCGGATCGGTACAATAAAGTTTTAGTCTTGCTTTTAAAGGCACACTATACGTTAAACCTCTTTCGATACATTCTTGAATCGTGTATCGTGGTGGATCAACAAAATAATCTAGAAATTCTAATACAAAGTTGTTTCTTGTATCAGTAATTGGAAAATTTTCCATGAAGGTGTTGTATAAACCTTCGTTGCCTCTTTCGTCTGATTTTGTTTCCAATTGGAAAAAATCCTGAAAAGATTTAACCTGAACATCCAAGAAATCTGGATATTGAGGGATGTTTTTTGTAGAGGCAAAATTCAATCTTTCGGTCTGATTTGTAATCATCAATTAAGAAATTTTGATTTAAAAAAGTAGTTTTTGTGTAAACACACTGTTCAATTTATAAAACAATCTATACTATTTTTTTTAATCGATACCTCTTTAAAAATAAACTAAAAACTATTAATTCTTACTTTATTTTTTTTCATCGTATGGATTTAAAAACCTTTTCGTATGAATACTATTTTATAATAAAACCTGATATATTTTATTATACGAAAAATGGTTTAGGCACTTGAACAGCTTTGTTCAAGGCCTAAACCTAATTCCAGTAACTAGTTGAACTTATTTAAGTTCAACTACAGCACCAGCTTCTTCAAGTGCTTTCTTAAGCCCTTCAGCTTCGTCTTTAGTTACCCCTTCTTTAATGTTAGATGGAGCAGCATCTACTAAATCTTTAGATTCTTTCAGACCAAGACCTGTTAATTCTTTGACTGCTTTTACTACAGCCAATTTCGAAGCACCAGCTTCTTTAAGAACTACTGTAAATTCTGTTTGCTCTTCAGCTGCAGCAGCATCGCCACCACCAGATTGCATCACAACTGCAGCTGCAGCTGGCTCGATACCATACTCGTCTTTTAATATTGTTGCTAAGTCGTTAACTTCTTTAACTGTAAGGTTAACTAATTGTTCTGCGAATTGTTTCAAATCTGCCATTTTTTCTATCGTTTTAAAATGATTTGTAAAATATTATTGTTTATTGTGCGCGTTTTTTTGTTGCTTAAAAAATTAAGCGGCTTCTTCGTCTTTGAATTGGTTTTGTAGAGCTGCGATAACTCTTTGAGCTGGTGATTGAAGTAATCCGATGATTTCTCCAATAACCTCGTTCTTAGATTTAAGTGAAGCTAACGAATCAAGTAAGTTATCTCCAATATAAATTTCTGAATTGATGAAGGCTCCTTTAAAAACTGGTTTACCAGATTTTTTACGGAATTCCTTAATGATTTTTCCTGGTGCATTTGCTGTATCAGAAATAAAGATTGAAGTATTACCGCTCAAAACTGATGGCAAATCGCCATAGTCTTTATCGGTAGCTTCCATAGCTTTACCTAACAAAGTATTTTTTACCACTTCTAATTTGATACCTGCTTTAAAACAAGCTCTTCTTAAATTTGAAGTAGTTTCTGCATTTAATCCAGATATATCAGCTAAGTAAACTACATTTGAATCTGCCAACTGTACTTTTAAACCTTCAATCGCGATTGATTTTTCTTCTCTAGTCATACTATATATTTTTAACTAAATTATACTGCTTTAGGATCCAAAGCGATTGCTGGACTCATCGTGCTTGAAAGGTGAATACTTTTGATGTAAGTACCTTTAGCGGCAGTTGGTTTAAGTTTGATTAATGTTTGGATAATTTCGTGAGCATTGTCAAGAATTTTGTCTGCATCAAAAGATACTTTTCCGATTCCTGCGTGAACGATACCTGTTTTATCTACTTTAAAGTCGATTTTACCTGCTTTAATTTCAGCTACAGCTTTACCAATTTCCATGGTTACTGTACCTGTTTTTGGGTTTGGCATTAAACCTCTTGGTCCTAATACACGACCTAGAGGACCTAATTTACCCATAACTGCTGGCATGGTAACGATTACATCGATATCTGTCCAACCGTCTTTAATTTTTTGAAGATAATCATCAAGTCCAACATGGTCAGCACCTGCAGCTTTTGCTTCTGCTTCTTTGTCTGGAGTAACTAACGCCAAGACTCTCATGTTTTTTCCTGTACCGTGTGGTAAAGCCACTACTCCACGAACCATTTGGTTTGCTTTTCTTGGATCTACTCCTAATTTTACAGCGATATCTACAGACTCATCAAATTTTGCAGAAGCAATAACTTTGATTAATTCTGAGGCATCTTTCAAAGAATATAATTTATTCTTTTCGATTTTTGAAGCTGCTTCTTTTTGTTTTTTTGTCAATTTTGCCATGTCTATTTGTTATTTTAAAGGAGAATCTCCCGTTAAAGTTATACCCATAGATCTAGCTGTACCTGCTATCATGCTCATTGCTGATTCGATAGTAAATGCATTTAAATCGACCATTTTGTCTTCAGCGATAGTTCTAACCACATCCCAAGTAACTGAAGCTACTTTTTTACGATTAGGCTCTCCTGAACCTGATTTTAATTTTGCTGCGTCCATTAATTGTACTGCTGCAGGTGCTGTTTTTACAACAAAATCAAATGATTTGTCTTTGTAAACAGTAATCTGAACAGGACAAACTTTGCCGGCTTTATCTTGGGTTCTAGCATTGAACTGCTTACAGAATTCCATGATGTTAACACCAGCAGCACCTAGAGCAGGTCCAACCGGCGGCGATGGGTTCGCTGCGCCTCCCTTTACTTGTAGCTTAACTACTTTACTAATCTCTTTAGCCATTGTTTGTTTTTAAAAAATTAACACATCTTCATTGGAAGCGATAGATGTGACTTATTATAGTGTAACGAAAATTATACTTTTTCTACTTGCATAAAACTCAATTCGAGTGGTGTTTTTCTTCCGAAAATTTTTACCATTACTTCAAGTTTACGCTTTTCTTCATTGATTTTTTCTACCGTTCCGTTGAAACCGTTGAAAGGTCCATCAATAACCTTTATTGTTTCGTTAATAGTAAAAGGGATTGCATGAGAATCTGTTTTTACAGCCAACTCATCAACTTTTCCTAACATTCTATTAACTTCTGACATTCTTAAAGGCACAGGATCTCCTCCTTTTACTTCTCCCAAGAAACCAATTACACTTGTTATAGATTTGATAATATGCGGAATTTCTCCAGCCAAATTAGCTTCAATCATTACATAACCCGGAAAGTAAACTTTGTCTTTAACAATTTTTTTTCCTTCTTTGACGGTAACAATTTTTTCTGTCGGAACTAGTACTTGTGAGATATAGTCTCCCATTCCTAATCTGTTGATTTCGGTTTCGATATAAGCCTTTACTTTATTTTCTTGGCCACTTACCGCACGAACAACATACCATTTTTTTACGTTAGTGTCTGTCATTACGTTTGGATTAACCTTTTAGCCATTTAAAGAAACCTTCTAGAGATTTTGCAAATAACTCATCTACTCCCCATGTTGCCAAAGCGAATAATACTGAAAATACTGCAACTATAATTGTTAAACGCTGTACTTCTGCCCATTCTGGCCAAGTTGTATTTGTTTTCAATTCTTCGAAAGCTTCTGATATGTAATTAACAACTTTTGTCATTGTGTTTTATTTTTTGCACGGGCGGAGGGATTCGAACCCCCATCAACGGTTTTGGAGACCGCTATTCTACCCTTGAACTACGCCCGTTTGTTAAAAAACCAGTACCGTCAAAAGACGATACTGGGTTTTAAATATTTAAGAAAAAATACTTATTCTGTAATTTCAGTAACTTGTCCTGCGCCTACTGTTCTACCACCTTCACGGATAGCGAAACGTAAACCAATGCTCATCGCGATTGGGCTTAACAAAGTAACATCTATAGTTAAGTTATCACCTGGCATAACCATTTCAACTCCTGTAGGTAACATGATTACTCCTGTTACGTCAGTTGTACGAACGTAGAACTGTGGACGGTAGTTGTTATGGAATGGTGTGTGACGACCACCTTCTTCTTTTTTCAAGATATAAACCTCAGCTTTAAATTTTGCGTGTGGTTTTACAGATCCTGGCTTGATGATAACCATACCTCTTTTGATATCAGCTTTATCAATACCTCTTAACAATAAACCTACGTTATCTCCAGCTTCTCCTCTATCAAGGATTTTACGGAACATCTCAACTCCTGTGATAGTAGAAGTTAATTTTTCAGCTCCCATACCGATGATTTCAACTGGATCTCCTGTATTTGCAATACCTGTTTCGATACGACCTGTAGCAACAGTTCCACGACCAGTAATTGTAAATGAATCCTCAACTGGCATCAAGAATGGTTTTGCGATATCACGAACTGGCTCTTCGATCCAAGAATCACAAGCTGCCATTAATTCGATAATTTTTGGAACCCAAGCAGCGTCATTATTCAATCCACCTAAAGCAGAACCTTGAATAACTGGACCGTTATCTCCATCATATTCGTAGAAAGATAATAAATCTCTAATTTCCATTTCAACTAGTTCAAGAAGCTCAGCATCATCAACCATGTCTACTTTGTTCATGAAAACTACCATTCGAGGAATACCTACTTGACGACCTAAAAGGATGTGCTCACGAGTTTGTGGCATTGGACCATCTGTTGCAGCAACAACAAGGATAGCACCGTCCATTTGAGCAGCACCAGTAACCATATTCTTAACGTAATCCGCGTGACCAGGACAGTCAACGTGTGCGTAATGACGGTTAGCAGTTTCGTACTCAACGTGCGATGTATTAATAGTAATACCTCTTTCTTTTTCTTCTGGTGCATTATCAATTTGATCAAATGATTTTGCTTGACAGTAACCTGCATCAGACAATACTTTAGTAATTGCCGCA
>JAYVHB010000042.1:0-6253 GCA_043771555.1 Flavobacterium sp. | reverse complement strand
CCTCCCGTTTTGTCATTCCGTAGGAATCTAAAAAAGCTTGCCTTGTTTACTTGTGATTCCTACCGAATGACAAGGATGCTTTTAAACTTGTTTGCGGTTACCAAGTTTGTTTGAGATTCCTACGGAATGTCAAACTAACCGCAAAGGAATCAGGGCAATATTAGTCAAAGTCCAATTTGTAAAGGGGTAGTATGTCAACGCAATAATTGTCAACGCATTATTTGTCTCCACCCGTTTTGTCATTCCGTAGGAATCTAAAAAAGCACTCATTTTGCGTGGGATTTCTAAGGAATGACAAACTTGCCGCAAAGGAATCTAAGCTTTTAATTGTCGAAGCGATGTTTGTCTACACATCGTTTGTCTCCGCCCGTTTTGTCATTCCGTAGGAATCTAAAAAAGAATTCATTTTGCGAGGGATTCCCCCTGAATGACAAACTAACCGCAAAGGAATTAAAGCAACATTTTATCACAAAAAAAATCCCAACCTAGATTGGGATTTTCCTCAAGCGATAGTAACCAAAAATCACTCTTCTTTTTTTATGGTTATGACGATATCGTCTTCAAACTTATACTCACCTTTTTTATAAATTTCGTTGCTGGTAAGCAACACTTCATAAGCGTAAACGCCTTTTAAAATTTCGAATACACATTCTTTGCCATCGTTTTGAACAACAAGTATTTTTTCGATAGCAAGTTCATTGGCGTCTTTACCAAGCAACTTAAAGGTAATTTTCTCGCTAAGTTTGTTCTTGATGCAAACAACTGATACGGTTTTACTATCTAGTTTTGTACCCGACTTATTGGCTTTTATAATAGACAAACCACTTACGATGACTTGCCCTAATTTTAAAACATTTTCAATATCAGTTTGGGCAAAAGAAAGTTTTGGCACTAGTAAAAGTACAGTGAGGAAAATATTAAGTTTCATAATTTTAATATTTATTTTAGTTCTTTAAGTATTCGTATAACCGAAAACACTTCTATAACTAGCCCTGCAAGCAAAAGGTAATTCGAGTACTCAAAATTTGTAGAAACTTTAACTAAAATTGATACGATTACTAAAATAAGACCAAAAATTAATAAATAAACATTTTTTTTCATGAAAATTGAGATTTAATTAAATGTACAAACACCTAAACAATAAGCTGCAATAGCGGCACCACAAGGATTAAACGAACACGCGAAATCCGACAAAAAATCTGATTCTATTGTACTCCAAGCTCCATTTCGACAACTACTGTAACAATTGCTTTTGTTACCAGTTTCATTGATATTTTCAAATATCAAATTTCCATTTGATATTTTTATTTTATAAATAGGTTGTAACGACTGATTAAAAAAAGTATATTCATCTTTTAAATGATTTTTGTAAATAACTGATTGATTTTTATTTATAAAATTAATTAAAAAAAACATAAAATTTGCTCTATTGAATTTGTCAATTACTGGCACTTCAATGAGTTTAATATTGCTGTCAGCCAAATTATGAACTATAAAATCACTACCAATAATGGAAATCCCCTCTACAATTTTTATGTTTTTTATGTAGCTATTATAGTAGCCATCACTGGAATTTTTTGTAATTCGTGTTTGAGATTTAACAAAATAATCTGAAACTTTTTGCGCATTTCCAGTAAAACTAAATAAAACGGTGGCAATGATGCCAAATAATAAATTTTTCATAAATTTGTGTATTAATTTTTTATACTTGCAGCTTTACCTATTGTCGTCGAAAACATTTTAGGGTAGGGCTGCTTTTTTTTGGTTGGTTTGGTCGTATTTCTGTTTAATAACAAACCTCTAAAATAAACAAAAAATTCTACTTTTTATTTTACTACACAAAACTATAGAATATTTTTTGCGCTTGTGTCACTATGAGTGGGTAAGACTCTTTTTTTTCCTTTTTCTTTTTTTTAATATTAAAAGTATTGTTGTTATTATGATGTAAAATTAGCTAGTATTTAGGAATTGATTTTACGGTTTTACCGTACATTATGTTAAAATTTGAGAATTATAGTATTGTATAAGTTTTAAAAATGCAGTTTATTAACTAAGTATTTGTCAACGGCTGATTTGTCAAAACGCAGTTTGTCCTCACATCGTTTGTCATTCCGTAGGAATCTATAAATGTTGCCTTGATTGCGTGGGATTCCCGCGGAATGACAAACTAACCGTAGATCAAGTTGCTGTTTACAATGTTTGAGGTTACTTTGTTTGTATGAGATTCCTACGGAATGACAAGTTTACGTTAAGTTACTAAAGCGATATTTGTCAAAGCACAGTTTGTCATTCCGTAGGAATCTAAAAATGTTGCCTTGATTGCGTGGAATTCCAACGGAATGACAAACTAACCGAAGATCCAGTTTCTGTTTACAATGTTTAAGGTTACTTTGTTTGTATGAGATTCCTACGGAATGACAAACTATAACTAGAGAGAATTAAATATACCAGTATTATTTGTAAAAGCAAAATATGTCAACGCACCTTTTGTCATTCCGTAGGAATCTAAAAAAACATTCATTTTGCGAGAGATTCCTGCGGAATGACAAGGCTACTATTGACCTTGTTTGCTGTTTAACTTGTTTGCGTGGGATTCCTTCGGAATGACAAGTTTGGGTTGACCAAGTTACTGCTGACCTTGTTTGCGCAAGATTTCTATTTACTCGTGTCATTAGGAACCTCAAAATAATGATTATAAAAGTCAAGATTTGCATTTTGCTCCTTTATAAGATCCAATTTTTTACTTCGGGATAAGTTTTTTATTTCTTTTTCTCTTGCAATAGCAAGCTGTATCCATGTAAATTTTTCAAAATATACTAGATAATGTGCATTATACCTAGCTGTAAAGCTTTTTGGGTTGTCTTTTTCTGTATGTTGCTCCAAGCGTTTTTTGACATTATTTGTAACTCCAGTATATAAAACGGTGCGGTTTATATTGGTAAGTATATAAACATAAAAAGTATAAATGCCCTCGTTGTATTCTATCATTGTATAATTTCTAAAGAAAATAATTTTGCTAAAACTTAAATCAAACCTTGTTTTCTAGCTTCTCTAATAATATCTTCATCGGTGGCTTTATCAAATCCGAAATATTCTTTAATAATGGCTTTTCGTTTTTCGACAGCACTTTTCGACAAGTGCAACAACTCATGAATATTTTTGGTTTTGATGCCTTGCGCCAATAAAGTAATGATTTGGCGGTTGTAGGTATCCAGAAATTTGGTATTGTCAAGTACCGCCTGTTTTTGCTTACTAACCGATTTACTGTAATAGAAATTTCCGTTAAGGATCGCATCAAAAGCTTCCAAAAATTCGACAGCAGTTACATCGCTTTTTATCAACAACCCATTTGGCGCATGGTTTTGTAATAATTGATATATTATAAACGATTCGGTATACGACGTGAGCACTACAATTTTTGTATTGGGCAAGTATTGTCTTATGTAAGGAATGAGCTGGTCTCCAGAGGCAATTTTCATTTCGGGATAGGCGGGCAGCGTTATGTCTATAAAAACAATTGCAAACTTGGGGCAATTATTGTTGGTGATAATTTCGTAGGCTTTTTGACAAGTATTTGCGGCAAAGGTTGTTACTTTATATCCTTGCTTGTTGTAGGAAAGAATGGACTTATACCCTTCGATAATCATTTCGTGGTCATCAATCATCAATAGTGAAATCTCCATATGTTGCCTAAAAATTATAGTTTATCAATGGGTACAGCAAGATATATTTGTGTTCCGGTACTAGCGTCTGATTTGATACTAATATTACCTTCAAGTAACTTGATGCGCTGGTTCATGTTTTTTATACCAATACCTTCTTTGGTTGTGGTTAAGTCGGCACCAATGCCATTGTCTATAAAAGACATACATATTTTATTTTCGTCCAGCACAAAAGCGATAACGGCTTTGGTTGCATTAGCATGTTTATTACAATTGTTGGTAGCTTCTTGAATAATACGAAACAAGTTGACCTTGATGGTATTATTTATTTTTTCCCAATCTATTTGAGGATCCATTTCGATATTAAATTGTGTTTTTTGATTGGAATTTTGGTCTGTAACAAATTCTGAAATAAGGAGTTTGAAGCTATTTTTTTCTAAAAATACTTCTTGATTGAGGTCGTGAGCAACATTGCGAATTTCGGTTTCTATAGTTTGTATGTCGGTAATGTGATCCAGACATTTGGAGATAGTTGCAGGATCTGTTTTTTCTGACAATACAAACAGGTTGAGGCGTATACTGGCAAGCTTGTTCATAATGCCATCGTGAAGCTCTAGGGCAATTCGGGTTTTTTCGGACTGGCGCACCTCGGCAACTTTGGCTTGTTGCTCCAGCAGTAATTGATATATATTTTCGTTGGCATCTTGTTGCGATTGCAGAAAAAGCAGTTCTTTTTGTTTGGTGCGTTGCCTGAAGATTACAAACAATAAGCCGCCTACAAGTGCCAAAACCGTAAAACCAATAAGATAGTAAACAAGATTTTGGTTTTTGTCGCCAAGAGCTTTGTTTTCTTTCATAACTTCATCGGTCTCGAGTTGTATGCGTGCAAAGCGGTCGAGATTTTTACGCTCGGCATCTTGCAGGCTGTCGTTTATACGAATATAATCCTTCGTGTAAGCAGAAGCGTTCAATTTGTCTACAGCAGCTGCTTGTTTTAGAGCTGCTACAATGTCAACAGCTACTTTACTTTTTTTTGCAATATCTATAGCTATTTTTGAAAATTTTATTGATTTAACAGTGTCATTAGCTATTTTTTCATAATACTCTGAGAAATGTATTTTACTCAAAACAATAAATGATTTATCATCAATACTATCTCTTATTCGAGAAGATTCATTTAATAAATAAAAAAGATTTGTTTTATTATTTAATTTAATTTTTGAGAATGCTAAATTATCAATTAAAGTCGCGTAAAGAATTGGATTGTCTTTTTTTATGGTTTTATCAATTAAAGATTTTTGATAATAATAATTTGCCTTATTAAAATCTTTTTGATACTCATAAACTAAACCAATATTTCCCAAACAATTTGATACCTCATTATTTTTAACAAGTTTGTATTTAAGTACAATTTCTAATGCTTTGTTATGACAATCAATTGATCTATCGAATTGTTTCATTTCTCTGTAAATTAATCCTAATTGATTTAAAGCCACATAAACTTTTTGATAATTTTTTGTCTCTCTGTGGAGAATCAAAGATTTTTCTAATGAAAAAGACGCTCCTAAGTAATCATTAACTTGACATTGTACAATTCCCTTTTTCAAAAGGATATTTGCATAATTAAATGTGTCATCAATAAAAGGATAAATTTTTTCAGCTTTTACATAATAATAAAAAGAACTATCATAAATATTTTTTCTAAAAAAATAATTCCCTCTGTGTCTTAATGCTTTTACCTCAAATAAAGTGTCTTTGGCTTCTGAACAATTTTTTAAGTAAAAAGATGTAATAATCCCATATTTGTCCCAGTCGCCAATATCAAAATATGTGTTGGTTAATGAATCTGTAATTATTCTATTTATTTGAGTATTTTTTTTAGTTTTTAAAAGTTCAAAACTTTTAAAAGTAAACGTTGTGTCAATAGTTAAATTTTCATTGTAAACCTTGGAAAAGTAGAAACTTAAACTATCAGTTTGTTTAGATGATAATGTAGTTTGTTTTTTTTCACAAGAAAAAAATAAACCGAGAATTAAAATAATAAATAGTCTGATGCCCAAAAAACGAAATTTAAGATTAAAAAAAAACACTACCGGATAAAGATAGTGTTAAATTTGGTGTTATAGAATTTTTATTTTCCCGAATCGGCTTGTCCACCTCTAATATCCATAGTAGAAGTAGTTTTATCAATTTTCACTTCATTTGGAGTTGGTTCAACATAAGAAGTTAATACAATTGCGGTAATAAATAATCCGAAAGTTAAAATAGCTTTTTTCATGATAATAATTTTTAAAGTTTAGGTTTTGTTTTTTAATTAATTTATGGTTGTTTCACAATCAATATTTATCAACGCCCGTTTTTGTCATTGCTTCGCCAGTAGCACTTGCAGGCTCGAGACCCAAGGAATCTATAAAAAGCATTCACTTTACATGAGATTCCTACGGAATGACAAGGCACTTTTTACCTTGTTTGCGGTTGCCAAGTTTGCGTGGGATTCCTACGGAATGACAAACTAACGGTAAAAGAGTAAAAGCGATAATTATCAACGAGTAATTTGTCTTCGTCCGTTTTGTCATTCCGTAGGAATCTAA
>JAYVHB010000041.1:0-13306 GCA_043771555.1 Flavobacterium sp. | reverse complement strand
CTCAACCAGTTCTTAACTATTTTTGAAAAAAGGGTTCAACTTTAATTAAAAGTCAAACCCCTATATTTTTAACTTACACACTTTTTAGGATAGTGTCATATATGTATATTTAAAATTGATATTTTTTATGCCATTACTAAAATTTTTAACTTATAACCTCATAATCTCATAACCTCAACCCCATAACCTCATAACATCAACCCCATAACCTCATAACATCAACCCCATAACCTTTTAACCCCATAACCTTTTAACCCCATTACCTAATAACCTTCCTCAAAAATGTCCACATTCAGATTACAACTTCCTACTGATCCTCGTTGGGTCAATATTGTCGAAAATAAAATCGAGGATATTTTGACCGATCATGCGTGGTGCGAGCAAAAAGCTGCTACCAATGCGATTACGATTATCACGATCAACTCGGAATATCCCGATTTGGTTTCGGATATGTTGACGGTTGCTCGTGAAGAAATAGAACATTTCGAAATGGTGCACAATATCATCAAAAAACGAGGTTTGGTGTTGGGTCGTGAGCGCAAAGACGAATATGTTGGCGAATTGGCGCAATACATGAAAAAAAGCAATAATGGTAACCGAGTTTCTGGATTTGTGGAGCGATTACTTTTTTCTGCGATGATAGAAGCTAGAAGTTGCGAACGTTTTAAAGTATTGTCAGAAAACATTCAAGACCAAGAATTGTCTGATTTTTATCGAGAATTAATGGAAAGTGAAGCTGGACATCATGTTACTTTTTTGAATTATGCTAGAAAATATGGACAAGGAATCGATGTAGAAAAACGCTGGCAAGAATGGTTAGATTTTGAAGCAGGCGTAATTGCAAAGTATGGAAAGTCGGAGAGTATACATGGTTAGTTTGCAGTTTTCAGTCGCAGTTTTCAGTTTTCAGGTGAGGGTAACAGTTTTCAGTTTGGATTAAATTCTAAATATTTTTGTCTAGAAATCGAATAATTCAAAAATCGAATAATCCAATTTAAAAATGATTTCCATCAGAAGCGCCTCATCTAAAGATTTTACTATTATTCAAGAAATTGCCTATGGCACTTGGCCAGAAACGTATGGTGCAATTTTGTCAAAACCACAACTGGATTATATGTTAGGTAAATTTTATTCTTTAGAAAATTTACAAGCCAATTGCGATGCAAATCAACTTTTTTACATCATTGAAGTAGAAAAAACTCCTCAAGGATTTCTTGGAATAGAACATTTTCATAACTCAGAAAAGGTCACCAAAATTCATAAAATTTATATTTTGCCAAACAATCAAGGCAAAGGAATTGGTAAGTTGGCGATAGATTTTGTAGCCAATTTGGCAAAAGAAAATCAATCTCAAAAATTACGATTGAATGTAAATAAATTCAATAAAGCCATCGATTTTTATAAAAAAAATGGATTTGCAATTACTGACGAAGTTGTTATAGAAATTGGAAATGGTTGGGTGATGGATGATTTTGTGATGGAGTTGGTTATTGAAAAATAAAACTATCTTCTAAAAATGTCTTTAAATTGATACAACAATCGTTCAATCAATCTTAAATCTTCAGTTATAATATCGGCAGTTCCTGACATTTCTTGCTGAAAAGTAATTTGTTTTTTATAGGAAGTTGCCAAACCGTTTGGTAAAGAAACATCAAGCAACATGTTATTATCTTTGTCGGGTGTTAGTGAAATGGCAGTTACTTTTCCTTTAAGTATTCCAAATTCGGTTTCAGGATAATTAGCTAAACGAATTGTTACTTCTTGACCAATTTTTATTTTACCCGAATTCAATACTGGTGCTTTTACTTTACCAATATAATTACTTTTTTCGTTTGGTATAATAGCAAAAACAGTTGCGCCAGCTTCAATATTTTGATTTTCTGACCAAATTTGCAAAAAAGTAACTTTACCACTTATTGAAGACCGCAAAACATAATTCAACTCCCAATCTTTAATCACTTTTTTTAATTGATAAAAAGCCTGAACAACATTTCTTTCCAAATTTACATTTTCTTTGCTTTCGTTAATTTGAGTTGTTTTGCTTGTTCTGTTTAGTTCATTAATTGAAGATTTTAAATTAGAAATTGTATTTAAAACATTCTTATAATTTTTTTGCGATTGCAGATAAATTAGCCTTTGTTTTTCAATTTCTTGCGTAGCAATAATCCCTTTTTTATACAAACCTTCATAGCGGTCAAGATCTTTTTTTTGCAGTACTAATTCGCTTTGATTAATGCTTTTTTGAGATTCCAAAAGGTTTAATCGTTCTTTTAGTTGTATAGCTTCATAACTTTGAGCAACTCCATCTACTTTGTAAGGTTGCAGTTTTGAGTTTAAATCTTCGGCACTGTTTTCTTTTTGAAAAATGGCGTAGAAACTTTCAATTTCTCCTAATTGTGCTGTGGCTAGTTTTTCAAATGGAAATTTCGATTTATTGATGTCAATAGTATCAATAATATTTTTCAAGAGAAAAACATCATTATAGTTTGCAGCGTTTTCAATTACTGCTAACGGTATGTTTTTAGCAACATTCATTCTATCAGTTACTAGAATTGCTTGTATTTTTCCAGATGTTTTGGCAATTAATTTCTCGGGTGGAATTGTGGTCGTAATGATTATTTGAGTTGAGATCAAATCGGGATATTTCAGCATCCACGAAACACTAAATAAAATCAAAATAATACATAGAATTACAACATTTCCCCAGCGAATCATCCAATGGGGAACTCGTGTCAAGATATCTTGTACTTCTTCACTTCTTAATTCGATTTCTTTTTCGTCTGACATATTAATTTCCTAATTGCAATTGATTTCTAACCAATTCGTAATAGTTTCCTTTTTTGGCTACCAATTCTTGGTGTGTTCCAATCTCTACAATTTTTCCTTTTTCTAAAACTACAATTTGGTCGGCGTTAATAACGGTACTTAGTCGGTGCGCAATTACAACAACTGTTTTATCTTTAAAGAAAACATCCAATTTTTGCATTATTTCTTTTTCATTATTGGCATCAAGAGCTGATGTTGCTTCGTCAAAAAACAACATTTCGGGGTTTTTATAAACTGCTCGTGCAATCAAAAGGCGTTGTTTTTGCCCTGTACTCATGCCCACGCCTTCCATACCAATTTTGGTATTATAACGCAAAGGATAATCTTGTATAAACGTTTTGATATTGGCTACATCTGCGGCATAGTCTAATCTTTTTTTATCAATACTATCAACGCCAACAGCGATATTATTGGCTATAGTATCATTAAAGATATAACCTTCTTGCATGACTGTTCCTACATGATTGCGCCATGTTTTGGGCGAAATATTTTTTAAGTTAATATTATCAATATTTATTTCGCCATTATTTGGCTCATAAAATTTCAGTAACAGTTTCATTAAAGTCGTTTTTCCGCTTCCGCTGGTACCAACAATTGCTGTTATTTTGTTGGCAGGAATGGTTAGATTTAAGTTTTCTAGAACAGGAATGTCTGACCCAATGTATCTAAAAGAAACATCTTTTAGCACAATTACACTATTCTTTGGAATTTCATGAAGCAACTCGCCATCATTTTGAACTTCATCTTCTTTTTCATTAATTTCAGACAATCTTGCAAGTGATATTTTAGCATCTTGGAGTTCTCTTATAAAACCTATGAGTTGAAAAACAGGACCATTTAAGCTTCCTACAATGGTAGTAATTGCGAGCATCATTCCAAGTGTTATCTGCCCGTCTATGACCAACTTGGCAGATAGAAAAATAATGATGATGTTTTTTAATTCATTGATAAAATTAGAGCCAATATTTTGAGTTTGTTCCAACACGAGGCTTTTCATAGAAACTTTATATAATCTAGCTTGAATGTGTTCCCATTTCCAGCGTTTTTGTTTCTCGGCATTGTGTAATTTTATTTCTTGCATACCGTTTATAAGCTCAATAACATTGCTTTGTTCTTGCGACACTTCGGCAAAACGTTTGTAATCTAACAGTTTTCTTTTGTTTAGAAATAAAATTATCCACAAGAAATAAAAGAAACTTCCAACAAAAAAAACAAAAAATATTTTCAAGTTATAATACGCCAAAACGCCCCCCATAATAAGCATATTCACTAATGAGAATAATACATCAAGTGATGAGGTAGTTAAAATTCTTTCAATTCGTTGGTGGTCGTTGATGCGTTGCATGATATCGCCCGTGAGGCGCACATCGAAAAATGAAATGGGTAAATTCATTAATTTGATAAAAAAATCCGAAATTAAAGAAATACTAATTCGTGAGGACAAATGCAACAATATCCAACTTCGTATAAATTCTAACGCCGTTTTACCAACAAAAAGAAAGAGTTGCGCAAATAAAACTAAATACACAAAATGAATATTCTGATTTTTTATTCCAACATCTACAATGCTTTGGGTCAAGAAAGGAAACAATAGTTGTAACAAACTACCAGCTAGTAACCCAATGGAAAGCTGAATTAAAAATGATTTATATGGGAAAACATATTGGAAAAGCAAACCAAAACCAAACTTACTTTTACTTTCTTCATTAACAAAGTTAGATTTGTGAAAGTTTGGCGTAGTCTCAAGCAACAATGCAATACCTTCTTCGGTTGTTGCAGTAGCATTGTTTCCAATCCAAAATTTAAGAAATTCTTGTTGGCTGTATTCAATTAGTCCAATGGCTGGGTCAGAAATGGAAAAAATGCCTTTTTTAATTTTATACAACACCACAAAATGTTCGGAGTTCCAATGTAACACGCACGGCAATGGTGCTTCTTGCAGTTTTTCTAAATCTAGTTTTACGCCTAACGATCTAAAACCAATTTTTTCGGCTGCATCGCTAATGTTGAGTAAATTACTTCCTTCTCGAGTGGTTTCTGATAAAGTGCGCAACTCTTGGACTGGTATTGTTTTACCACAGTGTTTGGCAATAATCTTGAGGCAAGTTGGTCCACAGTCTTTGGAGTCAGATTGACGGTAGTTGGGAAATTTAAGCATCTTTTTGTACCAATTCTTTCATTCCGTAATATTCGATAGCCTTTTGTTTTAATGGATTGGTACTCCATTCTTCCCATTCATTGGTGTAGGGGCTATAACCACATTTTAAGGGTTTTGAGTATTGGTTTTTGGGTTCTTCAATAAAAGCACGACAATCGGTGCAAATATGTCTAAATTCACAATCTTTGCATACCTCAATTTGGTCTTTTGTAATGTTCCAGTATTTTTTAAAGTTGGGATGATTTACAGCTTCCTCTAAAGTTGTATCTTTTGTGTTTCCAAAGCTTTCAGGCATTGACGGGCAGTTTTTTATGTATCCTTTTGTGTCAATCGAAATTTTACGGTTTAGGCAGGAGTTGTGATTTAGAGATTCGGTAAATGACTCAATATTAATGTTAAAATAATTATTATTTATTACGCCACAATGGTAAGAGGAATTTATTATTTGTTTTATTTTAAAGACAACACCAAAACCATGATTTTCGTTTTGAATAAGTTTATTTTCATTAGATGAATGAAATGTTACACTTCTAATTTTTCTGTTTTTATTTACAAAATTTAAAATACTTTTTTGCGATACAAGTGAGTCATTTTTGACAATAAATTCTATAGATTGAACAAAACTATCATTTACAAATGAAGTAATTTGCTTTAAAACTTTGATGTTTACTTCATCGTAGAATCGCATTTGAATGTACCTACAGTTTAGTGATGGTAATTGATCGATTATTTTTTTATAATTATGGTTTGAATTTCTATCTGAATCAATAATAATATTAGAAATTGTTGCAGGATAATCCCATTCCATGCTTAAACGCGGAAATTGAGCAAGTTCTTTTTTGGAGCAATAAAAAATCAATTCATTGCTTTCAAGTAATTCAATATATTCCTTGAAAATAACAACATCATCTTCTTCTAAAAAATTATAAATTTCAGACAGATTTATACTTTGGTTTTCATCAAACAAATCTGCTAAACTATTTGGTATTAAAATAAATTTTGTTCTTTGCAAATCGCAAACTGTTGATCTTTCTGTGCCTTTTGTGACAATGCAATTTGCAAATAGTTTTATATAATTATTTTTCATGAAAGTATAGATATGTCAATAATTTTGCTAATAGGCTTGTAAAAAGGTATGGAATTTTTTGAGTTCGTTTTGTAATGTCCGTATTCTATTTTTAGATCAGTAATGCTATCAAAATTTATTTTTGTTAAATTCCACTTTTGAGCAACAAATGGAAGATTTGCATAGTTTTTTACTAAATATTCTTTAAGTATGTTCAATTTTATTTCGTCTGTTATCATTTTAGTAAATTAATTTTTCAGCAATTATTTTTTCAATTTTAAAATTACAATTTTCACTTAACCATTTGAATTGACCAATCGGATTAACTTCAAGAAAATAATATTTGCCAGATGGAGTATAAATTAAATCAAAAGAGCCACAATTAATTTTTAGTTTTAACATTAATTTATGTAATTTTTTTTCAATAAACTTAGGTAATTCGTACGGAACATATCTGTTTGGTCTCTCATGATCATAGTTTCTAAAATCAATTTTGGTTTTTTCGTTTTCTTGACTAAATATAGCCATGCTTTTAAAAATCCCCGCTAAATAAAACGTTCGTATTTCAAATTTTTTCTCAATATACCTCTGGAAAAAAGAAGGCAAAAAATCAAAGTAATTATTAAATTCAATTTCATTATAATTCAAAAGTTTAGTCTGATTACCTAAGCTGTAAATGTTATTTTCATAAACTAAAGTATACGATGGATTAGAAATGGGCTTTGTAATTATTTTTTTGTGTGTTTTCAAGAATTTTTTTAATTCAACTATTTCTCCTGTAATTAAGACTTCTGGAATATTTAATCCTATTTCTAAGGCAGTGGATAACATTTCTAATTTTTCCTTAAAATTATCATTAAATTTATTTATACTATTAAATGAAAAACTATCATTAACAAAATCTAATATAGGTTTAACATTTTCATCATAAATGTTACAAGACAAGGTTTTATCATTTTCGAAATTGAAATTAAATTTACCCCTACGATACCAAAAGCTGGTCGTGCTATTGAATTCTAAGTCATTAATTAATAAGTTTAATTTAGCTTTATTTGATATATTAATCTTTACTTTTTGAATTGTTTTTGTATCAAAAATTGTGCAGATCTCAACTTTACTATTTAAATGATTCAGCCAACAAATTACATCATCTGTACTACGATCATTTGATGAGGATTGTATAAAAACTTTTTTATTCATTAGAAAAAATTCATTTTAGTTGATGTAAATAATTTAAATAAATCAATATTTGATTAATAATCTCATCTATTACCTAAGTAACCACTAAAAAGATAAAATCCGTGTTTTACTTCAAACTCTTTTTTAATTTGGTCAATTTCATAACTACACATATGATTTTTTTTTCGCAATAAATTTGCTAATTTAATATCTATTGGATTAGATAATTCACAAAAAGCCCTGCAGTAAAAGCCTTCAAATTTATAGTTATCGCAAAAATAAGGTCTACGATTTCTTGCAGTATATGAGTCATCAATTAATAACGCAAAATCCCTAGGATGTAAATTCCCTTTTTTTACTTGTTTTTGAAACTCTTCAAACGTTAGAAAATTAGTAGGGCAAGTTGAGTGCAACCACATAGGAATAATCGTTATTGCACTTAAATCAGTTTCTTCTATTTCATGAAAAGCTATAGCTTTTTTAAATTTTTTTGCTAACGTTGGTAGGTCTTTGAAAACCTTTGATTTTGTTTCTTTAAAAATCGTAGAATCTTGAATACCAATAAGTCTATCACCGGGAAATCCTCGCTTTAATATACTGTCCGTTAAAGTTTTTAAATCTTTTTCTAACAAGTTGTAATAAATTTTATCAGAATAATATTTATTAACTTGATCTTTAACAGAAATTTTATTTATCCAATCTAAATACTTTAAATCGATTTTTGACAAGTATGCCTTTCTGTTAATTTGGTATATTTTTTTTAAATTACTATCATCTTCAAGTTTCAAATAAAATTTATTTAACAACTTTATTTTCGCTAAGTGACTAATTTTTAATCCATGTTTAAAGCCAAGCTCAATATATTTCTCATAAGGTTTTCCTGAGTAAACTGATATTTGTATTGCATTAATAATATCTTTTACGAAAATAAAATTGAATTCAAAAAAAACTTTATCATAGACATACAAACAACTATCAACCTTAGCTTCCTTAAAAAATAAGTATTCCGCTTTATTTATTTGATCGTGATATTTGAAGTAATCCGTTTCGGCTTTTTGTGCCAAAACTATATTTGAAATTAAAAATGTTATTACTAGTAATTTTATCATGACTTGATAATTCTAAAATTTGGTCATTATACTGACCAAATTTTAGAATATTTACAAAAAATTAATTATTTACACAATCATAAGCAGTCCCATCGCCTCCGATAAAACTTCCATTTGTTGCGTTAGTGTAAGTATCTCTTCCACCCCTTGATGGTAATGTTTTAATTCCACCTACAATTTTGTTCATGTTTTGAATTTCATTAAATTCAAAACCCTCAAATTTTGAGCTTTTTAAGCTTTCTAACTTTTTCATAATTTAAAATTTTTATGTTAAATAATTATTTTTTCAAAACTATCTTAACACCAATTTCAATTTTCCACGTGCACATGGTTGTAAAAACGAATGTAAGATTAATTTTAATTAATTTCAAAGTAAAACATACATTTTGTAATAATCAATTCCAGAAATGAATATATAATTCCTATTTTATATAAAACATTCCAAATAAGAATTTAATTTGTATATTGCACTACAATTTAAAACCAACTAATAATGAATCTAGGCGAAAACATCCGAAAAATAAGAAAAGAAAAAGATAAAAAACAACAAGAAATATACGATGCTATTGGCGTAAACCAGTCTACTTATTCCAAAATAGAAAACAACAAGTACAAAATGGATATTGATACCCTCAAAAATATTGCTAAAGTATTGGAAGTTGACATCTCGAAACTTATTGGCGAAGATAAAATTGAGATTAATCATACCAATAATGATAATAGTTCGGGAGATTCTGGCATAATTGTAAAAAACAATCACGCAGAAGATTTAATTACGGCTTTGCAGGAACAAATTGTTTTGTTAAAAAGTATTAACGAAAATTTGAAAACCGAAAACCTTACCTTAAAATTGCAACTTAGCAAAAAATAAATCTTTTAAACTTCATTTGAATGTAAATAAATTCAATAAAGCCATCGATTTTTATAAAAAAATAGGTTTTGAAGTTGTTGATGAAGTTGTTATCGAAATTGGAAATGGTTGGGTTATGGATGATTATGTGATGGAGAAAAGTATTGTTTAGTATTTTTGTCATTTCGACCTTTCGGGAGAAATCACATAACATGCAACTAAAGTGATGTGATTTCTACTTCGTCGTAATGAAAAAAAAGTTCATTTTTATTTGAAATCATACAATCTCCAACTCATATTTATACAACAATCCTTTTACTTGTTCCAATCCAAAAACCGCTTTTTTTATTTTTGTTTTTGTTGGATCAATAGAATAATTAAAACTAGTTTTGAAATTAGCTTTGTTGGCAATAGCCTTTTCAAACTCGGCTCGATACAAATCGCAGGTTTCAAAAACGGCTTCTGTGAGATCGGTTGCCATAAAATCGACAGCTACCAAACTACAATTTATAAAAGGGGTTCGTTTCATTTGCAAGGCATAAAACTTCGAAAAATCTAAAATACAATTTCGAAATTCGATAGCAAAAATAAGCTTGTCGACCATGGCAAAATTGATGTCTTTCATTTTGCATTTCTCGAAAAGAACGTTGCGAAAAGCCACATGATTAATGCTAGTTTTGTTAAAGTTGCAATTCTCGAAAGTGCATTCTATAAATGTTACAGCAACAAAATGACTGGCTTCAAAATTGCAATTGATAAATTTGCAAGATTCAAATTCTTGATGGTTTAAGGTTTCTTTTTCGAAGATTTGATTTTCGAAGATTTTTTCAAAAAGGTATTCTTGCATTAATTTTTTTCTTATTTAGACACGAATTACACAAATTTACACAAATTACTTCTTCTTAAAAAAAACCAACTTGTTTAGAATAATAACAACAAAAAAGACTTACAAAGTTTAAATTTACTTACAAAATCAATTCGTGAAAATTCGTATAATTCGTGGCAAAACCTAAAAATCCAAATCGAACGTCTTGCGCAGTAATTCCAAACTAGGATTTATTTCGTTCAATCGATTGTATTTATCTTGTGGTGTAAAGGCAAATTTGTTTTCGACGGCTTCGTTTACGCGAACTTCTATCGTGATATCATGGTTGTGCAAATGACCACGAAGATAACCCAATAACGCTACTTTTTCGGACTCGAATTCTATTTTTGAACCTTCATTTGGCAATTCGTGTACAATGGTTGTTCCTTCGAGAGTTGGGTCGTTAAGTAATAATAGTGACTCTATGATTTTGTAACCTTTGTCGCCCAATCGTTGGGCATATTTGTTCCAAAACAATTGCATTTCGGTTTGCGTAAACGTTTCGGTTGGCAAGTGAACGGTTTCTTTAACAACCGATTTGTTTTGCAATTCGAGTTCTCGCTTGGCTTTTATACTTGCTAGCGAAAGTGCCGAAACTTGAGGATTTGAGACTTGTGATTGTTGCGTTACGATTGCTGATTTTGGAATTTCAGGAACAATTTTAACTTCTTCCTTTTGAGAAATTTCAATGACTTTTTCTACTTCTACTTTTGGAATTTCAGGAATAACTTCCAACTTATCGATTCCAACTTCCAGCTTTTTAGTAACTTCAACAATAGAATAAGTACTCCGGAAATAGGTGGGCGGAATTATATAGGATTCAACTTTTTTTTTTCTCCATCGTGAGTGATAGAGCAAAGTTGCATTAAGCAAAGTTCCACAAGAAGTCGCTGGTTTTGTGATACTTTGTATTTGAGATCGCAATCGTTAGCCAAATCGATGCCTTTGAGAAGAAAATCGGTCGTGGTTTTTTGCGATTGGTCGAGATATAGTTTTTGGGCTTGTTCTCCGATTTCTAATAACGAAAGCGTTGAAGGTGTTTTGGCGACCATCAAATCTCTAAAATGCGATGCCAATCCTGCAATAAAATGATGTCCGTCGAAACCTTTGGCTAGGATTTCATTATACGAAATCAAGGTTTCAGGAATTTTATTTTCCAGCAATAAGTCGGTAATATTGATATAGGTTTCGTAATCGAGAACATTCAAATTTTCGGTAACAGCTTGACGCGTTAGGTTTTTGCCGCAATAGGAAACAACTCGGTCAAAAATCGATAAAGCATCGCGCATGGCACCATCGGCTTTTTGAGCAATGATGTGCAAGGCGTCGTCTTCGCAAATGACGCCTTGACTAGCAGCCACTTCGGCAAGATGTTCTTTGGCATCTTTGACGGTAATGCGTTTGAAATCAAAAATTTGACAACGGGATAATATCGTCGGGATGATTTTATGCTTTTCGGTCGTGGCCAAAATAAAAATAGCGTGTTTTGGTGGTTCTTCGAGGGTTTTTAGAAAGGCATTAAATGCTGCCGATGACAACATATGCACCTCGTCAATAATATACACTTTGTATTGCCCAGTTTGTGGCGGTATGCGAACTTGATCTATGAGACTACGAATATCGTCGACCGAATTGTTGGAAGCGGCATCGAGCTCAAAAACATTGAAAGCAAAATCTTCGTTGGGATCGTCATAACCAGGTTGGTTGATTTTGCGAGCCAAGATTCGGGCGCAAGTGGTCTTGCCAACGCCTCGTGGTCCTGTAAACAGCAAAGCTGATGCCAAATGATTGGTTTCGATGGCATTGAGCAAGGTATTTGTAATGGCTTGTTGCCCAACAACATCTTTGAATGTTTGCGGACGGTATTTACGAGCTGATACTACAAATTGTTCCATTGTTGCAAATATAGTTTTTGAAAATGAGATGGCAAAGAAGATTACAGAATTTAGAAGGCAGAATTTAGAAACTAGAATTTAGAAAATAGATAAAAGACGAAAAGATTAAATTGAAGACAGACACCCTAGCCCCGATAGCAGTGGAAATCCTTTTTAAAAATGTCACACTGAGCTTGTCGAAGTGTGTCATTTTTAAAAAGATTGGAACGGATAGCGGGATTGGCTCCAAAAAAAACTATTTTTGCAAGGCAGACCGCCTTATCGCTTGCTTTATAGTAAGAGGAAAGTCCGGACACCATAGAGAAGCATAGCGGGTAACGCCCGTCGGGTCGAGTAATCGGGTCAGGACAAGTGCAACAGAAAGCAGGTACAGGTAATGCTGTAGTGAAACCAGGTAAACTCTATGCGGTGAAATATCAAGTATATCAGCATTTAAGGGCGTCTCGTTCGTTGCTGAAGGGTAGATAGCTTGAGTCCCGAAGTAATTCGGGATCTAGATAAATGATAAGGCTCCGATTTATCGGGGACAGAATCCGGCTTATAGGTCTGCATTTTTTTATTAAAAGTTTAATAAAATTAAAGATTGTGAAATCTAACATAGAACCATTAAGAAATTTAGTTTCATTAAGTACCAAGGTTTAATTTTCTAATTTTCTTGATGGTTTTGTTTTTAAATTAGTTGTATGAAAACAAGAATTGGGATTTTAGGATTGGGTGGAGTAGGTGGTTATTTTGGAGGATTATTAGCTAAAGCTTATATTGAATCAGATGCAATCGAAATCGTTTTTATTGCACGTGGCGAAACCTAAAAAGCAATAGCCAAAAATGGATTGAAAATTATTGCTGATACTACTGAAATAGTTGCTTTTCCTAATTTAGTTTCGAATGTTCCAGAAGAAATTGGCAAACTTGATTACCTTATTTGCGCCACTAAAACCTATGATATTGAAACCAGTTTAGAATCTATAAAAAATTGTATTACTGCAAACACGATATTCTTACCTTTATATAATGGTGTTGATGCCACGGAACGAATACAAAAGTTGTTTTTTGAAAATACTGTTTTGCAAGCTTGTGTTTATATTGTTGCAATGATTGAATTACCGGGTATTATCAAAAAAATAGGTGTGTATGAAAAACTATTTTTTGGTTCTAAAAATGCTCCCGTTTCCAAATTAAATGTATTGCATTCCATCTTTGAAAATGCCAATATCGAAAGTTATTTTGTGGAAAATATCGAAGAAACCGTTTGGGAAAAGTTTATTTTTATTTCAGCATTAGCTTCAGTTACTACCTATTTGAATGTAAACATAGGAGGGATTTTAATCAACCCTGAAAACAAAGCCATTTATAGTTCA
>JAYVHB010000040.1:0-27968 GCA_043771555.1 Flavobacterium sp. | reverse complement strand
CAAAACCCTGTCAGGGTTCAAAATCCTGGCGGGGTTTTTATTAAAAAAAGGTTTGTTTTGCTTTGGAACGCAACAGTCACTATTCTGAAACTATTTCAGAATAAATATTACAACTATTTGCCGAAAGGCAAAAAACCACTGTAAAGAATTAAAAAAAAAGGAAAAAATTATGATTCCACATTTATTTGTAGAAAACATCGATTTAGGTGATGGCAGAAACATCACAATCGAGACAGGTCGTTTAGCCAAACAAGCAGACGGTTCTGTAGTAGTAAGAATTGGAAAAACTGTTATTTTAGGAACAGTAGTATCGTCAAGAAAAGCAAGTCCAGGTATCGATTTCTTGCCATTAACGGTAGATTATCGCGAAAAATTTGCAGCAGCAGGTCGTTTTCCTGGTGGTTTCTTCAAAAGAGAAGCACGTCCAAGTGACAACGAAGTATTAACCATGAGATTGGTAGACCGTGTTTTGCGTCCGCTTTTCCCATCAGATTATCATGCAGAAGTGCAAGTTATGATTCAATTAATGAGCCATGACGAAGAGGTTATGCCAGATGCATTAGCAGGATTGGCAGCTTCGGCAGCTTTGGCTTTGTCTGATATTCCTTTTGAAACTTTGATTTCTGAAGCTAGAGTTGGTCGTATTGACGGAAAATTCATCATCAACCCATCTCGTGCACAATTAGAATTGTCGGATATTGATATGATGATTGGTGCTTCAACCGATTCTATCGCGATGGTAGAAGGCGAAATGAAAGAAATTTCAGAAGCAGAAATGTTAGAAGCTATCAAATTTGCTCACGAACATATCAAAAATCAAATTGCAGCACAAGAACGTTTGCAAGCAGCATTTGGAAAAAAAGAAGTTCGTACATACGAAACTGAAAAAACAGACGATGCCATTCACGCTAAAGTGAAAGCAGCAGCTTATGATAAAATTTACGAAATTGCCCGTAAAGGTTCAGCAAAACAAGAACGTTCAGCTGCTTTTGCAGAAGTAAAAGAAGAAGTAAAAGCGTTGTTTACTGAAGAAGAATTGGCAGAAAATGGTGATTTGGTTTCTAAATATTTCTATAAAGTAAACAAAGAAGCCGTTCGTAACGTAACTTTAGATTTAGGAACGCGACTTGACGGAAGAAAAACTACAGAAATTCGTCCAATTTGGTGTGAAGTAGATTATTTACCATCCGTTCACGGTTCAGCATTGTTTACACGTGGAGAAACGCAAGCTTTGGCAACA
Source organism: Flavobacterium sp. (assembly GCA_043771555.1). Classification (GTDB taxonomy): domain Bacteria; phylum Bacteroidota; class Bacteroidia; order Flavobacteriales; family Flavobacteriaceae; genus Flavobacterium. The sequence goes on along the minus strand of JAYVHB010000040.1, from coordinate 26,728 downwards.
GCAACTTTAGGAACCTCTAGAGAAGCCAACCAAATTGATTCACCATCTGAACAAGGAGAAGAAAAATTCTATTTACATTATAATTTCCCGCCATTTTCAACAGGAGAAGCGCGTCCGTTAAGAGGAACTTCTCGTCGTGAAGTTGGTCACGGAAACTTGGCACAACGTGCCTTAAAAAACATGATTCCTGCTGATTGTCCTTATACCATTCGTGTCGTTTCTGAAGTTTTAGAATCTAACGGTTCGTCTTCTATGGCGACAGTTTGTGCTGGAACATTATCATTGATGGATGCTGGAATTCAAATGATTCGTCCTGTTTCTGGAATTGCGATGGGATTGATTACAGACGGAGATCGTTTTGCTGTTTTATCTGATATTCTTGGTGATGAAGATCATTTAGGTGATATGGATTTCAAAGTAACTGGAACTTCTGAAGGAATTACTGCATGCCAGATGGACATCAAAATCGACGGATTGAAATACGAAATCATGGAGCAAGCTTTGGCTCAAGCTCGTGAGGGTCGTTTGCATATCTTAGGAAAACTAACCGAAACATTGGCGCAACCAAGAGGCGATGTAAAAGTTCATGCTCCAAAAATCATCATGCGTACCATTCCAGGTGCTTTCATTGGTGCTTTGATTGGTCCTGGAGGAAAAGTAATTCAAGAATTACAAAAAGCAACAGGTTGTACTATCGTTATCAACGAAGAAAACGAAATGGGAATTGTCGAAATTCTTGGAACCGATCCTGCTGGAATTGCAGCCGTATTGGCCAAAATAGATTCTATTATTTTCAAACCAGCAATGGGCGAAGCGTATGAAGTGAAAGTAATTAAAATGTTAGATTTTGGTGCCGTTGTAGAATATACAGATGCGCCAGGAAACGAAGTTTTATTACACGTTTCGGAACTTGCTTGGGAACGCACAGAAAATGTTGCCGATGTTGTAAATATGGGCGATGTTTTTCAAGTGAAATACTTGGGTATGGATCCTAAAACTCGTAAAGAAAAAGTGTCAAGAAAAGCACTTTTGCCAAGACCTGCTCGTGAAGAAAATCGTGCTCCAAGAGACGAAAATCAAGCACCGAGAGAAGCAATTAAAATTACGCCGAAAACTGAGGAGTAGTTTTTTTTGAATAAATATTTGAATCCAACCTGAGCAATTAGGTTGGATTTTTTTATAGTAAGTATTTGATATCAATAGTTGTTATTTTAGTTAATAATATATAGATTTTTTTAACTTTTGTTATGCTAGTATCGTTCTTTAAAAAAATAATTTTACACTAATAATTTAAAAGATTTAAATGATCAAAACAGTTGGTGTAATTGGAGCTGGAATAGGAGGTCTTGCATTATCAATTCGACTGGCGAATCAAGGTTTTCAAGTGACTGTTTTTGAAAAAAACAGTTATCCAGGAGGCAAATTGAGTGAAATAAATGTCGATGGATTTCGGTTTGATAAAGGTCCGTCCTTACTTACTATGCCTACATTAATTGATGAGTTAACTAATTTAAAAACAAGTACACCTAAATTTGAATACGAGAAATTAGATGTTATCACTAATTATTTTTATTCTGACGGTACACAACTAAAAGCCTTCGCAAATGCAGACAAGTTTGCAGAAGAAGTACATTTAAAATTAAATGAAAAAAAAGAAACTGTTTTAAAATACTTAAAACGAAACGCTTTTTATTTTAAAACTACCGAAGATTTATTTTTAAAACAATCATTACATCAACTCAAAAATTTTATAAATTTTAGGACGTTAAAGGGTATTTTATTTTCGCCATTCCTAGGTTTGTTTAGTACAATGAATGAAAAAAACGAAAAAACTTTTACTAATCCAAAAACAGTACAATTATTTAATCGATTTGCAACGTATAATGGTTCAAATCCATATAAAGCACCTGCATTAATAAATATGATATCGCATCTGGAGTTTAATCTTGGTGCCTATTTGCCCAAAAAAGGGATGTATCAAATTACAAAACATCTGGTCAAACTAGCAGAAGAATCCAATGTAACGATAAAATATAATGCACCAGTTGAAAAATTAGAAGTTGGAACTAACAATAAAATTCACTCCATTAAAAGTAACGGAGTAGATTACCCGTTTGATATTGTGGCAAGTGATGTAGATATTCACGTTCTTTACAAATATTTATTACCAAATTCATTTACGCCTAAAAAACTTATCCAACAAGATAAATCAAGCAGTGCTTATGTTTTTTATTGGGGAATAAATAAAGAATTTTCAGCATTAGGATTGCATAATATTTTATTTAGTGACGATTATAAAAAAGAGTTTGATAATTTATTTTCAAAACAATTTCCTACAGACGACCCAACTATTTACATAAATATTACCTCTAAACATTGCAAAGATGATGCTCCAATTGGCTGCGAAAATTGGTTTGTAATGGTTAATGTGCCTCATAATAAAAGCACCAGTATTGATTACGCCGAATCGCTTAGAAAAAACATTATTGATAAAATCAATACGATGTTGAAAACAGATATCGAAAAGCATATTGTTTCAGAAACTACTTTAAGTCCAATTGATATAGAACATCAAACTTCTTCTTTTGGCGGGTCACTTTACGGAAATTCTAGCAACAATAAATTTGCAGCTTTTTTAAGACATGCTAATTTTTCTACAAGTATTAAAAATTTATTTCTTGTTGGCGGAAGCGTGCATCCTGGTGGCGGCATTCCGCTTTGTTTATACAGCGCAAAAATTGCAAGTCAACTTATTACAGAACGGGAAAAGAAATGATGAAAACGTACAAATCCTATTTATTATATTTTTTGATTCTGGTATATGTATCTGGATCAATTGGATTTGTATTAAACCCATCCTTTTTTAGTCCTTTTACACCTTACACCTTATTATTAACTTGCACTGTTTTTTTAATACACAGCCCGTTAACGGACAATAAATTTATTTTCTCCTTTTTTTTTATCGCTGTTTTGGGTTTTATTATTGAAGTAATTGGTGTACAAACTGGACTTATTTTTGGAAAATATACTTATGGAAATGGACTAGGATTTAAATTACTTGATGTACCACTCGTCATTTCTGTTAATTGGGCAATGCTTATTTGCGCAGGAATTATAGTAGTAAATACAATCTTCTCCAACAAACTCGTTGTTGTAACAGTAGCATCGATTTTGGTAACACTTATTGATTTACTAATTGAGCAAGTGGCACCAAAACTCGATTTTTGGCATTTTGAAAATGAAGGTCCAAGTATACACAATTATATGGGTTGGATTGGTGTAACATTTTTTATGTCCTTACTTTTTTATCCAATGATCATAAAAGGAAATCGTTCTGTATCCTCAATAATATTAGTTTTACAAATTATATTCTTCACTTCTTTATACCTATTTTTATAAAATGGAAATTTTAATTAATTCTAGCATCATTTTAGCCACTTTTATACTAACAGAGTTTTCTGCTTGGGCCAATCATAAATACATCATGCACGGATTTATGTGGTATTTTCATGCCGATCATCACAAAAAAGACCATAAAAGTTGGTTTGAGCGAAATGACTTGTTTTTTATCATTTATGCAGTGCCAAGTTGGTTGTTTATTATGTTTGGTATGATGAACAATTACGCCTGGTATACTTGGGTTGGATTTGGCATTTTGCTATACGGCATTGCGTACTTTTTTGTGCACGATCTAGTTATTCACCAACGATTTAAAGTTTTTACAAAATCTAAAAATGTATATGTTTTAGCGTTACGTCGTGCGCACAAAATGCATCATAAAAATATAGGAAAAGAAGGTGGCGAAAGTTTTGGAATGTTACTTATTAAAAAAAAATACCTTCAAGCTGCGTTCAAACAATCTAGAGGAATTGCTGCATAATTCAATAACTTATAATTGAAATTTGGTTTTAAAAATCTCTTTTTGTTCTGATTTTTACTAAATTATGAAAATTTAAACGTTTAAATGGAAGTTGAAAATAGTGTTACATGTACCGTTTGTAAAAAAAATGAAAATTCTTTTTTTGTGTCTACAAACGCATTAATGCATGAATCTAATAATGAGAATTATGTTTTTAATATTTGTGCAAATTGCGAAACTATATTTTTAACAAATCCAGTACCTGCTGAAAATTTAGAACATTACTATACTGAAAATTATTTGCCATATAGAGGTTCATTAGCTTGGGGAAAGTATAGTGCGTTTGTGGAAAAAAGTCAGAAAAATTTAGATTTTAGACGCGTTAATTTCGTGAAAAAATATCTAAAAAATGACGATTCAAATGTTACCGTACTTGATGTAGGTTGTGGCAATCCGAGTTTTTTGGAAATTTTGCAGAAAAATTCAAAAATAAGTTGCACCGGAATTGATTTTTCTGATTCGGGTTGGAAAGATAAAAACTATCCAAATCTACAACTTAATAAAGTTTCAATTGAAGACTATGTTGTTGACAAACAATTTGATGTAATTACGCTTTGGCATTATTTAGAACACGATTATAATCCAAATCAAACAGTAGAAAAACTTTATAATTGTTTGAAGCCTGGAGGAAAACTCATTATTGAAGTGCCCGATTATAAAAGCATTACTGCAAAAAATCAAAAATCACATTGGCAAGGTTGGCACAGTCCAAGGCATATTTCATTATTTACCAATAAAAGTTTTGCTACTTTGTTTACGAAAGACAAATGGAAAATTACGAAGCACTTGCGATACGGAACACTAGATGCCTTCACACTTTGGTGGCTTGGTAAAATGGAAAAAAACAGAATTAATTGGTCGGGAAATATGTCGAATCATTTTTGGAAACTGGTGTTTTTAAAAATAATTTCTGCACCTGTTTTTGCATTTGAAAAACTATTTCCGATGGGAATTCAAATTTTGGTGGTCGAAAAAAAATAATCTAAACTATATTCATCAATCCAATTGTTATAAAGCAAACTTATGAGCCAGATTACTACTTGTACTTTTTTTAAATTAGAAACTTTCGCAAATAAACTTTGGGCATTTTCGCAAATGCAACTGGGACATGCTCATTTCAAAAATATCGATGGGCTAGTATTCTACAAACTATTAGGTTCTGGTGCCGAAAACGGATTTAGTTCAAAACCAAACTTCGGGACTTATGCCTTATTGTGTATCTGGGATTCAGAAAAACATTCTAGTAATTTTTTTGAAACAAATACATTTTTCAATAATTACAAATCAAAAAGCTCCGAATCATTTAGCATTTTTGCAAATGCAGCAGAAGCTCACGGAAAATGGGATGCAAAACAACCCTTTATTTCAAATGCCACTTTGGCATTAGACAAACCAGTGATGGTCTTAACTCGTGCTAGTATTAGAATTTCGAAATTAATTTCTTTTTGGAGAAAAGTTGGGCAAGTAAGTAAAAGTCTGGAAGATTATGATGGTTTAGCCCTATCAATTGGTGTTGGCGAGTGGCCATTAATACAACAAGCGACTATTAGTATCTGGAAAACACAAGCTGAAATGATTGATTATGCCTACAAAAATGAAAAACATAAAGAGGTCGTTCGTTTGACCAGAAAACTCAAGTGGTACAAAGAAGAACTTTTTGCAAGATTCATGCCTTATAAATTTGTAGGACAGTGGAATGGCAAAAATGTAGAAAAATTTTTGGAAAATTAGATACCTATTTTGAAATTTTAAAGGCTAATTATATTTGTTAGTTGAAATATTTAGGTGTTGATCCTAAAACTCAAAGTTAAGAAAAATTATTTCGAAAATTTATTGATTTATGACAGTAGAACCCCAACTCAGGACATTCAATTAGGGTTTTTGCTTTTTATTTATATTTTGACGCAACCTTTTTGGATTTTAAATACTATTTATTATAAACCAAAAAAATCGTCATGAAAAATTTTAAAATTTTACTTATTTGTCTTTTTTCGATTTTCATTTCTTGCGAAAACGAACCAATCGGTGAAGGACTTTTACCAAATACTGAAACTATAAAAAAAGATTCAGAATTATTTAATCTATTGAGGAAAGTAAGTTCTAATGATGGAGAAAATCCAATTGAAAAAATAGTGTGTTTGGATTTTATTTATCCGTTTAAAATTCTAATTTATGATGAAAATTTAACTCAAATAGGAAATCAAGTTTTAAGTAGTGATATTCAATTTAGTGCATTTTTGGGCGATTTGCCAGACAATCAATCGATAAGTATTAGTTATCCCATAAGCACAACACTTGAAGACGGCACCGTTTTTTCTGTAAATAATAATAAAGAGTTAAAAATCGCAATTGACAGTTGCTCTAAAGATGATATTATTGCATATTGTAGTGGTTTGTTTGGCAATCCAATTGGTAGTTGCATCTGGAAAATCCCATACAGTCAAGACAAAGACAATAAATATGCGAGTGGTTTTTTTGAAGTTGACGAAAACGGAAACTTAGATTTTAGTTACAACAATATTAAATATAGCGGAACATGGATTTTCCTGTTTGTTGATGACAAGCTACATCTTAATATTAATCTTGAAGGAACATCGCAAGTGGCTCTAGACTTAAATATAGATAGAGAAATTGAACTTGTTGGTGAAGATATTGAAATAAAAACCGGTGTTAAAAATATTATTTTAAGAAAATCATGTCAGTCAACAACCAATTATAATGTTGGAACAACTGGATCTTCTGGCGGAATAGTATTTTATGACAAAGGAAGTTATAGCAATGGTTGGAGATATATGGAAACAGCTTTGGTTGATAGCCAAGTTTCTGAATGGGGTTGCGAGGGTTCATTAATCACAAATACAAGCAGTTCGACAATTGGAGCTGGATTATTAAACTCTGTTTTAATCGCAAATTATCATGACAATCTAAATAATTACTACATTAATCCGAGTGTTTGTAATTCATCAAATAATGGCACAGTTGCTTCAAAAAAGGCTTTAATATTTGAAATAAACAATACCACAGATTGGTTTCTGCCATCTGAAAACGAACTATCTTTGATGTACGAAAATCTGAAAGTTGAAAATCTAGGTTCTTTTTCAAATTCAAATTATTGGAGTTCAACTCAGGCAAATAATAACAATGCTATTGCAATAGACTTTAGCAATGGAGAAACAAAAACGGTATCCAAATCGAGTAGCACGAATGTAAAAATAAGAGCGATTCGTTATTTTTAAAATAATTATTTACAGCATTTGAATCCAGACGATCTCATAAAATCCTGCATCAAGCAAAACCGACAAGCACAAGAAGCGTTATACAACCAGTATAAAAAAACGCTTTTTGTGTTGAGTTTGAAGTATTGTGCGAACCAAGCGGAAGCGGAAGACAATGTGCACAATTCGTTTATTGAAATCTTTACTAACATCAAAAAATTTGATAACAAAGGTTCGTTTGAAGGTTGGATGAAGCGCATAACGATTAACAAAGCTATAGATAGCTACAAAAAAAAATACCAACTCGTTCCAATTAAAGAAGATTTTGCTCAAGATACGAATATTGATGAAGATGAAGTTGCGTTTACACTAGATTATATCTTAGCATTAGTGCAAGAGTTGCCGCATCAATATCGATTGGTTTTCAACTTGTATGAGCTTGATGATTATTCGCATCAAGAAATTGCTCAAATGCTATCCATTTCTGAAAACACCTCAAAATCAAATTTGCACCGTGCAAAAGTTATTTTGAAAGAAAAAATAAAATCAAAAAATTCATTCCATACTTATTCAATAAAAAATGGGAAATAAAAAAGATATCGGTTCACTATTTAGAGAAAAACTAGATCATTTGGATACATCGCCAAACGATACAGGTTGGGCTGCAATACAAACAGAACTTGACAAAAAGGAAGAAAAACGACGCGTACTGCCACTTTGGTTTTGGTATGTTGGTTTGTTTTCGGTTGGGCTTTTAGTATCTGGCTTAGTTTATACCAATTCTATTTCGAGAGATAATATGCTGAAATTTGAAGATAAAACTTCACAAAAATCTGAAAATAATTCAAATGAAAATAACCTAATTTATAAAACAAAAACAACTGATAATGGCGAAAAAATAGCAGCCGATGAAGAAAAAAAATCAACGCAAGAAATTTCAAATCAAAATTCGGAAGTAGTTAACAATTCAGTAAAAACTAGAAATAAAGCACTTGTTGTTTCAGAAAAAAGTAGTGAAAATAATTTTAAAACTAACGAAAATTTATATCCGAAAAAGAAACCTAAACAATCAAAAAATCAAAAAACAACACAATCTGAAGCATCAAAATCGTATGTTAGCAAAAGTAAATTTGATAAAAATGTAATTTCAAACACAAAAAAGAAGGCTAATAAAAACGATATAAAATCAAACTTTACAGCAAACAACAGCAGTACAACTTTTTCGAAAAATACAAATGAGAATGAAAAACTCTTGAAAAACTCAGATGCAATTTCGTATCAGAAAGATTCAAAATCAATTCAAGCAGAAAACCAAGCGAAACAAGAATTTCAAAATACAATAATTAATAGTAAACAGCAAATCACAAATGAAAAATCGATTGCCAAAGACAGTATTAAAAAGAAAAGAATAGTAGCCAAAAAACCAAAAGATTCTATTCCAGTTATCGAACCTTATAATCAAGTTTACACCGTTTTTCTTTATGGATCGCCAACAGCAGCGGTTTTTGCAAACAAAAATTCATTTCTAGATGATCGTTTAAATAGTAATTCCAAAACGTCCAAAATAACCTTAAGTTATGGAGCCTATTTATGTTTTGAAGGATCAGAAAAGTTTAGTATCAGACTTGGAGTTAACAAAAACAATTTGAAATTATTAACTCAAAATATTCCAATTAATACCTTCAATTATTCGAATATTGGGTATTCAAATGGATTTTCAAATGCAGTAATTTTCAGCAAATCAAACAATGCTTCAACTATGAATATTACTCAAAACTTGTCTTATTATGATGTTCCTGTCGAAATGAAATATAAAATAATGAATCGCAAAATTGGTATAAATGTTATACTTGGTGCAAATTTTATTTTTCTTGATAAAAATGAAGTTTTTGCAGAAACAGCTACTGGTTTTAGCAGTAAAATTGGAGAGACTTCAAATTTACTAGAGAAAACATTTGGAGCAAGTTTGGGTCTAGGATTAGATTACAAAATAACCAAAAAAATAAAAATCAATTTGGAACCCATGTTAAAATATCAATTCAAAAACAGTCAAATAGATAACTCTTCCCTTTTCAATTTTAATATTTTAACAGGAATAGAGTTCAAAATTTTTGAGAAAAAATAGTTTGTTATTAGTTTGATAAAACCCCAATTCATTAACTTGAATTGGGGTTTTTGGTTTTCTTAGTTATGAATTTTTAAAAATTCTACTTCACAAACTTCCTCCAACCAAAATAAATAACGCCAAATAATGCCAAAAACACGCCAATCAAATACTGAAATGGCAAAAACGAAAAAACTACAATATGAATTTTTTCTAGAAACCACATAAAAAACATCGTTGCAAACAACATCATCCAAAGTCCATAAATTTTATCAAAACCAGGAACAAAATCCAAATTTATATTTTTTTTCATGATAAAAATAGTGGCAACCATCGCCAAAATTGGCAAAACCTGAAGTAACAAATCGGTTTGCAAAATATCTCGCCGCTGAAACAAAAAGAAATAAACCGACAAACCGACCGCAAAAATTCCAGGAATACTTACCAGATACACTATTGCTGCATACATATATTTCCATGGCGACAAATGGTCTTTTTCGCCACCAATCCAACCGATTAATAATGCTAAAATGGGTAAACTAATAAAATATATAAGTGCTAGATTTTGGTTTTCGGCAACCAAATTGAAAAAATCCTGTAAAGTCATAGTCGTTTTTGTTAGAAACAAATATACATTTTTTTGAAAATAAATTGTTAATAACAATGCAATCGAAAAAAAATTTCTCCATTTTGTAACTTTTCTTCCACATCTTTCGTATAACCAATTGTACACTTATAAATTTAAGGAGAAACCACAATGAGACAACTCAAAATTACCAAGCAGGTTACCAATCGTGAAACCGCATCGTTAGACAAATACCTTCAAGAAATAGGCAAAGTAGACCTTATTACAGCTGATGAAGAAGTAGAATTGGCTCAAAAAATCAAAGCTGGAGATCAAAAAGCACTTGAAAAATTGACCAAAGCCAACCTGCGTTTCGTAGTTTCGGTAGCCAAACAATATCAAAACCAAGGATTAACACTTCCCGATTTGATCAACGAAGGAAATTTAGGTTTAATAAAAGCAGCACAACGATTTGACGAAACCCGTGGTTTCAAGTTCATTTCCTACGCCGTTTGGTGGATTCGTCAATCAATTTTGCAAGCCTTGGCCGAGCAATCGCGTATTGTACGTTTGCCATTAAACAAAATTGGTTCTATCAATAAAATCAACAAGATGTACGCACTTTTAGAGCAATCGAACGAGCGACCACCATCTGCCGAAGAAATTGCCAAAGAGCTAGACATGACCGTTAATGACGTTAAAGAATCCATGAAAAATTCTGGTCGTCACCTATCTATGGATGCGCCACTTGTAGAAGGCGAAGATTCTAACCTTTACGATGTACTTCGTTCAGGCGAATCTCCAAATCCAGATAGAGAATTGATTCACGAATCATTGCGTACCGAAATCGAACGATCTCTAGAAACGTTGACACCTCGTGAGGCAGACGTAGTTCGTTTGTACTTCGGACTTGGCGACCAACATCCAATGACTTTAGAAGAAATTGGTGAAACTTTCGACCTAACCCGTGAGCGCGTGCGACAAATAAAAGAAAAAGCAATCCGCAGATTAAAACATACCTCAAGAAGCAAAATCTTGAAAACGTATTTAGGATAACACTACGACATCCTTCGATAAGCTCAGGATGACAAGTGTGACACTATAACCCAGACGACAGTCTGATTAACTGTTCGTTTTTTGATTGATGATTGAAACCTCGGCTGATTACCGAGGTTTTGTTTTTTTTGGGCGTGACCCGAAAAGGGTCAGGCCATACGCTATATCTTTTGCTCCACTACGTTCCACAAAAGGATGTCGCTGCTGTCCTTCACGCAACCCCAAACAACCAGCAATATTTTATTCTTAGTGAACTTCGTGCAAAACTTTGTGCCCTTAGTGGTTAAAAAAAATCGAAACTTTCTCTCAAACTTCAAAATATAATTACATTTGTAATAAAATTCGATCATTTAACTAAAACCATCAAAATGAAAAAAATAATCCTATTAGCTGCACTAATCAGCCTTTTTGCATGTAAAAACGAAGCCGATAAAACCAACGAACCCGGAATCATGGATGCCGTCGAAGGAATCAATTCTTTAAGCAAAGCTGGCGATGCCATAAAAGACAACGAAAAGAAAATAGAAGCGCTAAAAAAACTACAACCCATTTCCAAAGAAACCTTCAAAGAAGTATTAGTAGAACAATTGGGCGACTTAAAAAGAAGTTCCTTCACCATTGGAGGATTAGTTGAAGGCTTAGGAACCGGAATAGCAAGTTATGGCGAAAATGATAAAACCGTAAACGTAACCATTTTTGATGGCGCAGGAGAATCTGGAAGTGCAATGGTCGCTGGAACCTATATGTTGCTTGCCATGGATACCGAATCTGTAGATAAAACCAACACCCAAAAAACCGAAGAAATAGATGGCGTAAAATGCCTTACCACTAATAATTCCGATCCTGAGCAACTTCGATCTATGATTACCTTCATACACAACGAACGTTTTCAAGTAACAGTTGAAGGAAACAAAATGCAACTCGACGAATTAAAAAAATACTTAAAACTACTCGATTTGTCCAAATTGAAATAAACCAAAATCAACATTTACAAAAAGCTTCTCTCTTAAAAACGGGGAAGCTTTTTTGGTTTAATGAACTTCGTGCAAATCGTTGTGTTAGCGGTAATGATTTGAAAAAAATTATATCAATTCAATATATTGTACATATATTTGTACAAATTATAAAATTATGTTAGTAGCAAATATTTCAGATTTCCGAAAAGATATTAAATCTTACTTTGACAGAGTAGCAATAAACTTTGAAACTCTTATTGTAAATCGAGGAAAAGATTCAGGCATTGTTATCATTTCACTAGAAGAGTACAATTCACTGATAGCAACGAATTATGAATTATCAAACAGAACCAACGAAAGCAGATTAGATGCCGCTATTGATAACCTTAAAAGTGGTAAGTCGTTTTCTAAAAACTTAATTGAGGACTAGAATGAAATATGTATTTGTAGATGAATCTTGGGAAGATTATTTGTATTGGCAAAAAATTGACAAGAAAAAAGTTAAAAAGATAAATGATCTACTCAAAGATATTTCAAGAAATCCATTTGAAGGAATAGGAAAACCCGAACCATTGAAACACAAGTATGCAGGATTTTGGTCAAGAAGGATTGATGATGAACATAGGTTAATTTACAGATTTATAGATGATGAAATTCAAATTGTAAAATGTAGACATCATTACGACTAAAAGTACTAACGTAAACGCTTACAGAATAGGAATTTAATTTTAAATTTACAGATTGTTTTATAAATTTGTACTCAATGCTATACTGAAAGTTTAGACTAACCATCCCGCAGCATCGGAACCAACTTCTGCGATCTGAAAACGAACTTTGAGGTTAAATTATATATTTGTCAAAACAAACAACTAATGAAAAATACCCTAATTGCACCATCAATTCTAGCAGCCGATTTTGCAAACCTACAACGCGATATCGAAATGATTAATAATTCTGCTGCCGATTGGTTTCATATCGATATTATGGACGGTGTTTTTGTTCCCAACATATCCTTCGGAATGCCTGTACTAGAAGCCATAACCAAACATGCCAAAAAAACCATCGATGTACACCTTATGATTGTTGATCCTGACCGATACATCAAAACATTTGCCGTTTTGGGTGCCAATATTCTTACAGTGCATTATGAAGCGTGTACACATCTTCACAGAACACTCCAAGCCATAAAAGCAGAAGGAATGAAAACTGGTGTAGCCCTAAACCCACATACCAATATCGACCTGCTCGAAGATGTCATCAACGATATCGATATGGTGTGCCTAATGAGCGTAAATCCTGGATTTGGCGGACAAAGTTTTATAGAAAATACCTATTCCAAAATTGAAAAATTGAAAGCTTTGATAAACCGCAAAGGTGCCAAAACAATAATCGAAATTGATGGTGGCGTTACCGATAAAAACGCTTTGCAATTGGTTAGTGCTGGTGCCGATGTTTTGGTAGCGGGAAACTTTGTTTTTAAAGCAGAAAATCCTTTGAAAATAATTTCAGATTTAAAAACTTTGGTGTCAAATTAATTAATGAGCACCGTTTTATTATCATCGCCGCTTCAAGGATTTACAGATTTTAGGTTCAGAAATGCTCAAAATAAATTTTTTGGCGGCATCGATACTTTTTATGCGCCTTACATTCGACTTAACGGAAAACTAATTATTAAATCCTCTTACGAACGAGACTTGTTGCCCGAAAACAATTCGAGTTTAGAATGTATTCCTCAAATAATTACTAATGATGCTGATGAGTTTTTATTTGTAGCAAAATATGTTCAAGAATTGGGCTACAAAGAATTAAATTGGAATTTGGGTTGCCCCTACCCAATGGTTACTAAATGTGGCATGGGATCAGGATTAATAAGTGATTCAGAAAAAATAAGACAAATTTTAGATAAAGTTCATTCTGAGTCGGATATTATCGTCTCGATGAAAATGCGTTTAGGCTACGATACCACCACCGAAATACTGGACGTTTTGCCAATATTAGACACATTTCCAATAAAAAATATCGCTATTCATGCGCGTATTGGAAAACAGTTGTATAAAGGTGGCGTACATCTAGATGCTTTTCAAAACTGTGTTGCTACTACCAAGCACAAACTGTATTATAATGGTGATATTACAACGGTTGCAAAGTTTAAAGAAATGCAAGAACGTTTCCCTACAATAAATCATTTTATGATAGGAAGAGGATTAATTAGCGATCCGTTTTTGCCAAGCATGATAAAAAACAATTCAACAGAACATCCAAAAAACAAACTACATTTATTCGAAGAGTTTCATGATACTTTATACGAAGGATACAGTCAATCTTTGTCTGGAGCCACCCATATTTTATTAAAAATGCATCATTTATGGGAATATTTTGCAGCTACATTTTCAAATCCTCACAAAGTTGAAAAAAATATTCGGAAAGCAAAAAGCATAAAAAACTATGAGCAAACCGTAAAAGAAGTTTTTAAAGCGGGATAGAAGTTAATTAATGTAATTCTTTATAATTAATCATTTTTTTGACATAGCTATATAATTTGGGAAATTGAAACTTGAAGTCTTTTGGAGATTCAAAAAAATGCTCAACCAAAACCGCCAAAAATTCATAGTCATTAGTGAAAGCATAATTTCTTAAAAAATTAGAATTAATAATTTTCATTTTATTATCATTTTTTTCAAGAAAAGTATTGATTTCATCAACCATATCATCAAAAATAATGTAAGATGGACTTTGCGAAAGTTTACTTTGATATTGCAAAACATGAGTAAATTCATGCAGTCCTAAATTTAAATTATCGTTTGTGATTTGTAAACCTGACATAAAATCGCTCCACGAAAAAACAATTGACCTCATTTTTGGATTGAACTCTCCTTTGTAAAGCAAACCTGAATTTGTAGATAGATAACTGTGTGGATATAAAATAATTTTATCAAAAACTTTTGGTTTAAAATCTGCCATTCCGAAAGTTAATAATGTAAAATTTCCTGCAATAAGTACTTTCATTTCTGAAGTAATTTCTAATCCTTCTTTTCCATGAAAAGTATAATTACTAATAAAAACAGCTACTCTATGGTTAAAATATTTTCTTTTTGTACTTGATAAATTTTTATAAAATGTAAAATTATCTTTCAAAATAATTTCAGCTTTTGGCTCTAATTCTTTGACTTTCCTATAAATGTGGGGATTAAATTGAACTTTAAATAATCTTGCGAGAAAACTTATAAAAATTAAATATAGAAAATACAAAACAACACTAGAAACAATAAAAACTTGTATAAGATGATCTCTCCTACTCATCTCTAGCAAAATACAACTCATAACTACAAATTTATTAGTATTGAAAAACAAAAAACTTTGATAATCTATAATCGTGATTATCAAAGTTTTTTTGTGACCTCGGCAGGGTTCGAACCTGCAACCATCAGAGCCGAAATCTGATATTCTATCCAGTTGAACTACGAGGCCAATTTGAGATTATTCGATTTTTAGATGAATCGATTTCTCGAAAATTTATATGATTAAACCAAAAGTTTCTTAACGATTGATGATATTGTTTTCCCTTCGGCTTGACCGCCGATTTGGGCAGAAGCCAATCCCATTACTTTTCCCATGGAAGCGATTCCTGATGCTCCAGTTTCGGTGATGATTTTGGCGATGATTGCTTCTACTTCGTTTTCTGAAAGTTGTGCTGGAAGGAATTTTTCGATTACAGCTATTTGAGCTAATTCCGGCTCGGCAAGATCGGCACGGTTTTGTTTGGTGAAAATTTCGTAGCTGTCTTTTCGCATTTTTACAAGTTTTTGCAAAATCTTGATTTCATCAGCTTCGGTAATTTCTGAAACACTTCCCGAGGCGGTTTGTGCCAGTAAAATTTCGGACTTGATGGCACGAAGTGCTTCGAGCGCTAAGGTGTCTTTGGCACGCATGGCGTTCTTGATTTCGTCCATGATGGTGGTTGATAAACTCATATTCTTGATTATTCGATTATTCGATTATTTGATTTTCTTAAAACTGAAATCTGCTTTCTGAAATCTGCTTTCTGAAAATGCCCCTGATGGCAGTGAAAAGCCTTTTGAAAATCGACTGGATTTTTTGTGCTGCCAGAAAAGCGACCGCAGGAAGCTCTTTATGGCGGCTACAAAAAAGCAGTTGATGACAAAAGCTTGTAGCGTACAGCAGGATTAGGCTCGGCAAATATAAATAAAAAACCCGAAAAATCTTGTGGAAATTTCGGGTAAGTTAGTTAGTAGTTTATGCGGTTTTTAATCTACGTTGTCGTGCAAAAACGAGTTGTTGGATCGCAGTTGTACGTCGTCGTTACTATCGGTACCTATTGACATTCTTGAGTTATTGTTTGATGTGGTGTTGGTTGTAATGTCTATACCTGAGCGTTTGTAGGCTGGTTCTTTTTCGAACTCATCGATGCGTGATGGGTTGTTGTGGAACTTGTAATTAAATTCCTTGAGTTTACGTCGACGCTCATCGGCACGAATCTTGAGGCTTTCTTCAATAGACATTTCCATTGGCGAAATGGTTTCTAGGTATTGCGACTCTTCGTTGGCTTCTACTTGTTTTACTTTGATATCGAGTTCGGCATTAATAGGCTCGGTAACTACTGCTGCTGGCTTGGAGTTGAGTAGTTCGTTTTCTATTTCCATATATTCTTCGAGAGAATATTTGATTACGCCGTTTTCTTTTTGCTCTGTAATTGGTATAAATTCTACCGCTTCGTTTACTTTAATGTCTTTTGTTTCTTCTGATAGGTCGAAAAGGATTTTGTAATCGTCTACTTTTGGTTTGGATTCTACGACTGGTAAATCGAAACTAAAAACGGGTTGCTCGACAACTTTATGGTCGATTACTTCTATTTCTTGTATGGCAGAAGTTGGTTTTGTAAACGTAAATTCGATGTCTTTTATTGGCGAAACGATTTCGAATTCGACATTGATATTGCTTATTAGCTCTGTAATTTGTATCAATTCGTTTTCTGAAACTTCTGGCGTTGCAGATGCAACAACTTCTTCGGCGAGCTCGAAAACTACTTTTTCTGTTGTTATTTCTTCTTCAGGTTGTATCGATAATGGCGTTGCTATCAAGTTGCTTTGCAACAATTGGCTTTCCATTTTTTGACCTTCTTCGAGCGAGAAAATGATTTTTTTAGGTTCGGTGTTTACGATTTCATTTTGCTGCTCTGGATTGAATCCTGTTGCAATAATAGTTACAGCAATAGAATCTCCAAGAGTTTCGTCCTCGCCAACTCCCATAATGATATTGGCGTTATGTCCTGCTTCTGCCTGAATATGATCGTTGATTTCTCCAATTTCGTCAATAGTGATTTCGCTGGTTCCAGAAACGATGAGCAACAATACGTTTTTGGCTCCTGTAATTTTATTGTCGTTTAATAAAGGAGAATCTAATGCCGACTTGATTGCCTCCATAGCTCTGTTATCGCCAATAGCTGTTGACGATCCCATGATGGCTGTTCCGCTGTTTGAAAGTACGGTTTTGGCATCTTTCAAATCGATATTTTGTGTATAGTGGTGCGTGATAACTTCGGCGATTCCGCGTGATGCAGTTGCCAAAACTTCATCTGCTTTGGAGAATCCTGCTTTGAAACCAAGATTGCCATACACATCTCGAAGCTTGTTGTTATTGATAACAATTAATGAATCTACTTGCTTACGCAAACGCTCTACTCCAAGTAACGCTTGTTCTTGTCGTACTTTTCCTTCAAATTGAAACGGAATTGTTACAATACCAACCGTTAAAATATCTCGTTCTTTGGCCAATTGCGCAATTACTGGCGCGGCACCGGTTCCTGTTCCGCCACCCATTCCTGCAGTGATAAATACCATTTTGGTATTGGTATCGAGCATTGCTTCTATCTCCGGAATACTTTCTATTGCGGATTGTTGTCCAACATCTGGATTGGCTCCTGCCCCTAATCCTTCAGTAAGATTTACACCTAACTGAATCTTGTTGGGTACAGGGCTGTTTTGCAAAGCTTGCGAATCGGTGTTGCAAACAATAAAGTCTACACCTTTAATTCCTTCTTTGAACATGTGGTTTATTGCGTTGCTTCCGCCACCACCTACGCCTATTACTTTTATTACATTTGATTGGTTTTTTGGTAAATCAAATGTGAAGCTTCCAAAATCTGAGTCGCTCATCATATTTTTTGGTTTTTTTGGCTCTCCACAACCTTATCTAAAGAAGAGGAAGTTGCAGCCGTTAACGTTTATTATTGTATTCTTTATTTTGTTCTAATTTATTAAATCTGCTTTCTAAATTCTGACTACTTATTCAGCATTGTCGAGAAAATCTTTTATTTTGTCGACATATTTATCGAAAAAAGATCGTCTAATCTTGGTTTCAGTAGATTCAACTGGATCGTTTGTTAATTCTATTTCAGTTTTTGGTACTTCAACTTTGGTTTCTACAATTCGATCTTGGATAGGTTCTCGCTGAAAAGAAACTTTTTCGGGAACAATATTCTGAAACTTAACGGCACTTTGTGTTTGGTTTTCGATACTATTCATCATCAACCCAACAGCTGTTGCATATAATGGACTAGAAATTTCTTCGTTAGAGTTTCCTGCCAAATGCTCGTTAGGATAACCAATTCTAGTATCCATTCCTGTGATGTACTCTACCAATTGCTTGATGTGTTGCAGCTGCGAACCGCCACCTGTGAGCACAATTCCTGCAATTAATTTTTTGCGTGGATCTTCGTGACCATATAATTTTACTTCGGCATAAACTTGCTCTATAATTTCTACTACGCGAGCGTGAATTATTTTGGATAAGTTTTTTAACGAAATTTCTTTTGGTTCGCGACCTCGTAGACCCGGAATTGAAACTATTTCGTTGTCTTTGTTTTCACCTGGCCAAGCCGATCCGAATTTTACTTTAAGCAATTCGGCTTGTTTTTCGATTATCGAACAGCCTTCTTTGATGTCTTCTGTAATGACGTTTCCTCCGAAAGGAATTACAGCGGTGTGACGAATGATGCCGTCTTTGAAAATTGCCAAATCTGTTGTGCCTCCACCAATATCGATAAGTGCTACACCTGCTTCTTTTTCTTCTTGGCTCAACACCGCATCTGATGACGCTAGTGGTTCCAAGGTTAATCCTGAAAGCTCAATACCCGAACTTTGCACACAACGACCCACGTTTCTTATCGATGATGCTTGCCCTACAACCACATGAAAGCTGCTTTCTAGACGACCACCATACATGCCAATTGGTTCTTTGATGTCTGATTGCCCATCGATTTTGAATTCTTGAGGCAAAACGTGTATTATTTCCTCACCCGGAAGCATTGCCAGTTTATGTACTTGATTAATTAGCAAATCGATATCTTTTCCGCCAATTACTTCTTCTGGATTGCTTCTGCTTATGTAATCACTGTGTTGTATGCTTCGAATGTGTTGTCCTGCAATACCAACAACAACGTCTTTTATTTTGTATCCCGAATTATTTTCGGCTTCTTCAATGGCTTGTTGAATAGACTGAATGGTTTGCGTAATATTATTTACAACACCACGAGCCACACCAAGGCTTTTGGATTTGCCGACGCCCAAAATTTCTAATTTTCCGTATTCATTTTTCTTGCCTATCATGGCTACGATCTTGGTGGTGCCAATATCTAATCCTACAGCAATATTTTCTTTTTCCATATTAAAAAAAATTATTTTGTCGCGACCACTTGATGCAAATAAATCAGGTTGATGCTTTTGTATTTTTTTAGCGTCATATCAGCCGAAGCTTTTTGATAAAATGCTTTGTAATTATTAAATTTTGATTCGAAATTGGCGCATTTTCCAAAATCGATAACAAAACCATAATCTCTTATTAACATCCGCAAACTGCCGTTTGAATAAATTTGTATTCCGATAATATTTTTTTTCAAAAAATCATCATCGTGAACAAACTGCAACAGTTGCTGAAATTCGTTTTTATTTTCGTTGTTAATTTCCCCCGAAATTAATGGAACTCTTGCGGTACAATTGTCTGATAATGGCATTTTACTTCCCAGATAATCAATATAAAAAGATCCTGTATTGTCAAAAACTCGAGCGATTGGTGTTTTCTGTTTAACGACAGCTTTGAGAACACCATCAATTGAAACATAAACCTCTGATTTTTCAATCATTGGGTTTTTGTTCAAAGATTTTTCCAATTTGTTCAAATTTATACCAAGTTTTTGGATGGTTTTTACGTCATTTTTATTTTCTATCAACATGTTATTAACCATTTCTTGTTTAATAAAAATCTGTTTTTCTTCAACAAAAACAACATTTGACGCTGCTAAACTTCGCGTCGAATTTCTATTACTAGCAAAGGAATAGAGTAAAATAATTATCCCGAAAAGTACTATTAAACGAATGTTAGTCCAGTTTATATTTTTCATGACAAGGCGGTTTTAATGGGTTGCACTAATTCGCCTATATCACCTGCTCCTATGGTTAGGATAATTTTTGTGTCTGATAGAAGTAGGGTTTCTATCAGTTTTTCTTTTGATACCAATTGCTTATTTGGATTTGCTATTTTATGCAACAACCATTGCGATGTAATCCCTTCCATTGGGAGTTCGCGAGCAGGATAAATATCCAACAAAATAATTTCGTCAAATTGAGACAAGCTCGTCGCAAAATCATCAGCAAAATCTTTAGTTCTGCTAAAAAGATGCGGCTGAAAAATGGCTAGTTTTTTCTGGTTTGGATACAATTCAGAAACGGCTTGATATACGGCATTAATTTCGGTTGGATGGTGTGCATAATCGTCAATATAAACAAGTTTTTCGGATTTTATTTGATACGAAAACCGTCGTTGAATTCCTTTAAATGATGCTAAGGCTTTAACAATGGACTCGGTTGGGGAACCATAAGTTTTAGCCATTGCTAAAGCCATTAAAGCATTCATTAAATTGTGATGCCCAGGCAAACCGAAGGCTATATTTTTTATGGTTTCTGATGGTGTTTGTACATCAAAAACATAACTGCTGTTTTCTATACGAATATTGAAAGCTTTGAAAAGCCCACCCAACCCTCCCAAAGGGAGGACTTCTGAGTAGCTTTTATCTATTTCTACTTGAACTCCTTGCAAATCCAATCCTTTTGGTACGAACATCTTGGTTTTATCGGTAACTTTATCAGCAAATTCTCTAAATGAAGCTTCAATAGCAGTTGCATCGCCATAAATATCCAGATGATCGGCATCCATAGAAGTTACGCAAGCAATATTGGGATGCAAATGCAAGAACGAGCGATCGAACTCATCGGCTTCGACAACGGTTACTGTCTTGCCGCTTCCAATTAAGTTTGAATTATAATTTTCTACAATTCCGCCAAGGAAAGCTGTCACATCTGCACCACTTTCGTAGAGAATATGACCTAATATACTTGAAGTTGTTGTTTTGCCGTGCGTTCCTGCAACTGCAAAACAGAAAGTGTCTTTGGTAATGATGCCTAAAACTTCAGCACGTTTTTTTACAACATAGTTTTTCTCTAAAAAATAATTCCACTCCGAATGTGTTTTCGGTACGGCTGGCGTGATAATTACTAAGGTATTTTCTGTAGAATAATCTAACGGAATCAGATTGATATTGTCTTCAAAATGGATGTTCATTCCGCCTGCAATCAATGCATCGGTTAATGCCGATGGCGTCTTGTCGTAACCAGAAACGTTCTTGCCAATATTTTGGAAATAGCGCGCCAAAGCACTCATGCCGATGCCGCCAATGCCAATAAAATAGACGTTATGTATTTGGTTAAGGTTCATTTTAATATTCTCTATTTAATTCATTTTCAATATCTTCAATGCTTGGCAATGATGATTTCAGATTATCTGGCAATGATTTTGTAAATTCATATTCAGAAACTCCGATTGGCTGCGTATTATTTTTTAAAGCATATTCAGCAATAATTTTATTTTTATTTTCACAAAGTATTAATCCAATAGTTGGTTCGTCGTTTTTGTGTTTTAATGTATCGTCAATGACAGAACAATAAAAATTCATTTTGCCTGAATATTCTGGTTTGAAATCACCTTTTTTTAGGTCGATAACTACAAAACATCTCATTTTTAAATGATAAAACAACAAATCGATGCTAAAATCTTGGTCGCCAACCTCTAGAGGATATTGTCTTCCGACGAATGCAAAACCAGTTCCGAGTTCTAACAAGAATTTTTGAATGTGTTTAACCAATTCGGTTTCTAATTCACGTTCGGTAAATTGTTCTCCAATTGTCAAGAAATCAAAAATATATGGATCTTTTAATGTTTGTTTTACCAATTCTGATTGCAAATTTGGCAAACGCAATTCGAAATTATTTGTCAATGAACCTTTTCGTTCAAATGAACTAGATTTTATCATTGCACCCAAAACTTCGCGGCTCCAACCATTTTCGATTGTTTGCTGCATATACCAAAAACGAGTGTCAATATTTTTAATTTTTTCTATCAATAAAATATTGTGTCCCCAAGGAATTGAAAGCAACAATTGGCTGTTTTCTAATTTTGCCGCAGGCTGTGGCATAATTAGGTTTTTACTAATTTCTAATTGTGCAACAGGCTGTTGCACTTTTATAATCTTTTGATTTTGAATATTTTGTAATTTTGCAACAGGCTGTTGCAAAATTGAGTATTCATTTGCAAAACGAAGCATATAGCCAATATTTCGACTTGAAAAACCTTTTATTTCAGGTAATTCATTTCGAATATCAACTGATAGTTTTTGAATAACATTTGCACCCCAACCTTCATTCGCTTGACGGTTAAGAATTAAATTGCCAATATCCCAATACATCGTAATCATTTGGGCGTTAGCAGCCAATGTGGCTTTGACTTGTGCCTCACGAATACGAATTTTAATTTCAGAAATTAACGATATGTAAGTTGTTCCTGACATTATAATAATTTAATTATTTCATCAACAATTAGTTTGGTTGCGTTTGGCAAAGCCAATGATTTTATGTTTTTACTTAATTCTTTTTGTTGGTTTTCATTTGATAACAATTCGCTAAAAACCAATTCGAATTTTTCATTTAATTCTAATTCTTTTAGCATTAAAGCACCATTTTTATTTACAATTGATTGTGCATTTTTAGTTTGATGGTCTTCGGCAACATTAGGCGACGGAATAAAAATTACTGGTTTTCCAACAATGCACAATTCTGAAACTGATGATGCACCAGCTCTAGAAATCACAATATCTGCGACTGAATAAACCAAATCCATTCTGTCAATGAAAGCTAGAACTTGAACCTCCCCAACCCCTCCAAAGGAGGGGCTTTTGGTATCAAATTTTTTATATTCATCGAAATATAATTTTCCGCATTGCCAGATAATCTGAATATTTTTTGATATTAAAAACTCTAATTCTTTTTCTATTAATTGATTGATTCTTCTTGCTCCAAGGCTTCCGCCAAGAATTAAAAGTATTTTTTTATTATTGTCTAAATTGAAATATTTTATGGCTTCTTGACGTTTTCCATTAATGTCGATTAAATCTTGACGTACTGGATTTCCCGTTAAAATCATTTTATCTTTCGGAAAAAAGCTATCTAAATTTTCATAAGCCACGCAAATTTTATTGGCTTTTTTGCTCAATAATTTATTTGTTATTCCTGGATAAGAATTTTGCTCTTGAATTACAGTTGGAATGTTTAACATATTTGCCATTTGCAACAGCGGTCCAGAGGCAAATCCGCCAGTTCCAATAACAACATCGGGTTTGAATTTCCTAATTATTTTGCGAGATTTCCATAAACTTGATAATAATTTTATAGGAAACATAGCGTTTTGCAAAGTCAATTTTCGTTGTAAACCTGCAATCCACAAACCTTCGATTTTGTAACCAGATTGTGGTACTTTTTGCATTTCCATTTTGTCATTCGCACCAACGAAAAGAATTTCTGAATCTGGAAAACGCAATTTTAATTCATTTGCAATGGCAATTGCTGGATAAATATGTCCACCAGTTCCGCCGCCGCTAAGTATGAACCTAAGCCCATCCCCCGACCTCTTTCCAAAAGGAAGAGGAGACAAGATAGAAGAAGTTATGTTTTTTAAGTTATCCATAAATTACTTTTTAACTCGAATTCCTTCGATTGCTGTCATTGGATTTTTAGAATCGTCTTGAATTGAATAATCATTTTCTTCTTCTACATCATTTTCTTGTTCATTTTCAAATGCCTCTTCTTCGGCAATTTGTTTATCTATTAATTTTTGTAAAACTTCGTCACGTTTTTCTTTTTCTTTAATTTCTTGCGAAATTTCTTCGTCTTTTTTGGTTACATTCAGAATAATTCCGAGAGCAATGCAAGTCATCCAGATTGAACTTCCTCCTGAACTGATTAATGGCAGTGTTTGACCTGTAACTGGTAATAATTGAACGGCAACGCCCATATTTATTAATGCTTGAAAAATCATAGGGAAGCCAAGTCCGACGACTAATAATTTTCCGAATTGTGATTTGGCTTTATGAGCTGCGATTACGAATCTGAAAAATAATAGAATATATAAAGTTAAAACGCCAAGACCTCCAATTAATCCGTATTCTTCAACAATTATTGCAAATATAAAATCAGAAGATGATTGTGGTAAAAAGTTTTTCTGTACACTTTTTCCTGGTCCAAGTCCATAAATTCCGCCTGATGCTATTGCAGTTTTGGCTTTTTCTATTTGATAATCATCATCGGAAATTTCTTTATTGTCGGATAAATAATTGGTCACTCGATTTTCCCAAGTTTTTACTCGTTTGAAAACTTTTGGTGTATTATCTGGATTGGTATTTTCGTATATTTTAGCAATTATTACAAAAAACGCAAAAAAAGAAAGTCCCAATCCGATTACAATTCCTAAGTGTTTCATTGGATAATTTCCGACGAAAGTCAACATTACAACCATTAAGAAAATCAATGCTGCGGTAGAGAAGTTGTTTGGCAAAATCAACATTAAAGTAATACCAACTGGAATCCATAAATCTATAAATGATGTTTTAAAATCAATTGGTTCTGTTTTGGTTTTAGATAAATATCTCGCCACAAAAACCATTAAAACTATCGACGCTAATGCTGATGTTTGAAACGAAATTCCAATAAACGGAATCTGAATCCAACGTGTTGCACTGCCTTGTTCGACACCAAACAGTAAAGTGTAACCCAATAATAACCAAACAACTGGCAAAGCAATTCGTGATAAACTTCGGTAATAATGATATGGGATTTTCTGAATATTATATAAAACTGCAAAACCAGCACCAATATGCAAAGCGTGTTTGAGTAGATATCCTAGTGTATTTCCTGTTCCGTGGTTCAAATATGCTAAATTGCTACTAGCACTGAATACTGGCATAAACGAAAATAACGCCAAAAGGGCAACGAATGTCCAGATGGTTTTGTCTCCTTTTAGGTTTTGTATTATCTCTTTCATTTTGTTTAAAAGTTTAAATTGTTTAAAATGTTTAAGATTGTTTTATCACTGAATTGAACAACTTTAAACTTTTAAACAACATAAAACAATAAATTTTAAAGTCCTCGTACAGCTCTCTTAAATTGATTTCCTCTATCTTCATAATTTTCGAATAAATCGAAACTTGCGCAACACGGAGACAATAAAACGGCATCTCCTTTTTCTGATAATCTTTGTGCGATTTTCACGGCATCTTCCATTTTATCGACTTCTACCATTACATCAACAATGTTTCCGAAGGCTTCGATAATTTTATTATTATCCAAACCAAGACAAATAATTGCTTTGACTTTTTCGTAAACCAATTCGGTTAATTCTGAATAATCATTGCCTTTGTCAACGCCACCAACTATCCAAATTACAGGAACTTCCATACTGTGAAGCGCATAATATGCTGAATTTACATTGGTTGCCTTGCTGTCGTTTATGTACTGAACATTTTGAATTTTCATCACTTTTTCCAGTCGATGTTCGACACCTTGAAAATTTCCTAAACTTTCGCGTAGCGTTTTATTTCGAATTTGAAGTAACTTAGCAACTGAACTTGCGGCCATAGCATTCTTAAAATTATGATTGCCTTCAAGAGCCATAACTGCTGTTTCCATATCGAATTCTTCGATTATTTCTTGATTTTTGATTGTAAGTTTCATAATTTTATCTTTTATAAATGCTCCGTTTTCGAATGATTTTGTAAGCGAAAATGGAATTAATTGTGCGTTAGTTTTATTGTTTTTGAACCAGTTTGCAATGGCTTCATCATCATCATCAAAAATTAAAAAATCATCTTTTGTTTGATTTTGTGTAATTCTGAATTTCGATGCTATATAATTTTCATATTTGTAATCGTATCTGTCTAAATGATCGGGACTTATGTTGGTAATTATTGCAATATCAGGTCGGTATTCAAAGCAACCATCTAATTGAAAACTACTGATTTCGAGCACATAATAATCGAAATTTTCGGTTGCAACTTGCCAAGCAAAGCTTTTTCCGATGTTGCCACCAATTCCGACATTTAGTCCAGCTTCTTTTAGCAAATGATAAGTCAACATTGTTGTTGTTGTCTTGCCATTGCTACCAGTGATTCCGATAGTTTTTGCATTTGTATAAGGAAATGCAAACTCGATTTCGGATATTACTGGAATATTCAACTCGAATAATTTCTGAACAATCGGAGATTTTTCTGGAATTCCTGGGCTTTTCATTACCACATTGGCATTTAAAATCAGAGATTCTGTATGTTTTTCGTCTTCGAATGGAATGTTGTTTTGTGTAAGAACGTCTTTGTATTTGTCTTTTATTTTGCCAAAATCAGAAACAAATACTTCGTAACCTTTTAGTTTGCCAAGCATTGCGGTTCCAACACCGCTTTCGCCACCGCCAAGAATTACTAATCTTTTCATTTATTACTGTTGTTGTATTGAACTACTCTTT
>JAYVHB010000039.1:0-2315 GCA_043771555.1 Flavobacterium sp. | reverse complement strand
AATTATGGCAAGACAGAAAGGCATAATTAAATTGAAAGGTACTATCGGCGATATTACTTTTTACAAAACCCAAGACGGACATTTGGCTCGTGAAAAAGGTGGCATCGATGCGAGCAGAATTGCGAGTGATCCAGCATTTCAAAGAACTCGAGAAAATGGATCGGAATTTGGTCGAGCTGGCAAAGCAGGTAAGATTTTGAGAACGGCTTTGAGATCGTTGCTTTTGAATTCTGCCGATGGTAGAATGGTTAGTCGTTTAACTCAACGAATGATACAAGTTATTCAAGCTGATTTAATCAGCGTGAGAGGTTTACGAAACGTTATTGATGGCGAAGCCGAACTTTTAGCAGGTTTTGAATTCAATATTCGTGGTAAACTGGGCACCAGTTTATTTGCGCCATTTTTGGCAACTATTGACCGCCCAACTGGTGTAATTGAAGTTACATTAGCTTCATTTATTCCTGCAAATATGATTGCTGCACCATCTGGAACAACGCATTTTAAAATTATTTCTGCTGGTGCGGAAGTAGATTTTGAAGCGGAAACCTTTGTTGTTGAAAATTCAGAAACTGCAATTTTGCCTTGGGATTCTGCTGGAACTGCGATAATCACACAAACGAATACGGTAACTCCTGCTAGTACAAAACCTTTGTTTTTAGCTCTTGGTGTTGAGTTCTACCAACAAGTTAATGGTCAAATGTACGCCCTTAAAAATGGTGCTTACAATCCATTGGCATTGGTATCTGTTAGTGGATTGTAAGATGGTTTTGGAATTGAAAAGAACCTATTCTCCAGAAGGGACTCAAGGCATTATAGAATGGCAAGGCAATACAATTTGTTATACCATCGAATTACCTTGGTTCGAAAACCAAAAACGAGTTTCTTGTGTTCCTGAAGGCGAATATATTTTACAGAAGCGATTTAGTCCAAAATTTCAATGGCACTTGCATTTGCAAAATGTACCAGGAAGAGATTTGATATTAATCCATCCTGCAAACGATGCTAAAAAGGAATTAATGGGCTGTATAGCTCCGGTAACTTTTCAAACTGGAATTGCAAAAGGAAGTTTTTCCCGAAAAGCGATAGAAAAATTGAAAACTTTAGTTTTTCCAGTTTTAGAACGCCACGAAGAAGTAAAATTAATTATAAAATCTACATTATGAATATCATAAAAAGAGTAAAATCCCCCACTCCGAAGTTTTTTAAAGTGCTTCGAAATATCGGATTGGTTTTGGCAGCCGTAGGCGGAACAATTTTGGCAGCGCCAGTTGCTTTACCCACAATTGTTGTTACTGTTGGCGGTTATGTAGCCGTTGCAGGCGGTGTTTTATCGGCGGTTAGCCAATTGACAACCACAACCGAAAAAGCCGATGCAACAAACTAACTCGACTGCAATTGGTACCGCTGGCGGTACATTTTTGAGTGTTTTGCCGAATTTGCATTCGGAAGATGTTCTGAAAACTATAATTCTTGCTTCACTTGGGGCAATAGTCAGTTTTTTAATATCTTTACTGCTCAAATTTTTAATTAGAAAGTACAAAAAATAGTCTAATTCTAGTTGTGGTGACCTTTGGATTAGACAATATTGAAGCCCAAACCGCAAGGATTGGGCTTTTTTAGTTTTAAATTTCTTGAAATTGATTGAGTGCTACCTCAACTACCACAACTTCGGAATTATACCAATACAAATCATTGTATTTAGCATAATCGAGTGCTTTGTTTCTACTATCAAAAACACCAAAAAATATTCTTGATGCTTTTGACTTCCAACTATCCGTTTGAAATAATAAAAATACGCTCATAATTTAAAATTTTAGGTTTGTGTTTATTTTTTGCAATAGCGATACAAAATCACTCTTCGCAAATCGTTTATTAGATTTATGTTTTGATGAAATTGTTCTTCTTTTAATTCCAACAATCGAAATGCTTTAATGTGCTTTTGATGAGCTTCGTGATCGAGTAATAAGGTGTTTACTCGTGCCGAAAAGTTGTGTTTAAGGTCATTAATTCTTAAAAACGGAATAACCGAACCGCACAAAAATTGATGCCAAAATTTCGACTTCCAAAGGCTGTACGCAATCCAAAAAACGGTTTCCAAATCTTCATCATTTGAAAAAATAATTACAAAACTGTTAGTAAATTCCTTTTTTTGAGGTTTTCCGCTGTTCAATCCTTTGTTTAAAACAAATAAATGCGGATTTGAATAAATCGTGTTTTTTCGGTGCGTCTGAATAATGAAATTGGGCATACTTTCTGATTTAAGGTTGAGGTTTTTCAATCACTTTTTTTGCCATTAAATTTTTTAAAAGAAAAAA
>JAYVHB010000038.1:0-5940 GCA_043771555.1 Flavobacterium sp. | reverse complement strand
TGCAACCCCGTAAAAAGCGGGAATTTTATAAACAAGTAATTTTTAGTATTTAATTATGCCAACTATTCAACAATTAGTAAGAACAGGAAGAACTCAAATCACTAAGAAGAGTAAATCGGTTGCTTTAGATTCTTGTCCTCAACGAAGAGGTGTATGTACTCGTGTTTACACAACAACTCCAAAAAAACCAAACTCAGCCATGCGTAAAGTAGCGCGTGTACGTTTGACCAATGGAAACGAAGTAAATGCATACATCGGAGGCGAAGGACACAATCTACAAGAGCACTCGATAGTATTAGTGCGAGGCGGAAGAGTAAAAGATTTACCAGGAGTTAGGTACCACATTGTTCGTGGTGCACTTGATACCTCAGGTGTAGCAGGAAGAACGCAACGTCGTTCTAAGTATGGTGCAAAACGTCCAAAAGAAGCAAAAAAGTAAATCCCTAACTCGTTATCCGTTTTTAATTTCAACAATTAAAAACCATAACAAAAAAAAGAAGAAATGAGAAAAAGAGCGGCAAAAAAGAGACCACTTTTACCAGATCCAAAGTTTAACGATCAATTAGTTACACGTTTCGTGAACAACTTGATGTGGGATGGTAAAAAATCTACAGCCTTTAAAGTTTTCTATGATGCCATGGATATCGTAGAAGCAAAAAAGAACAATGACGAGAAATCATCATTAGAAGTTTGGAAAGATGCCTTGACCAACGTTATGCCTCACGTAGAAGTACGTAGTCGTAGAGTAGGTGGAGCAACATTTCAAATACCAATGCAAATTCGTCCAGATCGTAAAATATCTATGGCAATGAAGTGGATGCTTCTTTATGCTCGTAGAAGAAACGAGAAATCTATGGCTTTAAAACTATCTTCAGAAATCTTAGCTGCGGCCAAAGAAGAAGGAGCAGCAGTAAAAAAGAGAATGGATACGCACAAAATGGCTGAAGCAAATAAAGCATTCTCACATTTTAGATTTTAATACAAAAAGAAATGGCTAGAGATCTAAAATATACAAGAAATATCGGAATTGCGGCTCACATTGATGCTGGTAAAACAACAACAACAGAGCGTATATTATTCTATACAGGAAAATCACACAAAATTGGCGAAGTACACGATGGTGCTGCAACAATGGACTGGATGGCACAAGAGCAAGAAAGAGGTATAACAATTACTTCAGCAGCTACAACTTGTGAATGGAATTTCCCTACTACACAAGGTAAAACTTTACCTGAAACTTTACCATATCACTTCAACATTATTGACACACCCGGTCACGTTGACTTTACCGTAGAGGTAAATCGTTCTTTGCGTGTATTAGATGGTTTAGTATTCCTTTTTTCTGCTGTTGATGGTGTGGAACCACAATCTGAAACCAACTGGAGACTTGCCGATCAATACCGTGTGCCAAGAATTGGTTTCGTGAACAAAATGGACCGTCAAGGATCAAACTTTTTGATGGTATGTCAACAAGTTCGTGATATGCTTAAATCAAACGCAGTTGCAATCACTTTGCCAATTGGTGAAGAAAATGATTTCAAAGGTGTAGTTGATTTAGTTAAAAACCAAGCAATTGTATGGGATGATGCTGGAATGGGTGCAACTTATGAAGTTGTTGATATTCCTGCAGACATGCTTGCAGAAGTAAAAGAATACAGAGACATTCTTATCGAAGCAGTAGCTGATTATGATGAGAATTTGCTTGACAAATACATGGAAGATCCTGCTTCTATTACAGAAGAAGAAATCAACACTGCATTAAGAGCTGCTGTTATGGATATGGCAATCATACCAATGATTGCAGGTTCTTCATTCAAAAACAAAGGAGTTCAATTCATGTTAGATGCTGTATGTAAATACTTGCCATCTCCAATGGATAAAGACGGTATCGAAGGAATTCATCCTGACGATGCTGAACTTCTTGAAGAAGATCAAACTAAAATTTTGCGTAAGCCAGATGTTAAAGAGCCATTTGCTGCTTTAGCATTCAAGATTGCTACCGATCCTTTCGTAGGTCGTTTGGCTTTCTTCCGTGCTTATTCAGGAAGATTAGATGCTGGATCGTATGTTTTGAACACTCGTTCTGGAAACAAAGAAAGAATTTCTCGTATTTATCAAATGCACGCTAACAAGCAAAACCCAATCGAGTACATCGAAGCTGGTGATATTGGAGCTGCAGTAGGATTTAAAGACATCAAAACAGGGGATACTTTGTGTGATGAAAAAAATCCTATTATCTTAGAATCAATGAAATTTCCTGCGCCAGTTATTGGTATCGCTATCGAGCCAAAAACTAAAGCAGATGTTGATAAAATGGGTATGGCTTTGGCTAAATTGGCTGAAGAAGATCCAACATTTACAGTTCGTACAGACGAAGCTTCGGGTCAAACAATTATCTCTGGAATGGGAGAGTTGCACCTAGATATTTTGGTGGATAGAATGAAACGTGAATTTAAGGTAGAAGTAGATCAAGGAGAGCCTCAAGTAGAATACAAAGAAGCTTTTACTAAGACTGCAACGCACAGAGAAACCTACAAGAAACAATCTGGAGGTCGTGGAAAATTTGGTGATATCGTATTTACTTTAGAACCAGCACAACCAGTAGATGGGAAAGTACCAGTTGGATTACAGTTTGTAAATGCTGTAAAAGGTGGTAACGTTCCTAAAGAATATATACCTTCTGTGGAAAAAGGCTTCCGTGAAGCTATGAAACAAGGGCCATTAGCTGGTTACCAAGTTGATAGTTTGCGAGTTACTTTAACTGATGGATCTTTCCATCCAGTCGATTCTGATGCACTTTCTTTTGAATTGGCAGCAAGAATGGGATATAGAGAAGTAGCAAAAGCTGCTGGAGCTATCGTTTTGGAGCCTATCATGAAAATGGAAGTGATTACACCCGAAGAAAACATGGGAGATATCGTAGGTGATATCAACCGTCGTAGAGGTCAGGTTAATGACATGGGAGACAGAAATGGTGCAAAAACTATCAAAGCAGATGTGCCTTTATCAGAAATGTTTGGTTATGTAACAACATTAAGAACATTGTCATCTGGTAGAGCAACTTCTACAATGGAATTTTCTCACTACGCAGAAACGCCTTCTAATATTTCGGAAGCGGTAATCAAAAAAGCTAAAGGTAACGCCTAATATTTATCAAGATGAGTCAAAAAATTAGAATAAAATTAAAATCTTACGATCACATGTTGGTAGATAAATCTGCTGAAAAGATTGTAAAAACTGTAAAAACAACAGGTGCAGTAGTAACAGGTCCAATTCCGTTACCAACTCACAAAAAATTGTTCACAGTACTACGTTCTCCTCACGTTAACAAAAAAGCAAGAGAGCAGTTTGAAGTAATGTCTTACAAAAGACTTATCGATATCTACTCGTCATCTTCAAAAACGATCGATGCGTTAATGAAGTTGGAATTGCCAAGTGGAGTAGAAGTAGAAATTAAAGTATAATTTCGGTATTAAGATTAAAGTAGTAAGAATTAAGATTTGTCTTAATTCTTACTACAATTTGCTTACTACAATTTTAATAATCAATAAATAATAATTATGTCTGGGTTAATTGGTAGAAAGATCGGCATGACTAGCATTTTCGACGAGAACGGGAAGAACATTCCTTGTACAGTAATCGAAGCTGGACCATGCGTTGTTACCCAAGTCAGAACCAAAGGTGTTGACGGGTATGAAGCGTTGCAACTTGGTTTCGATGACAAAAACGAGAAACATTCCACTAAAGCTGATTTAGGTCACTTTGCAAAAGCGGGAACTGTAGCTAAGAAAAAAGTCGTTGAATTTCAAGATTTCGCAACTGAACAAAAATTAGGAGACGTTATCAACGTATCTATTTTTCAAGAAGGAGAGTTTGTAGATGTACAAGGTGTATCTAAAGGTAAAGGTTTTCAAGGTGTTGTAAAACGTCACGGTTTTGGTGGTGTTGGTCAAGCAACTCACGGACAACACAACCGATTGAGAGCGCCAGGTTCTGTAGGAGCTTCTTCTTATCCATCTAGAGTATTCAAAGGAATGCGAATGGCTGGACGAATGGGTGGAGATAATGTAAAAGTACAAAATCTTAGAGTTTTAAAAGTTGTTTCTGAAAAGAACCTACTTGTTATTAAAGGATGTATTCCTGGATGTAACAACTCTTATGTAATCATTCAGAAATAATGGAAGTAAAAGTTTTAGATAAAAACGGAAAAGATACTGGCAGAAAAGTACAACTTTCTGATTCA
Source organism: Flavobacterium sp. (assembly GCA_043771555.1). GTDB lineage: Bacteria > Bacteroidota > Bacteroidia > Flavobacteriales > Flavobacteriaceae > Flavobacterium. Next base: position 1,697 of record JAYVHB010000038.1, on the reverse strand, counting down.
GTTTTCGCAATTGAGCCAAACAATCACGCAGTATATCTTGATGTTAAACAATATTTAGCAAATCAAAGACAAGGAACGCACAAAGCAAAAGAAAGAGCTGAAGTAGCAGGAAGCACGCGTAAGATTAAAAAGCAAAAAGGTACAGGTACTGCTCGTGCGGGTAGTGCAAAGAATCCATTATTCAAAGGAGGAGGAACTGTTTTTGGACCAAGACCAAGAAGTTATTCCTTCAAATTGAACAAAAGCTTGAAGCGTTTGGCAAGAAGATCTGCACTTTCTTTAAAAGTAAAAGATTCAAATTTAATAGTAGTTGAAGACTTCACTTTTGATGCTCCAAATACTAAAAATTTCATCTCAGTTTTGAAGTCATTAGGATTAGATAATAAAAAATCTTTATTCGTGTTGGGTGATTCAAATAAAAATGTATATTTGTCCTCACGCAATTTAAAGGCTTCTAGCGTAATAACTAGTTCAGAATTAAGTACTTACGCTATTTTAAACGCTAATAATTTAGTGCTTTTAGAAGGTTCTTTAGAAGGAATTGAAGATAATTTAAGCAATTAATAGGAAATATGAGCATCATAATCAAACCTATAGTAACAGAAAAAGTAACCAAAGAGGGTGAAGTTTTAAACCGTTTTGGATTTTTCGTAGATAGAAAAGCAAATAAAATACAAATTAAGAAAGCTGTTGAGGCTGCTTATGGCGTAACTATTCTATCTGTAAACACGATGAATGTAAGACCAGACAGAACTACAAAATATACCAAAAGTGGACTTTTGAGTGGAAAGACAAATGCAGCTAAGAAAGCATTTGTACAAGTACAAGAAGGAGAAACAATAGATTTCTACAACAATATCTAATTTAAGAAGATGTCAGTAAGAAAATTAAAACCTATTACCCCAGGTCAGCGATTTAGAGTTGTGAATAGTTTTGACGCTATTACAACTGATAAGCCGGAACGCTCATTGATAGCGCCGATAAAAAACTCTGGAGGTAGAAATAGTCAAGGAAAGATGACCATGCGTTATACAGGCGGTGGTCACAAACAAAGATATCGTATCATAGATTTCAAACGTACCAAAGAAGGAATTCCAGCAGTCGTAAAATCTATTGAGTATGATCCAAACCGAACAGCTTTTATTGCATTATTAGCTTATGCTGATGGCGAAAAAACTTATATTATAGCTCAAAACGGTTTGAAAGTTGGTCAGAAATTAGTTTCAGGACCAGATGTTCAACCCGAAATAGGAAACACCCTACCATTAAGTAGAGTGCCACTTGGAACCGTAATTTCATGTATTGAATTGCGTCCAGGGCAAGGAGCCGTTATCGCTCGATCTGCAGGTACTTTTGCTCAATTAATGGCAAGAGACGGAAAATATGCTACCATCAAAATGCCATCTGGCGAAACAAGACTTATCTTGCTCACCTGTTCAGCAACCATTGGTGCAGTATCAAATTCTGATCACCAATTAGTAGTATCTGGAAAAGCAGGTAGAACAAGATGGTTGGGCAGAAGACCACGAACAAGACCAGTAGCCATGAACCCTGTCGATCACCCAATGGGAGGTGGAGAAGGTCGCTCATCTGGAGGACATCCACGTTCTAGAAACGGAATACCTGCAAAAGGTTATAGAACCCGTTCTAAGAAAAATCCGAGTAACAAGTATATTGTAGAACGTAGAAAGAAATAA
>JAYVHB010000037.1:0-2018 GCA_043771555.1 Flavobacterium sp. | reverse complement strand
AACAACATTTGGCAACCAAAAATGCCTACAATCTCGGTATCGGATTTGTACCAACCATGGGAGCTTTGCACAATGGGCACTTATCTTTGATACAACAATCGCTGTCCGAAAACACCTTTACTGTGGTAAGTATTTTTGTAAACACTACACAATTTAACAATCCCAACGATTTAAAAAAATATCCGAGAACGATAGAATCGGACACCGAAAAAATAAAATCTGTTTCGGACAAAGTAATTATTTATGCTCCAACAGTTGCTGATATTTATCCCGAAAAAACAATTTCTGAACATTTTGATTTTGATGGATTAGAATACCAAATGGAAGGCAAGCATCGTCAAGGACATTTTGATGGCGTTGGTACTGTGGTTAAACGATTGTTCGAAATTGTAAAGCCTACAAAAGCCTATTTTGGCAAAAAAGACTTTCAGCAACTACAAATTGTTCGAAAATTAGTCGAAAAATTAAATCTCGAAGTTCAGATTATTGGATGCGAAATATACAGAGAAACAAACGGTTTGGCTATGAGTTCTCGCAACGTGCGCCTTTCGGAAAAAGATAGAATGAGTGCCAAAATAATATTTGAAACATTATCAAACGCAAAAACTCGTTTCGGAAAACAATCGGCACAACAAGTAACCAATTGGGTAGAAGATACTTTTAAAAAACACCCAGATTTTAATTTAGAATATTTTGAAATTGCAGATCAAGAAACTTTATTGACTTGTGTCCAGAAACAAAAAAACAAAACTTACAGAGCATTTATTGCAGTTTTTGTTGGAAATGTTCGTTTGATTGATACGTTGGTTTTTGAGTGAAATTGTAATTTAAAATACGTTTTTTCATTTTTCGAAAAGTTTAGTTACCTCTTTCATTTCATCTGTATTATCTTTAGACAAATGCTCAAAATCATTTAATGAGTTAATAATGTTACCTAATCGCAATAAATATCTTAACGAAATATAACCTTTTTGTTCAAAACGTTAAATACTACCTAGCTAAACCTGTGATTTTTCTGCCATTTGGCTTTGAAATATTTTTTTGATATTTCCTTAATTTTTTAAATCAAAGAGCCATTTGTTTGGCAACTCGAGGCGGTGTTTTAATGGTACTATAATCTTTCGTTGGGATAAAACATTAGCAAAATGCACAATTTATTATTAAAACAGCTACTATGTTAGTCTTTAATTTCTGCTAAATTTAAACTCGCTTTAAACATTTTTAGCTCTTCCCATGAGTAGTCGTCACCAACTTGTGTTTTCATTGGTGTTAACGTTTCTTCATTATAATCGGTAAACAGTTTGGTTAATTGATCAATTTTTTCGGGTGATAAAACTTCGGAAATTTCGACCAACCGATTTTGAATTAACTTTGTAAAATGACCTTCGATAGTAGTAATCGAAAATGCACGGGATTGTGCAATTTCGGCAAAAGTCTTTTTTTGTTGCCAGAGTTCGAGTGTTTCTAAATGGGTAGATTTTTTAGGTTCTTTGGTTTTTTTGTCTGTGGAATATCTATTTTCATTAACTTCATCAAGTAAAAGCGTTATGTTCTGTTTTTTGAATTCTTCTTGAATGATTAAAAGCTTGTCGGTTTTGTAATTTTTAATCTCGTCCGAATGTAAAGTGTTTTTGGCAATTACGGTTTTGTTTAACAAGGCATTTACTAACAGTTTAGCACGCATCATTCGTTGTACGGCTTTTATTTGTAACTCTTCGATAAGCATTAAATCGTCGTACAATAACTTCATTTTTTTTTGTCGATTCACTAGTTGAATTTGCCATAAAAGATCATAAACTAGTTTTTCCATTGGAGCCAAAAAATAGCCAAAGGCTGCAAAAATTCGATCCGAAATGTGTTGCAAATCAAATGGTTCGGTTGCAAACAATCGGTCAAGTTGTAACATAAACTTTCCGGCAGGTTCCAATAAATTCCAAACAATACCAGCGTTAGTTTGTGCCCAAAGTGCAAACTCTTTTTTGGCATCGGTTGTGTTATCTGTATTGTATTTAAACTGC
>JAYVHB010000036.1:0-20897 GCA_043771555.1 Flavobacterium sp. | reverse complement strand
TATCCTAATCCAGCAAAAGAGACCGTAACAATAGATTTAGTTGATATTGCAAAGCAACCTTCGAAAATGAACACAATTTCAGGCGAACTTTTTGACTTAATGGGACAATCTAAATCAAAAATTGTAATCAAAGACAATAAAGCAACTTTTTTCGTAAATGGTTTAACAAAAGGTGTGTACGTTTTAAAAATTACAATTGATGAACAAGTAGAAAGCCATCAAATTGCAGTAGAATAACAAATTGGTAATTTTTAGAATGCAGTTTTTGATGAAGCCAAAAACTGCATTTTATTTTTAAACACAAAGCATAAAATTTTTAATATTTAGAGCGTATTTTTAAATAAAAAGAAAAACTTTAAATAAGTACAAGCGTTCAAAAACATTATGTACCGTAAATAACGGTATCGAACAACAAAAGTTTGGAGTAATTGAGGGTTTTAGGCAAAATTCAAAGTTGGTTTTGTCCTTTTGTGTTCAGTGATTAACTGAAAGTTAAGGTTAACCCAATTCCCCAATCTCGTCCCAAAAGACGAGACCAAGTCACGAGACTTTGGCAGTAATTAAAAACCGAAATATCTAAAGAATGAGTTTTGAAAATTGGAATTTTGGAGTTATTCCAACTATTTTTATTTTAATCACAATTCCACTTGGAATTTATTTTTCATACTGGTTATTTATAACTGGAATTATTGGATTAAACCGAATGCAGAAAAGTACAAGATGGAAATTTTGTATTGGAGAAGTAATAGGTGCAGAAATTAAATTTACAAAATTTTCTGATGAAGGTGTTGCAGATTATTTATTTTCACTAAAAAAAACATATAAATATACCGTAAACGAGGTTGAATATGTATCCAATCAAGCTTACGCGAGTGATTCGTTGTACGTAAAGGAACATAAAAATTTGGTTGAATTTCCAAAAGCCGACGAAATCTTTTTGAAAAGTAATCAATTCATAAAAATTGAAAAAGAAAAAGAAATTCAAATTGGCAGAAAGATAACTGTTTATTACAATCAAAAAAACCCCAGAAAGTCTTGTTTATTTAATAAAATCAACAATCAAATTTATTTACCGATATTTATGGGATTATTGTTTGGAATAGGATTAACAATTTTGGTACTGAAATTAATCGGAAATCTAATAGTATAAAAATTAACTACTGCCAACAACGGTTTGCAAAAATTGGGGTTTTGGTCTTGACTTTATACATTGTTTTGTACTTTTGTGTTTAGTGATTAATCGAAGTTTAGGCTAACCAAATACCAACTTCTGCCAAGCCACGAAGTGTTGGCAGTAACACAAAAAAAACCAATAAAAACTTTCTAAATCAAAAAATATGTACTTACTTTGTAATAACATTTAAAAATTGGAATTTATGGAAACTGCAATAATTAAAATTGGAAATTCAAAAGGTTTGCGATTGAGTAAAACTATTTTAGAAAAATATAATATTAAAGATAAAGTTGAATTAATTTTAGAAATGGGACAAATTGTTTTGAAACCAATCCAAGTACCAAGAAAAAATTGGGAAGTTGCTTTCGAGAAAATGAATTCTGAAAATGATGATGAATTATTGATAAATGATGTATTTAATGACGAAAACTTTGAAGAATGGAAGTAGTACAATATGCAATAGTTTTAGTAAATCTTGATCCAACTTTAGGAAGTGAAATACAGAAAACAAGGCCTTGTGTGGTAGTTTCGCCAAACGAAATGAATAAGCATTTGAAGACAATTGTTATTTGTCCGATGACAACTAGTACGAAAGAATATCCAACAAGAGTTGCAGTTAATCACGATGGAAAAAGCGGAATGATTATTATCGACCAAATAAGAACAATTGATAAGTCAAGAATTCAACAAGTTTTTGGCAAACTCAATAAAACTGAAATAAAAATGTGTAAAGAAGTAATCAAAGAAACATTTGTAGATTAAAATGTACTTGCTAGTTGAATCTACCGTTTGAAAAAAATTGGGATTTTGGTCTTGAGACTTTACATATTGTTTTGTTTTTCTTGAAAGTGCATAATCCTAATACAGACTACAAGCTACAAAAAAACTAAATAACGTTGCCAAAAATGCCCAAAAATACTATCCAAAAAGATTTTTAATCGTAAATCCATGAATTTTATCTTAGAAAACCAAAAACTTGAAATTCAATATATAGCAGGTAACGGGGCTTGGACCTATCATTTAATTTTACCAAACACCAAAAATATAAGAGGAAAATGGGGCGATTTGAAAGTTTCGGGAACGATAGACAACTACGAAGTAAAAAATAAAAACATTGCTCCGCTAAAAGATTCTGATAAAAAAATGGCACTAAACTCTGAAATCAGGAATTTTATAGGCAAAGGCGCAGGAGAGTTTGTAAACGTGACACTTTATCTCGAAAATAGTAAAACGGAAAATACTACTAACGAAATGATTTTGGAATGTTTTAAGGATGCAGATGTTTTGCAAACTTTCAAAAAACTAAAAATCGAGGAACAAACAGAAATACTTCAAAACATCAATGTAGCCGCCACCGAAAATCAAAAAGCAGATAAAATCGTAAAATGTATTGAAAAACTTGCGCAAAAGCATCAAAACACTACTACTATTTTCGGCTTGCTAAAATAATACTTCCACGGTACGTCCTTGAATGATTGAGTGGAGTTTTGGTTTGTTGTATTTAATTTTTTTGGTAGTGATTCATCTACTGACTACTTTCTTAGTTACTCTAAACGAAACAAGTCTAATGACTTTAGTTTACGTTCAAAAAAAACAAAAATCTAAAAAATAAAATCAATTGTTACCAAATTGGTAAATATTATTTATATTTGTAAAAAAGAGTTGAGAGTAATTGCGAAAAAAATATTGAGAGATTTTTGGGAGAAACACGAAGATTGTGAGCAACAATTAAAAGCTTGGTTTCGTGAAGCACAAAAAGCAGTTTGGGAAAATCCTAAACAAATAAAAGTAGAATATACTAGCGCAAGTATTCTTATTGATAATAGAGTAGTTTTTAACATAAAAGGAAATAATTATAGATTGATTGTGAAAATAAACTACGAGTATGAAATGGTTTGGATTCGATTTATTGGAACGCATGCAACATATGATAAAATTAACGCCAATACAATTTAGATTATGAACATAAATCTTATAAAAACAGAAAGCGATTATAATCAAGCTTTACAGAGACTTGAAATGATTTTTGATGCAAAAAAAGAAACAGAAAAAGGTGACGAATTGGAACTTTTAGGAATATTAATTGACCAATATGAAATTGAAAACTTTCCAATTGGTCTTCCAGACCCAATTGAAGCAATAAAATTCAGAATGGAGCAAATGGGCTATAACCAAAATGACCTTGCAAAGATTGTTGGATTTAAAAGTAGAGCAAGTGAAATTTTGAATCGAAAAAGAAAATTATCATTAGAAATGATTAGACAATTGCATAGTGGTTTAAATATTCCGACTGACGTTTTGATACAAACTTACTAGAAAATATAAACACAACAATAAGTCTGTTTGCAAAATTTTCATAGTTTGTTCTTGCTTTATACTAAGTTCAGATCTTATAAAATAATCAATAGTTTACAGCCTCAGAGTTTAAAATAATATTTATTGAAATGAAAATATCAAAAAAAATACAAGCTTTTATATTGCAATTACTATGTTTTGCAACTTTGTTTATTGGCACTCGTTTTTTGCTCGAAAAATATACAACGCTTACTGGTTTTTGGATTCCGTTTTCGGCATTTGTGGTTGGGACTATTTTTGCGCCAAAGTTTTTGGCAACCACAACGCAAGATGGCGAAAAGCTTTACATGCGCTGGATTTTTATGAAAGGCATGATTGAAGTTGGAGAATAATCTTTACTGCAAGCCCGCGTTAGGGAAAGAAGCGGCATCCTTTTGAGGTTTTGTCCTTCGACAGGCTCAGGATGACAAAACCGCAAAAAAGATTGTAACGAGCAGCACGACCTCGTCTCGTCATTTTTCTTGACGACGAGGAAACGCCCACCCGAGCCTGCAAGTGCGAACTGACGAAGTAAAAATTACTTTTTGATATCTTTTTTTAATTGCTTTTCTTTAGGTTTTGCAACGGACTTGTACAAAGGCAATAAGTACGAAACCGAGTAGTTGAAGCCGATGCCAAAATCACCGCTATACGTCTTGTTAAACCCCGGAATATATAGATTATCGAAGCCGTCTGGCTTGTTGTTGGTAAATAATTTATTAAAACGAATATTGAAGCCTACAAAAACATTATTGATGACTTTGGCCTTGATGCCTGTGATTACTTCTGCCCATTGTGCCGACAAACCATCGTATTTTTCGCCACTTGGTATGGCTTCACTTTGTCCAAAGTAGGAGCCAGGATCGTAAACTTTATAGCTATTAAGCGTCTGGCTGAAAGTGGCAACGCCATAACGAAGCCCAATGTAAACCATGTTTTCCATATCGAGCCAGTTTTGGTACGAGTTATAATCGGCCCCAAGCTTGATGAAACTTCCTTTGGTGGTAAAATTTATTTGATCTTCGTTGACAGTTTTGTTATCATTGCCAAGTTCGGTAGCGGCATAAATATTTTTGGTAAGCCGGTAATCGCCTACGAGCTCTATGCCTTTGTAGTTTTTGTCGTAGATAGATTTGGCTAGCTTGAAAGCGTCTATACCGAAACGAACGCCATAACGCTCGGTTTTTGGCAGGATAGAATCTATGGGTTTCTCTATTTTTTTTTCGGTTTGTGCCATTGCAAAAAAGCAGGCAAAAACCAATGCGATACTAAAATAATATTTTGACATGGATTTCAGTTTCGTTATTGATTTGGAATACTTTTATTTGTGTTTCTCGCATCCATAAATTATCGGCTGGCGTTGCGTCTGAAAGTACTACGCCATTTGTTGGGTTAAGCTCAAAAGTAGTTTTGAACCCGCAAGCTCTAGAAACATAGGTGTTGACGCGTTTGTAGTTTATGGTTATAATATCAACATTAACATTAGTTAAAGGATTTGTCGCACCATTTTGAATAAATCTATAAGTAACCGTATCGGCATTTATTTTTAACGGAACAAGGATCTTGCTTCCTGGAGAATACGATATTCCTTTTTCGACAGCATCGGTTTTGATAACCAAATTCGAGACTGATTTAGGAACGGTAGGATTTATAAAATCATAAAATTCGATAACCAGTTTTGGGGTTGTTTCGGTAGTATTTGCATCGCAGATATCGTCTTTTTCGCAAGCCGAAAAAGAAAACGCAACAAGTACAATTAGAATTATTTTTTTCATACATTTTTATTCTATGTCTATTACAATTTCAATTGCAATATCAATTGCAATATCAAAAATCAATTTTAAAAAATCCGCATCATCCGCGTTAGAAATCCGTATTATTTGCGTTCCAAATAAATTTCAATTTCAAATCTTCAATCGTTAATCTTCAATCTAAAATCGTAGTTCCAAAAGTACCACATTTTCGACATGGTGCGTTTGCGGAAACATATCTACGGGGCGAACACGAGTAACCTTGTATTTCTCGTCCAATAACGCCAAATCTCTTGCTTGTGTTGCCGAATTACAACTTACATAAACGATTTTTTGGGCTTCTATTTTCAGGATTTGGTCAATCACGTCTTTGTGCATGCCATCTCGTGGCGGATCGGTGATAATCACATCGGGCTTGCCATGTTGGGCGATGAAGCTCTCGTTAAAAACGTTTTTCATATCGCCTACATAAAACTCACAATTATTTATTTTGTTGCGGTCGGCGTTGGCTTTAGCATCTTTTATGGCTTCAGGAACGGCTTCTACACCGATTACTTTCTTAGCTTTTTTGGAGACAAATTGCGCAATGGTGCCAGTTCCAGTATACAAATCATACACGAGTTCGGTGCCAGATAATCCTGCAAAATCTCTTGTTATTTTGTACAACTCATACGCTTGCTCGGAGTTGGTTTGATAAAACGATTTGGCATTAATACTAAAATGCAATCCTTCCATTTCTTCCAGTATATAATCCCGACCTTTATATAAAACAACGTTTTGGTCATAAATAGTATCGTTAGGTTTGCCGTTAATGACATATTGCAGCGACGTAATTTCAGGGAATGTTTCAGCCAGAAAATCCATAAGTTTGATGCGGTTTTCTTTTTGTTCTTCAAAAAACTGAATCAAAACCATAATTTCGCCTGTCGAAGCAGTTCGAATCATAAGCGTTCGCAGCAAGCCTTCGTGCGCTCGTGGATTAAAAAATTCTAGATTATTGGCAATAGCAAATTCCCTTATGGCGTTTCTTATAGCATTTGATGGATCAGCTTGCAAGTGGCATTTGGAAATATCCAATATCTTGTCCCACATTTTCGGGATATGAAAACCCAAGGCATTTTTATATTCGTATTCGGTGTTCGATTTGATTTCGTCTTCGGTCATCCAGCGCGCGTTCGAAAAACCAAATTCCATCTTATTGCGATAAAAAAACTGTTTTTCGGATCCCAAAATAGGTTCCATTTCGGGCAATTCGATTTTGCCAATGCGTTGCAAATGATTTTTTACTTCATTATGTTTATAAAAAAGCTGTTGCTCGTACTTCATATTCTGCCATTTGCAACCGCCACAAACCCCAAAATGCTCGCAAATAGCTTCCACTCGATGCTCCGAAAACGAATGAAACTTAATTGCTTTGCCCTCAAAATACGATTTTCGTTTCTTGAACGTTTGCACATCTACGACATCGCCCGGCACCACGTTAGGAATAAATATCACTTGACCTTCGGGCGCTTTGGCTACCGATACGCCTTTGGCACCAGCATCGAGCACGGTAACATTCTCAAAAATAACTTTATCAGTTTTCTTTTTACTCATGTGGCAAAAATAAGGGATTGGTTTGTTTTTTGGATTGGGTTTTTAGAAATTTTTTTAAATCTCTTGATTTTAGAATCATTAAAAATACAATAATTCTAATTTCAAAATTGTGTTTTACTTTCTAAATCAGAAAAACAATTTAAAAAAAGTGAAATTTAATTCAATTTAATTACTTTAAAGTTATTCAAAATCAACTACTTAATTATCGTTAACAAATCGATAACAAATACAAGTTATTACTTTGGCACGCATCTTGGAATACTCCAAACATCAAAAATAAATTTTGATCGAAGCCACTGAAAATCGAAAGAGTAAGTAAACCATTAATTCTATTATTATGAAAACAATTACACTATTAGTCGCAAGTATTATGCTAGCCACAAACGTAACAGTTGCATCAGAATTAACAACAATTACTGATGATTTTAAAACCACAAGATATAGCTTTGACGAGCCAATATCATTTACAGAACGAGGAATTGAGTTTTTCGTTTTTGCTAACGGCGAGTTCGATTTCAACACACGACCAGGAGATTCAGATGGTGATTATAATTATCGAAAAGCAGGACGAAAATCTGCTGATAGGCACAATTCAGGCAACTTTGGTGTAGTTATCGAGCAAGACAGTTTTGGTAGAGTTCGTCGAGTAGGTAATACTTTTATCAACTACGATTATGCCGATCGGGTGAGCCGTATTGGGTCAATCTATATGAAGTACAACAGATTTGCCTTATCTCAAATTGGCGGTATGAAGTTGGTGTACAACCGTCAAGGTGAAATTGTAGACACCTACGGTAGTATCAAAGGTCGTAGAAACGGATTTTCATATAGTAACAACAGTGATTATGCTTGCAATAATGACTACTCAAGCACCAATTATGGTAGCAATGATAACGATTATTACTACTACCGAACTGATGGTAGTAAAGCAAAAATAGAAGATAAAAAATAAAAATTGGTTGATTTGTTTGTTTGTAAATCCTGCAGCTTCTGGGAAGATGATGCAGGATTTTTTTTGGATATTTTATAGCTCATGAAATTTTAAAAGCAAACTTATGAAGCTATTTGTTCATTTTTTTGGTTAACATAATTAAAATGGATTATTTAATCTATAAATTCATAATTTTTTGGAGCTATTTGCTACGCCAGTAGCACTTGCAGGCTCTAGTCCCGCTATTCGTTGCAATCTTTTGTTTCGCAAGCTCCACAAAAGGATTTCCACTACACCCGAGCCTGAAAGTGAGAACTGGCGAAGCAATCAGGGCTAGGGTATCCGTTTTCAAAATAAAACCTATCTTTGAATTTTAAATTAAACACAATGTCAACTCATAATAAAGAATTAAAACTTGCCGTACTCATAGATGCCGACAACGTGCCCTACAGCAATGTAAAAGGCATGATGGAAGAAATCGCTAAGTTCGGCACCCCAACCACCAAGCGTATTTATGCCGATTGGACCAAACCAAATGCCAACGGCTGGAAATCGGTATTGCTTGAACATGCCATAACACCCATTCAACAATACAGCTATACCGTTGGCAAAAATTCCTCCGATTCGGCCATGATTATCGATGCTATGGATCTACTATATTCCGATAAAGTAGACGGTTTTTGTATTGTTTCTTCCGATTCCGATTTTACACGATTAGCAATTCGGTTAAGAGAATCAGGCATGAAAGTCATCGGTATTGGCGAGAAGAAAACGCCAAACTCGTTTATTGTTGCTTGCGATCGTTTTATTTATATTGAAGTTTTAGACGGTGCCATAAAAAAGACCCGAAAAACAGTAACATTACCAAACAAATCTGTAAAAACTACTTCTAATGTTGCGCCAAAAACAACCACCAAACCAGTTGAAAAGGAAGTCATAAACAAAATTGATAACCAAACAATCGAACTTATCGAAGACACGCTCGATGCTATTGGAGACGAAGATGGCTGGGCATTTCTAGGCGACGTTGGGAACTTAATTTCAAAGAAAAAACCTGAATTCGATCCCAGAAATTATGGATTTTCTAAACTTACTCCAATGTTAAAATCATTAACTGATATACTCGAAATCGACGAACGCGAATCCGACAAAAAAGGAATCAAACATGTGTTTGTTCGTTTAAAATTAGCTTAATCTGTAAAAATATATAGTATAAATTTTATGAAAATCGTTTTCGCCACAAACAATCCCAACAAAATCATAGAAATACAAAGTATGCTTCCTTCTGAAATTCAAATCATTAGTTTAGAAGGCATAGGTTGCCATGAAGATATTCCTGAAACTTCAGACACAATTGAAGGCAACGCCATCCAAAAAGCCAATTATATTCTGGAAAATTATGGATTTGATTGTTTTGCCGACGATACAGGACTTGAGGTAGAAGTTTTAAACAACGAACCGGGAGTTTATTCGGCGCGCTATGCCGGAGAATTGCGCAATGCCGATGATAATATGAACAAATTATTGTCCAAACTTGAGGACAAACCCAACAGAAAAGCTCGTTTTAAAACGGTTATTTGTTTAAATTTAAAAGGAAAACAACATCTTTTTACAGGAATTGCTTCTGGAGAAATCACAAAACATAAAACAGGAACAGGTGGTTTTGGCTACGATCCGATCTTTCAACCCGAAGGTTATCAACATACTTTTGCGGAGATTTCACTAGCCGAAAAGAATATTATTAGCCATCGTGGTAAGGCAACCCAACTTCTTATTGATTTCTTGAAAAACTAACTATTTGATTTTCAATTATTAATAAATTATTATTTCTTAAATTATCATTAGATTATCTCGTATTTAAAGATTACTTTTGCACCGAATTTAAAAATAAATAATGAACAAATTTGAACAATTAGGATTGAGTGAGTCGCTACAACGTGCGATTATCGATCTAGGATTTGAGAATCCGACCGAAGTACAAGAAAAAGCGATTCCGATGCTATTGGAAAAAGACATTGATTTAGTTGCGTTGGCTCAGACAGGGACAGGGAAAACGGCAGCTTTTGGTTTTCCGCTGATTCAAAAAATTGATGCCGACAACAGAAATACACAGGCATTGATTTTATCACCGACACGCGAACTATGTTTGCAAATCACAAACGAGATTAAAAATTACTCGAAGTACGAAAAAGGGATTAATGTAGTTGCCGTTTATGGTGGCGCAAGCATCACAGAACAAGCAAGAGACATCAAACGAGGCGCACAAATTATTGTGGCCACTCCAGGTAGAATGCAAGACATGATTAATCGTGGTCTTGTAAACATTACACAAATAAACTATTGTGTACTCGATGAAGCAGACGAAATGTTGAATATGGGTTTCTACGAAGACATCGTAAACATCTTATCCACAACTCCAGACGAAAAAAGCACTTGGTTATTCTCGGCAACCATGCCGCAAGAAGTTGCCCGAATTGCAAAACAATTCATGCACGATCCACAAGAAATTACCGTTGGTGCTAAAAATTCAGGTTCAGCAACAGTTTCTCATGAATATTATTTGGTTAATGCTCGTGACCGCTATGAAGCCTTGAAGCGTTTGGCAGATGCTAATCCAGATATTTTTTCGGTGGTTTTTTGTAGAACTAAACGTGATACACAAGCGGTAGCTGAAAAATTGATTGAAGATGGATACAGCGCAGCAGCTTTGCATGGCGATTTGTCTCAAGCACAACGCGATGGCGTGATGAAATCTTTTAGAGGGCGTCAAATTCAGATGCTAGTTGCAACTGATGTGGCTGCTCGTGGAATTGATGTGGACAACATTACACACGTTGTCAATTACCAATTGCCAGACGAAATAGAAACTTACAACCACCGTTCTGGTCGAACTGGACGAGCCGGAAAATTAGGAACTTCTATTGTGATTGTGACCAAAAGCGAAATTCGTAAAATTTCGTCGATCGAAAGAATCATCAAACAAAAATTTGAAGAAAAAACAATTCCGTCAGGAATAGAAATTTGCGAAATACAATTATTGCATTTGGCAAACAAAATAAAAGATACCGAAGTAGATCACGAAATTGACAACTATTTGCCAGCAATTAATAGCGTTTTGGAAGATTTATCGAAAGAAGAATTAATCAAGAAAATGGTTTCGGTAGAATTTAATCGTTTTATCAATTATTACAAGAAAAACAGAGATATTTCATCGCAATCTTCAGGTTCTGAAAGACGTGATCGTGATGAACGTGCGCCAAGAGAAAACAACAATAATGGAGCAACTCGTTATTTTGTGAATATTGGATCTCGTGATGATTTCGATTGGATGCAGTTGAAAGATTTCTTGAAAGAAACGCTAGATTTAGGTCGTGATGATGTCTTTAAAGTAGACGTAAAAGAAGGTTTCTCTTTCTTTAATACTGATGCAGAACATACTGATAAAGTTATGGAAGTTCTTAACGGATTTGACCTTAACGGAAGAAGAATCAACGTTGAAATTTCTAAAAATGACGGCGGAGGTTCAAGTTCAGGACGTCGTGACCATAACGGAAGAAGTTCTGGAGGAAGTTTTAGAGGCTCCAGCAATTCTGGCGGTGGCGGATTTAGATCTGACAGAAGTTCTGCACCAAGATCAGGTGGTTTTGGACCAAGATCAGAATCTAGAAGTTCGGCTCCAAGAGAAGGTGGTTTTTCTGATAGAGCACCACGAGAAGGCGGTTTCCGCAGTTCGGCTCCACGAAGAGAACCAGGCGCTTTCAATAGAACTGAAGACCGTCCAGCAAGACGCTCTGATGCTCCAAGAAGTGAAGGTTTTTCCGAAAGAGCTCCAAGAAGATCAGAAAGTTTTGGTGATGCCGCAAAACCTAAAAGACCAAGAAAAAGCTAAACGAATTCGTTAATTTTCTTATAAATTAAAGAAGACTGTTCAATATCTTACTGAGTTTTATTACTTTTAACGTTTTAAAACCCAACATGAGATATTTTACAGTCTTCTTTTTTGCTTTGATTTCTAATTTTTGCTTCTCGCAAGAGGATTTTATTTCTCAAAAAGTTAAAGCACTTATAGTCAATGACGATACTTCATTGCCAATTGTTAGTGCCAATATAATCAATATCAATAAGGCTAAGGCAACAGCTACAAATAAACTAGGAATTTTTGAGATCGTTGTTGCCGTAAATGACACGTTACATGTTTCTATGGTAGGATTTCAGTCGCTTAAAGTGCGTGTAACCAACGATTGGTTGAAAGGCAATACCACAAAAATTCGACTTACTGAAAAAGCAATAGCTTTGGAGGAAGTAATCATTTTTCCGTACAAGCTTACTGGATATTTAGAGGTAGATTCCAAGCTAATTCCTTCTCGTGATGATTATCGCTACAGTATTTCTGGACTCGATCAAGCCTATGAAGCAGGCGAATATTCACCAGCTGCTTTTGGGAAAGTACTTGGTTCGCTATTTAATCCTGCTGACATGTTGTATAACTTTTTTGGTAAAAAACCCAAAGAACTAAAACGACTTAAAGAAATGAAAAAAGACGCTTCAATTAGAGGCATTCTCCAATCTACTTATGATAGAGAAACCATAGCTGTTATGCTTGGAATTGATAAAAAAGAAATTAAAGATATACTTGCTCGTTGCAGCTATTCTGAATCCTTTGCCGAAACTGCTAACGACCTTCAAATTCTCGATGCAATTTCAGGTTGTTATGAAGAGTATAAGGTTTTGAAAAAACGTTAATTACTATATATTTTCTTCATTATACCTTTTCTCAATCCGATTTATATCTTTAATAGTACTTTTTGCCCATTGCAAACGTTTTTCAAGAATTTCAATTGATGATAATTGCCAATCAATATTGGTTTTTCGCAATCGTTCCGTCAAATTTTGTAAAATAATTGCAGCCGAAACAGAAATATTTAAACTTTCGGTAAATCCTACCATCGGGATTTTTAAGAAACCATCGGCTTGATTCAAAATTTCTTGCGACAATCCATCTCGTTCGGTGCCAAAAAACAGTGCGCTTTTTTTAGAAACATCAAAATCTTCTAACAAACAATCATTTTCATGAGGTGTTGTAGCGATGATTTGATAGCCTTTTTTTCTTAATTTTTTTAAACATTCATCAACCGTTTCATAAGCTTGTATATCGACCCATTTTTGGGCACCCATCGCAATTTCTTTGTCAATTTTTTTACCAAAGCGTTGCTCGATTACATGCAATTCTTGAACGCCAAAAACCTCGCAACTGCGCATCACCGCACTTGTGTTGTGCATCTGAAAAACATCTTCAACAGCAACTGTAATATGATTGGTTCTGGTTTTTAAAACTTCCAAAAATCGTTCTTTTCGATTATCAGTTAAAATGTTTTCTAAGAAATGTAAGTAATCTAAATCGACCATTTTTGTGAATATTTTGACAAAAATAGCAAAACATTTAGGTAACTTCGCTTTTTAATATAATTTTAAAATCACTTTCAGATGAAGAAAATTATCCTTTGTTTTTTTATTATTTTACAATACAACGCTGTGAGTCAGCAAAATATTTTTTCCCAAACTAGTTTCCAAAACATTGGGCCAACTATTATGAGCGGTCGGGTAGTGGATATCGCTGTAAATGAGAATAATACCCAAGAATTTTATGTAGCCTACGCTTCTGGCGGATTGTGGTATACCAACAATAATGGCAATAGTTTTGAACCTGTTATGGATTCGGCTTTAACCCAAAATTGTGGTTCAGTTGCTGTCGATTGGGCTTCGGGAACTATTTGGGTTGGTACGGGCGAAGTTAATTCGTCTCGATCATCGTATGCAGGAATTGGCGTTATAAAATCTATAGACAAAGGAAAAACATGGCAAAATATGGGTTTGCCTGAAAGTCATCATATTAGTAAAATATATTTGAATCCAAGCAATAATCAAGAAATTGTAGTCGGAGTTTTAGGTCATTTGTATACAAAAAATCAAGAACGAGGCATTTATAAATCTATTGATGGCGGAAAAACTTGGAGACAAACCTTGTTTATAAACGACGAAACAGGAATTATTGATTTAACTACAGCACCAAACAATACAAAAATAATGTTTGCCGCCGCTTGGGAACGCCAACGAAGTGCTTCAAACTTCAAAGGAAACGGAAAAAATTCTGGGATTTATAAATCTATTAACGGAGGAGATTCTTGGACAAAAGTTGACGAAAAATCAGGGTTTCCAACTTCTGAATTTATTGGTAGAATTGGCATTTCTGCTTTTGATGATAAAATTGTTTATGCTATTGTCGACAACCAAGCCATGCGACCAAATACCAAAAAACCTAATCCGGATAATGCCAATGCAGCTTTGTTTGAAACCGAAGTCGTTGGTGCCGAAATCTATAAATCGGAAGATGCTGGTGCAACGTGGAAGAAAACACATGATAATTTCATTGATGATTGTTTTTATTCCTACGGCTATTATTTTGGTGATATTACCGTCGATTTGTCCAATAAAGACCGAATTTATTTTAGTGGTGTACCGCTTTTGCATTCTGTAGATGGCGGAATAACTTTCGAATCCATCAATAAAGACAACGTTCACGCCGATCATCATGTGGTTTGGATAAATCCAAAAAACAAGAATCACATCATCAATGGCAATGATGGCGGCATCAATATCTCGTATGATAATGGCAAAAATTGGTTCAAATGCAACAACCAAGCAGTCGGGCAATTTTATGCCGTAAATGTAGATAACGAACCTAATTATAAAGTTTATGGAGGATTGCAAGACAATGGCGTTTGGGCAGGACCACATGACTACGAACCAAGTTTAGGATGGCAACAAGATGGTAAATATCCGTATGATTTTTTGTTTGGTGGCGACGGAATGCAAGTGCAAATTGATGCACGAGATAGCAACACGATTTATACAGGTTATCAATTTGGAAATTATTACAAAATTGATCGAAAAGCCAATAAAGAAAAATCAATAACGCCAAAAAGCGATGATAAAGAAAAGCCACTTCGTTTCAATTGGCAAACACCAATTTTATTGTCAAAATTCAATCAAGATATTATTTATCTATGTTCCAATTTTTTGCATCGCTCTATGAATCAGGGTGCTTCTTGGGAAGTAATTTCGCCCGATTTGACTAACGGAAAAGTAGAAGGAAATGTGCCTTTTGGAACGATTACTTCGGTTTCCGAAAGTCCGTTTCAATTCGGATTATTATATGTTGGCACAGATGATGGGAATATTCAGATTTCAAAAGATGCTGGCGTTTCTTGGCAAAAATTGTCAGATAATTTGCCTCAAAATTTATGGGTATCAAGAATCAAAGCATCTATTCACAAAAAAGAACGTGTTTATGCGACTTTAAATGGCTATAGAAATGATGATTTTACGAGTTATGTTTACGTTTCAGAAGATTACGGAACTACTTGGAAATCAATTACAAACAAATTGCCGAAAAGTTCTGTAAATGTTATTATTGAAGATTCTGAAAATACAAATATTTTGTATGTTGGTACCGATAATGGTTTATATATTTCGATAGATCGTGGACTAACATGGCAAGATTTTTCAAACGAAATGCCAAATGTAGCGGTTCATGATTTGGTGATTCAGAAAAATGCAAAAGACTTAATTGTTGCCACTCACGGACGCTCGTTGTACAAAATAAATTTAAAAAACATTCAACAACTTACGGATGAAAATCTAAAAAAAGAGGTTGTTTTGTTTGAAACGACCAAAGTTTATCATTCTAAAAATTGGGGTGCAAAAGATTTCAATTGGGCGGAACCAAGTAGTACTAATCAAGAAATTTGGTTTTATTCTAAAACTACAAACGAAGTAAATCTAAAAATCACAGCCGAAAACGGAATTGAAGTTTGGAATAAAAAGCTAACGCCAATAATTGGTTTAAATAAAGCCGAATACGATTTGACTGTAGACAAAACAGCTGCTGATAAATGGAAATTAAAAGATTCAAAAATCGAAATAAAAGAAGCCAAAAATAAGAAGTATTATTTGCCAATTGGGAAATATAATCTTTATATAAAAACTGTAAATGAAGTAGCCAAACAAACTTTAGAAATAATTGAAAACAAATGAAAAAACTTGTAATTCTCTCAGGCGCAGGAGTTTCTGCTGAAAGTGGTGTCCAAACGTTTCGCGACAGCGACGGACTTTGGGAAGGTCATAATGTAGAAGAAGTAGCAACTTATGATGGTTGGATCAAAAACAAACCGTTAGTTTTGGATTTTTACAACCAACGACGCAAGCAATTGCATACTGTAAAACCCAATGATGCTCATAAAATCATTGCCGAATTGGAAGCCGATTTTGATGTACAAATTATTACGCAAAATGTAGATAATCTTCACGAAAAAGCAGGAAGCACCAATATTTTGCATTTGCACGGCGAATTGCTTAAAGTGCGAAGTGATGCTACTACAAAAATCGAAGTTTACAATTGGGAAGACGATCTTGAAATTGGCGATTTTGATACCAAAGGAGTTCAACTTCGTCCGCATATTGTGTGGTTTGGCGAAATGGTACCTGCCTTAGAAAAAGCAGTCGAAATCATTGCAAACGCTGATGTTGTGATCGTTATTGGCACTTCGTTGCAAGTATATCCAGCGGCGAGCCTTATGCATTATGCACCCAACGATTGTCCAATATATTATATTGATCCAAAACCTGCTGTAATTAGAGATGCGCCTTTGCATTTGAAAATTATTGAAGCAGTTGGTACTAAAGGAATGAAAACTGTTCAGAAAGAAATTATGAAGATTAAATAATTATTTCAATTTGTCATTTCGACGAAGTAGAAATTGTATAATTTTTATTACTAGTTGTAATTTCTCCTTCGTCGAAATGACAAAATAATGTTTAGTCACATCTGAAAACCCACAACAAATAACTATCTTTACAGCTAACTACAACAATACATGCAACTAACAGAATTAAACGCAGTTTCCCCAATTGACGGGCGTTATCGAAGTAAAACCAAAAGCCTTTCTGCATATTTTTCGGAAGAAGCATTGATTAAATATCGTGTTTTGGTCGAAGTTGAATATTTCATAGCGTTATGCGAAATTCCGTTGGCACAATTAAGTCAGATTGATAAATCTGTTTTTGAAAGTTTACGAAATATTTATAAAAATTTATCAACCGAAGACGCACTTTGGATAAAAGAAACCGAAAAAACAACGAACCACGACGTAAAAGCGGTAGAATATTTTATCAAAGAAAAATTTGAAGTTTTAGGTTTATCAAAATATAAAGAGTTCATTCATTTTGGGTTAACATCTCAGGATATCAACAATTCTGCAATCCCGTTATCTACAAAAGAAGCATTTCAAGAAGTATATTTGAAATCGTTGATCGAATTAATTTCGAAATTAAAAGAATTAGCGATCGAGTGGAAGGACATCCCAATGTTGGCTAGAACTCACGGTCAACCAGCGTCACCAACACGATTAGGAAAAGAAATTTTGGTATTTGTAGAACGTTTGGAAGAGCAAATACGTTTGTTATTTAACATTCCTTTTGCTGCAAAATTTGGTGGTGCAACCGGAAATTACAATGCGCATCATGTGGCGTATCCGCAAATTGATTGGCGTAAGTTTGGAGCTGATTTTGTAGAAACTACATTAGGTTTACACCATTCGTTTCCGACAACGCAGATAGAACATTACGATCATTTTGCCGCATTTTTTGATGCTTTGAAGCGAATTAATACTATTATAATTGACTTAGATAGAGACATTTGGACCTATGTTTCAATGGATTATTTTAAGCAAAAAATAAAGGCTGGCGAAATTGGTTCATCAGCAATGCCACATAAAGTAAACCCTATAGATTTTGAAAATTCGGAAGGAAATCTTGGCATTGCTAACGCAATTTTCGAGCATCTTTCGGCTAAATTACCTTTATCAAGATTGCAACGCGATTTGACCGACAGTACAGTTTTGCGCAACATCGGTGTTCCTTTTGGGCATACAATTATCGCTTTTGAAGCCACTTTGAAAGGTTTGAACAAATTATTGCTAAACGAACCAAAGTTCGCTGAAGATTTAGAAAAAAATTGGGCAGTTGTATCTGAAGCAATACAAACTATTTTGCGTCGGGAAGGCTATCCAAATCCGTATGAAGCTTTGAAAGGATTGACTAGAACTAATGAAGTGATGACTAAAATTTCGATTCATAATTTTATACAAACACTTGATATTTCAGAAGAAATTAAATCTGAATTAATGTTGATTAGTCCTAGTAATTATTTAGGGATTTAGTTTTTTTTGTTTAATGCTAAAAAAAATCAATTTAAAGAAATAGATTATTTTCTAATAAAAGAGAAAATTCTACAACTTAATTTTTATTCCGCAGTTAAATACAAATCCGTCTAATGGCGCCCAAACTTCGGTAAATTGTGGCGTATTATTTGGTCCTGAAATTAAACTTTCTTGTCTAGTTTGTCTGTAATCAAAAATGTTTTCAACGTTTCCAAAAAAAGTTAAGTTTTTCCAATAACGTTCAACAATTGCACCATAAGTCCAAAACGATTTGGTTAGCTTTTCGTTGCTCAAAGTTTGACTGCTTTTTAATTCGTAATCAACTCCAATTCTCCATTTACCTGGCAATGCGTATAATAAATCTCCTTTTAAACTGTGTTTTGGTGTTAATGTAACATTTGATTTTGTTCCGTTGAAATGATTTGTAGCGTTTGTATATGTGTAACCAACAAACCAAGTAAAATCGCGAATAATAAATTTAAAAAATGTTTCTGCACCAGCACTTTTTGTATAACCGTTTGCATTTTGAAACTCAAAATTTAAACCATTGTTTTGCAAAACCAATGGTTTGTCAAGATAAGTATAAAAAAACATTTGGTTAAAGTTTAGAGTCATTTTATTTCCTAAATTAATTTTATAACCAATGTCAGCATTTCCTCCATAAGATTGTTCTGCTTTTGTTGTATTTCTGTTTATGGCTAAAACATTTTTGTACCCTAATAATTCAGCTTCTTGATTAAAAATACTTGCATTTCTGTAGCCTAAACCACCACCAATTCTTGTTGTTAATTTGTCAGTCCATTTGAAAAGTGCTGATACTCTTGGCAATAAATATAGTTTTTCGTTAAAAACATAATCGGCTCTTAATCCTGTTTCTAAAGAAATTTTTTCGCCAATATCAAAGGTATAGTTAGCAAAACCTCCAAGAGTTTGATAATTTTCATTTCTTAAAGTAGCACTTTGTAATTGAGTTTCCTTGAAATCGTCTGTATAAAAGTTTAAACCTGAAATTAAAGAATTTTTATTTTTTTTGTACAAATATGACATTTCAGAAAATGACGATACTTGTTTTCCTGCAAATTTGTATTCTCCGTCAATAAAGTTGGGTGTAATAAACAAACTTCTGTCAAACACATTAAACGAATTTCTAAAAGCAACTGTTTTGTTTTCAGATAGTTTATGTTCAAATTTGGTTTGCGTTGTAATGCGGCTTACTTCGTTTTTTTCTTTGTAAAAATTGGAACTTGTTGCTGTTTCGTCTTTCAATAATTTTGTATCGCCACCTTGTCTTTTTTCGGTTGTAAAAGTTCCGCCAACACTTAAATTAGTTTTTCCGCTTAGATAAAAAACTAATTTCGGATTGAAATTAAATTTTTCTAATTCTGGCATATCTGTAAATCCGTCTTTGTCAGCGTCAAATGCTTTATGAGCATTTCGTTGTGCCAAAAGTGTAAAACCAATTTTTTCATACTTTTTACTGGTAAACATATTTACGTCAAACGCTCCAATTTGCGAGCCGTTTAGGTGCAAAATTGTTTCTTCGCTTGTTGGTTCTTTTGAAATTAAATTGATTAGTCCCGAAATTGCTCCGCCACCATAAAGTGTAGATGCCGAACCTTTTATATACTCAATTTGTTTTAAATCTAAAGGTGGAATTTGCATAATGCTCAAACTTCCTGAAAATCCGCCGTATAATGGAAAACCGTCTTTTAACATTTGTGTATATCGACCATCAAGACCTTGAATTCTTACGTTTGCAGTATTGCTTGTTGCCGAAGTTTGTTGTACTTGAATTCCTGTACTGTGTGTCAATAAATGCGCCACTTTACTCGGATCCATTGTTGCGGCTTCATCAATTTCTTCGGTTAAAACTTCTACACGAGTTGGAATTTTTGACAAAGTTCTGTTGTTTCTTGTTCCTTGAACCACAATTTCTTCTAATTCTTGGCTGTTGTCTTCTTGCAATAAAATGGTTTCGATTATTTTGGTTTGCGGAAAATCAATTTCTATTTCCAAAGTTCTGTAACCAATAAAAGAAAACACAAATAATTGTTTTCCGTCAGGAATATTTGCGATTTCAATTTCGCCATTTTCGTTGGAACTTGCACCAATTTGAGTTCCTTTAACTGTAACATTTACACCACTAATTTTTTGGTTTGTAATGCTATCTTTTACAATTGTTTTGAATGTATTTTAACTAAAAGTGGAATTTAGTCCACATAATATAGTCAGTAATAACAAATAATTTTTCATTTGAATTAAAATTTAGATTAATAAAATAATGACTTTCGATGCGTTAGCATCGTAAGTTTTTTTGTGCGAAGCACATTTATTAACTAATTTTTGGTGGTTGCCAAATTTTATCAGCAATTTTTTTGTTGTAGATAAATGAGTAAAAATTTATTTTCTTCTTTTGGTTATAGAAAACAAATTCTTTTTTGAAACTATAAACTGGATTTTGGAATTGAAAAACATTTACTCCACAACACGCACAAGAGCAAAATGGCGGACATTGTTCGGTTTCGTGATTGTGTTTTTCGTGGTCGGTGTTTTGTGAAACTTCAGTAATTATTTTGGTTTTACATTCTTCGCTATCGCTACAGAGATAAACCGAAAGCGTTAGTAGTATAAGTGAAAATAAAACCCAAAATTTTTTCATAATGCAAATGTAGTTTTTTTGGATTTATTGTTTTGTTTTTTAGCGGTTTTTTTAGCGGTTTGTGTAGCTATCGGGTTTCTGCCAACGTCTCGTGGCTTGGCGTCAGTTGGGGATTTGGTTAGCCAAATGTATAAATTAAAGACCGAACTTCCAAGTACAAAACCAACTTTAAAGT